>NC_015067.1:1200000-1800000 GCF_000196555.1 Bifidobacterium longum subsp. longum JCM 1217 | reverse complement strand
CCGAGCCACCAACTACTTCGGCCTGATCCGCAAGGCCCTGATCGACGCGGGTTACCCGCAGATCCCGGTCATCGCGATCTCCACGCAGGGCCTGGAGGACAATCCGGGCTTCAAGGTGACGCCCGCGCTGCTGCACCGCACCGTCAAGGCGCTGATCCTCGGCGACCTGCTCATGAAGTGCCTGTACCGCGTGCGCCCGTACGAGGTGGAGAAGGGCGCGGCGAACCGCCTGTACGAGCAGTGGGACGTGATCGTGCGCGAGGCGCTCGAACACCACGGCTTCTCGAAGACGGCCGCGAAGACCCCGTGGCTCAAGCGCCGCTACCTGCCGTACCCCGTGCTCGCCCGAGAGATCGTGAAGAGCTTCGACGCTCTGCCGTTGAAGGACGTGCCGCGCAAGGTGCGCGTCGGCGTGGTCGGCGAGATCCTCGTCAAATACCAGCCGGATGCGAACAACCATGTCGTCGACGTCATCGAATCGCAGGATTGCGAGGCCGTGGTGCCCGGCATCATGGAGTTCATGACCACGCGCCCGTACATCACCGACTGGAACGAGAAGTATCTCGGCACCGGCGGCAACAAGACGTTGTACGCGCTCATGCGTTGGAGCCTCGACCGCTACAACGCGCCGATCAAGGCGGCCATCGCCACCTCTCACGGCAAGTTCAAGCAAGACGATCCGATGCCCGAACTCGTCGAGAAGGCTGCCGAGGTCACGTCGATCGGCGTGCAGGCCGGCGAAGGCTGGCTGCTCACCGCCGAGATCCTCGAGCTTATCGAACAGGGATGCCCGAACGTGATCTGCGCGCAGCCGTTCGCCTGCCTGCCGAACCATGTGACCGGCCGCGGCATGTTCGGCAAGATCCGCCGCCTGCACCCGGAGGCCAACATCGTGTCCATCGACTACGATCCGGGCGCCTCCGAGGCGAACCAGCTCAACCGCATCAAGCTGATGATCGCGGCCGCGAAGAAGGCGCACAAGGCGAAGTTCGCCGACGGCGACGAGCCGCAGGGCTTCACTGCCGCCGACTGACCTCAAACCGACGTCCAACCGACGCCCGGTCGGCACCAGACCGGCGCAGACCGGGCAAACCGGTCTGCGGCCTACGACAAGGCGGGTGTCCCATTCCGTATGGAACGGGACACCCGCCTTATTCGTTCTGGTGCTTTTCGGCCGGCACCGGTCACACCCGTCCTACCCGAGCCTGCCTGCCGTGAACCGGTACAGCGCGTCCCATGGCAGGTCGGTCACGTCGATCGCTTCGGCGCGCTGGCTCACGAGCTCGTCGTAACGTTCCGACCGCATCTGCGCCTTCACGTTGCCGCGCACCTCGTCCAGCGGAGTCTTCCCGTCGACGCCGTCCTTTGTCCAGTCGTGCTCGTCGTAGTAGCGTCGCACCTCGTCGTCGGACAGGCTCATGCCGGGGTTCGACTCGTCGCCCGTATAGGCGTTCTTCAACGCGGACAGTTCGTAGCTCAGGTAGCTGTCGATGTCGAAGCCGGTACGGCCGTAGACGATGCCGCCGTCCGATTTCAGTTCCGCGTTGCCGCTGTTCACGGCCTCCATGCGCGCGACGATGCTCGCATAGGAGTCGTCGGCCACCTGCCCGAGATCCACGCCGATGAGGTACGCGGCGTGCCGACGTCGCAGTTCGTCGATGGCACGGCTCGCGAGCCAACGGCACGGGACCTCGCCGTCGTGCGCCTTATCCCAGCCGTCCTCGGCCGGGTCGACGCCGTACGTCTGCCGAAAGTACAGCCGCGCCGCGCCGTGTTGCGCCTTGAGCGCCGCGACGTACTCCTTGCGTTCGATGACGGTGTCGCCGAAGACGATGGTGGGGAACATGTCGGAATCCTCGCTTGCATTGGAGCCGGTATCGGAGCCGATGCCGGCGGATGCGCCCGCGCCCGCAGGCGTGCCTGCGGGCGCGAAGGCGCCGTCGCCGTGCGTGACGACGGCGACGGTCAATGTGACGAGCAGGACCGCCGCCACCGCGACTGCGGCGATGGCGGCGGCGAACCGGTGCCTACGTGGCATCGGTCACCTGCGGCGACGGGCCGCGGCGGCCAGTCCGATGCCGGCGGCCGCGGTCAGCGCGACCATCGCGGCCGCGCCGGCCACGTCGGCGCCGGTGGCGGTCAGCTTGCCGCCGGTGGTCGCGCCGTCGCTGCCGGAACCGGTGGAACCGTTGCCGGAACCGGAACCGTTGCCCGTGCCGGAACCGTTGCCGGAACCGTCACCCGGCTTGGTGTCGGGGCCGGGGTCGGGGTCCGGGTCGGGCGTCGGATCGGGATCGGGGTTCGGATCCGGTTTCGGGTTCGGGTCCGGATCGACCGGCTTCTTCTCCAATCCGTCGATGGCGTCACGCAGTGCGTTCTGCGCGGTCTCGACCTGTTCGGCGGTGGCGGCATCGTCGTCCAGCACGGTCTGCGCGGCGTCGCGCGCGGCGACGAGCGCGGCCCACGACTCATCCGTGTAGTCCGACTCGGCCAATCCCAGAGCCTCCTCGACCGTGGCCTTCAGCGTGGACTTGTCCACCGGAACGGGTTCGGGGCCCGGCGTGGAGGCGGCCATGTAGGCGATGACCGGGGAGATGTGCGCGGACGGCTTGTTCATGCCGGACGCGGACGTCGCGGTGACGCGGATCCAATCGCCCGCCTCGACCGCGATCTCGCCCTTGTCGGCGACGCAGTTGGCGAACTCCTCGGAACGCTGCTTGGAGACGGTCAGGTCGGCGAAGCACACCACCTTGTCGTCGTGCATGAGACGAAGCGTCAACGCCTTGCCGTTGCTGCCGTCCTGGCGCAGGTACGGCTCGTCCTCGCGGATGGACACCTTCACCGTGCCGGCCTTCGGCGCCTTCCACGCCATGGCGGAGCCACCAGCGGACGCGGGCGAATCGCTGATCAGGCCATGGATGGCGGAGCGGTCGGTGGGCAGGCTGTGGTTCGCGTAGTCCACGCCCGGACCGTAGTAGGTCTCGTACATCCAGTTCGGATACGTCGCGTCGAAGTCGGCGATATCCGACCACACGCCGTCGGCCTCGGTCTGACGCTGCCCGTACCAGATCGGACCCTGCACGCGCACCTGGAAGTCGTTCACCCAATCCCACGTGGTCTTCGACTTCACCACGTAGTCGTCGGACACGGTGGAACCTTTCGCGGAGAAGCGGAGCACGTCGTTCTCGGCGAGTTCTGCGCCGGCCTCCAACCGCACGCCGTCACGGTACACGCCCTTATCGGCGCCGGACGGTTCGGCCGTCACCTTGGCGAGCAGCTGCGCGACGGTCATCGGACTGTCGGCGGAGAACGGCGCGTAGACGACGTTCACACCGTCGACAGTCGCGGTCTCCAACTCGGACGAGCCGAGCGCGGCGGGCGCGGTCACCTCGAAGCGGGCGGTGGAGGAGACGCTGGCGCCGTCGTCGGCGAACGTCACCGTGACGGGCACGGTGACGGTGCCGCCGACCCCGCTGTTCAGCGTGACCGTGCCGTTCGCCATGTCGACACTCGCGCCGGCCGGCGCGTTCGCGCCGAGCGCGAACGTCGTGCCTTCCGGCACAGACGCGGCCGCGCCGTCCGCCTTCAGCGTGAACTTCGGCGTGCGCTTCAGGTCCGTGCCGGCGTCGCCGCGCACGGTCGGGTACAGCACGTTGAGACGCTGCGCGTGCGATTGCGCGACACGGAACGTGACGGTCGTCTCGTCGCTCGAACCGTCCGCGTACGTGACGACGACGGTGCGGGTGACGGTCGCGCCGTACTGTCCGGCGGCGGGCGTGAAGGTGACGGCGCCGGTGGACGCGTCGATGACGGGCGAGGCCTCGCCCTCATCGCCGCCGTCCTTGAAGGCGAACGCGACGCCGTCCGGCGCGTCGGCCTCGCCGCCGTCCGCGGTGAACGCGGCGGCGACGGCCGACTGCGTGCCGACGACGGCGTCCGTCGCGGCGTACGAGACGTCGTAGCGCACGTTCTGCTTCGGCGCGGCGGGCGCCTTGTCCTCATATGTGATGACCGGGCTGATGTGCAGCGACGGCGCCTTGACTCCGGTCTCGGCGTCGGCGACGATGCGGATCCAGTCGCCTTCCTGCACGTCGATCGAACCGTGCTCGGCGAGGCACTGCGCGAACTGTTCGGAGGACTTCTGATAGACGGACAGGTCGTCGGCCGAACAGAGCGTCTCGTCGTTGCGCATCAGCGACAATGTGACCTTCTTGCCGGCGTTGTCCGCGTTCTGACGCAGGTACGGTTCAGCGATCTTGTCGGCGAACGTCTTGAGCGACAGCATGACGGTGCCGGACTCCGGCGCCTTCCACGCCATGGCCGTGGGCAGGCCGTCGCCGGGCTTGTCGATCAGCAGGCCGTGCGTCTGCTTGCGGTCGCCGGAGAGTTCGGCGAGGGTGCCGTTGACGCCGACACCGTAGTACTGGTCGTACACGGTGTTCGGCCACGAGCCGTCGTATGCGGAGATGGTGGTCCACTCGCCGCCGGCGGACGTGCGGCGCTGCGCCTTCCAGTCGAAGTCGGCGACGCCTTGCTCGTAGTCCGCGACCCAATCCCACGTGATGCGCTGGCGGATCGTGTACTCGTCGGTCTCGTCCGTGCCTTCGGCGGAGAAGCGCAGGATGTCGCCATCGCGGACCGGTTCGGAGTCGGCGAGCTTCGTCTCGTCGTCCTTGGCGTTCCGGTCGGAGCCTGGGAGCAGGGAGAGCAGGCGGTCGAGCATGTTCGGTTCGGACTCGGCGGACCTGGCGTCGGCGGACTTGCCGGACTTGGCGTCGGCGACTCGGTACACGGCCTTGTCCACGCCCTTGTCGGCGGACACGTTGGAGAGCAGTTCCTTGACGGTCACCGGGTTCTTGTCGGTGAAGGTCACGTGGATGACCTTGGTCTTGTCACCGGTCCCGGAATCGGTTTCGGTTCCGGTCTCGTACTTGGAGGAGGCCATCGTGACGGACACCACGTCGCTTTCCACGGCGCCCAGATCGGGCCTGCCCTTGACTGCGTTGCCGAGGAAGTCGTTCTCCACCGCGTAGTCGTTGAGGTCGGAGACGACCTTGCCGGCGTTGATCGCCTTCGAGCCCGCGACCGGACGGTAGCCGTCGAACGCGGCTTTCTCGCCGGTGCGCGCATGCTCGGCGCCGCTCTTGAGGGCGGATGTCGGAGCCGAACCGGCGCCCGCAAGCACTGCGGACACGTCGTCGGCCTCGATGGCGTTGGCGTCGGAGGTGGGCTTGTTCGCGTAGTTGACGTACATGTTGTTGTCGTACGTCTGGCCGCCGTTCTGGCTGCCGCGGTTCCAGGTCTCCGTCTTCTTCGTGTTGGTCGCGTTGATGAAGATGTTGTTCTCGAACAGGGACTGCGAGTTGGAACGCTTAGTCAGCACCTGGCTGTCGGCGTCCACGTAGACGGTGTTGTTGTAGATGTGGTTGCCGGGGCCGTTCGACGGCAGGTCGAACACGCCCTGACGGTCGTTCTGCGAGATATTGTATCGGAACGTGGTGTTAACCGCGTACCAGTTGCAGATCATCAGCGAGGCGAAGCTGTTGCCGTACGAGTAGTTGTACTGGTACAGCGTGCCGTCGCCGTAGTCGGCGTCCCACGCCTGGCCGTCGCCGTTGCCGTGCTCGGCGTTGAGGTTGTTGTACATCTCGTTGTACTGGAACACTGGATCCTTGCAACGCCACGGCCAGATGCCGGCCGCCACGCGTCCGCCGTAGGAGCCGGGCTGCGTGTAGTCCTGCGTGTTGATGTGCTTCGAGACGCTGTCGCCCACATTGTGTTCGATGACCGGGCGGTCGCAGTACATCAGGGTGATGGCGTCGCCGCCGGCGCCCTTGACGTAGTTGTTCTCGATGCGCACGTTGGTGGAACCGTACTTCGCGATGAGGGCGTCGTCGATGGAGCCGTCGCCGTAGTTCGCGTCGATGTAGTTGAGGTAGGCGGTGTAGCCGACGGCGATGCCCCAACGATCCACGTCCTTGACGGTGCTGTTTCTGATGGTGACGTGGTCGAAGCGTGAGACGTGCTCCCTGAGCCAGACGTCGGTTTCGGCGCTCGTGTTCTCCATGGGGTAGTGGGCCATGAAGTAGATGCCGCCGTTGGCCATGTGCTTGTTGTAGATGTTGCCGTCCACGTCGTGGATGTAAAGGTTGTCGAGCGTCACGTTGCTCATCGTCGCGCCGTTCTCGGCGATGCCGGCCACGCCGGTGCGGTCCATGCGCGAGGCGCTGCGGTCGAGTTTTGTGCCGTCGGAATCAGGGGTGTCGGTCCACTTCCACGTGTCGATCGGATCGTAGACGTCCGCGTCGTCGTTGGTGATCTCCAGGTTGGAGACGGTGATGTACGACACGTCCTTGAGTAGCAGCGTGGTTGAGACGGTGCCCTTGTTCTTGTGGTTGCCGACGTTGGCACGGTAGTCCTGCTCCCACTGGCTGCCTTTGACGCCGTTCGACGCGATGACCGGCTTGCCTTCGTCGGCGTCGCCGTAGGCGGAGATCGTGATCGGCGCGTCGGCGTTGCCGGCGGTGTCCTTGATGTGCAGGTACTGGTCGTTGAATTCGGAGCCGTATTCCAGCAGCACCGAATCGCCCGGACCGAGGTCCGAGGCGATGTCGTTGACCTTGGTCAGGGACTTCCAGGGCGCGTTTTCGCTGGTGCCCGCGTTGGCGTCGTCGCCGTGTGCCGACGACACGTAGTAGGTGGTGCCTGATGACGTGGTCGTAGCGGTCTCCTTTCCTTGCGTTGCTGACTGCGCGAACGCAGCGGTCGGCAACGCCAGCGCGACGGCCACGCCCATTGCGGCCGTCGCGGCTATGGCTTGTCTGCCCTGACGGGATGTCATGCCGCTTTCCTTCCTTTCGATTGTGGCGCACCGGCGTGCCGGTGGGGTGCCGGGCGTGTCCGATATGTCCTCGGTCCGTTTCCGGTATGGCCTTCGGCGTGGTTTCGGTGTGGAACCGGAGCGGTCGCCGGTGCGCTTCGGTGTGCGTTCCGGTGTGCTTCCGACGTGCTTATGGTTGCCGGTGTTTTGTATGGGTTGTTGCTGTTTTCCGTGTTCTGTTGTTTTCTGTTGTTTTTCTTTTATTCCGGCTGTTCGCCGTGGGTTGATGGTGGGTTGATGGTGTGGTCCGGCCTCTCTGCCGGACGTTTCTGTAAACAAGGTTTACAAATCAATGAGTGTATCCGACATCGCGCATAACGGCAAAGCCGTACGGTGTGGCGCGGCGTTGCGGAGGCGTGGCGTGCGGTGATGGGGGCGTGGCGGCGCGGTGTGGTGCGACGGCGCGGTGCGGCGTTGCGGCGTGATATGGCGGATGTCCGGCGACGTGCCGGTTATCGGAAAAAGATATAGCCGATTCGCGGGCGCGCGGCGACGCGCGTCGCGCGACTCGCCTACGATACCGTTCATGGTCACTCCCAGAATCAGCTATGCGCACCTGCTCGCCGAGCCGAACCCGAAGCATGTCGAGAGCCTTCTGAAGTTCTTCGAGGCGGGGCGCTCCAAGCGCGGCACCGGTGGTTTAGGTGTCGAGATTGAGCATCTGCCGGTGCATGACGCCGACGACACGGCCGTAAGCTACTACGAGCCGAACGGCATCGAAGCGTTCCTCAAACGGCTCGCTCCGTATTATGACGAAAGCAAGGAATACTGGGAGAACGGCCATCTGGTCGGACTCGCGCGCGAAGGCGTTGCGGTGTCGCTCGAACCGGGCGGCCAGGTGGAGGCTTCCATCGGCGTGCTTCATGAGCCGGGCGACCTCAACGGCCTGTACGCCGACTTCCGGTGTGAGGCGGACCCGATCCTCGAGGAGCTGGGCTTCCGTTTCGTCAACTACGGATACCAGCCGAAGTCGAGTTTCGTCGACGTGCCGGTCAATCCGAAAGGCCGCTATGACGCGATGACCGACTTCCTTGGCCGCGTCGGCCAGTTCGGTCCGTGCATGATGCGCTGCTCCGCCTCCACCCAGGTGAGCATCGACTATGTCGACGAGAAGGATTCGATCGATAAGATGCGCGTCGGCACCGCCATCGGGCCGATTCTCGCATGGTTCTTCCGCAACACCCCCTACTTCGAGGGCCGTCTCAACCCGTATCCGCTGCTGCGCCAGCGCATGTGGGACTACCTCGACTTCCAGCGCACCAACGTGACCCCCGGCCTGTTCGACCAGCGTTTCGGCTGGGAGGACTACGCGCGTGACGTGCTGTCCACGCCGCTGATGTTCGCCGACCTGACGCACACGCCCGAAGCGGTGGAATCGGGGCTGAGCCGCAAGGAGCTGCATCGCGCCGCCTTCCGTGAGAACGCTGGCGAGGTCTACCCGGACCGCGAGCTCAACGCGTACGAAATCAACCACATCATCTCCACGCATTTCAACGACGTGCGTCTCAAGAACTTCATCGAGTTCCGCCACTGGGATTCGCTGCCGATCGAACGCGTCGAACGGCTCACCGAGATCATCGCGTCCCTGTACTACGTGCCGTCCAACCGCATCCGTCTCGAAAGCTACTTCGACGGGCTCACCGAGGAAGACGTGTTCGAAGCCAAGGCGAACATCCAGGCGCACGGCCGCGAATCCAACCCGTATGGCCAGCCGCTCGACTTCTGGCGTGAGTTCCTCGGCCTCGAGGGCCTGCTCGACGATATTCCCGGAGATCCGAAGCACCCCGACGTGTTCCAGCGCTGACCGGGTTCCATGCCGGCCGTGATTCGGGCCGGAGCGTCCTGGCGGGCGTTCTGGCCCTTGTCGTACCGGCCGCGGCCTGCCAGGTGCCGGGTGTGTTTGGTCTAGGATTACGAAAACCCCGGTCGGTGGTCGGCTGGCCGGGGTCGCGCCAGAACTCCCTGTTCACCATCACCGCCGACACGCACGAGGTGCGCCACAACCCCGAATACTACGTGATGCGCCACTTCTCCAAGTACGTGCGCCCCGGCGCGAAGGTGCTCGGCACCACCAGCCACTTCAACTCCATGGCCATCGCCTTCCGCAACCCGGACGGCACCATCGTGGTCGTGACCCAGAACGCGCTGGAGGACGAACGCCCGTTCGAGTTCGCCGACCCGGCCGACGCCTCCCGTGGCTTCAAGGCCACGCTCGCCCCGCGCTCCTTCAACACCTTCGTCATCGAGTGACCGCACGGAACCCAGAAAGGCGAACACAACCATGACCGCGACCACACCGGAAACCACAGTCGAAACGCTGCCCTACAAGAACCCCGACCTGCCCGCCTCCGAGCGCATCGCCGACCTGCTCTCCCGCATGACCCTCGAAGAGAAGGTCGGCCAGATGATGCAGCTCGACGCCCGCGGTGGCGACCTCGACGAGCTCATCGTGAACAAGCACGTCGGCTCCATCCTGCACACCAGCCCCGAGGACCTGCCGCGCGCCGTCGAAACCGTGAACACCAAGACCCGTCTCGGCATCCCACTCGTCATCGGCGACGACTGCATCCACGGCTACTCCTTCTGGCCCGGCGCCACGATCTTCCCCTCCCAGCTCGGCATGGCGTTGAGCTGGGACCCGAAGGCCGTCGAAGCGGCCGGCCGTGCCACCGCCGAAGAAGTCTCCTCGACCGGCGTGCACTGGACGTTCTCCCCGGTGCTGTGCATCGCGCGCGACACCCGCTGGGGTCGCGTGGACGAGACCTTCGGCGAGGACCCCATGCTCATCGGTGAGATGGCCTCCGCCATGGTCAAGGGCTATCAGGGCGGTGCCCAGGCCGGCGAGACGCTGCCGAAGGACGCGATCCTCGCCTGCGCCAAGCACTTCGCCGGATACTCCGAGACCCAGGGCGGCCGTGACGCCTCCGAAGCCGACCTCTCCCACCGCAAGCTCGAATCCTGGTTCCTGCCGCCGTTCGAACGCGTGGCCAAGGAAGGCTGCGGCACGTTCATGCTCGGCTACGAGTCCATCGAAGGCGTGCCGGTCACGTTCAACAAATGGCTGCTGACCGACAAGCTGCGCGGCGCATGGCAATACAATGGCACGCTGATCACCGACTGGGACAACGTCGGCCGCTCGGTATGGGAACAGCATGTCAAGCCCGATTACGTGCACGCCGCAGCCGATGCGGTCAAGGCCGGCAACGACCTGGTCATGACCACCCCACAGTTCTATGAGGGAGCCATCGAAGCCGTAAAAACCGGTCTGCTCGACGAATCCCTGATTGACGATGCGGTAGCCCGCATCCTGGCCCTGAAATTCCGCCTCGGCCTGTTCGAAGACCCGCGCCTGCCGGATGCCGAACGCATCAAGGCGGTCATCGGCTCCGCCGAACACCAGCAGACCAACCTGGAACTCGCCCGCGAATCCGTCGCCCTGCTGCGCAACGACGGCGCCCTGCCGTTCGCCGCAAACAAGGCCAAGCGCATCGCTGTGGTAGGCCCGCTTGCCGACGACGCCCAGAACCAGCTCGGCGACTGGACCGGCAACTCCGGTCAGGTCTCCTGGATGCCGGATGGCCAGCCTCGAGGCATGATTACCACCGTGCTCGACGGCCTGACCCAGCTCGCCTCCGACGATTGCGAAGTGGTCTACTCGCGCGGCGCGAACGTCATCGACCTCGTGCCTGACCCTGCCGGCGAGTTCTACCCGGACGGCCAGCCTCGCCCGAAAATCGGCGTTTCCGCCGCCGTCGATCGAGCAATGATCGACGAAGCCGTGGCCAACGCCCGCCAGTCCGATCTGATCGTGGCCGTGGTCGGCGACGTGGTCCAGCTGGTCGGCGAAACCTGCTCCACCGCCACGCTCGAACTGCTCGGTGGCCAGAACGCCCTGCTCGACGCGCTCGCCGCCGTCTCGCGCGAAACCGGCAAGCCGATGGTCACCGTGCTCATCAGCTCCAAGCCGCAGGTGTTGCCCGCCTCCATCGTGGGCGAGTCCAGTGTATTCGCCAAGCGCGTCAGCGACCCTGAAACCGGCACCGGCTCCATCCTGTGGGCGCCGAACCCGGGCATGCGCGGCGGTCAGGCCATCGCCGAAATAATCCTGGGCCTGACCAGCCCGTCGGGCCGACTGCCGATCACCTTCCCGCGCCACGCGGGCCAGCTGCCGGTCTACTACAACCAGATTCGCGGCCAGCACGGCGACCGGTACGCCGACCTCACCCAGGATCCGGCGTTCGCGTTCGGCGAAGGCCTGAGCTACACGACGTTCGCATACGGCGAACCGACCATTACGGGCGGCGCAAGCAACGCCGACGGCACATTCGCCGAAACCGACACCGTACGTGCCGAAATCACCCTCACCAACACCGGCGAGCGCGCCGGCGTGGAGATCATGCAGGCCTACATCGGCGACATCGTGACCTCCTACAGCTGGACCGACCGCGAATTGAAGGCGTTCCAGCGCGTCGCACTGGAACCCGGCGAGACCAAGACCGTCATCTTCGAGATCCCGGTGGCGAACTGCACGATCGTGGACCCGGACGCCAACCGCATCGTCGAGCCCGGCGAATTCGAACTGCTCATCGGCCACTCCTCGCGCCGTGAGGACCTGAAGCGCACCACGTTCACCGTGGCGTGAGTGAGTCTGACAATCGCCGGATAATAACAAAGTGGGATGAGGCTCGATGCCCCATCCCACTTGTTGGCTTGTTGTACTGTTGCGATGTTGCTGGTCAGCGTCAGTCGGACGTGGTGATGTGCTCCACATCCCAGCGCACGCCGAGCACTTCGGGCGCGCAACTGGCGTTCGAGCCCTATCAGCGCGCCCAATGCCGTGCCGAGCACAATGCGTACGGTGCAGTCGAGAATGATGGCCAGAGAAAACGTGGTGAACATGAGGATTCACCTCCTGAAAAGTAGACGTCAGGAACTTCCCGCACACCCTACAGCGCCAGCCCGCCTCCCGCAACTACGTCGCCGCGTTCGGGTGGTTCGGGCTCCGTGCGGTGAGTGGGCCGCGGCCGTATGATGGAAGCGCGGGTGGTCCGGGATTGGTCCGGGACTGTTGGATGCGGCGGGAGGTGTCATGGTTCCTATCGAGCACGTGTACGACCAGATTCGCGCGTTTGCCGCTGATGCCGGCGCTCGCAAGGTCGTGCTGTTCGGTTCTCGCGCAAAGGGCGTGAACCGGCCTAAAAGCGATATCGATCTTGCCGTGGCCGGTTGTCCCGATTTCAATCGCTTGGAGCAGAACCTTCAGGACAATCTGTGGTCACTGCTTAAAGTTGATGTCATCAATCTGGATGAGCCGATTTCTTCATCGCTGAGGGCGGAGATTGAGCGTAGCGGAAAGGTGCTGTATGAAAAAGTATGAGAATTACGTTTCCGCATTGAATTCGCTGCGCAAGGCTCCCGAACAGGATCTCGGCAATGATTTCATCCAGAGCGGCATTATTGACAAGTTCGGGTTGCAGTTCGAGCTTGGTTGGAAACTGTTCAAGGCGCTGCTGGCTTATGAGGGAGACCCTGTTTCCGCTTCCGGCTCTCCGCGAGATGTGCTCAAAACCGCTTTTCAATACTATGATTTCATGGACGAATCGTTGTGGCTGCGCATGCTGCGCGATCGCAATGATTCTGCTCATATCTATGATGAAGAACGAGCTCGGCGTCTTGTGGACGCCATCATCGCTGATTACATCCCCGAGTTTGAGCGTGCAAATCAGGGGTTGGTCGCTCGCTACGGTGAAGCATTGAACGATTAGCGTGACAGGTATGGCATCGGGCGCGCTGGGTGTTGGCGAACGAATTAATGGGGTGAACCTCGGCAATTGGCTGGTGCTGGAGCGGTGGATGAAGCCGGGGATTTTTGCCGCCAGCGGCGAGGCGGACGAGATCTGGCTGCATCGGGCTACGAAGTCGGCTGAGCTGGAGGCTTTGCTGACGCGGCATCGCGACACGTATATTACCGAGGCCGATTTTCGGAACATTGCCGCACATGGCTGCAATCTGGTGCGTATTCCAGTGCCGTATTTCGTGTTCGGGGATGTGCCCGGTCACCCGGGCTGTACCGAGTATCTGGACAGAGCGTTCGACTGGGCCGAGCGGACCGGGCTCAAGATTCTTATCGACCTGCACACGGTGCCCGGCTCGCAGAACGGATTCGATAACGGCGGCCTCACCGGCGTGGTGCGCTGGCATCGTAGCCCGCGAGCGGTCGCCTATGCGCTGGATGTGCTGGTCCGTCTGGCTCGCCGGTATCGCGACCACGCGGCGCTGTTCGGTATCGAAGTGCTGAATGAGCCGATTGACTGGCTGACGTATGCCATGTCACCATCGAGCAGGCAGGCGAAAGACCGGTCCGAAGCGCGAGGAAGCGGGCCTATTCCGATGGCGTTCCTCAAGCGTTTCTACCGCGAGACATACCACCGGTTGCGCCCGATTCTGGCAGGGAATCAAGTCATCGTGTTCCATGACGGCTTCCGACTGGGCCGTTGGCGGGACTGGTTCGTGCGCGAGGGCATGCGGGGCGTCATGCTCGATACGCATGTCTATCTGGTCATGGCCGAGCAATTCCCGCTGTTCCGTCTGATCCCGGATCGGTGGCTGATGGGCTGGTATCGCTTGTTCGTGCGCTGGAACGAACGCCGCATCCGCCGGGCCGCGCGCTATACGCCGGTGATTGTAGGGGAGTGGTGCGTGGCTAATGGTCTGGTAAATCGGGTGGTCGATAAGCGTACAGGCGATGGTGGCCGCTCCAAGGAAAACGCCATGCACAGTGCATCTATCAGAGGCTCTATTTACCGCGAGATCGCCGCCATGCAACGCAAGGCATGGAACGTGTCCGCCGGGCAAATCTATTGGAGCTACCAATTACGTGGTAATCGTGATTTCTTGCCTACCATCGACCCGCAATCCGACACGTCACGCCTCGACCCTTGGGATCTCACTCACGTCTGGCACGCCGGTTGGATGGTGTAATGAGAACGAAATCGCTCTCTGGTGGCATGATTCGAGCCAATTGTGTAAGGTAGAGAGTGAGCTTCGTGACCCGGCCTATCCTTTGCGGCGGGGTGGGTTGCGGGTTCGAGATGAGAAGTCAGCCGCCGCTGGCACTTGATTCGTCCGCGCGGACGAATACCGCGAAAGCAGGGTGCCTAGCCCAGTGGCTGGGTGATACGGTTGGGCCAACCGAAGCCACTACCGATTCCACTTCGAAAGTAGTGGATGATAGTCATGCAGAAGACTGTAAAACATGGCTTTTCATCTCAGGAGGGACATCTGGCTCAGATGTCCCTCCCTTATTTTTCGGCAAAGGGGGAGCCGTGAATATAACGAAGACAAAGGAGTATGCATTGGCGCAAGCCCATGCTGCGGCTCTCCTGTATCATGAGCGACTTGAAGGCCGTTCAATAAAAAATCACTGTGAAGATGATCTGACTCTTGCCATTGTTTGGGACTCGGGAAATTTCGCTCATCTATGTGGCTTGGATTATTATCTGGATGATTCCAAGCGATGTCGTCTTCCTCCTAGAAAGCTCTATGAGGATTTGCTTAGGGGACGCAGAATCTCACCTAAGCGAGTGAGTCCTCTGGGGCGCCGATCATGACCGTGGGGCCTCCCTGAATGCAGGCCTGAATCTGGAAATGCCGCCGAGCTACACCGACGACCAGATTGTCTACGCCGTCCGCGACGGCCTAATCATCCCCGCCCAGCTCGATCGTATGGCTCAGGGCATGATTGACTTGGTAAACAAGACCCGCGCTGCAATGAGCATCGATAATTACCGTTTCGATGTGGACGCCCACGATGAAGTCGCCCATCAGGCCGCTATTGAATCCATTGTGATGCTCAAGAACGACGATGCGATTCTGCCGCTGAACGCCGACCCAGTCGCCAATCCGTCCGCCACGCCCCAGAAGATCGCCGTTATCGGCGAATTCGCCCGCACCCCGCGCTACCAGGGCGGCGGCTCCTCCCACATCACCCCCACCAAGATGACCAGCTTCCTCGACACGCTCGCCGAGCGCGGCATCAAGGCCGACTTCGCCCCCGGCTTCACGCTCGATCTGGAACCGGCCGACCCGGCCCTCGAATCCGAGGCCGTGGAAACCGCCAAGAACGCCGACGTTGTCCTCATGTTCCTGGGCCTGCCGGAAGCCGCGGAATCCGAGGGCTTCGACCGCGACACCCTCGACATGCCCGCCAAGCAGATCGCCCTGCTCGAACAGGTCGCCGCCGCGAACCAGAACGTCGTGGTCGTGCTGTCCAACGGCTCCGTGGTCTCCGTGGCCCCGTGGGCCAAGAACGCCAAGGGCATCCTCGAATCCTGGTTGCTCGGCCAGTCCGGTGGCCCGGCGCTCGCCGATGTGATCTTCGGCCAGGTCAGCCCGTCCGGCAAGCTCGCCCAGTCGATTCCGCTGGACATCAACGATGACCCGAGCATGCTGAACTGGCCGGGCGAGGAAGGCCACGTCGACTACGGCGAGGGCGTGTTCGTCGGCTACCGCTACTACGACACCTACGGCAAGGTTGTGGACTACCCGTTCGGCTACGGCCTGAGCTATGCCACGTTCGAGATCGCTGACGTCGCCGTTGCCAAGACCGGCGCGAACACCGCCACCGTGACCGCCACCGTGACCAACACCTCCGATGTGGATGCCTCCGAAACCGTGCAGGTGTACGTTGCACCGGGCAAGGCTGACGTGGCTCGCCCGAAGCACGAGCTTAAGGGCTTTACCAAGGTGTTCCTCAAGTCCGGTGAGTCCAAGACCGTGACCATCGACCTCGACGAGCGCGCGTTCGCCTACTGGTCCGAAAAGTATAACGACTGGCATGTGGAGTCTGGCGAATATGCCATCGAAGTGGGCGTGAGCTCCCGCGACATTGCCGACACCGTTGCCGTGGCCCTCGATGGCGATGGCAAGACCCAGCCGCTCACCGAATGGTCCACCTACGGCGAGTGGGAGGCCGATCCGTTCGGCGCCAAGATCGTGGCCGCCGTGGCCGCCGCCGGCGAGGCCGGCGAGCTGCCGAAGCTTCCGGATAATGCGATGATGCGCATGTTCCTCAACTCCATGCCCATCAACTCGCTGCCCACCCTGTTGGGCGAAGGCGGCAAGAAGATCGCCCAGTTCATGGTTGACGAGTACGCCAAGCTGAGCAAGTAATACTACGCAAACTGCCAGCTCCCTTTTCTGAGATTCAGAGAAGGGAGCCAGTTTGTGTATAGGGCATATGTGGGATTCGTTGTCTAGGCAACACACCGATTGTTGTATATGCAACTGTTGTATATGGGTCTCTTTATCATGAATTGTTGCGTATGCAACAATGTGGGGTGAAGGCGCATACGCGCATGGCCTCGCATGGTACGGAGGACAATGGATCAGCATATTCTCAGCATTGAGATGCGAGCGGTGACCAAAGCCGTCGACCGCTATCTCGGTGAGAGCATGCCGCTTTCCGCTAAGGAGACCACTGGCGGCAACGCGCATATCATCATGTTCCTGGCTCGTAACCGGAATCGTGAAATCTACCAGCACACCATCGAACAGAAGTTCTGTATCACCCGCTCCACCGCTTCGCGCGTGCTGGCGCTTATGGAAAAGAAAGGGCTTATTGCCCGCGAATCGGTGGCGCATGATGCCCGTTGCAAGCGTATCGTCCTGACCGATAAGGCGGACGCCATCGTCGCCGATCTCAAAGCGAACGGCGAACGCGTCGAACGTCTGTTGGTTGATGGCTTTTCCGAAAGCGAGAAAGCAGCCCTACGTGACTACGTCAGTCGCATGCGCGCGAACATCGACCGCGCACAACATGAATTTGAACATCAAACACTCCCTCAGTCACCTGTGGTGATGGCTCCCGATCAAGACGGAGCGGAGGTTGCTAACACGAAGGAGGAGAACGAATGAGTGATACCGCAGAGGCAATCGCGCAGGCGCGCAAAGCCGTCGAACCGGACAAGCCCAAACATGTACTGCGCACGCTGGGCCATTCGATTCGTGAATACAAGAAAGCCAGCATCCTGGCTCCGGTGTTCGTGGCGGTCGAAGGTATTCTGGAAATCCTGATTCCGACCATCATGGCTTCGCTGATCGATGAGGGTATCACCGGTGGCAGCATGCCGGCCACCGTCAAGTTCGGCGTGATTCTGCTGGTGTGCGCGATGGTTTCGCTGGGTGCCGGCTTCCTGTCCGGAAAGTACGCGGCCGTGGCCGGCGCGGGCTTCGCCAAGAACCTGCGCAAGGACCAGTTCGAGAAGGTGCAGGGCTTCAGCTTCACCAATATTGACCGGTTCTCCACCGGTTCGATCGTGACCCGACTGACCACCGACGTGACGAACCTGCAGAACGCCTACATGATGATCATTCGTCTGGGCGTGCGTGCCCCGATTATGGTGGTCGTATCCTGGCTGTTCTCGTTCCGTATCTCCCCGTCGATTTCCATGGTGTTCCTGGCCTGCATCCCGATTCTGGCCATCGGCCTGTGCGGTCTGGCCGTGCTCGTGCATCCGGTGTTCGAGCGCGTGTTTCACACCTACGATGCGTTGAACAACGTGGTCGACGAGAACCTGCAGGGCATCCGCGTGGTCAAGTCCTATAACCGCGAATCCTTCGAGGTCTCCAAGTTCGGCCGCATCTCCCAGCGCATCTTCAAGGACTTCACCAAGGCTGAGCGCATCATGAGCTTCAACAGCCCGCTGATGATGATCTGCATCTACGGTTCGATGATCCTCATCGCATGGATGGGCGCGCAGCAGATCGTCGCCTCCGGCAACAACCCCGCCGTGGGCCTGACCACCGGCGACCTGACCGCACTGGTCACCTACGCCATGCAGATCCTTATGGCCATGATGATGCTGTCCATGATCTTCGTCATGGTGATTATTTCTCAGGCTTCTGCCGAGCGTATCTGCCAGGTGCTGCAGGAGGAAAGCACGGTGCAGAACCCGGCACAGCCGGTGACTGACATGGCCGACGGCTCCATCGAATTCGACCATGTCACCTTCCGCTACTCCGACAGTTCCGAAAAGCCCGTGCTTGACGACATCAACCTGAAGATCCGCTCCGGCATGACCGTCGGCATTGTCGGCGGTACTGGTTCGGCAAAGTCGTCTCTGGTACAGCTCGTGCCGCGACTGTACGACGTGAGCTCCGGTTCGCTGAAGGTCGGCGGCGTGGATGTACGCGACTACGATCTCGAGGCGCTGCGCGATCAGGTGGCCATGGTGTTGCAGAAGAACGTGCTGTTCTCCGGCACTATTGCCGAAAACCTCAGGTGGGGCAACCCGAACGCCACCGATGAAGAGATTCGCCATGCTGCGCAGCTCGCGCAGGCCGATGGATTCGTTCAGGAATTCCCCGATAAGTACGACACGTACATCGAGCAGGGCGGTACCAATGTGTCCGGCGGACAGCGCCAGCGCCTGTGCATCGCCCGTGCGCTGCTGAAGAAGCCGAAGATTCTGATTCTCGACGATTCGACCAGCGCCGTCGATACCAAGACGGACAAGCTGATCCGTTCCGCGTTCCACAACGAGATTCTGGACACCACGAAGATCATCATCGCCCAGCGCGTGGCCTCCGTGCAGGAATCCGACATGATTCTGGTGATGGATTCCGGCCGCATCATGGCGTCCGGCACACACGACGAACTGCTCGCCACCTGCGATGAATACCGTTCCATCTACGAATCCCAGACCAAGAACCAGGCCCAGCCCGAAGAACTGGCCGCTGCCGAACAGGCTGCTGAGTCATCTACCGCTGAGCCGTCCGAAACCGTGACGGTGACAGTGACCATGCCCACGGCCGATACCAGCGCAGCTGATGCCAATGCAGCCGATACCAAGGAAGGAGAAGCACGATGAGCAGCGACCAGAGTTTCAAGAACCGCAAGCCCGCCATGGGCAAAGCCGAGCCTGGCACCATCAAGCGCATCTTCAGCTACATCTTCCAGTACAAGTGGCGTGTCATCGCCATCGTGGTGTGCATCTTGGTCGGTGCCGCCGCGCAGGCCGGTTCCGCGCTGTTCCTCCAGTCGCTCATCGACACGTACATCCTGCCGATGGTGGGGGAGTCGAACTCCGACTGGGCCCCGCTGCTGCGGGCCATCAGCCTGATGGCGGGCCTGTATGTGGCCGGCATCGTGGCGTCCTGGCTGTGGCAGTGGCTGATCGTCACCGTCGAGCAGGGCACGCTCAAGAAGATTCGTGACGACATGTTCGCCCACCAGCAGAAGCTGCCGATCCGCTACTTCGACAGCCACGAGCACGGCGACATCATGAGCCACTACACCAACGACACCGATACGCTGCGCCAGGCCATCTCGCAGTCGTTCCCGCAGATGTTCTCCTCGATTATCTCCGCGGTCGCGGCGCTGCTGTCCATGCTGTGGCTGTCCATTCCATTCACCGCGTTCGTAATCGTGTTCACCGTTCTGCTCTACTTCATCGTGCGCAAGATCGTGAGCCGCTCCGGCCGCTACTTTGTCAAGCAGCAGCAGTGGATCGGCGACGTGAACGCCTTCGTGGAGGAATCCGTCAACGGCCAGAAGGTCATCAAGGTCTTCAACCATGAAGACGCCACCCAGAAGACCTTCGACGAGAAGAACGAGGAACTCTTCGAGGCGTCCGCCGAAGCGAACACCTGGGGCAACGTCACCATGCCGGTCGTCGGCAACATGGGCTACCTGCTCTACATCCTGCTTGCCATCGTCGGCGCCGCCGTCTCGCTGGCCGGCGTCAACGACATCGGTCTGACCGGCGTCAAGCCGCTCACCCTCGGCACGCTCGTCTCCCTGCTGACCCTGTCCCGCTCGTTCATCAACCCGATCGGTCAGGTCTCTCAGCAGCTGACCATGGTGATGATGGCGCTCGCCGGTGCCTCCCGTATCTTCAAGCTGATGGATGAGCCCATCGAGGAAGACAAGGGCACCGTGACGCTCGTGAACGTGGAACTTGGCGAGGATGGCCGCACCATGACCGAAGTCGACCACGAGACCGGCCACTGGGCATGGAAGCGCGAGGTCGGCGACGACGGTACGAGGTCTCTGAAGGCCGCAGAAAAGCTCAAGGGCTCGGCCCGCGAGGTGGCGATGAAGGCCAAGGAGCAGGCGATCACCTCGCCCGACGGCCGACTGACCCTGCTGCGCGGCGACGTGCGCTTCACCAACGTGACCTTCGGCTACAACCCGGACAAGCCGGTGCTGCACGGCATCACCTGGTTCGCCAAGCCCGGCCAGAAGATCGCGCTCGTCGGCGCCACCGGTGCCGGCAAGACCACCGTGACCAACCTCATCAACCGGTTCTACGACATTCAGGAAGGCCAGATTCTGTATGATGGTATCTCCGTGGCCGGCATCAAGAAGCCTGACCTGCGCAGGTCTTTGGGCATCGTGCTGCAGGACGTGAACCTGTTCACCGGCACCGTGATGGACAACATCCGTTACGGCCGCCTGAACGCCACCGATGAGGAATGCATCGAGGCCGCGCGTCTGGTCAATGCGGACAGCTTCATCCGCATGCTGCCCGGGGGATACAACACGGTGCTCGAAGGCGACGGTTCCGGCCTGTCCCAGGGCCAGCGCCAGCTGATCTCCATCGCTCGCGCGGCGGTGGCCGATCCGCCTGCGCTGATCCTTGACGAGGCCACGTCCTCGATTGATACGCGTACTGAAGAGGTTGTGCAAGCTGGTATGGATAACCTGATGAAGGGCCGTACGGTCTTCGTCATCGCCCACCGCCTGTCCACCGTGCGCAATTCCGATGTGATCATGGTGCTCGACCACGGCAACATCATCGAGCGTGGTTCGCATGACGAGCTGATCGCGCAAAAGGGCGAGTACTACCAGCTGTACACCGGCGCGGTGGAGCTGGAGTAGCCGGTACGCCTGCAAAAACCGCACCTCGATTATCGGGTTGAAGCAATTCTCATCCGGTGGTTGGGGTGCGGTTTTCTATGTTGAGAGCCGTGTGTTGGCGCAGGATTGCGAATATTGGCGGTGAAAAGGGTACATTTGAATTGTTGCTTTGACGATGTATCGGCCGCAAGGAGGGGACTATGGCGTTCGTGACGTTGAAGGATGTTGCTCAACGTGCCGGTGTATCGGCTGCTACTGTTTCCCAGATACTTCACAATAAAGGCCGCTTTTCTAGTGATACGCGACAGTTGGTGCTGAAAACTGTTGAGGAAATGGGGTATGTGCCCGATCAACGTGCTCGTTCCATGCGCTCGTCGGATACTAAGACTGTTGGCCTGCTGGTTCCTGATTTGCGCAATCCGTATTTCGCTGATTTAGTCTCGTCAATGGAAGACGAGTTGTATGCCCAGGGCTATTCCACGCTGATTGGTACTTCAGCAGAAACAGTGGAACGCCAGGATGCGTTTATTGACAATCTGCTTGGGCAACGTATTGACGGGGCAATCGTGGTGCCGCAAGGTGTCAATTCGCCTGGTATGCAGTCGCTTATCGCGCGCGAGCTACCACTGGTGTTCGTGGATCGTTTGGTATCGGGAGTAAATTCGGTGCCATTCGTAGTGTCCGACCCATACCCAGGTGTTTGCGAGGCGGTTGCCGAACTTGTGCGCTTAGGGCATCGTCACATTGGATTTGTGTCACACTCGTCACTGGGCTCGTCCAATATAAATGAGCGTGAAGCGGCATTCCGTTCTGCTGTGGCACAGGTGACGCAGTTGGGGGAGGGAACTGCGGCGGTTGTCGACTGTGATTCTACATATGTTTCGCGCGAAGCAGGACTAAATGAACTTGTAAGAGCAGATGTTACGGCGATTATTTGCGCTTACTCGCCTGACATGATCACGATGATTGGTTTGCTGCATGACCGCGGCATTGATATTGGTAGTGAAATGTCAGTGATTTCATTCGATGACATTGCCGTATTCCGTCTGCTGACTCCGCAAGTCGCGATTATTTCGCAGCAAGCTGAGGATATGGGTCGCCAGGGCGTGGATATGTTGCTCGACATGATTATAAATAATGATTGCAGTCGTGGTGAATCGCGCTATGTCCCGTCATCGTTTGTACTGCGTGATTCGGTTGGGGCTCCTATGTGGCGTGTGCCCTGATATTGCAGCGTTTATCAGGTGCATGAAGGCTGGGTTTATGCGCTGAACAGTGCTGACGTGCCGACATCGTTGACAGCATTGGTAAAAGGTTATATCATAATTTTCATTAGTTGATTAAACGTTTTATCAATGGCGATGATCAACGATGATCGGTTTGGAGGAAACTCACAGAGGAGGTGAGCGGGCAATGTGCATATCGATTCAGCAAGACGCGCTGACAGCCGAACTGTACGTCAGCGTTCGCGACGCTGTGGGTTTCTACCATTACGACCGCGAAGACGCGCGTATGGCGCTGGATGGTGGGCTGTATTCCGTGGTTGCCTACGTTGATGGTCAGGTGGCCGGAATTGGTCGTGTGGTCGGCGATGGACGTATCGCATTCTTCATCAAAGATCTCGTGGTATTACCGCAATACCAAGGGGGTGGAGTCGGTACGGCGGTGCTGCGCGCACTTATCACACGCATTCGAGAACACTGCTGCAACCATGCGTACATTGGCCTGATGGCAACACCTGGCAAGGAATCGTTCTACGAAGAGCATGGGTTCCTGCGCCGGCCGGCACCGGGTTATGGCAGCGGATTAGTCCAATTCGTTGATCCCGTTCCGCTCAGCGCAGCTGAATCCACCGCCACAAGCGGAATCAAGTAATCGGCTCGCCGAGCACTACGCATAACACGTATATCAACACACCACGAAAGGAACCGAACAAGCAATGAAGCAGATCCCTCTGATTATCGACACTGACCCCGGCATCGATGACGCCGTCGCCATCGCACTGGCAGTGTTCAACCCGCGCTTCGACGTGCGGCTGATTACTACGGTTGCTGGCAATGTCAGCATTGAAGCGACAACGACGAACGCGCTCAAGCTGATGGCCTACTACGGTAAGGATGTACCGGTCGCTCGTGGCGCTGCTGAACCGCTGATCCGTCAGCTTGATGATGCAAGCGATATCCACGGTAAAACCGGTATGGAGGGATTCGATTTCCCTGAGCCCAAAACTGAACTTCTGCTGGATAAGCATGCTGTCGAAGCAATGCGCGACGAGATCATGGCTTCTGCTGAACCCGTCACCGTCATGCCAATCGGTCCGCTGACCAACATCGCACTGTTGCTAAAAACTTTTCCGGAAGTCAAGTCGCGTATTGAGCGCATTGTGCTCATGGGTGGTTCGGTCACTCGCGGCAACAAGGGTGTTATGGCCGAATTCAATATTTTCGTTGACCCTGAAGCCGCCAAGATTGTGCTCACTTCTGGTCTTGACATTACTATGGCCACACTGGACGCCGGCTTGGGAACTGTGATTCCGCCGGAGAAAACCGCTCAGCTTAAGGATATGGGCAAGGTCGGTCTGATGGCTCATGACCTGTTCCAGCGCTACCGCAAGCGCAGCTTCGGCACCGGTCTCAAAATGTATGACGCTTGCGCAGTCGCATGCTTGCTGGAGCCTGACCTATTCGACATGACTAAGGCATTTGTGGACGTAGAAATCGCTGGCGAACTCACTGCAGGGTGTACGGTCGTTGATCTTAAGGGCTACCTTAAGCGCGAACCGAATGCCACCGTCACCACCGGCGTTCACGCAGATCGATTCTGCGACTGGTTCATGGACGGCATCGCCCATTGTGCATAGTCCCTTGTCTCTTCGACGCCGCTAACACCGGCGCCCCTGAGCGCATCAGTATTCGTGAATTCAACAACAGAGAATAAGAGAACAAAGAAAGGACCAGACCGATGGAACTGGTGATTATGTACCTCGTGGCAATTGCCGCGGTTGGCATTGTGGGCTTTATGCTCGTGAAGAAAATGGACATCAAGATTTCCCTGTTCCTCATCGGCATTGTGCTGATGTACATCGCATTGCTGATGGGCAAGGACATCTCATTCACCGACTTCGTTTCCAGTGGTGTCACTTGGCTTGATCCGTTCAAGGTTGTAGGCGATCAGTTCGTGAGCACGCTCACTTCTGCTGGCTTCATCATCCTCATCCTTGGTGGCTACACCGGCTACATGTCCCATATCGGAGCCAATGAAGTCACGGTAAGTGTGCTCGCCAAGCCGATTGCGCACATCAAGTCCCCGTATATACTCGTGCCGATTACCTTCTTGTTGGGCAACCTGTTGTCTCTGGTCATTCCGAGTGCTTCCAACCTGGCTATCATCCTTATGGCAACGCTGTACCCGGTGCTTCGCCAAGCTGGTATGAGCCTGCTGAGCGCAGCTGCAGTCATTGCCACTACTGCAACGATTATGCCGACCCCGCTTGGCTCCGACAATGTTGCCATCGCCGCTGAACTCGCTAAGACCGACATGTTCTCCGGCCTGACCGCCAGCGATTACGTCTTCCGTTATCACGTGCTCGTTTCCATCCCGACCTTGCTCGTCATGGCACTGGCACACTACTTCTGGCAGAAGTTCATGGACAAGCGCGCTGGCTCGGATTTGACCGACGGTGATGTTGACCTGGCTGAGGTTAAGGCTGTCGAAGGTAGCGCTCTCTACCGCACTGTGTATGCGATTTTGCCGCTGCTGCCGATCATCATGCTTCTCATCGTGTTCGCCATCACTTCCACCACCGGCGCAAAGATCGACCTGAGTGTTGAACTCGCTTCCATTCTCTCCTTCGTGATCGCCATTATCTGCGAGCTCATCCGCACTCGCAAGGGCAAGGAAACCCTCGCTGGCACCGAGTCCTTCTTCAAGGGCATGGGTGGCGCAATGCCGATTGTGGCACTGTTGGTCGCTGCTTCTGTGTTCGTCATTGGTCTTAAGTCCATTGGTCTGATCACCGAACTGCAGAACGCAATGACCGGCCTGTCCGGCTCTGGTATGGGCTTCGTGCTGCCGCTTATCCTTGTCGGCCTCACTGCGCTCATCGTGCTACTCTCCGGTTCCGGTACCGCACTGTTCTTCGCGATGGTTCCGCTCATGGTTCCGCTGGCCGCTGCTGCTGGTATCAATGTGCTCGCTGTGTCCATCCCGATGGGTCTCGCTGGCAATCTGCTGCGCGCTGTCTCGCCGGTCTCCGCTGTGGTGATGATCGTCGCCGGCTCCATCAAGAAGAGCCCAATCGACATTGTGCGCCGTACCAGTGTGCCGATGATCGCTGGCGTAATCGTCATGTTCATCCTGTCCATGGCAATCTTCCTGCCGATGGGTGCGTGATGCTGATATAACCATCACAATCCGCTAGGCGTCAGTCGTCAGCAGAACATATCAATCGCGCAGACGATTTGGCCCCGAATACGTGCAATGCCCGGGATTTGACTTCAGACTCCGGGCATTTGCATACCCGCACGATTGTGTTTCCATCGTGATTTTGCTGAAACGTAGAACAAGCGCAGAACATAGAAGACAGGCCAAACAAGAAGGCCGAAAGGAAATGCATCATGTCAGCATCATGTCTTGACTTGCTCGACCACCTGCACGGCAGTGTGTCCGTGGTCGGATCAATGAATGTTGATTACACGGTCGTTACTGAGCGGTTGCCGAAACCGGGAGAGACCGTCAACGGTGGCCCGCTGACCTTATTGCCGGGAGGCAAATCAGCGAATCAGGCGTCGGCGGCTGCGCGAATTGGAGCGCAGGTGCGGATGTTTGGTGCAGTCGGGGAAGATGCCAATGCGGATTTTCTGCTGGAGCATTTGCGCGATGCTGGTGTGGATACTTCGCATATCGCTGCCGTTGCAGGTCCCAGTGGCACTACGGTAATTACCGTGGACGCGAATGGTGAGAACACCATCGTATATTCGGCTGGTTCCAATGGTGAGGTGTCTGTCGACTATGTGCGCCAGTCATCTGACGCATTGGTTGCCGCCGATGTGCTGGGACTGTGTTTGGAGAGTCCGATGGAAACGGTCACGGCATGCGCTCGCCTCTGCCATGATGCCGGGCTCAAGGTATTGCTCAACGATTCGCCATTCGTTGCTGAACTACCCGCTGAACTTATCGAGGCTTCGGACATTCTGCTGGTCAATGAACATGAAATGGCACAGCTGCTGGACATCGCCGAGCCTGACGATGACGATTGGGATGGACTGGACTGGTCTGATGTGGCGCGGCAGATGCATGACTTCGGCTTTAATCAGGCGGTAATTACGCTTGGCGGGGATGGGTCGGTGGTCATCGATGGTGATGATATCTATCGTATTGCGCCAGTTGCGGTTGCGGCCATCGACACTACCGGGTGCGGAGATGCCTTTATGGGCACGGTTCTGGCCGGACTTGCCTCGGGTCATGCGTTGGCGGACAGCGCGCAGTTGGCCTCGTACGTTTCCGCGTACGCCGCGACTGGGGTCGGTGCGCAAGCCTCTTATGGTACTGCCGCTCAGATTCGTGAGCGGTTTGGTGCGAAGTAATTGCTGAGTGCAGAGTCTTGCAGGCCGTGAATTGGATGCAGACCTAACACGTTCATTTAGGCGCTATGCAGTGTCGAATGTTCTCGGCGCGGATTTTACGAAGTATTGTCAGCAAATGCATCAAGGCAATGGCGGCGGTCTGGGCGGGACTACGGCCACGCATAACAGTATCGAGTACTCGAATGAGTCCTATGACGCGAAAACTCGGACCGTGACGATGCATGCCGTTATCGACTGGAGTGATCCGTACCGATTCGGGGATTCGACCGGCAGTTTTACTGCGCCGGACATCACCGTTGTCTTTGACAAGTCCGGGAAAATCCAGCGCATTGACTCCACGGTCTGGGGATTCCCGCCTGCCCGATAATTATCGGAGGGCCTGAAACATGCACGTTCTCATCAGCGCTGCGGATCGACGATGCTGCAACCATACGGCGTCATACCCGCATGACGTGAGTTACACTATGTAGTAAAGTTATTTACTGAAATACTGCGTATTGTTACGTACTGAGGCGTGGAAGGCTCAACTATGGTCACGATGAAGGAAATCGCGCAGGAATCAGGTTTCTCGCAGGCCACGGTATCCCGGCTGCTCAATGGGGACCCGACATTGTCTGTCAAAGAGGAGACGCGACGTCGCATCATCGAGGTCAGCGAGCAGCTTGGCTACGCTACCGGATCACGCCGTATCGTATTGCCACGCCGTGTGGCCGTACTCGACAACGCCACCCGCGAGGAAGAACTGGCGGACGCCTATTTCGATGAACTGCGGTCCGTGCTCGGCGACAATGCCAGAGCCCAGCACATGGAACTCACGTCGTTTTCCCATATCGACGATCTGATTGCCAACGCCGGTGATTTCGACGGCTTCATTTCCATCGGACCGTCCGTACCTTCTTCGGATGAACTGTTGAAACTCCATCTGGTATTGCCTTATGGCGTATTCATCGACATCAATCCTGCGCCCGGCCTGTTCGATTCGGTGCAACCGGATTTAAGCCAAACCATTTTGGACGCATTGGATGTGTTGGTGTCCTCGGGCAAACGACGCATCGGCTATATCGGCGGTACTGGCTTCACGATGGGTTTGCACGAATACCCGGAAGACAGCCGATTAACCGCATTCCGCAATTGGACCGAGCGTTTGGGGCTGGATGCGGAAGGCCTGATTTACGCGCAAGGCGCGTTCACTGTGGACACCGGGCGCACTCTAGGGGAGAAAGCGGCTAACGATCATCGAGATGACATGCCGGATGCGTTCATCGTGGCTGCGGACACGATTGCAGTCGGCGTACTGCAGGCGTTTACCGCTGCGGGAGTGCTGGTGCCTCGCGATACCAGTGTGATCAGTATCAATAACCAGGCCATCGCCCAGTACACTTCGCCGACATTGACCAGTTACGATATCGATCAGAATGAGATGGCCGATACTGCGATTACGATGCTTGCCGAGGCCATCTCCAGTCGGCGCACGCTGCACCACCACACCTTCATCTCCACCACCCTAGTAGTGCGTGACAGTTTCGTACCAGCACGATAAAGAAGCTCCCTCTGTGCGATAAAGAAGCTCCCTCTGTGGAGGGAGCTTCTTTATCGCTGTTAGAACAGTTCCAGATTCACGTCGAGCGTGTAGGCGCGATCGGCGGGCAGCTGGTACTGCTCATGGACGGGCGCGCCCCATGAATCGTCTCCGCCCACGCCCATTTGCGCGGCCAACAGGCGCAGGAACGTGTGACGGACCGGCGGCAACTCGTTCTGGTGGGTCGCCTCTTCCAGCATGAGCGAGCTGTACGGCAACAGGCTCGCCGCGAAATGTTCGCTGCCGGCCTGGCTGATACGCATGCCGTGTCCTTGGGCGTCAAGCACTTCGGCCCAACGCAAGTCTTCATGGTTGCCGGTCTCCTGCGGCACCAGATACGGTGCATTGTCTTCGGCCGCGGTGCGCTCGAAAATGCCGAGCTTGCCACCGTGCAGACGGTCGCGATAGGTCTCCTCGGGGCCAAGGCCGTAGAAGCGCAGGTTCTCGTACTGCTTGGGAAGTGTCCATTCCAATCCGAATGCCGGCAGCGTCGGCGCATCGGTGGCACCGGCATATCGGGCGGCCAGATGTACACGTCCGCTGGCGGCATCCACCTCATAGCGCACGGCAACTTGGGTTTCGCCCGGCTCGGCCAACGTATATGTGTATTCGGCGATGACACCAGTCTCGGTTTGCGAGAACTGCTGATTCGCTATACGTGCATAACGGCCGGCACCGAACCAGCGCACGCGGTCGAAGCCGCTGCCATTGCCGCGATCATTGTCGGTCAGCGGGCGGAAGCAGGTGATCGCCGGACGGCGCAACACCATTTCGCGACCGTCACGCTTGAATGACACCATGCCGCCCTGCGTGCGTGAAAGCAACGCTTCGGTACGTCCGTCACCGCTGACCACGCCGATGTTCCAGCGGCCAACCGTTACTGTACCGGTATCGGAAGTATCGGAATCAGCCGTGGAGGGAACCGCGCCGCACGCGGTCGAATCGGTTCCGGCGGAAGCCGGCACGACTGACTGAACGGTGTGTTGGCCGAACGCCAGTTCATAGCCGGCTGGTGCCCACGGTGTTGCCGTTGCCAGCGACTGATCGACCTCATAGGTGATTTCGCCAGCGGCGTCCACCGACGGGAAGTCAATCGGGAAGGTGCGGGTCTCGCCGGCGGGCACATCAAAGCGGTAGTCGGCCTGCCAGATGGCATTGCCGTCCGCCAGCAGTTTCGCCGTGAACGCGAAATCAATGGTGGAGACGAACAGATTGCGGTTTTCGATGGTCACATCGTGGTCGCTTACGGTCAGTACCACGGGAGCGTACAGACGCTTGACCTCTTGCAGCTTCGGTGAGGGAGAGTGGTCGGCGAAGACTAGGCCGTCGCCGGCGAACTCATAGTCGCAGGGACGATCGTCCCAGTCGCCACCGTAGGTCAGGCGTTCGGTGCCGTCGTCCAGCTGCTGCCACAGGGCCTGATCGATGAAGTCCCAGATAAAGCCGCCCTGATAATGCGGATAACGCTCCAGCTCGGTGTACAGATGCATGCCGCCGACCGAATTGCCCATGGCGTGCATATATTCGCAGGAGATATAGGGCTTCTTCGGATCATTGGTCAGATATTCCTCGATTTCCGCGGGCTTGGCATACATGCGGGTCTCGATGTCGGTCACGTCGTCAAAGGGGCGGTCATGCACCACGCCTTCGTAATGCACGGGTCGCGTGGAGTCGGCCGCGTGAGCGAAGCGGTACATCGCGCGGAACACCTCGCCTGCGTACGATTCGTTACCCAGAGACCAGATCAGTACGCTCGGATGATTGCGGTCGCGCCCGATCATGCTGGCGATACGGTCCACGCAAGGGCCTTCCCAGATGGGATTGCTGCCCGGAATGGCGGTTTCAGGGGTCTCCACATCACCGGGAATGGTCCAGCTGCCGTGGGTCTCAAGGTTCGTCTCGTCGATCAGGTACAGGCCGTATTCATCGCACAGTTCGTAGAATCTCGTCTGATTCGGGTAGTGGGAGGTGCGAATAGCGTTGATATTGTTGCGCTTGCAGGTGATGATGTCGGTGAGCATCTCCTGCTCGGTGATGGCACGGCCCAAACGCGCGTCGAACTCGTGGCGGTTGGCGCCGCGGAAGATGATGCGCTTGCCGTTGAGCCGCATAATGCCGTCAACGATTTCGAAATGGCGGAAGCCGAGACGTTGCGGCACCACTTCGATGATGCTGTTGTCTGCTGCGCGCACGGTAAGCGTCAGCGTGTACAAGTGGGGCTTTTCGGCGCTCCATGGACGAATGTTGGACAGATTCGCGCGGAATTGCACGGCGGTGCTGTCGATCGCGGTGTCTGCGGTGCCGCAGCAGGGTACGCCGGAGGTGTCGACGATGTCGGACATGGCATAGGAATCCTGCCAGACCGGCGTGCCGTTGGCATCCATGAGTGCGGCGCTGAGCTGCTTGGCGCCGGCGATGTTGCGGATCACGGCATGGGCGTCGATGGTGCCGGCATGGGTGGTCGCCTCGAAATCGGCGGTGATGTGCAGGTCTTCGATGTGCACAGTGGGTTGCGCGGTGAGTTCAACGGAGCGGAACAGACCGTGCATGCGCCAAAAGTCCTGATCTTCCAGCCAACTTGCGGTGGCGTATTCATAGCAGGCCACGGCCAGTGTATTGGTTCCGGAAATCAGTGCCTCGGTGACGTCGAATTCGCTGGGTGTGTAGGAGTCCTCGGCGTAGCCGACGAAGGAGCCGTTGAGCCAGACGTAGATGGCGGTGGAGGCGCCGTGGAAGGTCAGCGTGATGCGGCGCTTGTTTTCGATGGCGGCGGAGACGGGGGTGCTTGTCTCGAAAGTGCGGCGGTAAATGGCTACGTGACTATCAGTGGGGATGTTGGGAGCCTTGGGGTCGCTGTGGCCATCCCAGGGGTACTGCACGTTGACGTACTTATGGTTCAGCAAGCCCTTGGTTTCCAGTGTTGAGGGAACGGCGATGCGGCTGAAACCGGTGTCGTCATAATCGGTTGCGGTGAAATCCGGAGATTCAGCGTTGCCGGAATCGTTCATGGGGAAGCCGAAAACCGGGGCGGTCGTCACGGCGACATTCCACAAGCCGTCAAGGTTTTGCTTGAGGCTCATCGTTTCGTTCGGCTGCGGTACGTGATCGTAGAAGCGATGGTCGGAATGGGCTGGTTCGCGGTTGACGGCGAATACGGTCGGATCGGTGAGCCAATCAGATGATGCGATGGTGGTGGGGATGGGATGCTGCATAACCGCTTTCCTTGAGTTGATAACCACGTTGTCGATTCAGAGGGTAAAACTCTTTACTGATTATGGTAAAACCTGATGGTGCAGATTGCAAGTTGCTGGAGGTATTTTCTGTGGCGGTGTGTCGCGCTGTCGATAATTCATATGGTGATAGAGGTGTGTATTCGTTGGAATTATGCGATTTTTGCGAGTGCTGCGACGTTGGTTTTGAGATTGGTTCTATTGACAATAATTAGTGAAAAGATTTATTAAATCTTGGTAATGATGTACACTCTCCAACGAGGTCGGAGAAGACCTCACCGAGAATGACTCTAAGGAGAAAATGTCAATGTCCGTTTCGCAGTCACCGGAGAGCGAATCCCAATCACCGAATCCGGCCGGAGATGAATCCGGCCAGATAAATCGTCCTACCAAAGCAGAGACTCTGAGGCGCCGTGCCGCCTATGCTTTCGGTAATCTAGGCCAGTCGGCGTTCTATAACGCGCTGAGCACCTATTTCGTCGTTTACGTGACCAGCGTGCTGTTCGTCAATGTCGAGAAAGCCTTGGCCACCAAACTCATCGCACTGATCACAAGCCTTATCGTGATAATCCGTATCGCAGAGATCTTCCTTGACCCGTTACTGGGTAACTTGGTGGACAACACCAACACCCGCTTCGGCCGGTTCCGCCCGTGGCAGTTCATCGGCGGCTTGGTCTCCGCCGTGCTGCTCGTCATGGTCTACACCGGTCTGTTCGGGCTGGTCAACGTGAACCAGACTTGGTTCATCGTGCTGTTCGTCGTGGTGTTCATCGTCCTCGACGTGTTCTATTCGATGCGTGACATCTCCTACTGGGGCATGATTCCCGCCATCTCCTCCGACTCGCACGAACGCAGCGTATATACTGCGCTCGGTACGTTCACCGGTTCGATTGGCTATAACGGCAGCACCATTGTCGTGGTACCGATCGTGACCACTTTCAGTTTCATGTTCACTGGTTCTCGCGCCGAAAGTCAGTCGGGCTGGACGGCATTCGGCATCATCACCGCATTGCTCGGCATCCTGACCGCATGGACCGTGGCGTTCGGCACCAAGGAAAACGAAAGCGTCCTACGTTCCAGGGCAGATCAGAGCGGCAACCCGCTGCAGGCGTTCGCCGCTATCGTAAAAAATGACCAGCTGCTGTGGGTGGCGTTGAGCTACCTGCTGTATGCAGTGGCGAATGTGGCCACCAACGGCGTGATGTTCTATCTGTTCAAGTTCGTGCTTAACCTGCCGGATGCCTTCGCCATCACCGGCGTGATCCCCGTGATCGCGGGCTTGGTCATGGCGCCGCTCTACCCGGCCCTGAACCGCCGCATACCGCGCCGATACCTGTTCTGCGGCGGCATGGTACTTATGGCAATCGGCTATGTGCTGTTCATTCTCGATTCGGCCAGCCTGCCCGTGGTGATCGTGGCGTTGATTCTGTTCTACCTGCCTGGCACGTTCATCCAGATGACCGCGATCCTCTCCCTGACCGATTCCATCGAATACGGCCAGCTCAAGACCGGCAAGCGCAACGAGGCCGTAACCCTCTCCGTGCGTCCGATGCTCGACAAGATCGCGGGCGCGCTGTCCAACGGCATCGTCGGCTTCGTGGCCGTGGCCGCCGGTATGGTCGGCTCCGCCACCGCCGCCGACATGACCGCCGCCAACGTGCGCACCTTCGAGACCTTCGCGTTCTACATCCCGCTTGCCTTCATCGTGCTGAGTCTTCTCGTCTTCATGTTCACGGTGAAGATCGACGAAAAGATGCACGAGCGCATTGTCATCGAGCTGGAAGAGAAGCTCGGTGTGGACAGCCTCGACGATTAGTTGTGAAGGTAGATTGGCTCGGCTTCTCTATGACGAATGCCGCCAACGGGCACAAACCTCGTTGGCGGCATTCGTCTTTCCAGGACACCGCAATCGCGGATGCATGCCGTTTACGCGTTGAATACGTATTGGTCAAGGCGGCGCATGGCCTCCTTGATGCGGCTTAAGGGCAACGCAAGGTTGACACGGATGCTGTAGGGAGCCTGGAACATGCTGCCGTCCTGCCAATCGACGCCCACATCCCAGCCGCGCTTCTCCAATTCCGCCAAAGTCAAACCATGAGCCTTACACCACTGCTCGCAGTCGAGCAGCAGCATGTAGGTGCCCTCCGGCTTGGCCAAACTCACCCCTTGGAAATGCTTGGTGATGTAGTCATAGGCGTAGTCGACATTGCCGGTGAGCACCTCTTTGAGTTCGTCGAGCCACTCATGCCCCTCAGGCTTGTAGGCACCGATAAGCGCATGCATGGAAAGCACGTTCATCTCGTTATAGTGGGACTTCGAGCCCTTGGCCACGATCCGGTCGCGCAGCATGGGGTTATAGATAATGTGGTAGCTGCCCACGAGCCCGGCGAGGTTGAAGGTCTTGCTGGGCGCGTAGAACGCCGCGGTTCTATTGCGTGCGTCCTCGCTGACCGACTGGGTGGGGATGTGCTGGTGATTCCCCAGAGTCAAATCGGACCAAATCTCGTCGGAAATGACCACGCAATCGTTGGCCTTGTACACTTCCATGGCCTTCTCGATTTCCCAACGCTCCCACACGCGCCCGCAAGGATTGTGAGGGCTGCAGAACACGGCCACATGGATGTGATGCTCCTTGAGCTTCTTATCCATATCCTCGTAATCCATGCGCCATACGCCGTGCTCGTCCAACTTGAGCGGGCTGTGGACGATGCGATAGCCGTTGTTCTCGATGCACATGGTGAACCCGATGTAGGTCGGGCTGTGCAGGAGCACGCTGTCGCCAGGAGCGGCGAACGCGGTCAGCGTACTGATCACGCCGCCCAAGACCCCGTTCTCATAGCCGATCGCCTCGCTGGTCAATCCGGTAACCCCATTGCGCGTGGATTGCCAGTCGATAATGGAGTTGTAATAGTCGTCGGTGGGGGAGAAGTACCCGTAGACGGGGTGTTGCGCGCGTTCGATAATGGCCTGCGGAACCGTGGGCACGGTCGGGAAATTCATGTCCGCCACCCACATCGGAATCACGTCAAATCCGTCCCTCGGTGGGTCGGGAGCGAAACCTAGGTCGGTTCCCAACCCATCGACCGCAATCGCATCCTTGCCATGCCTGTCCATAATCGACGTGAAATCGTACGTCATTCCTCAATAATCCTTTCTCCGGCCCATACGGGAGCCGCCCCTGAGCCAGATGTGCAATATCGCCGGTAAAGGAGCCTAGCGTGTTTGCTGACAATGGTGCACGCGATGAATACAAAAATGAGAAAGAATGAACATTCCTGATGAACATTCCCATCGATTTGACCGCGTGGCGTGTTACGATATGCACCGTTGTGAGGCAGTGATCCGTTATCAGCGGGGAGTCTTCGGAAGAACGGCGGCAATCGCCCAGTAGAACCGACGGGATCGGCCCGAGACAGCCGAACACAAGCGGTCGCGCAGGCTCGCGGCTCCGAGTGCAACAGTTCGGAGCGGCGCAACCGGTGCGATAAGCGAGGTGGTACCGCGGTGCGGAGCGCATACCAGCGCCCGTCATCGTCCTCGTAGGCAGGAACGGCAGACAGGGCTGTTCCGGGCGGAACACAGTCAGTTCCGGCTGCGAGGCGATTGACGCGATCGGCCCCACGGTTCGGTACGTGACATTCGTGAACCCAGCCGGCACACGTCGGCGCCCGGCAATCGCCATCAATGACGCTCCTGTAGGACCAGTGCACAGTACTAACAGGAGATTTACGGTGAGCGAAAACGTATATCCCAAGGCGAACGAGGGCGGCGAGACCGCGCACGTCGCGCCGAACCCCAGCTTCCCCGACATGGAGGAGACCGTTCTCGACTACTGGGACAAGGACGACACCTTCCAGAAGTCCGTTGAACGCAACCCTTCCGGCGACCACAGCCAGAACGAATTCGTGTTCTTCGATGGCCCGCCTTTTGCGAACGGTCTGCCGCACTACGGCCACCTGCTGACCGGCTACGCCAAGGACGTGATCCCGCGCTACCAGACCATGAAGGGCCGCAAGGTCAACCGCGTGTTCGGCTGGGACACCCACGGCCTGCCCGCCGAGCTTGAGGCGCAGAAGGAACTCGGCATCGACTCGGTCGACCAGATCGAGAAGATGGGCATCGACAAGTTCAACGACGCCTGCCGCGCTTCCGTGCTGAAGTACACCAACGAATGGCAGAACTACGTGCATCGTCAGGCCCGTTGGGTGGACTTCGAGCACGGCTACAAGACCCTGAACATCCCGTACATGGAATCCGTGATGTGGGCCTTCAAGCAGCTCTACGACAAGGGCCTGGCCTACCAGGGCTACCGCGTGCTGCCGTACTGCCCGAAGGACCGCACGCCGCTGAGCGCGCACGAGCTGCGCATGGACGCCGACGTGTACCAGGACCGCCAGGACACCACCGTGTCCGTGGCCGTGAAGATGCGCGATGAAGACGACGCCTACGCCGTCTTCTGGACCACCACCCCGTGGACCGTGCCCACCAACTTCGCCATCGTGGTCGGCGCCGACATCGACTACGTCGAGGTCCGCCCGACCGAAGGCAAGTTCGCTGGCAAGAAGTTCTACCTCGGCAAGGACCTGCTGCCGCACTACGAGAAGGAACTCGGCGAGAACTACGAGGTCGTGCGCGAACTCAAGGGCTCCGAGCTGGAAGGCCGCCGCTACTACCCGGTCTTCCCGTACTTCGCGGGCGAGACGGCCGAATCCGAAGGCCATGTGCCCGGCCCGAACGGCTACACGATCTTCACTGCCGACTACGTCGACACCGTCGAAGGTACCGGTCTGGTTCACCAGGCCCCCTACGGTGAAGACGATATGAACACGCTGAATGCCAAGGGCATCAAGAGCACCGACGTGCTCGACGATGGCTGCCGCTTCACCGCGCAGTGCCCCGACTACGAGGGCGATTTCGTGTTCGACGCCAACCTGCCGATCCTGCGCAACCTGCGCGCCGGCGACGGCCCGCTCGCTTCCATCCCGGAAGAGCGCCGCGCGATCCTCTTCCAGGAGAAGAGCTACGTGCACTCCTACCCGCACTGCTGGCGCTGCGCCACCCCGCTGATCTACAAGCCGGTCTCCTCCTGGTTCGTGTCCGTGACCAAGATCAAGCCGCATCTGCTGGAATTGAACCAGCAGATCAACTGGATCCCGGGCAACGTCAAGGACGGCCAGTTCGGCAAGTGGCTCGCCAACGCGCGCGACTGGTCCATCTCCCGCAACCGCTTCTGGGGTTCCCCGATTCCGGTGTGGGTGAGTGACGATCCGAAGTACCCGCGTGTGGACGTTTACGGTTCTCTCGAAGAGCTCAAGGCCGACTTCGGTGACTACCCGCGCGACAAGGACGGCAACATCAACATGCACCGTCCGTGGATCGACAACCTGGTCCGCGTCAACCCGGACGACCCGACCGGCAAGTCGCACATGCACCGTATTTCCGATGTACTCGACTGCTGGTTCGAGTCCGGTTCCATGTCGTTCGCGCAGTTCCACTACCCGTTCGAGAACAAGGAGAAGTTCGAGCAGCACTTCCCGGCCGACTACATCGTGGAATACATCGGCCAGACCCGCGGCTGGTTCTACCTGCTGCACGTCATGGCGACCGCCCTGTTCGACCGCCCGGCGTTCAAGAACGTGATCTGCCACGGCATCGTGCTCGGCTCCGACGGCCAGAAGATGTCTAAGCACTTGCGCAACTACCCGGACGTGAACGGCGTGTTTGACAAGTACGGTTCCGACGCCATGCGCTGGTTCCTTATGTCTTCGCCGATTCTGCGCGGCGGCAACCTGATCGTCACCGCCGATGGCATCCGCGACACCGTGCGCCAGGTCATGTTGCCGGTGTGGAGCTCCTACTACTTCTTCACCTTGTACGCCAACGCGGCCAACGGCGGGGCCGGATTCGACGCCCGCCAGCTGCGCGCGGACGAGGTCGCCGGTCTGCCGGAGATGGACCGCTACCTGCTGGCCCGTACCCGTCGTCTGGTGCTGGCCGCCGAGAAGTCGCTGAACGAGTTCGCAATCTCCGACGCCTGCGATGCGGTCTCCGACTTCATCGACGTGCTCACCAACTGGTATATCCGCAACACCCGTGACCGTTTCTGGAATGAGGACGCTTCCGCGTTCAACACGCTGTACACCGTGCTTGAGGCGTTCATGCGCGTGCTTGCGCCGCTGGCCCCGATGGAAGCCGAGTCCGTGTGGCGTGGTCTGACCGGTGGCGAGTCCGTGCACCTGGCCGATTGGCCGTTCGTGGTGGACGAGAAGACCGGTGAAGACACCGAACTCGGCCGTGTGCTGGTCGACGATCCGGCCTTGGTGGACGCGATGGAGAAGGTGCGTGAGGTCGTCTCCGGCACCCTGTCCCTGCGCAAGGCCGCCAAGATCCGCGTGCGCCAGCCGCTTTCCAAGCTCACCGTGGTGGTCGAGAACGTGGACGCCGTCAAAGCCTACGACGAGCTGCTGAAGGCCGAACTTAATATCAAGAATATTGAGTTCTCGACTCTGGAGGACGCCTCCGCCCACGGTCTGAAGATTGTTCACGAGCTGCGTGTGAATGCCCGTGCGGCGGGTCCGCGCCTCGGCAAGCAGGTGCAGTTCGCCATCAAGGCGTCCAAGTCCGGCGACTGGCATGTCGATGCTGCGTCCGGTGCGCCGGTGGTCTCCACGCCGTCCGGCGACCTTGCGCTGGTCGAAGGCGAGTATGAGCTGATCAACCGTGTGGAGGAGGAGAACGCCACGGAGGCCGCCTCCTCGGTGTCCACCGCCCTGCCGACCGGCGGCTTTGCGATTCTCGACACGGCGCTTGACGCCGATCTGCTCGCCGAAGGCTATGCCCGCGACGCCATCCGCGCCATCCAGGACGCCCGCAAGGACACCGGTCTGGACATCGCCGATCGCATCTCCCTGGTGCTGACCGTTCCGGCCGCCGATGTGGCCAAGGTCGAGCAGTTCAAGGATCTGATCGCCCATGAGACGCTGGCTACCTCCTTCGAAGTGAAGGAAGGTGCCGAGCTGGCCGTTGAGGTCGCCAAGGCGTGATGCCGTGGCGGACTGACCGCGCCTGATGCGTGGTGCACGGGCGCGTGAAATGCACGAAGTGGTCCTGCCGTTTAGCGGCGGGACCACTTTTTTTCCGTGGTATGCCATAAAGTTTACGTCAGGTATTTGTTCAACTGTTCAATGCGGTCGGCATGCAGATTTTGAATATGGCGTTTCTTCGCTCTCACATGATTAAATGGAAGCCGGAAAATAGCCATGGACAACCATGTTGATTACACCCGAACGATAGGCTGGTTGATAGACTAACCGAAAAGTGGTTTGCTTGAGAATCCATATGTTTGTGGGGTAAGCAATGGCTGTTTCCAAAGTCGAATCTCGTACGGTCTCGGAGTGTTCTCTGAACAACATCACGTCCATGGATCCACTGAACGAGGAATGGTACGAAAATCTGATCGTCGAACATCTAACGGAGAAACTCGGATATGAGCACCTGTACGGGCCCGATGTTCGCCGCACCGACGACTCGTATCGCGACGTATTCCTTCCTGATATTCTCCCGGATGCGTTGCGACGAATCAACAGAAATCTGCCGGAAGCAGCCGTCGAGGAGGCCATCCGGAAGATTCAGAATGTCGAGATCGGCAGCTTGGAGCAGCGCAACGAGATATTCAATGACTACCTGCAATCAGGAGTCGAAGTGCACTTCTTTGACGGCAAGGAAGAGCGTGATGACATCGTCCGGCTGCTTGATTTCGACGATCCCGAGAACAACGATTTCCATGTCGTGAACCAGTGGACGTTCGTGGAGTATTCCGAGAAACGTCCCGATGTCATCATTTTCGTGAACGGCATGCCGTTGGTGTTGTTCGAGCTGAAGTCCCCGTCGAGAGAGGAGACGGACGCTTCACACGCGTACCTGCAATTGCGCCAGTACATGAAGCAGATACCGAGCATGTTCGTGCCCAACGTGTTCTGCGTGATGAGCGATATGACCCAGACCAGGGTCGGCACGATCACATCCGACGAGGACCGTTACGTGGCTTGGAAGTCGGCGGACGGCGACTATTCCGGAACGAAAGCCGCGGCATGGAGCACCATGATTGACGGCATGCTCCCGAAGGAACGGCTGCTCGACATCATCCAAAACTTCGTATGCTTCAACGATTCCTCCGAGAAGGTCGTGAAGATCATCGCCGCATACCACCAGTATTTCGCGGTGCGGAAAGCCATCGTCAGAGCGGAAGAGGCCGTCAATGGGGATGGCAGGATCGGCGTGTTCTGGCACACCCAGGGAAGCGGAAAATCGCTTTCGATGGTGTTCTTCGCACATCTGCTGCAGCGTTATCTTGAAAGCCCGACCATCGTGGTCATCACCGACCGCAACGATCTCGACGACCAGCTTTTCGGACAATTCAGCCGCTGCGCCAGGTTCCTGCGCCAGAAGGCGGTCCAGGCCGAGAGCCGCAGGAATCTTCAGGAACTGCTTGAGGGTCGTGAGGCGAACGGCATCATCTTCACGACCATGCAGAAGTTCTCGGACGGCGACGAGCCGTTGTGCGACCGGAGCAACGTTGTGGTGATGGTGGACGAGGCTCACCGCGGCCAGTACGGCCTGACCGAACGGATCAACGCGGACGGTCATGTGTCGGTCGGCGCGGCCCGTGTCGTGCGCAAGGCACTGCCGAACGCGTCCTATATCGGTTTCACCGGAACGCCGATCTCCACGGATGACCGCAACACCCGCGAGATCTTCGGCGACTACATTGACGTGTACGACATGACCCAGTCCGTCGAGGACGAGTCCACCAAGCCGGTCTACTACGAAAGCCGTGTGGTCTCGCTCCATCTTGACGAGAACGCGCTGGGCCGCATCGACGCGGTCTACAAGGAGTTCGCGGACCAGGCCGACGAGGCGAGCGTGGAGAAGTCCAAGCATGACCTCGGCGGCCTCGATGCCATCTTCGACACTCCTGAAACCATCGACGCATTGTGCCGCGACATCGTGGACCATTACGAGAACAACCGCGCCGACGTCCTGGCCGGCAAGGCCCTGATCGTGGCGTACAGCCGGCCGATTGCGATGAAGATCTACTACAGGATCATGGAGCTGCGCCCCGAATGGAAAGACAAGGTCGGCGTGGTGATGACCATGTCGAACCAGGATCCGGAGGAATGGTTCGACGTGTGCGGCGGCACCACGCACAAGAAGGAGATGGAACGCAGGTTCAAGGACGATTCCGATTCCCTCAAGATCGCCATCGTCGTGGACATGTGGCTCACCGGCTTCGACGTGCCCAGCCTGTCCACCATGTACGTGTTCAAGCCGATGAAGGGCCATAACCTCATGCAGGCCATCGCCCGCGTCAACCGCGTGTGCAAGGGCAAGGAGGGCGGTCTGGTCGTGGATTACATCGGCATCGCAGGCGCGCTCAAGCGGGCGATGAAGGACTATACCAGCCGTGACCAGCACAATTACGGCGACATGAACATCGCCGAGACCGCCTATCCGAAATTCCTCGAAAAGCTCGACGTGTGCCGTGATCTCATGTACGGCTTCAACTACCGCAAACTCATCTTCCAGAACAGCAGGGAGGCGCTTGCCGACGCCATCGCGGAGGGAACCGACTGGCTGCTCGATCTGGAACGGCACGAAGACACGGAATCGTTCCTCAAGCAATGCCAGCTCATGAACCAGGCGCTGAGCCTGTGCAAAAGCATGGTAAGCGAAGAGGACGCGCATGAGGCGGCTTACCTATCCGTATTGCGCGTGCAGGTCCTTCGCCTGACCGGACGTGGCTCCGGCGGGGGCAGCGGCATGACGTACACGGAGTTCAACAAGCAGGTGAGCGAGATCCTCCAGCAGAGCGTGCATGCGGACGGCGTGCTCAACCTGTTCGAGAAGGACAGCGTGGAGATCTCCCTGTTCGATGAGGCGTTCCTCCAGGAGGTCGCCGGCATGAAGGAGAAGAACATCGCGATCGAGAGCCTGAAACGCCTCATCAAGGAGAAAGTGCGGGCGTACGGGCGCACCAGCGTGGTCAAATCCCAGAAGTTCAGCGAGATGCTCCAGAACACGTTGAACGCGTATCTCAACGGCATGCTCACGAACGCGCAGGTCATCGAAGAGCTCGTCAACATGGCCAAGGAGATCATGAAGGACCGCGACGACGCGCAGAAGCTCGGCTTGAGCGACGAGGAGATGGCGTTCTACGACGCGATCACCCAGCCGCAGGCGGTCAAGGACTTCTACGACAACGACCAGCTCGTCTCGATAGCCCGCGAGTTGACCGATGCGATGCGGAGCAACGCCACGATCGACTGGCAGAAGAAGGAAAGCGCCAGGGCCGGCATGCGGCGTGCCATCAAACGTTTGCTGCGCAAATACAAGTATCCGCCCGAAGGCGTCGAGGACGCCATGAAGACCGTCATGGAACAGTGCGAGCTGTGGGCCGACACCAAGATCAGCGAATAGGACGAGCAGGAGGATAATACAAGACATGGCAAAGAAGAAGGACAATACCGCCGAGATCGGCTTCGAGGAACAGATCTGGAGCGCTGCCGACAAGCTGCGCGGCAACATCGACGCTTCCGAATACAAGAACGTCGTGCTCGGCCTCATCTTCCTGAAGTACATCTCCGACAAGTTCGACCAGAAATACCAGGAACTCGTTGAGGAGGGAGAGGGCTTCGAGGAGGACCGCGACGAATACGCGAGTGAGAACATCTTCTTCGTTCCCGAGAGCGCCCGCTGGAAGACCATCGCAGCGGCCGCGCACACGCCCGAGATCGGCAAGGCCATCGACGAGGCCATGCGCCAGATCGAGGCCGAGAACAACAAGCTCAAGGGCATCCTGCCGAAGAACTTCGCACGCCAGGAGCTCGACAAGCGACGTCTGGGCGAAGTCGTGGACCTGTTCGCCAACGTGAAGATGGCCGAAAAGGGCGATAGCCGCGACATCCTCGGACGCACCTACGAATATTGCCTGGCCAAATTCGCCGAAGCGGAGGGCAAGAACGCCGGCGAGTTCTACACACCCGCGTGCGTCGTGAAGACGCTGGTCGAAGTCATCGAACCCTACCACGGGCGAGTGTACGATCCGTGCTGTGGCAGCGGCGGCATGTTCGTACAGTCCGCGGACTTCGTCAAACGCCATCAGGGCAACATTAACGACATCTCCGTGTACGGCCAGGAGTCCAATCCGACCACGTGGAAAATGGCGACCATGAACCTCGCGATCCGTGGCATCGACGCGGATCTGGGCGATCATAATGCCGACACGTTCTTCGAGGACCTGCACAAGACCGAGAAATTCGATTTCATCCTCGCTAACCCGCCCTTCAACCTGAAGGACTGGGGAGGAAAGAAACTCGAGAACGACGTACGCTGGCAGTACGGCACCCCACCGGAGGGCAACGCCAACTTCGCATGGGTCCAGCACATGATCCACCATCTCAACCGTTCCGGCCGCATGGGCATGGTTCTGGCGAACGGCGCGTTGTCCAGCCAGACGAACAACGAGGGCGAGATCCGCGCCAAGATCGTGGATGCCGATCTGGTCGAGGGCATCATCGCAATGCCGGACAAGCTTTTCTACAGCACCGGTATACCTGTGAGCTTGTGGATCATCACCAAGAACAAGAAGCAGTCCGGCAAGACGTTGTTCATCGACGCGCGCGATATGGGAACCATGGTGTCCCGCAGGCTCCGCGAGTTTACCGATGAGGACATCGCCAAGGTATCGACTGCGTTCGACGCGTTCCGTGACGGCACTCTGGAAACGGAGAAGGGCTTCTCCGCCATCGCCACGACGGAAGATATCAAGGCGCAGGATTACATCCTGACTCCAGGCCGTTACGTCGGTGTCGCCGAAGTGGAAGAAGACGATGAGCCATTCGAGGAGAAGATGACCCGTCTGACCGGCGAGATCGCCAAATGCTTCGAGGAATCCAACCGTCTGCAAGAGCAGATCAAGAAGAATCTGGAGGCCATCGGCTATGGCATGTGAGCAGCTGACGCGTCTAGGTGATGTTATCGAGCTTGAAGATGTCAAGAGAGAGCCGATATCTTCTAGGGACAGAAAGGACAGAAAAGGTTCCTATCCTTATTACGGAGCTCAAGGTATTGTCGATTATCTAGATGATTACACCTATGAGGGAGATTACCTACTGGTTGCTGAAGATGGGGAAAATCTTAGGAGTCGCAAGAATCCTATTGCGAATGCGGCTTCTGGAAAATTCAGAGTGAATAATCATGCGCATGTTATTGCTGAGTCCGAAAAGTGTAATCTCGTTTTTCTGAGACATCTTCTTAATATGACTGATATTTCTGCCTACGTAACAGGATCTACGCAGCCAAAGCTGAGCCAGAGTAATCTTTGTGCCATGAAATTGCCTCTTCCTTCGATGGCGGAACAAAATGCTATTGCAAATGTTCTTAGTTTGTTTGATAGGAAAATCGAGCTTAACAACCAGCTAAATGATTATTTGTTAGCTGCGTGAGGTCAACCTTCGAAACGTCGATTTCGCCGGACATGAGCTTGGGAAGGAGCGTATCGCGCAGTGCTTGGAGCTTTACTGTCTCTGAATCGTTATCAGATCTTTGCTTTATTGCGGAATCTAATAGGATCAAATCTTTCGTACTGCATGAACTGGCAACCTTGAACTCCATCATTTGTTTTTTATCCCCACGGGGCATCTTTGTTCCCTTCGCACCTTGCATGACGTAGTCAAAGAATGAGTCTTGCCGTAGGCATGCATGCAGATATGGCGCGTTGCTGGGATCATTCGCTCTAAAAACGATGACATCACCCGAACATGTACCTTCAAACGGGGCGTACCATATCTTCTTAAAATAGGGCCGAATATTAGAAATCAGAGTGTCGCCGGCTTTATACCGTGTAATCTTGCCCGTTGCTGGGAGCGAAGACGCCAGTTGCCGTCCGCCCTTGTTCTGCATTAGTGACTCAGTCGAAACGTAAGTCTCCTGATTCGCGTTGTCATAATCGACGTGGTCAGCAACCTGATAGCAGATATCTCGAAGACGTGAATTTCTGTCATTACAGTATCTACTGGCAATCGTTTCACACAAGTTGGCTAAATAATCATTTAGCCGATTATTAAGGGCAATTTTGTCGACAATGGAATCAAGCACTTCTACGATTGCATCTTGCGTTGCCCTGTCAGGTATCTTGACAGGGCAGAGATTCACGTGATTTCGATTGACGCCTGGCACAGCACTAGCTGTTGTGTATCCCTGCCAAGGAATTGTCTGCAAAAGATAATAAATAAATCGAGGATTGTTGCCGTTGAATTCGGTAGAATACAAAGCTGTGTTGAGAGGCCAACATGGACCACCCGAAAAGAAAACTTCTCCGATAGTGCCGTATCGCCCTGTGATTACACAGGGCCCCTCTACTGCTGCAGTACTATTAGATCCGGTAATTCCCGATGATGAATAAACCGGCACATCCCCTTGCAAACGCTGGCTTTTCGGCAAATCAAATCCTCTTTTTAAGTCGGTAATCTCACCAAGGGTCGTCTCTCGCCAGCTCATTCCAAATACCTTCTGTGTGAAGCTTTCACGTTGTTCTGGTTGACCATGACGTAGTGCATGGTCGTGTCTATTCTCGCATGCCCGAGCAGTTTTTGCACCTGTTCGATCGGCATGCCTTTGTCGATGGCGTGCGTGGCCAGAGTACGACGGAACTTATGCGGATGAACTCGATGAATGCCGGCATCTTTGCCGAGCTGTCTGAGGCGGCTTTCGATGCCGCCGATGCTGATACGGTCACCATCGCCATTCAAAGCAACGAATAGCGCTGGATTGCTGTCGTTACGTGATTGCAGGTATGCGGTGAGATGAAGCTTCGTTCTGGCGTCGAAATAAACGGGACGCTGCTTGTTTCCCTTGCCTGTGACCAAGCATTCCCGCTCCTGAAGATTCACGTCGGCTATGTTCAAGCCGACCAGTTCACCCACTCGCATACCCGTGGATGCGAGAATGTCCACGATGGCAAGATCCCGCAAGGTGCCGCATCGGTCCCGCAGAGTTTCCAGATTTTCGTCGCTCAGGACTTCCTTAGCCATTACAGCGGTCTTCACACGGTGGATGCGCCTTACAGGGCTTTTGACGATATAATCCTCGTCCTCAAGCCACGCGAAGAAGCTTGACATGATACGCCGAATGTTGTCGATGGTGACCTTGCCCGCATGACGTTCGTTCTCGTATCTGTTGAGGTACTCGCGCAAGTCATCGCTGTTTATCCGCGTACAAGGCTTGGCGAGGGCCTGGGTCATGTGCTGGAGTGTGCTCTCATAGTAAGCGATGGTTTTCGGCGAGCAGCCTTCGACCTCTTTTGCCGTGAGGAATAGCGTCAGCAGATTCTGCGGCGCTGATGTTTCCTGAGTTGGCAGCAGCGTGACTCTGAGTACTTCGGCCAGATGTTTGAGCTGTGACGGATCAAGCATGTTCTGCATCTGCGACAGAACACTATTAATGATGGTTTCCATAGGGGTTCCTTCCAATAACAGTTAGGAACATTGTGCCCACGCGCTGGCAAATGATTATTTGTTAGCTGCGTGAGGTCAACCTTCGAAACGTCGATTTCGCCGGACATGAGTTTGGGAAGAAGATAATTCCTTAGGTTATTTAATTTCCGTGTTTCGTTTTCATTACTCCTAATTAGTGCATCTATCGGTGCCGCAAATGACTCGAATTGCATCACTTCGTTATGAGATGGAAGCGCAACTTCTAAGCTTTTGAGAGCCTTACCGTTGATTGAGCCGAATACAGTACCCTCTCCGTTGTAAGCCTCAAGTTGAGGCTTAAGGAATCGCATTAAGTACAGAGCAAATGACGGGGTTTCGCTATGGATAGCTGCCAGACCACGTCCGATACAGCAATTTTCAAAGGCAACGTTGAGGTCCCCGACAGGCGCACGAACGCTCATTAGGACGTCACCCTCGCAGGCTAAACGTTTTGGCTCAGTGGTATAGAGACGACGCTTTGGGAAACGCCATCCAAATTCACCCCTTCCTTGATAGAAGATTATGCCAGCACCTTCTTCGTTATACGAACTTCCTGCTGGTGATTGCCCCATCGTTATTTCGGCAACATCAGAGAGCGTAGCGTTGAAATTAAGACCACCAAACAACTCTTGAAACTTACCGTCTACAAGCTGCTCTAAATAATCATTTAGCCGGACGGATGCATTGGAGCAATGTGATCAGAGTAAGAGCTATTCACGCTGTGCACAGTCAGCAAAGCCAGATTCCTGCTTACGAATCTGTGCCTAAAGTGTCCCATTCTCCATGTCGCACCGCCTTGACGCTCGGCGGAATCGCGCCGCTGTTGAGCTGGCTGGCGGTGAGTCAGTTCACGGCACAGTCGTTCGCGATGCTCGTTGTATTCTGTCAAGTTGTCTTGTGCGGTGTGAGCTCTGAGCTCTCATGAAGCACTGGGTCGTTTGCGCCGCAGATTATGGTTTTTGGGGACGGTGTGTGTTCTTCTTGTTGTTTGATAACTCAAGAGTGAGTGATCTGCTGGCATGTCGCTTCAGCGGTTGCGTATCGGGGAAGATACGGATGGATTGTACCGTGCAATCGATGCCGTGGGACGGGCGGAGTATTCGTATTTTGGGACATGGAGTCCATTCTTGCGTCGCACCCCGCACGGGGTGCGACGCAAGAATGCGCCAACGTCTACTGCGCGCCAATCGCGGCCTTGAGCTCCTCGACCTTGTCGGTCTTCTCCCACGGGAACTCAACGTCCGTGCGGCCGAAGTGACCATACGCGGCGGTCTTCAGATAAATCGGACGTTTCAGATCCAGCTCGTCGATGATCGCAGCGGGGCGCAGATCGAAGACCTTGCGTACGGCGGCGGCGATCTGGCCGCGCGTCACGCCTTGCTCGGTGCCGAAGGTCTCCACGTTGACGGATACCGGGTCGGCAACACCAATAGCGTAGGCGATCTGGATCTCAACCTTGTGGGCCAGACCGGCGGCCACGATGTTCTTGGCAACCCAGCGAGTCGCGTATGCGGCAGAACGGTCGACCTTGGACGGGTCCTTGCCGGAGAACGCGCCACCGCCGTGGTGGGCGGCGCCACCGTAGGTGTCGACGATGATCTTGCGGCCGGTCAGACCGGCGTCGGCCGCCGGGCCGCCCAGGATGAACGAACCGGTCGGGTTGACCAGCTGGCGGTAGTTGTCATGCGGCACCTTGGAACCCAGCACCTCATCAAGCACCGGGTCAATCACGTGCTTCTTCAGCTCAACAGCAAGCCAATCCTGCGTAACCTCAGGATCGTGCTGAGTGGAGATCAGCACGGTGTCCAGACGAACGGGCTTATCGTTATCGTCATACTCAATGGTTACCTGGGTCTTGCCGTCCGGGCGCAGGTGCGGCACTTCACCGGACTTGCGGACCTCGGTCAGACGGAAGGCGAGGCGATGTGCCAAGTAGATCGGAAGCGGCATCAGCGTCGGGGTCTCGTCGGTGGCGTAGCCAAACATCACGCCCTGATCGCCGGCACCCTGTGCTTCGTAACGCTCTTCGCGGCTGGCGGCGGTCTCCTGATCGCCAGTCAGACGGGCAACGCCCTGGTTGATTTCGGCGCTCTGCTCGGTGATGGCCACGACCACGCCGCAGGAATCGGCGTCAAGGCCGACTTCGGAGGAGGTGTAGCCGATGTTGCGCAGGGTTTCGCGGACCTTGGACTGCACGTCGCAGTACCCCTTGGACGTGACTTCGCCGAAGATCAGGAACACGCCAGTGGCGGCGGAGGTCTCCACGGCCACATGGCTGGACGAATCCTGGGCCAGCAAATCATCAAGAATGGCGTCGGAGATTTGATCGCAGACCTTGTCAGGGTGGCCTTCGGTCACGGATTCGGCGGAAATAAGCCGATGTTCTTCTGTCATATCATCCCTTTCTTCAGGACTTATCGCCCCGCGGGATGCGAGGCACAATGATACGGTGTCAATTTTTACTTGTCACTGTGGAAGCGGGCATAAATAAAGGCTCGTGCCAACCAGCGCGGTGGCGCGAGCCTTGCGTCTTATTCGCTCCCGATGTTGAGTTATAGCCGATTGCGATAACTCAGGCAAGCGTGTCGCTCAAAATCAGTTGTGAGAGAACTCTCACACCATCATTCGGCGACGAACTGTCCAAACAATCCAAACGAATTGTCGGAATCGATCAGTTGCCCTCGTTGGCGTCGTCCTCGCCCAAGGTCTCCTCAAGCAGGCCCTCGTCGATTTCGCGGAAGGCGATGGACAGGGGCTTCTCATTGTTCTGGTATTCGACCAGCGGGCCGATGTTCTGCAGCAGGCCCTCGTTGAGCTGCGTGAAGTAGGAGTTGATCTGGCGTGCGCGCTTGGCGGCGAAAATGGCCAGCGCGTACTTGGAATCGGCGTGCTTCATCAGGTCGTCGATCGGCGGGTTCGCAAGACCGTCGGGTGTCGGGTCAGTACCAAAAGCCATTGTTCTTATCTCCAGACATTGGAAAATCTATCTCAACCGAAGCAAGTGTAGCCGTTTGGGGGGACTTCTGCCGGACCTCCGCCAGACTTCCAGTGGAGGAATGTATTCCAAAAATATGTGTGAGAAACGTTACGCTTTTGCAAATTCCATTATTCGACTCTTGACAAGTGGCGTGTCCCTCACAAGGGCTTGAATAGAACCATGACTGAAATGCGATCTGCAAAAATTATGTCAGGGCGCGTCTTTGCAGGCGCCCGAGCCCTCTACCGTGCTGCGGGCGTCAACGGAGACGACATGGGCAAGAAGCCCATCATCGCCATCGCCAACTCGTTCGATGAGTTCCTGCCCGGCCACGTCCACCTCAACAAGGTCGGCCGCATCGTTTCCGAGGCTATCAAGGAAGCTGGCGGCATCCCGCGCGAGTTCAACACGATGGCCGTGGACGACGGCATCGCCATGGGTCACACCGGCATGCTCTACTCCCTGCCCTCCCGCGACATCATCGCCGACACCGTCGAATACCAGTGCAACGCGCACTGTGCCGACGCACTCATCTGCATCCCGAACTGCGACAAGGTCGTGCCGGGCATGCTGATGGCCGCCCTGCGCCTCAACATCCCGACCGTGTTCGTCTCCGGTGGCCCGATGGAGGCCGGCACCACGGTGCTCGCCGACGGCACCGTCAAGAGCACCGACCTTATCGACGTGATGTACGCCACCGCCGACGACAGCGTCTCCGATGAGGAACTGCTCAACTATGAGAAGACCGTCTGCCCGACCTGCGGCTCCTGCGCCGGCATGTTCACCGCCAACTCGATGAACTGCCTGACCGAGGCCATCGGCCTGGCCCTGCCCGGCAACGGCACCATCCTCGCCTCCCACTCCTACCGCAAGGACCTGTTCGAGCGTGCCGCCAAGCAGGTCGTCAAGATCGCCCACCAGTACTACGACGATTCCGACGATTCCGTGCTGCCGCGCTCCATCGCCACCAAGGAAGCCTTCGAGAACGCCATGACCATGGATGTGGCCATGGGCGGTTCCACCAACACCGTGCTGCACATCCTCGCCATGGCCCAGTCCGCCGACGTGGACTTCACCCTGGACGACATCGAGCGTATTTCCCACACCGTGCCGTGCATCTGCAAGGCCTCGCCGTCCGGCAAGTGGGAGATTTCCGACGTGCACCGCGCCGGCGGCATCACCGGCATCCTCGGCGAGCTCGACCGCGCCGGCAAGCTGCACACCAACGTGCACTCCATCGACTATCCGACGCTGGAAGCCAAGCTGGCCGATTGGGACATCATGCGCCCGACCTGCACCGAGGAAGCCCAGCAGATGTACAAGGCCGCTCCTGGCCACATCATCTCCCCGGAGCCGTGGACCCACACCACCCTGTTCGATTCGCTCGACCGTGACCGCGCCAACGGCGCCATCCACGACATCAACCACCCGGAGATTCACGAAGGCGGCCTCGCCGTGCTGCGCGGCAACCTGGCCCCCGACGGCTGCGTGGTCAAGACCGCCGGTGTTCCGCCGGAGATCTGGAAGTTCCGTGGACCGGCTCTGGTGGTCGACTCCCAGGAGCAGGCCATCGAGGTCATTCTGAACGACACCCTGAAGCCCGGCATGGCGCTTGTGATTCGTTACGAAGGCCCGAAGGGTGGCCCGGGCATGCAGGAAATGCTGTACCCGACCTCCTTCGTCAAGGGCAAGGGCATCGGCAAGCAGGTCGCCATGCTCACCGACGGTCGCTACTCCGGCGGTTCCTCCGGTCTGGCCATCGGCCACATGGCGCCTGAGGCTGCCAATAAGGGACCGGTGGCGCTTATCAAGAACGGCGACATCATCGATATCGATATCGAAGCCCGTTCCGTGAACGTCGAACTGACTGACGAGCAGCTGGACGAGCGTCGTCGCGAGCTTGAGGCTGGCGACGGCTACGTGGCTCACCGCAACCGCCACGTCTCCCAGGCGCTGAAGGCGTACGCCGCCTTCGCCCGCTCGGCCGACAAGGGTGCGACGCGTGACCCGGAGCTGATCAACAAGCTCTCCGGTCTCGACTGATCGCCGATTGCATAGCTGAAAAGCCCGGTATCTTCCTCGCGAAGATGCCGGGCTTTTTGCTGTGCTTCCGGGCGGGAGCGATATTGCTTGTTATCGCACGCAGGCGGCGGGGGAGAGGCGCGCGCCTCGGGCCCAGTCGGCGGCGCGCATGGCCTTCTTGCCCTGCGCCTTGACTTGGGTGAGTTCCAGCGGCGTGCTGCCGGTACCAACCCACACGTTCTTCTTGCCCACCTTCAGCTCGCCGGGCTGAAGCTCGGCCGGAGTGTTGGGATTGGACTGGTCGGCCGGTTGCGCGGCGAGAATATGCAGGGTGAGGGGTTTGGCGGCCGGCTCGTCATTATCGGCGATTGGCCCCTCCGCAAACAGTTCGGTCCATGCCCCAGGATGTGGCGTGCAGGCGCGAACCTGACGGTCGATGGCCTCGGCCTCGTCCGTCCAGCTGATACGAGCATCTTCCACCGTGATTTTGTGCGCGTATTCCAGGCCTTCGGCCGGTTGCGCGGTGAATGTGGCAGTGCCTTCACCCACGGCGGCCAAGGCATCCACATACATGGGTGCGCCTTCCTCGGCCAGACGGTCGAGGAGTTCGCCGGAGGTCTCACGGCCGGTCAGCTCGATGGTCAGGGAAGCGACGATCGGGCCATCGTCCAAACCCTCGCCCACCTTGAACACGTCGGCGCCGGTGGTCGGGTCGCCCGCCCAAATCGCACGCTGGGCGGGAGCGGCGCCACGCCACTTCGGCAGGTTGGAGAAATGCAGGTTGTACCAGCCCAGGGGCACTGCGTCGAGTACGTTCTTGGGCAGGATATTGCCATAGGCGATGACAGCGGCGATATCCGCATGCAGGTCGTTCAACGCCTCCATGAATTCGGGGGAGCGGGGTTTGAGATCGATGACGGGCAACCCGAGCTCCAGAGCCGTCGCCTTGACCGGGCTGGGCGTGAGCTTGCGGCCGCGACCGGTAGGCGCATCGGGGCGGGTAATGACGCCGACCACATCAAAACGTGGATCGGTGGCAAAGGCCTTGAGCGAGGGCACCGCTACATCGGGGGTGCCGGCGAACACGAGTTTGAGCATGGTCCTCCTTAAAACGTCGATGCTCACTGCACGGCCGGAATGTTCACGCCATTGGCGATGAGCAGTTCACGCAGCTTGACCGGATCCTGGAAACGTACGCCACGGATGCCGGCCGCATTCGAGCCGACGATGTTCATGGCCTTGTCGTCGATGAACAACGCGCCATCGGCCTTGATGCCGAACTGGTTCAACGCGGCCTCGTAGATTTCCTTGTGTGGCTTGCGCAGCTTGACAAAACCGGAGACGAGTTTGCCATCAAGCTGCTGCAAAATATCGCACTGTTCCTCGGCCACGTGGAACAGACTGGATTCCCAGTTGCTCAGGCCCCACACGCCGATGCCGGCAGCCTTCAGGTCATTGACCAGCACGCGCGCGCCCGGCACGATGCCGGTCAGGGAGTCGCGGAAGTTCTTGATGTAGTAGTCGAGGATGTCCGCCCACTTATCGCCCTTGTCACGGCGCATGATGGCGATGGCCTCGTCGGTGCTGGTGCCGCCGTCCATCAGGTCGTTGACATCGTAGAAGCCGGAGATGTCGTTGTCGAGGAATTCGTCGATGGTCTTCTGGCTGTAGCGGGGGATGAGTACGGCGGCCGGATCCCAGTAAATCAGCACGTTGCCGAAATCGAAGATCACGTCGGTGATCGGCTTGCCGGCGTTCGCAGCGGCCTCGCCGTCCGCGACCAGCACGTCGTAATCCATATCCGGCTCTCCAGGCCAGCCCTTCATGGTGTCCTCCTTCTAGCGATGTTCATTCTGTAATTATCGTTTCACGTGTTGAAGACGATTAGATCAGGTCCTTGGGATCTACTCGGAAGCGAAGCTCGCCGGGTTCGCGGGACGCCACATGACGAGCGGTTTCCCGGTGCAGTCGGGCCGCCAGCTCGGCTCGCCGACTCTGCGGCACACGGATTACTGCCTTCACCCGGTCGGCCGTGGCTTCGAGCTCCCGGGCGTCGACCGTGTCCGGTTGCGCGATCGGCACCGGGCCCAACATGCCGGGCAGCTCGCCGCAGGCCGTCCAATCGCCGCCCAGCGCGCCGATACGCTGCATCAGCGTCATCACCGCATCACGGCGTCCCCATACGCAGGCGGCGGCCACGGCCGGCGGCATACCGGTCTCCACACGCTCCTCAAGATCCTTGGCTGCAAGAATCCTCGAATCCCAGAGCATCAGCGATTGGGCGAGGGCCGGGTCGGTTTCGCCGAGAATCAACGCCTGGCCGCCACGGGAACGCGGCGCGCACAACGACACCGCACGCATCCACGCGGTCAACGTATCCAAGCGAGCATCCACGCCCAACGCATACAAGCTGGTCCAAGCGTCGAGCACGGCCACGGCACGATACTCATGGCCAGCCGATCCCTGCTCGGCACTGACCGGACGCACGCGCGGTTCGAAACCGGGAGTGGCGATGACGATCATCGGCTGGCAAGCCACATCGCGCACCAGGCCCTGCGTCTTGCTGGACAAAACTACTGGCACGCCGCGGAACAACCCGGCCAGTTCAGCCGCAGTGCCTGCAGCACCCACGCGCACCACACGCATACGTTCATGCCCACAGCCCGGGCACTTCCAATTGATGGCAGCAGCCCCACACCAGCGGCATCGCGGTGTGGAATCCCGGCGGTCGGCCGGTAGTTGCAACGGTCCGGAACACTTGGCACAACGCGCCTGACGATGGCATTTCGCACAACTCAGAGTCTCACTGACGCTGTCTTGCGGAATGGACAGCAGCACGGGGCCGCTCTCCAAAGCCTTAGATAGCACGTGGACGGCCGTATGCGGCACGCGCGCCCCGATGGACGGGTCGGCAAGACGCGCAAGTTCATCGCGATTGAGCCAACGCACCCAAGGAGTGGCGTCCTTCAGCGGCGAGGCGAGCGGATGAATTGTGGTGGAATAGCCGCTCACTGGGGTCTCCACTGTACCTGGACCGGTGTTTTCCCACTGGCTTTGCGGGGTGCGCGCATTGGCCATGGCCACGAACACGCCGCCATGGGACTTGGCGCGCAGCCGCATCACGCCACGGGCCTGTGGATATGGCATCATACCGTCCATGTTCTGATAGGCGGCATCCTCCAGAATGGCGAACAGCGCCGGGCCTTCAACCGGCGCATACATCACCGCACGGGTGCCGATCACCACCTTCACCTGTCCCAACGCCACAGCCAGATAGGTGCGATACCGGTCGGCCGCGGGCATGGTCTCCGCGTTAAGCACGGCGACGTCGCCCACCCAGCCGCCGGCCGGAGCAGGGGCAAATGGTTTGAGTCCATAATTGCGTAGCATATGCATCAGGTCTTCGACCTCGCGCATGGTGGGCAATTCAACTACGGCAGCCTTACCGGCACTCAACGCAGTGGCCACCATCCATGCCATGTTTCGTTGCCACTCCTGTGCACCGGGCAACGAATCAAACACAAAAGATTGGAAACGTTGACCGGTAAGCGCGTCATGAAGCACATTGACATCGGCGTAATTGGCGGTCAGACGACGATACCCCTGCGCAGCTCCCTCCGAAACGGTGCTAGCAACGGCAAAGGTAGAGCCAGCAAGTTTGGTCCCATCGGGATTGGTGCCACGCCCGGCAAAACCGCCTTGCGTATTATCCGGCAATGAGCCGCCGACCGGCCGACGGAACGACGCGGCCAACCGCTGCTCGGTCTCCACCTTGGCCACGCGCGGTGGCACGGCGAAACGCAGAATATTGGCCCGTGTGCCGCCATAGGCTTTGGCAACCAGACCGATATCCTCGCGCATCGAAGCGGGAACCAGTACATCGGGGCTTAGCACTCGCTCGATATAGCGAATCGAAGAGCGCGGCGTATCACTGGTATCGGTGCGTGCCCAAATCACACCGCTGACCCTCTGACCGCCAAACCGCACGCGCACCAGCACACCCGGTTGTGCGGCCTCGCTGTCTTTTTCATCAATGAAGTAATCGAATGTCTGACCGAGGTGGAGCGCCTGCACATCCAGCACGACTTGCGCTATGGGATGCTGCTCGGCCGGCGTATGCTCCGCAGGCGCACGTTTACGACGCTTGCGGGGAGCCAGCCCCGCAAGCGTCAACTGTTCTGCGCCTGAAGTAGTCATGGCTCAACTATAAGTGCCGGAGCCGAGGTCGGTAAAATTTTACCGGCGCAGGTAATCGAGTACGTGGGTTAGGTCGCGGTCGTTGATGGCTTTGTCGGCGGCGAGCTGGGTCTTTGGCTTGGCACAGAACGCGAGACCCAAACCGGCGGCCTGAATCATCGGAATATCGTTGGCGCCATCGCCCACAGCCACGGTCTGGCTCATCGGAATACCCAAACGGTCCGCCCATGTCTGCAAGGCGTGTAACTTCACAGTCTTGCTCACGATTTCGCCGAGCACCTTGCCGGTCAAGCACCCATCGGCAACCTCAAGCCGGTTGGCAATCCAATAGTCGATATGGCCCTCGGCCGCCAACATGTCAACCACTTCATGGAAGCCTCCGGACACCACGCCGATCTTCCAACCGTGTTCATGCAGCGTGTCGATAAGCTCCAGTGCACCCTTGGTGAAATGCAGCTTGTCATGCACCGTGTCGAACACGGAGATCGGCAGGCCCTCCAACAGGGCCACTCGTGCGCGCAGCGCATCGCAGAACTCCAGTTCGCCGCGCATGGCGCGTGCGGTCACTCCGGCAATCTCCTCACCGCAGCCAGCCACCACGCCCAACTCGTCGATAACCTCTTCGTCAATGAGCGTGGAGTCCACATCCATAACCAGCAGGCCGGGCTTGCTCAGCGTCGGCACAGAAACCGCAGAATCAGCCGGGCTCCCAACTTCGCTCTCGGCGGACTTGTCAACAAAATGCACATCTTCTTGCGTCATGCTTCTGATTCTGGGAAAACCTTGGGACAATGCCCTCTATGAGTTTTTCCATGGCAGCCGCCACTATTCTTGCAACCGACCCCACACCCATCTGCACCACCACCGAACCCGGCCTGATCGGCACCATCACCGACTGGCTGATCATGCTGATGGAAACCATCGGCGGTATCGGCGTGGCCTTGGCCATCGCCCTCGAATCCATCTTCCCGCCCATCCCGTCCGAAGTCATCCTTCCGCTCTCCGGCTTCACCGCCGCACGCGGCACCCTGAGTCTGCCGGGCGCAATCATCTGGGCCACCATCGGCTCCGTACTGGGTGCCTGGACCTTGTACGGCATCTCCCGCTGGGTGGGCCTGCATCGCATCAATCTCGCGGCAGACAAAATCCCCGGCGTCAGCCGCAAAGACGTGAGCAAAGCCAACGACTGGTTCACCAAATACGGCACATGGTCGGTGCTCATCGGCCGCGTGATTCCCGTGGTACGCTCGCTGATTTCGATTCCCGCCGGATTCAACCGCATGAACTTCCTGCACTTCACCGGCTGGACCCTGCTCGGCTCGGCCGTGTGGAACACCATCCTCGTTTCCGCCGGTTACCTGCTCGGCGACCAGTGGTGCTCGATTCAAGGCGCGCTCGGCGTGTTCGAGGACGTGGTCATCGCGGCCGTGATTGTGATCATCGTATGGTTCGTGGTGCGAAAAGTGCGTACTGTAATACGTAACAGGAAATCCTCCGACGGCAACGAATAGGGTCTGCCGACTGCCATAAGTTGCCGAAAATCCCGGATAGAAGGGAAGCGAAGAACCCGCATGAGCGACACCGAAGATCTCGCCGCGCTGAACGATCGCCTGATGGCCAAGAACCATGCGCTCGCCGAAGCGCTGAGCCGCGCCGGCAAGGAACTGACCAAGGCGAAGTCACAGCTCGCCCAGCTCGCTCAGCCGCCGCTCACCTTCGCCACCATGGTCAAGGTCGATTCCACCCGCACCGATGAAGACGGCATCCAGCACGCGTCGGCCGAAGTCATTTCCGGCACCCGCCGCATGGTGGTGCCTGTGGCCTCCAACGTCAACGCCGCCCGCCTGACCGCCGGGGCCACCGTGATGCTCAACGAGAAGCTCGTGCTGGTCGAGCAGCGCGATGCTGACACCGTGGGCCAGATTCGCAGTGTCAAGCAGGTACTTGACGACGGTCGACTGATCGTTACCGACGCCTCCGGCAATCCCGTGCTCATCCGCCGTTCCGGCGCGCTCGCGTATGCGGGCATCAATCAGGGCGACCGTATTATCGTCGATCCGTCCGTCCGCCTCGCCATCGAAGCGCTGCCCGCCGAGGGCGACAAGGATCTGGTGCTGGAGGAGACCCCGGATGTCACGTTCGCCGACATCGGCGGCTTGGATAGTGAGATTGGTCGTATCAGGGACGCCGTCCAACTGCCGTTCCAGCATCGTGCGCTGTTTGAGCGTTACGATTTGAAGCCGCCGAAGGGCGTGCTGCTGTACGGCCCGCCCGGCAACGGCAAGACGATGATTGCCAAGGCCGTGGCGAACGCCCTGTGCGAGGGGGGGACGATACGAACGGCGACGGCTCGATCAGCCCGGCCGAAACCCGCGTTAAAGGCGTGTTCCTGTCCGTCAAGGGCCCGGAACTGCTCAACAAATACGTCGGCGAATCCGAACGGCTGATTCGCCTGATCTTCCAGCGCGCCCGCGAACGCGCCGCGGACGGCAATCCGGTGGTCGTTTTCATCGACGAAATGGATTCGCTGCTGCGCACCCGCGGCTCCGGCGTCTCCTCCGACGTGGAGACCACGATCGTGCCCCAGTTCCTCTCCGAACTCGACGGCGTGGAATCACTCGACAATGTGATGGTGATCGGCGCATCCAACCGCGTGGACATGATCGATCCGGCCGTGCTACGACCGGGGCGTCTCGACGTCAAGATTCGCGTTGGTCGGCCCAAAGCCAATCAGGCCATCGCCATCGTGGACCATTACTTGACCGACGACCTGCCTCTGGAAGATGGCGTCGACGCGCACGCCTTGTCCGCCGTGCTGGTGCATGACATTTACGGAGCCTCCGAACGCCGCCATCTGTGCGACGTGCAGGAGGAGAACGGCCAGTGGCATGCGTTGTTCCTGGCCGATGTGGTCTCCGGCGCGATGCTCAAGAACATCGTGGACCGGGCCAAGACCCGAGCGGTCAAGGAATCCATCGAAACCGGCTCGGACGTGGCACTCACCGTGCCGTTGCTCGCCGCCGCCGTGGAAGACGAATACCGCGAGACCCGCGATTCCATGGCCGACGTGGACCCCGAACAATGGTCGCGCATCAACGGCATGGACCCGATCCGCCGCATCCGCACCGCCGAATAGCTCAAGCTCAAGGAGCACTACATGACCGTCAAACGAGTGATGGGCACCGAAACCGAATACGCGGTATCCCTGAACACCCCGGACCGCTACAACCCGGTGCAACTGTCCTTCGACGTGGTGAACGGCGCCGCGGACAGCCACAGCAAATCCATCCGCTGGGACTACCGGCAGGAGGACCCGGTCAACGACGCGCGCGGCACCCGACTCGAACGTGCCGCCGCCCGACCGGACATGCTCACCGACGCCCCACAACTCAACATCACCAACGTGATCGCCCCCAACGGTGGCCGCGTCTACGTGGACCACGCCCATCCCGAATACTCGGCACCGGAAACCACCGACCCGTTCGAAGCGGCCCGCTATGACCGTGCCGGAGACCTCATCATGCAGGCCGCCACCGAACGCGCCCGCACACAGACCGGCGCCCCCATCGCCCTGCATCGCAACAATGTGGACGGCAAGGGCTCCTGCTGGGGCGCGCACGAGAACTATATGATGGCCCGCTCAGTGCCATTTGACCTAGTCACGCGCCTGATGACCCTCCACTTCGTCACCCGCCAGATCTACGCCGGCTCCGGCCGCGTAGGAATCGGCGAGAACAGCGAAATCCCCGGCTATCAGCTCAGCCAGCGCGCCGACTACATCCACGTCAAAGTCGGCCTGCAAACCACCTTCGAACGCCCGATTATCAACACGCGCGACGAATCCCACTCCACCGACGAATACCGCCGCCTGCACGTCATCGTCGGCGACGCCAACCGTATGGAGGTACCGCAGGCCCTGAAACTCGGCACCACGAGCATGCTGCTGTGGCTGCTCGAACACGCGGACGAAGCCGGATTCGATCTGAACGCCTTCCTCGACGAACTCGAACTGTCTGACCCAGTCGAAGCCATGCACACCGTCTCCCACGACCTGACGCTGGGCGCAAGCCTGCCGCTGGCCAACGGCGGCGAAACCAACGCATGGCTTATCCAGCTCAAACTGCGCCAAGCCGTCTACCAGGTCGCCGCACTGGTCGAAGGCACCGACACCGCCGGCGAGCCCGCCTGGCCGGACAAATCCACCACATCCATCATGGCGATGTGGCAGCAGGCGCTCATCGACTGCGCCTCCATCCGTCACACCGCCGGCGATGACGAACGTCTGGCCATGACCGGCGAGGCCAGCCGCATCGAATGGCTGCTCAAATGGCAGCTGCTCGAAAAACTGCGCCGCAAAATCACCGCGGCAGCTGCGCCCAGCGTGGCCAATGGCTGGAACGACCCGCGACTGAAGGTCATCGACCTGAAATGGGCGGCGCTCGACCCCGCGGACAGCATCTTCACCAAACTCGAACCCCGCACCGAACGGGTGGTGAGCGCCGCCGACATCGCACGCGCCACTACCGAACCGCCGGAAGACACCCGCGCCTGGCTCAGGGCAAAACTCGTGGCGCAATTCGGCGATGAGGTGGCCGCCGCCAGCTGGTCCCGACTCACTGTTCGCGACCCGCGCGCCGCAGACGAGGGCGAGGCTGTCGAATTCTACGGCAATGCCGGCCATATGGCCGCTACCGACCATCACCTGTTCTCCCTCGACATCTCCGATCCGCTCGCCTTCACCAAGGCGCGCTGCGAAACCGAACTCAATTCGGCCGAACACGCCATCGATCTGCTGAAGTCGCTGGCCATCAACGCCGAACGATAGACTTGGTAGCTATGGAAGAAACACGCGAAGAGACCCCACAGGACCTGCGCAACCTTGCGCTCAAAGTCGCCGGCCTTCTCGAAGAAGCCGGTCAGCATGCCCTCCACGACCAGCTCAATCCGCGTAACCTCGCCCAGCCGAGCGCCGAGAACGCGGATCATGGTCCCCGCTATAAGCTCGAAGTCGACAGCAAGATTTTGCGCTTTATGAGCTCCAGAATCGCCGACATCGCCCACTTCGACGGCTTCTGGACCACCCGACCCGCCGAAAGCCGCCCCGGCCAGCGTTACTGGTACATCGGCAAAATCGACGGTGTAATCAACTACGTACGCCATATGAGCGAATGGACAGTGACCGCCGCCCTGTTCGAATTCGGCCCGGACAATGAGCCCAAGCCGATCATCGGCATCGTGCACGCCCCGGCCCTCGGCCTGACCTACCTGGCCGCCAGGGGAGCGGGCGCCGTGCGCATCCACAAAACCACGGTCGGCGAAAAGCGCGACAAAGTCGTGCCGTCGATGACCTCCTCACTGGATGGTTCCGTGCTGGGCTACGGCATGTCCTTCTTGCCCGGCGAATCGCAGCGTGCGCTCGACGTGGCATCCTCGCTCGCCGGACGCCCGGCCGACATCAAGCGTGTGGGCCCTGCCTCGCTCGACCTGTGCAAAGTGGCCGACGGCACCTACGACGCCTACTTCGAGCCGATGCTGCACGTGTGGGATATCCCCGCCATCGCCGCCGGCACCGTGGTGGTCTGGGAGGCGCAGGGCACGCTGAGCCGTTGGGACGGCGAACGCATCCACTGGCGTCACGATAACGATGTAGTGGCCTCCAACGGACTCATCATCCGCGAACTACAGCATTACCTGCACCAGTATCCGTGGCCCGACTCCATCAACCAGCGATAATTCGATAATTCCTGTCTCCTCCGGCTCCCCCTCGGGTGAGGGGAGCCGTCGGCCGAAGGCTGACTGAGGGGAGTTTGACAGCCCAAGAAGAAGACAACATGCCACAACAATTCGAACAACCTCAAGCACAGCAGGCCGCGACCCAGGAAGACGACGCCCTCGCCACTACGCAGGCCGCCGCCCAAACCGAGTCCACCGACCAAGCCGACGTGTTGGACGACATCCTCGACGACATCGAATCCGCCTTGGAAACCAACGCCGAGGAATACGTCAACAGCTTCGTGCAAAAAGGCGGCGAGTGATGCCCCAACTGCGTGACAGCGGCACCCGCTCCCTGCACGCCACGGAACCCGTACCATCCGCCGAGATGGACGGGTTCTGCCGTATTTTCGGCGTCGAAACCGAATACGGCGTGGCGGTCACCGGTGCCGAACGCCCCGTGGACGCCGGCCAGGTGGCGATGACCATGTTCCAGCCCATCGTCTCCCGTTCCCGCTCCACCAACACGTATCTGGCCAATGGCTCACGTCTGTATCTGGACGTCGGATCCCACCCCGAATACGCCACCGCCGAAGCGCGCGATCCGCGCGAGGCCCTGGCCCAGGACCTCGCCGGCGAACACGTGATGCGCAACCTAGCCCTGAAGGCCCAGCGCAAGCTGCGCGAATCCTACGGCGCACACGCCACGATCCATGTGTTCAAAAACAACGTCGACTCCGCCGGCCACGCCTTCGGCTGCCACGAAAACTACCTGGTCCGCCGCTTCGTGCCGTTGGAGACCATCGAACACCAGCTGCTGCCGTTCCTCATCACCCGCCAGCTGTACACCGGTGCCGGCCGCATGACCCCGGACGGCTTCCAGATCACCCAGCGCGCGGACTTCCTGGACGAGGCCGTCTCCTCGGCCACCACCCGCTCCCGCCCGATGGTCAACACGCGCGACGAACCGCACGCCGACCCCGACTCCTTCCGCCGGCTGCATGTGATCATCGGCGACTCGAACCGTTCGCAATGGTCCACATGGATGAAGCTTGCCGTCACGCACCTTGTGCTGTGCGCGATCGAAGACGCCTTCCGCCATGGCGTTCCGTCCGGATTCGAGCAGTATGCCTTTGCTGATCCGGCTGCCGCCAATCGCACGGTCAGTCGATTCCTTGACAATCCGCGCGCCGAACTGACGCTCGAATCAGGCGAATCCGTGTCCGCACTGGGTCTGCAGCGCCGGTATTATGCGGCGGTCAAGGCCTTCATCGAAACCCATGGCGATGCGCTGGCAAGTTCGCTGCCGGCCACCACGATCGACACGATTATGGGGGAGTGGAGCCGCGTTCTGGACGCGCTGGAGCGTGGTGCATACGATGCGCTCGCCGACCGCGTGGACTGGGCCGCCAAGAAGCGTCTGTTCGACGCGCTCAAACGCCGTCGCCCGGACGTCACCTTCGCTCAGATGGAACAGCTTGAGCTCGACTACCACGACATCGCCAACGGTCGCCTGTACGGTTCGCTCGTAGCCCGCAACCAGATGCGTGAGCTGCTGACAGGAGACAACGTGGAATACGCCGTGCACAATCCGCCGACCGACACCCGTGCCGCCCTGCGTGGCCGGTTCGTGGACGCGGCCCTGAACGTCGGAGCCCAGTTCTCCGCCGACTGGACCCACCTGACCCTGACCGCCCCCGAACGCCGGGAAGCCATACTCCTCGATCCCTTCGAGGCCGAGCCCACCCTGGGATTCGAGCAGCTTATGGAAGCGCTGAACTAGTCCGGAATAATACGGTTGGACAACACGTCACAGCACCACAACAAAAAGACCCCGACCATCTCGGTCGGGGTCTTTGTCGTCAGTAATGCTCGAAGTAATCGCTACGAGCAGAAGGTCACTCGGTGACGGCCTTCTTCAGCAGGGAGCCAGCGGAGATACGAACGCCGTAGGAAGCCGGAATGTCAATCTGCTCGCCAGTGCGCGGGTTGCGGCCGGTGCGAGCGGCGCGCTTGACGCGCTCAGCGGAGAACAGGCCGGTGAGCTTCAGGCCTTCGCCGGACTTCATAGCCTCGACGAACACATCCTGGAAGGCGTTAACAGCAGCCTCGGCCTGAGCCTTGGTCAGGTTGGACTTCTGGGCGATCTTCGAAACGAGGTCAGACTTGTTGTATGCCATAAAGCATCCTTCTTGGGTCAGGGGACAAGCACTTTTGCTTAGTCCATGTTGTCATCAATGATACTAGCGCATGTTTCTGCGAAAACCCGCGTTTTATAAGGGTTTTCACATCTATTTCCCCGAAGGGGGTATGAAAATAGACGAATCAGACAAGATTATGCTTGTCAAGCCACTTCATGGCCGCCGCGCCCAGCGGAATGCGCAGCCAGTAGAACACCACGCGGTGCAGCAAAGTGGCGGAAAGCGCCACGCCCTGCGGCACTCCGACCGCCACGAACGCGAATGTCAGCGCCGCTTCCACACCGCCCAGACCGCCTGGAGTGGGCACTGCGGAACCCAATGCATAGGCCAGCAGGAAGACGAACGTCGTTTCAATCGGATTCGATGAATAGCCGAACGCTTGCAGGGCCGCCCAGAAAGCGAGCCCAGTGGTCGCGTTCTGGAACAGCGCGCCTAGGCAGCTGACTGTGAGCTGTCGGGGCTGGGAAAGCACGTCCAGCAGCTGGTTGATATACGTCTTGGCCAGCGGCATAAGACGACGGGTCACCCAGTGGCGCAACGGCGGAATCATCATCGCAATGGACAGCACCACGACCACAACGCCCAGCACGATAACCAACGTGTTTGTCGGGATTGCGCCGGAGAACATGTTGCGGCCGGTGAACAGGCCGATGATGACCAGCATGGAGAAGTACACGGCGTAATACACCACGAGCGCGGCGCTCATAATTGCGGTCGCCTGGGTGTTGCGATAGCCGGATTTGCGCAGGAACTGCAGGTTGACGAACGAGGGGCCCACGCCGGCTGGCATGGATACGGTGGCGAAGCCGCCTGCCACCTGGCTCATGAAGACGCCCATATTGTCACGCTTGTGCCGCGCCATCAGGGAACCGAGCGAAATCGACGAGCCGATCCAGCCGCAGACACCGAACGCGAGCGTCACCACCGCCATCAACGGGTTGGCGTTGGTCAGCGCGGTGATGATCTCCTCGGGCTTCAGTTGGGTGAAGACCACGACCACGGCCACGATGACCAGCAGCATGGTGATCATCGAACGCCAAGAGAAGCGGGCCAGCGTCACCGGCTCGGCGGATTCGGCGGTCTCCTCATCGATTATGGTGTTGATGTGGTCTCGCAGTTCCTTGAGCAGCTGCTTGTCCCACGTGCCCAATGCGCGTGTGGGGGAGGGGACCGCGACTTTCTGAATGAACGGGGCCAACGTGGTCAACGTCGTGTCTCCCCAAGCTTCGCGGGCGGCCGCGACTGCCGGTTTCACGCCGATCAGTGCGGCGAACAACGCGAGTAGCTGAACCTTGTCAAGTGCGGTATTGGCCGGGCCGGAAGCGCTGTCGCCATTCAGCCAGCCGGCGATAACCGCAGTGCCATCTTCGAGCCGGGCGAGCGTATCAGGCGTGATGCGTCGGTGCGTATATCCACGGCGATTTGCCACGGACAGATATCGCATATACGCTACGGCATCCGCCTTGGTAAGCGTGTTCAGGTTGGCGGGCAACTCGATGGTGTGCGCATCCAGCACCAGAATCGCGGACTCGTCCGTATCGGCGATGCCGTATGGGGAGGGCGCGGGCAGTTTGATATTGTGCAGGCCGAGCAGCATGGCAAAGTGATGCTGAACGGCGTCGCGCACGGAACGATCGCGTCGAATGGACACGCTGGTAAAACGCACCCAATCCCAGAGTTGCTTCAGATAGCCGACGGTATGGGTTTGCGCGTCGATGACGGAAACGATAAAACGACGGTTATTCGCGGTCTCCACATCGTAGATGCGCGAGCCTTCCGTCAAATCGTCATCCAACGTGGCAGACAATGAGCCATGGCTGATTCCGGGCTCCTGATGCCGGATGAGTGAGGTGGTCTCTAATCCGATGCTTGAGAGCACTGCGACGAGATCTTTGCCCCACACGCCTTTATTCTGCGTGCCGACCACGAATCGGATAAGCATGCCCACCGTGCGACCGGCGGCCATCGAAACCAGCATGCCGGTAACCGAATGCCACGAAAGCACCACCATCACCGCGGCGATGGCATACAGGATATTCCAACTCCATTTGACCGTGGAGCGGGTACGGCGTGGCCCGGCGGCGGTCAGGAAGGACGCCATGCCGGCGTAGATGTCGGGCAACAGCCCGGAGCCGTATGAGGTGGCGGCTGAGACCAGTGCCATTGGCAGGGTGAAATCGTTCAGACTGCTGATTGCCGTCGATATGACCCACACCATGCCGTATCCGGCAAACATGGCCAGCGCGGACACCGCAGCTTGCAGCCATTCGCGGGCCAAGAGCAACTGAGCGAGCACGATAACTACGATGACCGTGGTGGCCAGCTGCGTCAGCACGGTGGAGGGGAAGTCAGCCAACCAGTTGATGACCTGGGCTGCGGTGTGTGCGTCGGATTCGACGCCGCGCGTCATGCCGCCCAGATACACGGCGAACACCATGACCACGGCGGCCATCAACAGCGACAGACCGGCCCGGGTCAGATCGCCGAAGTCGCGCGTGCGGCGCGGAGCGATGTCGTCGATGTACGGTCCGGAATCGTTGCTGTCGTCGGTTGCCGGGCTGTCCGGTCCGCTGACAGCAAAACTGGCCGACCGGCCGTCACCAGAGGCGATCGGCCGGTCGGTAGTGGAGGAGGTCGCCTTGTTCGGGCGATCTTCCGTAGTGGACTGATCCTGTTCAGTAGTCATGAAATGGTTACCTGACGCCTGTCCTTGTTCGGTTCAGTTTGCGGTTCGGTTTGTGACTCAGCGCAGTAGTGTGGTGGATGCGAGGGATTCGAGGGGCTCGAGGGACTCGCATCGCACCTATTTCAGCGGTCGAAAGCGACGAGCTGGCTGGCCACACCGGTGTAGGTGGCGGGGGTCAGAGCCTTCAAGCGAGCGGCGGTTTCCGGGTCGAAGGACTGCTGGTCGATGAACTGCTCGACCTGTTCCTTGTTGATGGTGTGGCCGCGCATAAGCTCCTTGACCTTCTCGTACGGCTTGTCCATGCCCGGCAGGCCCTTGAGCTCGCAGGCGCGCATGGCGGTTTGGATCGGCTCGCCAAGCACCTCCCAGTTCTCATCAAGCTCACGCTCGATGACGTGGGTGTTCGGGTGGATGGACTCAAGGCCGCCCATGAGGTTGGTCAGGGCGAGCAAGGAGTAGCCGAGCGCGGAACCGATGTTGCGCTGGGTGGTCGAATCGGTCAGATCGCGCTGCCAACGGGATTCCACCAGCGTGGCGGAGAGGGTGTCGAGCAGCGAGCAGCTGATTTCGAAGTTGGCTTCGGCGTTCTCGAAACGAATCGGGTTGACCTTGTGCGGCATGGTGGAGGAACCAGTGGCACCCTTGACCGGCACCTGGGCGAACACTCCACGGGAGATGTACATCCACACGTCCACACACAGGTTGTGCATGATGCGGTTGGCGTGGGAGACGGTGGAGTACAGCTCGGCCTGCCAGTCGTGGCTTTCGATCTGCGTGGTCAGCGGGTTCCAGGTCAGGCCCATGCGGTTGGTGACGAATTCGCGGGAGACGGCGACCCAGTCGACATCCGGGCATGCGGCCAGGTGGGCGCCGAACGTGCCGGTCGCGCCGTTGATCTTGCCCAAGTACTCCTGGTTTTCGATGTGCTTGAGCTGACGGTTCAGACGGTAGACGTAGACGGCGAGCTCCTTGCCGAGTGTGGTCGGCGTGGCCGGCTGGCCGTGGGTGAGAGAGAGCAGCGGCATATCCTTGAATTCCTCGGCCTTGCCGGCGAGGTGGTCGATGATGCGCTTGAACTCCGGGGTCCACACGTTTTCCATCGCGTTCTTGACGCAACGGGCGATGGAGAGGTTGTTGATGTCTTCGGACGTGCAGGCGAAGTGCACGAGGGTCTTCAGCTCGTCGTTGATGTTGGTCAGCTCGGCCGGAGCCTTGTCGATCTGATCATCGATGTAGTACTCCACGGCCTTCACATCGTGGTGGGTGATGGCCTCATGAGCGGCGTGCTGCTTGATGCCTTCGGCGCCGAAGTCCTCGGGAATGGCGCGCAGGAAGGCCTGCTCTTCGGCAGTGAACGGCTTGACGCCGTCAACGATCGGCTGGTTGCCGTTGCCCTCAAAGCCGTTGGCCAGAAGAATCATCCATTCGACTTCGACACGCATGCGTTCGCGGTTCAGGGCAGGTTCGCTCATGTATTCGACGAGCGGGGCGGTGGCCTTGTGATAACGGCCGTCGAGTGGGGTCAATGCGATTGCGGGGGAAATATCGGTAAGCTTCATAACCTCCAAGGGTACTTCCAGCCGTGAACCGAGCGGCTATACTGTGGTGCGGCGTTCCCGCCCGAGCCGCACAGGTCAAGGAACGCCCGTGGTTCGATTACTGTGTGCGGCCTTTAAGGCTAGGAGATCACCATGCCTGCAACCACCATTCATACTCTTCCGAAACGTCCGATTGCCGTATCGTCACTGAAATGGCAGCCGTTGGATATCGCGGTCGGTGCCACGCTGGGTGCGGCCTGCGGCGTGATCTTCTGGGGATTCAACTTCGCGTACATGCCGATCTCTTCGGTATTCGGCGCGATTCTGCCCGGTTTCGCCAGCATCGTGCACGCCGTCTGGTACTTCTCCGGTACGCTGGCGGTGCTGATTCTGCGCAAACCCGGAGCGGCGCTGTACGTGAACCTTATCGGCACGCTGGTCGAAACGGTGATTGGTAGCCAGTTCGATTTGGGCTTCGTGATTATCTCGGCGCTGTTGCAAGGTGTTTTCGCTGAGATTCCGTTCGCCTTGACCCGTTACCGCATGTTCAATCTGCCGATTTCCATTGCATCCGGTGCGTTGGTCGCCTTGGAATACGGCACATATCTGATGCTGTTTCGCTACGTGGGTGTGTCATTCGTCAGCCCGCGTGGCATTGTGCACATGATTTCCGAGGTCACCGGCGGCGTGCTTATCAGCGGCGTGATGGCCTGGTATCTGATGCTGGCCATCGCCAAAACCGGTGTGCTCGACCGCCTCGCATCCGGCCGCGCACTCATCGAGCGACGCGCCTGACACTCTTTGCGCGCCACTCTCCCGGGAATGTTGCGCTGATAGAGGGGGGGTTCGGGCATGCTGGCGCAACAATCCCGGGAAAGTGGCGCTAGCCGCGTCTCTGCGGTGATTGCATTGTGGGGTAGCCGATTGATGCTAAGCATTGACAAGTTGATGTGCCCGTTGCCGTGAGACCCCGAGTATATCGCCTATTTGCTGTAGGGCGAGACCCATGCCATGTAGTTCTTGTGCCGCGGCGCGAGTTTCCCGCGCTGCGTTCGATCTGCATTCCGCTTCTTCCTTGCGCAGTCGCCGAGCTTCATCAAGATGCTCCTGCACGGATTGCGGCAGCTTTGTCTCTACGGTGAGTGCGAAATCAGCATCTTGTGTCATGACGGTGATAAGGTCGCGTGCCATACTTTCAATCTCTGCTGTTGTTCTTGCCTGCGTGAAACCGATACCGGGAATCTCAAGAATCCAGTATTTTTCGCCAGGGCGAACGATGACCTGATATGTTTTCACTGCTGATACCAGCCTTTCCCGAGTTTGGCTTCTGCTTCTTTGCAAATAATGTCCGCGAGGTTGTTGTCGATTTCGTTATGTCGTGGGATGGGGAATCATAAGTCCGTCGAGTTGGAATATCTCATGACTCCCTCCTTGCCTGATACTTTCAAACGTGACATTCTTGCGTTCTGCCGCTTGCTTCATCAGTTTGATGAGCCATCTCCTACTCGTCATTATATTGTTAACTCCTTTCTTGACAACTCTGTCAAGTGTGGTATTTACTTTTAACCGCCGAACGTGCTGAACTCGGTGGTTCGCTCGCTAGGGGCAATGGTCGCGGACTGGGTCATGCGGCCTTGGTAGTAGCGGGTTTCCTTGAGCTCTCCGTTGATAACTTCCTGGAAATGGGCTTCGTGGCGTTGCACGGCGGGGGAGCCGAGGTCGGTGGCGTTCTGATAGGCGGCCTGATGGTATTTGATCCAGTGCGACAACTCCCTGCCGTTGGTCGAACCAGCCACGGGTGCGGCGTCATATGGGGTCAGGCCGGTGATGGGCGTTGCGCCGGGAGTGCATGAGCCGTCCGAATGCACTGTGGATGGTGTTGCCGCGGGCGCGGGCGATACATGCCCTTGTACGGTGAGCCAGTTATCGGTGACCGGGTTGGCGGCACCATCCAGTGCGGCGACCAGTTCATCATCGATTTCCACGCTGGTGACCCACGTGCGTTGCGGAATCGGATGATTGGCCACCGGCGATCCGGCTGTCACCACATGCTCGATGGTATATTCCTCCGCCCAATCCGAGGCAAGCGTGGCGGCAACGATACCACCCTGGGAATGGCCGATCAGCGCCACGGGCTCATCCTTGCCGATGCCTGCCTGACGCATCGCCTCGGCAACCATGCGAGCGCTGTCCGCTTTCCTGCGGCGCTCCTGATCGGCGCTCATCAGTTCCACGTTCTGCGCCCAGCCAAATGGTGAGTCAGGCTGTCCATCGGTACCCGGGATGGTGACCAGCCAGGAGTTGGTTCCATCAGATCGTTCATAGCGTTGAATGGCGATGGTCCCATATTCGAGTCCGCTGTTCAGCTCGATTTTGCCGAGCCGCTCTTCGGCGAGCCTGCGCAGATTCTCCATTGACTCGGCCACCGATCCGCTTGCGCGGACGACGTCGGCATTCGCCTGCACCTCGCGCACGTCCAGATGATTGCCTTGGACGACGTCTTTCGCCGGGCCGGAGAAATTGGCGATTTTCCCCGCAGCCTTGTTGACCTCATCGGTGTGCGCAATGCTCTTGCCGATAGGTACGCCGCCAATGATTCCGCCCGCGCCGCTAAGCACTCCTTCCTGGAACGGATAGGTGAACGTGGACATCCATGCCGAATTCGGTTTGCCGTCAATAGTCCAGCCGGCCAGAAAGCCGCCCGCCGCCACAGCGGCAACACCCACCGCGGCATATCCCGGTTTGGCCTGTGTGCCGGCCTGCAATAATTCGGTAAACATGCGCCGAGCCGTCATCTCCGCCTGAGAATACAGAGAGTGTGCGCGAATCAGCAGATCGGCCGCGCCACGCAGATCATCGCTCAACCGCTGACATGCCGTTGCATGGTCATAACACCGATTGCCCAGCGCGGCATATGGTGCAGTGACATGGCCGGGAACAACGGCGCTCGGATCGCCCGACTGCAAGGTGACGCACATCGGCGCACTATGCCGATGTGACTGCAACTGTAATGCGGCCGATTCCCAAGCCGTGGCTATGGCCGCAAATCCTGCCGCCTCGTCATCGAGAGCCTTGGCTATGACGACATATTCTTCAAGAGTGGCTGGCGCATATCCCACTCCGCCGTAAACGGACGATTCCACTTGCCAGTAATCGTGCTCGCTCATGATGACCCCCAAGCCAATCGGTGGGTGGTCTCCATGTCTTGCGCGAGACTGGCCGAATACTGTGCGGTGCGACTGAGCCGCGATCGGAATAGATCGGCGGCTTTACCGGTCCACACGATGTTGCTGGAGCGGTTCACGGCCACCGCCGTCTGGTCCGATTGCGCCAGTGTGGCCGCACGCTGGACGGACACGAGGTCGCGACTACGCTGTACCGCCGCATGGCAAGGGCAAGTGCCGTAATCGAACGGCGTCACCGTATTGTCGGCAAAGCCGCCGGTGGGATCGATGGGTGCTGGGTTGCTGGTGTAGGTATTCATATATCCAGCTAAAAGGACAGGACTCATGCTTGTCCAGCCGGAACGACCAATGTGGTTCTAGCTTGCCGATTTTGGGCGAAGTTATCCCCAAGTGTTGTGCATAGTCGTAACGATTATCCACAAATAGCCTGTTTGGACATACCTTGGATCAGCCATGGCCTATCGAAAAATTGGACAAACGTCAAAGCCGACAGCCGAAACCGGGAAACAGCCGCGATAAGGCCATGACCCATGAGGGTGTGAGAAAAAGAACAACTGTGAACGACTGCTTACCACGGCTTGGTGGCCCCGGTACCCTTGTTCTGCGTCGCTTTCTGCTCGGATTGGGTGGTGTTCGACTGGGTATCGGTGGATTGCTGATTGGCCTTCATCAGCTCCTCGACCTGCTTCTTCTGTTCGTCGGTCAACGCGCCGCCCTTTTTGGCATTGGATGAGGAACTCTCGGATTGCTGTGCCGACTGGGCTTGCCCGGAATCGGAACCGCTGTTCTGCGCCTCGGCCTGTTTCAGGGTGATCTTTGTCAGCTCGGAAGAAATCGAAGCATTGGCGTCGATGGCGTCCTTGACTTGCGGCAACAGAAGCGTGCGCATTCGCCCGGCCTCGGCGAATTGCGCATCGGTCTGCTGCTGTTGCGCCTTGAGCGTGGTGATATCCGTGGACTCGTCCTGAGCCGCTTTGATATTGGCGTTCAATGATGCGGTGGCCTGATTGAACGTAATCGAAGCGGACAGGTTTACTGCCGCCACGCCGGCAACCAGCAACAGCAATACGGCGCCACAAGCCAGGACGATACGTGTCCAAAGCGGGCACTTCGCCCGCATCCGAGTATTCGCCGAGCCATCGTTCTCGTGGATTTCGTTACTGTTTCTCACAGCAGTCTCCTTGAGGTTGCGATCCATGCACCGACTTCCATGGCAAGCAATATCGCCAACGCAATGGCCAGCGGCCATACCACCGGCGTGGTGCGTGTGCGCTCCTTGACCGTGGTGGTCATGCGCCACTGCTTCGATGACTTGGCCGAAACCGAATCCGCCAAAGTCTGTGAAGCGTTCACGGCCACATACGTGCCACTGATCTCGTCGGCAATGTCTTTAAGGTTCTTCTCATCCATCTTGGAGATGCCGGGTTCGCCGGTATCCGGGTCGACCACCCAGTGGTCCGTGGTGTTGGAATCGCCGGCACTGACGCCATCGGCGATGACGGGAATCTTGCCGCCCTCGGTCGAGCCGACGCCCACGGTAAACCCATCATTGAGATACTGGCGCAGTGACGAGAACGTACGACGCGTCACATTCGAGGTCTGTTCGCCGTCAGTGATGAGGTACAGCACAATCGCATCATCCGGGTGCGCTTCACGAATCGACTTCGCGGTCAGCAGCAATTGATCGATCGGAGCATCCAGACTGGAGCCCGCTGACACGGATGTGGCTTCCACCGCCAACGTGTTGGCCCAATTATCGATGGCCGGCGCATCCGGGGTCAGCGGCACATCAAGCGTTCCCGAAGCACCGAACCGTAACGCCGCGAAACTGGCGTCCGGATAAGCGGCGGTCACATCATGCACGGCCTGACGTGCGGCATCGATGCGGGTAATGGTCTTCTCGGACCCGTATGTGGCATCGGCCACCGCCATCGACCCGGTGGTATCCACCGCCACGATGACGTCGGTGGCATTGATGGCCTGTGAGGTGGTAGACGATACCACGCTGGGAGTCAGTACCATCACCGCGACGATGAGCAGCATAAGCGTACGTCGTATGCAAGCCCACACGGTCTCGTCACTGGAAGCACGGCGACGAACAAATAATGCGATTTCGAGAATGGCCAGTACGGCGAGCCCGGCCGCCAGCAGTCCGCCGGCGACCCAGCCCAAGGCGGGGGAGAAGGTGAATCCGTTCATCGCCTCAACCTCCATGCACATACGATCCAGATAATGAGTATCACGGCCAGAGCAAGCGTCCACAGACCGGGAGCGTCCACCATCGAGGATTTCGCCTTGTTCTCCACATCCGTATCTCTACGCGACTGAATATCCCGTACCAGCTCATCTATCGACGCGCCATTCGATTGGGTGAGGAAGATGCCTCCATGCGACTCGATCGCGGACTTCATATCCGTTGTGGTTTGGTCCGATTCACTGGCTTTCGGCCCGGAATACAGGCCGTCCACGGTGATTTTGGTCTGCTGGGTCAAATCCAACGCTTCGGTCAGCGAATAGGTGGGCTTGCCCGACACGACGTTGTCGGTGGCCAGCACGATGGATGCCGCACGCTGACGGTCGGCATTCGCATGATTGGCTTCGCCATAAGCGAAACCGGGGAGCATCGCCGCGCAAGACACCACGCCGTCGCCAATCAAGGAGGTGGCGTCCTTGCGGTTCTGCGTGCCTTCGAGCCAATTGGCGATGTCCTGATATTCGGCATCGGACATCTTATCGATGTCATCCTGCGACTCGACGCCTTTCAGCGCCTTGCTGGCGGAGGTCAACTGTTTGGTGACCAGTTCGTAGTCGTCGGTCAGCGGGAACACCGTGCGTGAGGTCGAGTTGAAGATACTCAAACCGATACGTTCCCCCTCGAAATGCTTGACCAGTTCCAAATAGGTGTCGATGACCTCGCGATCATAGGGGAGCGTGGACCCCGACACATCCAGACACAGGACGATATCTCGGCTGGAAGCGCGTTCGTCACCGGCATCCACTTGGCTGGGGCGAGCCACCAGCACAATGGCCAGCGCCAGCGCAAGCACCAGCACGCTGATGGCGAGACGGCCCAAAGCGCGCCATTGACGGAACAGGCGGGAAGCGTGCTCGGTATTGAGATCGTCGTCCATCGAGAATACAGGGGTGTCGTCGGCGGCGTTACGGCGGGCGAACACGACAATCAGCACGATAATCGCCAGCGTCGCCAAGACGCCGGCCAGAGCGGCCCAAGGCCAATGCCATGCCAGCATCATGAACGCCACCTTTCCACCAGATTCGCCACCCACTCGGCGGCCTGCTGCACGCTGGTCGTCTGGGCGATTCGGTTGCGGGCATCATCGGCAAATTCCGGTGGATACAACGCGCCAATGGTCTGCTTCAATGCGTCCAATCCTTGGCGATTCGCGGGCGTGCGATTCAGGTACGCCAAATCGGTCAGCGTACTGGAACTAAGCTCCTTGCCTGATGCGGCACCGGCGAAATCACGGGCGATGACGGACAATTCGACGAAAGCCTCATGCCGGGGCAGTGCTCCGGATTCATGACGGGCCACCACATCGTCGATGCGGGCACGCCACTCGGCCTTGGAGCTGGCATTGCTATGAGCGCCACGCGCGCGGTCGCTGTTCCGAGGTTTGCGTGCGGGGCGAGACAGCATGATGATCAACGCGATCAGACCTACCGCCAGCAACAGGCATGCGATGATGGCCACCACCAGGGGAGTGGTCAAGGCCAACGACTCCACGGGCCTGAGATCGCCGGGATCAGTGGCGAGCGGGATGATGGGGAACATGCTGTGCATCATAGATCACCAGCCAAAGTCAGTCCGACCAGTTCGGGTGCAGTACCCAGTCTATTGCGTGTGGTGCGGGCCAATGCCCGGGACACCAGGGCGACGAAACGATCGAACATGGATTCGCTGGATGCGGATCGAATGATATGGGAACCGGCACGGGTGAGCTCCTGTTCCAAAGCCGCGGCCATATACGCGCGATGAGTATCGACCTCGGCCGCTGCCTTGGCGTTGCGCAGGAATGCCGGCACACGCCGTGCACTCAAGCCGTCGGTGGGAGCGTGGCGGGATGAGACGGCCTTGAACGGATTCATCGTCGCCACATCGATCAGCACCATCGGATGGGTGCGGGTAATACGACGGATCGTGGTGATATGCCGCTCCTCCATCGCATGCTCATCGGTGGCCAATACGATCAATGCCTCGCGATCCTTGATACGGCGCGCATATTCCAGCAGCGCGTCGATATTACGGTGATGATCCCAATCACGGTCAAGCGCCTTGTCCAGCGTGCGTTCGAACTGCGCGAACCCACCGTTGAACGGCACGCGGGTGATACTGGACTCATCGCCGAACACCAGCGAAATATCGTCCGACCGGCGCAACGACAGTGCGGCGAACATACGCAGCGCATTGGCGGCAACCTGCCATGCGCGTTCTCCGGAAGGGCATACGCCAGTCATCTCCAGGCCCACGTCCATCAGCAACCAGACCCGTGACGTCGACAGGCGCTCGCGCTCGACCACCATGGGGCGGCCTTGGCGGGCGCTGGTCTTCCAATCGATAAGACGGGATTCGTCGCCTGGCTCATAGGCATGCACATCCATCGCATCGCCGCTGCCGCCGCGACGCCCGGATGCGTGTTCGCCCTCCAGCGCGCCCAAAGCCTTCCTTACGGTAGGCAGGCTCAGCTGAGTGCCAAGGGCCTCGATCTTCTTGCGAACGGAATCGGAACTCACGGAACAGGAACCGTTTCGACGATCTTGTCGACGATCTGATCGCTGACCACGCCATCGGCCAGTGCCTCGAACGTCAGCATAATACGGTGGCGCAGCACCTCATGAGCGAACGCCTTGAGGTCCTCGGGTACCACATAGTCGCGCCCGGACAGCAACGCCTTCGCCTGGCCGATACGGGTCAAGGCGATGGTGGCGCGCGGCGAGGCGCCCAAACGCACCAAGGACGACAGTCCCTTGATGGGGCGGGAGCCGGCACCTCGTGACGTGGCGGTGATATCGACCGCATAACGCATGATCGCGTCGGAAACATGCACGCGGCGTGCCGCCTTGCGCAAAAAATCAACGTCGGACACGGAAATGCGTTCGCCGGTGATGGTGTCGGGACCGATCATATCGGAGCCGCGGCGGGTGAGCATGGCCAGCATCCGAGCCTCTTCGTCGGGCGAAGGATAGGTCATGACGGCCTTCATCATGAAACGATCCATCTGGGCTTCGGGCAGGTTGAACGTGCCCTCCTCCTCGATCGGATTCTCGGTGGCGATCACCATGAACGGCTTGGGCAAGGCGATACGCTGCCCGCCGATGGTCGTGGCACCCTCGGCCATGGCCTCAAGCATGGCGGACTGGGTTTTGGCATTCGAACGGTTGATCTCGTCCAGCAGTACGAAATTGGCGTGAATCGGACCGATCTGCGTGGTGAACTTCTGCGACGCAAAATCGAAGACCTGCGTGCCCACCAGATCAGATGGCATGAGATCAGGAGTGCACTGCACGCGCTTGAACGAGCCGGATACGCAGGTGGCGAGCGTCTGGGCGGCCGTGGTCTTGGCCAAGCCCGGCACGGATTCGATAAGAATATGCCCGCCGGCCACCAAGGTCACGATAAGCGATTCGCGTAGATTATCCTGACCCACCAGTGTCTGGGCGAACCTCGCCCGAATGGCGTCGGCCAGGATACGTGCGCGTTTGGCGTCATCGGCACCCAGCGGAGCCGACACGCCGGGCGCGGGAACGGCGACCGGTCGTGCGGCGGTGGTCGGCGAAGGTATGTTCGGTTGCGTGGGGAACAAAGTCATGCCCCCCACTGTAACTACTCACAATGACTGTTGGCCTGCCTAAAGAGTCCAATCCACCGGGTCGGCACCCATGGTGACTAGGGCTTGATTGGCTCTGGAGAATGGTTTGGAGCCGAAGAATCCGCGGGAAGCGGACAGCGGACTCGGATGAGGCGATTTGATAATGAAGGCATTGGTCAGCAATGGCTCGAGGCTTTGCGCATTACGCCCCCAGAGAATCGCCACCAGCGGCTGGGGCTTGCCGTCGGCGTCCGTGCGCGCGTTCAACGCACGAATCGCGGCCTCGGTGACTTCCTCCCAGCCTTTGCCCTGATGCGAATTTGGCCGCCCGACGCCGACAGTCAGACATCTGTTGAGCAACATCACCCCACGTTCCGTCCACGGTGTCAGATCGCCGTTGGTGGGCATGGGCACCCCAAGGTCGTCAACCAATTCCTTATAAATATTGATCAGGCTTTTCGGCAGCGGGTGAACATTTGGCGCCACGCAGAAGCTCAAACCCACCGGGTGACCCGGGGTCGGGTAGGGGTCCTGGCCGACAATCAGCACCTTGATGGAATCGAACGGGATGGTGAACGCGCGCAGAATATTGTGGCTTGCCGGCAGCCACGGGCGCCCGGCGGCGTTTTCCGCACGAAGAAAATCGCCCATATGGTGGATGGTGGGCTCCACGTCGGCCAAGGCATGGGCCCACCCTGGCTCTACCAGTTCGCTCAATGGTTTGATCATGACTCACCACTGTAGTCAAACGTGCATATCCGGTGCATGGGGCGTGGTGTGGTGGACTGATGAGTTGTTTGCCGATTACACTCATGGGTAGTTTTGATAGGAAGAAAGGGCGATTATGGCACGCGACACGATGACCTACGAATCCTATGAACCGGATTCCTTCGACAATCCTCCGAAGGGACCGGTGGGAGTTCACCGTGGCGCTCGTTCGGTAATGGCCCGCCTCTGCCCGTTCATCGTCGTTATTCTGGTGGCCGCGCTGTGCGGTGTCGGGGCCTGGGCATGGATTTCCGGAGAATACAAGAATGTAGTGGGAGGATCGTCCCAGACGGCGACCACGTCCAAGTCCGATTCGTCCAGCAAGGCTGAGACCAAGAACAGCACCAAGGATGATTCCTCGTCCACTTCGACCGATTCGTCCAAGGACTCGACTTCGGATTCGGCAAAGTCCGATACCGACAGTGACACGACATCCTCGAATGAGAATCAAAACTCCGATCAGCAGTCTCAGCAGTCCGAAGCCATCGCGACTGTGAATAAGGCCACGCAGGTGCGTGTGGTCAACGCCACAGGAATCCAAGGATATGCGGGTCAGCAGGCCGATGTGCTGCAGACCGCCGGTTACACCAGTGTCGAGGCGACCAATCCGAGCGGCACATTGCCGGCTTCTTCCGTGGTGTGGTATCAGAATGAGACCGATAAGGCCACCGCTGAGGATGTGGCGACCACGCTTGGCATTTCGGCTGTGGAGCAGGTGCAAGGACTCGCCGTTCCCATTACGGTGGTGTTGCTCAACTAGCGTTGTTGATGCGCCCCTGATATCGGCGAGAAATACATCGAAAACTGTGAGCGTTCTCACGCCTATGGAATAATTCGTACCGAAAATGTGCCACTGCGGTTGAGATTGTTCCCTCGTCACTGTACAATCGTCATCTAGTCGCGAGGTAGGGGGAGCGCGATGCGGTTCTTTCTACGTTCCCTATAGGTTTTGTGTCGCGACGCCCAAGGGAACAAAGGAAAGACCAGATATGGCACAAGGTACCGTGAAGTTCTTCCTTGCCAAGAAGGGGTTCGGGTTTATCCAGCCGGACGACGGCGGCGAGGACGTTTTCGTGCACTACGCGGAAATCAAGGACGACGGCAGCACCAATAAGTTCAAAATGCTGTACGAGGGCGATCGCGTGGAGTATACGCCCGCTTCGTCCGGCAAAGGCACGCAGGCAAAGGATGTTGTCAAGCTGTCTTCGGGTGAAGCCCGCTCCGAGTGAGTAACACGCACGCAAGGATGTGCATTGAAGGCCCTGACCGTTTCGACGGTTGGGGCTTTTTCATGCCCAAAGCGCAATCGCCGCCGATGGTGTTGGCACTCGGCGGGCGCGAGTGCTAATGTCTGGGTTAGCACTCGGAGGTCGAGAGTGATAATCGGCAGCTGACGGCTGGTCGTCACGACTCGACGCTTGCGAGTGATAACCGGTATACCTAGCCATTTGGAGGAATACGCAACCATGGCAAAGATCATCTCTTATGATGAGGAAGCCCGTCAGGGCATGCTGGAGGGCCTTGACAAGCTCGCCAACACCGTCAAGGTCACTCTGGGCCCGAAGGGCCGCAACGTCGTGCTCGACAAGACCTACGGCGCTCCGACCATCACCAACGATGGCGTGTCCATCGCCAAGGAAATCGACCTTGAAGACCCGTACGAGCGCATCGGCGCCGAGCTGGTCAAGGAAGTCGCCAAGAAGACCGACGACGTCGCCGGTGACGGCACCACCACTGCAACCGTGCTTGCTCAGTCCCTGGTTCACGAGGGTCTGAAGAACGTGGTCGCCGGCTCCAACCCGATCGCCCTGCGTCGCGGCATCGAGAAGGCCACCGAGGTCATCGTCAAGGAACTCGTCGCTGCCGCCAAGGACGTCGAGACCAAGGACCAGATCGCTGCTACCGCCACCATCTCCGCCGCTGACCCTGAGGTCGGCGAGAAGATCGCTGAGGCTCTGGACAAGGTCGGCCAGGACGGCGTTGTGACCGTTGAAGACAACAACCGCTTCGGCCTGGACCTCGACTTCACCGAGGGCATGCGTTTTGACAAGGGCTACATCGCCCCGTACTTCGTCACCAACGCTGACGACCAGACCGCAGTGCTCGAAGATCCGTACATTCTGCTGACCTCCGGCAAGGTCTCATCCCAGCAGGACATCGTGCACGTGGCCGAGCTGGTCATGAAGACCGGCAAGCCGCTGCTGATCATCGCTGAGGACGTCGACGGCGAAGCACTGCCGACCTTGATCCTGAACAACATCCGTGGCACCTTCAAGTCCTGCGCCGTCAAGGCCCCGGGCTTTGGCGACCGTCGCAAGGCCATGCTGCAGGATATGGCCATCCTGACCGGTGCTCAGGTTGTCTCCGACGAACTGGGCCTGAAGCTCGAGTCCGTCGACACCTCCGTGCTCGGCCACGCCAAGAAGGTCATCGTCTCCAAGGACGAGACCACCATCGTTCAGGGCGCTGGCTCCAAGGAAGACATCGACGCTCGCGTGGCCCAGATCCGCGCTGAGATCGAGAACACCGACTCCGATTACGACCGTGAGAAGCTGCAGGAGCGTCTGGCCAAGCTGGCTGGCGGCGTGGCTGTCATCAAGGTCGGCGCTGCCACCGAGGTCGAGGCCAAGGAGCGCAAGCACCGCATCGAAGATGCCGTGCGTAACGCCAAGGCCGCCATCGAGGAAGGCCTGCTGCCTGGCGGTGGCGTGGCCCTCGTTCAGGCTGCTGCCAAGGCCGAGAAGACCGAGGCCGTCACCTCCCTGACCGGCGAAGAGGCTACCGGTGCCGCCATCGTGTTCCGCGCCATCGAGGCCCCGATCAAGCAGATCGCCGAGAACGCCGGCGTGTCCGGTGACGTGGTCATCAACACCGTCCGCTCCCTGCCTGATGGCGAAGGCTTCAACGCCGCCACCGACACCTACGAAGACCTGCTGGCCGCCGGTGTGACCGACCCGGTCAAGGTGACCCGCTCCGCTCTGCAGAACGCCGCCTCCATCGCTGGTCTGTTCCTGACCACCGAGGCCGTCGTTGCCAACAAGCCGGAGCCGAAGTCTGCTGCCCCGGCCGCCGGTGCCGACATGGGCTACTGATCCGCAAACGATCGCTAGCTGATTGAGCTGAAAGGGGACTCCTTCGGGAGTCCCTTTTTTGTATTCTGGCTCCCCTCTTTGAGGGGAGCCAAGAAACTAGCTGGCAAACAGGCGCGAAGCTTGGATTTCGGCGTCAGCGTACACGGTGGAGGCTTGCGTCAGCGAGCGTTGGATGGACTCGAGTGAGGCCTCCATCTGCTGTTGGGCCGCACGCCACTGTTCGGCTACCGCGGTGAACTGGGTGGCCGCCGAACCTCGCCATGCGTCCTGCAAGGCATTGAGATTGGTGTACATGCCGCCCACGGCCTGCCTGATTTGCGAGATCGAAGTGGCCACTGCGGCCGAGGATGATTGGATTCGCTCGGAATCTACCTGATATTGGGGCATCGTTGCTCCTTTTCTAGAGGGTTAATGGTATGTATGGCGGCCGATTGCCAATACCGGCCGTTAAGGTGGAGGATATGTCAACAACGAATCGGGAAGACGGAAAAACAACTATTGTGGTCCTAGCTTCGGAGCCGTCCTATTCGGCCTTCGGGAATATGGTCCGAAAATGGCTTGTTTGCGCCATTTGCGCCCTTGCTGCAGTAGCGATGAACGCAATGTGGATAACCGCAAATGCCTATGGGGATAACTCGAGCGACAGCTCTGACAGCTCCAGCAGCAGCACCGACAGCGGCGTGACCATCACCGAGAACATCACGGATACGGAAAATCTCCTGGGCTCCCATGCGGCCGAAGTCACGGATGCCATCGCCAAAACCGAGAAGGAAACCGGTGTACACGTGCATCTGCTGTATCTTTCCAGTTTCAATAGTCAACAGAAACCGGGAGACTGGGCGGCAACCGTGATGGAGTCCATGAATCCCAAGCCGAACACAGTGATGCTTGCCGTGGCCTCGAATGACGGCAACCTGGTGGTCGTCGTGTCCAAGAACTCCGATAAGTGGCTTCTCGATAACAAAACCGTCGATAAGCTATCCGAAGCCGCACAGCAGCCGTTACTGGAAAACCCGCCGAGCTGGTCTGGCGCGGCAACGGCAATGATGGATCAAATCGTGAAATCCAAAAAAGCCTCCACCTCATCGTCCACGGTGATCGTAGGCATAATCATCATGGGTGTGGTATTGGTGGCGCTGGTCATCATCATCGTGGTCATGGTGGTGATTCATCGGCGCAAGGAGATCAAGAAGGATTCCAAGGCCGAACTCCAAGATGACATTCAGGAAACGCCCAGAAGAGCGCGACACTCTAGGAAGCATGAGTAAGCCTATTGAAGCATCGATTGTTGTTGTCGACGACGAGCCGTCCATCCGAGAACTGCTGGTCGCTTCCCTGCACTTCGCCGGATTCGAGGTAAACACCGCCGCTTCCGGTTCCGAAGCCATTGAGGTTATCGAAAAAGTGCAGCCTGACCTCATCGTGTTGGACGTCATGCTGCCTGACATCGATGGATTCACCGTCACCCGTCGCATCCGCCAGGAAGGCATTAACGCCCCTGTGCTGTTTCTCACCGCTCGTGACGACACCCAAGACAAGATCATGGGCCTGACCGTCGGCGGTGACGATTACGTCACCAAGCCGTTCAGCCTCGAGGAAGTCGTGGCTCGCATCCGCGCCATTCTGCGCCGTACCCGCGAACAGGTGGAAGACGATCCGATTATTCGCGTCGCCGACTTGGAAATCAACGAGGACTCCCACGACGTGACCCGTGCAGGGCAGCCGGTTGACCTGAGCCCTACCGAATACAAGCTGCTGCGCTACCTGATGGACAACGAGGGCCGAGTACTGTCCAAGGCACAGATTCTCGACCATGTCTGGCAATACGACTGGGGCGGCGACGCAGCCATCGTCGAATCGTACATCTCCTACCTGCGCAAGAAAGTCGACGGCATCGAGGTCGACGACGGCGAAGGCGGCAAGCGCAAGGTGACTCCGCTGATCGAAACCAAGCGCGGCATCGGATACATGATTCGCGAACCGAAGAACTAATCGCCTCCATCCATAACGTATCGCAATCTCATGAGTATCCCCGATAAGCAGTCAGGCGGCGTACCGCCGAGCAGCACGCCGAACGCCGCCCCGAACACGAATCCCATGCCTGCAATGTCGCCGTTCGCCGCCCATTTCCAAGAGCAGCGCGAGCGTAAGAAAAACATGCTGATGCGGCATATCGACCGTATCTCGTTGAGCAGCAAGCTGGTGGCCTGCACCATCGCCGTGCTGCTCATCGGCGTGTCGGTGATTTCCTTCTCCATCCGCGCGTTGGTGAACAACTACATGCTGCAGAAAACCGACACCCAGTTAAGCTCGCAAAGCCAACTGGTGGTCAACAATATCGATCTGCTGTCAAAAAATGACTCATCGGGGCCGAACTCGTACTTTCTGCAGATTCAATACACCGACGGAACCAAAGACAAAGAAGGCAATCCTCTGGTCGTGACCCCGCTGATGCCGCAGATGCAGGACGGTATCGTATCGGTGCCGATTCTGCCTACCTATGGCGATACCAATGGCATCACGCTCGGTCAGGCATTCACTACGCAGGCGGTGGCCAAGCAGATCATCACGGTGCAGTCCGACAGTGCGGACAGCCAGAACGATCCGGCCAACGGAAACTCCAATTCCTCTGACACCATCACCAAGGTACTGGCCAACCCCACTGCCAATGCCAACCATGCCGCCATCGTCACGGCGAGGGCACCATGGCGTATTCTGCCGGTGACCTTCCAGCAAAACGGCAAGGACCGTGCCGTGGTGTACATCGGCTTGTCGCTGGCCGACCAAATCGACACCGTCAACACACTCACCCGATACTGCATTGTGGTCGGCATCGCCGTGGTGCTGCTCGGCGGCTCCCTGTCCACGCTGATCATCCAGCACACGATGACGCCGCTGAAGCGCATCGAGAAGACCGCCGCGAAAATTGCAGCCGGCGACCTGAGCCAACGTATTCCTTCCGCGCCGGAAAACACCGAGGTCGGCTCTCTGGCCGCCTCGCTGAATTCCATGCTCACCCGAATAGAATCCAGTTTCCATGAGCAGGAGGAGACCACCGACAAGATGAAACGGTTCGTCTCCGACGCCAGCCATGAGCTGCGCACCCCGTTGGCCGCCATCCATGGCTATGCGGAGCTGTATAAGATGCAGCGCGATATGCCTGGTGCCTTGGAGCGTGCGGACGAGTCCATCGAACATATCGAACGGTCCAGCCAGCGCATGACTGTTCTTGTTGAGGATCTGCTGTCTTTGGCCCGTCTCGATGAGGGGCGCGGCATCGATATGACCGGCACGGTGAAACTCTCGTCGCTGGTCACCGACGCCGTCGACGATTTGCATGCGCTCGACCCGGACCGTGCCGTTCGCCGCATGCAGATTTCCCTCGAACCGGCGCGCGATTTGAACCATCCCGCCGAATTCAGCCTTGCCGAAGGCGATTGGCCTGAGGTCGTACTGCCCGGTGATGCCTCTCGACTGCGCCAGGTGGTGACCAACATCGTGGGCAACATCCACCGCTACACGCCTGCCGATTCGCCCGCTGAAGCCGCGCTCGGTGTGATGCCGGCCGCCATCGATCCAAGACAGCTCGCCCGCATGCCCGCCAGCGACGCGTCAATGCGGCGGTTCATCGACGCTGCCGAAGTAGGTGCCTCGATGCAGACCGGCTATCGATATGCCGTATTGCGTTTCGTGGACCATGGCCCCGGCGTGCCGCCTGAATCGCGCTCGAAGATTTTCGAACGCTTCTACACCGCGGACCCATCCCGTGCCCGCGAAAAGGGCGGTACTGGTTTGGGCATGGCCATCGCGCAATCCGTGGTCAAAGCACATCACGGCTTTATCTGCGCCACCGGCACCGATGGGGGAGGCCTGACCTTCACCGTGGTGCTGCCGATTGAGCAGATCGCCGCTCCTGAGCCCAAGCAGTCCACCGGCAAAACCAAGGACGCCAAACAGAAGACTTCTTGGTTCAGCTCTGAGCGTAAGACTCAGGCGACTCAGCCCAAAGCGTGAGGTCAAGCCCTGTGAGGTAAACTGTACCTTCGGTTTACTATTTCCATTGAGGATTAAGGAAGGTTCGCAATGCCCACCGGTCGAGTTCGTTGGTTTGACGCAGCCAAGGGTTATGGCTTCATCACCAGTGAGGAAGGCAAGGACGTGTTCCTGCCGGCTCAGGCCCTACCCACTGGCGTCACCACGTTGCGCAAGGGGGCCAAGGTGGAGTATTCCGTGGTGGACGGCCGTCGTGGGCCGCAGGCCATGGATGTTCGCCTGATCGCCTCCGCTCCCAGCTTGGTCAAGGCCACCCGCCCGAAGGCGGATGACATGGCCGCCATCTGCGAGGACCTCATCAAGATGCTTGATGCGGCCGGCAATACGTTGCGCCGTCACCGTTACCCATCTGCTGCCGACAGCAAAAAGCTGGCCACGTTGCTGCGTGCGGTGGCGGATCAATTCGATGTACAGGACTGATCTGATCTATGACTGATACCACCGAAACCATCGTGACACCGGACCCTCACGCCATCGCGCGCGCCGTGCTGCTCGAAGTGGCCGACGAGAGCGATCAGGTGGGGGATTTCGTTACCTCATATGATCTTGAGGATCACGTCACTGACTTCCGCTTCGCCGCGAATATCCGTGGCTACGAAGGATGGCAATGGTCGGTGACGCTGTATCACGACGAGGAGATCGACTCCTGGACCGTCAACGAATCCTCCTTGATCCCTACTGAGGGCGCGTTGATGCCGCCCAAGTGGATTCCTTGGAGGGATCGCCTTGAGCCCACGGATCTGGCTCCCACCGATTCGATCGGTACCGATCCGGATGACGAGCGCATCGAGGAAGGCGAAGTCGAGGAATCCTCGCTGCAGGATGTCAACGACGCCGTCGAGACCTTCCGACTGACCCGCCGTCACGTGCTGACCTCGCTGGGCCGCGCGCAGGCTGCCAAGCGCTGGTATGAAGGTCCGCGAGGCCCCAAAGCGTTGAGCACCAAAACCGCCGAAGGCAACCTGTGCTCCACCTGTGGTTTCTTCGTGCCGCTCGCGGGCGAACTCGACCGTATGTTCGGCGTGTGCGCCAACAAGTGGAGTCCGGATGACGGCCGCGTGGTTTCCTTGGACCACGGCTGCGGTGAGCATTCCGAAATCGAACCTCCCGAGCCAAGCCAGCTGTGGGTGCAGTCCAAGCCTGCTTTCGACGATCTGCATATCGACGTGGTGGCCAACCGTCCGCGCAAGCAGGAACCGGCTGCCCAGGACGAGGCCGAAGGCGAAACCGACAAGACAGGCGAGCCTGCCGGTGATGATATCGAAGCACAGAAGACTGTTGACGGGAACGCCGTCGATACTGAGCCCGCTGAGGAGGCGGCAGGCGACGGGACCTCGCAATCCCAGTCTGCCGGTGATGAGTCCGTTGCACAGAACGCATCCGATTCCGTTGTGGATGTTGATGCAGCTGATTCCAGCGACGAGTCCAAGTCTGATGCTGACGACGAGGCCACCGAAGAGGATATCCTCAACAACACCGTTGCCGATGATGATGAGGATGATGAGATGGACGACGAAGAGGATAACGTTCGTCCTTCAGACGATGTGACTCCTGAACTCGAAACCGTCATCGATCTCATTGAGCAGCTGCGCCAGAACAGGGCGGACGAGGAATAAACTCCGAATTCCGCGAAAAGTAGATGGTGATGGGGTTGCAGGAATAAAGAATTCCTCCCTGCAAGCCCATCACCGAGGCGTGCGTTAGCACTCCATGCCGATTTTGGTGAATCAGTGCACCACGGTCACCGTGCATTCGGCGAAGTTCACGATCTGGCGGGACACCGATCCCAGGAAGTGCGCGTCCAGCCCGGACAGGCCACGCGAGCCGACCACCAGATGGCTGGCGTACCGCGAGGCCGCGATCAGACCTTTGGATGCGGGAATATGGAAGGCGTTTGTGCTGACCTTGACGCCATCGGGAATCCGGGCCTTGGCCATCAGCTCAGAGAGAATCTCCTCGGCGCGGCGCTGACCGACCTTCACCGGTGCCACGGCGTTCTCATAGCCCGGAATAACGCCCAAATCCTTGAGCTGCCAGCAGAACATCACATGCAGCGGCGCGTCGTGCAGTCGTGCTTCTTCCAGTGCGAAATCGAACGCACGGCGGGAAGTCTCGGAACCATCCACACCAACCACCACCGGGCGGCGAGCCTCCTCAACCACCGGCTGAGGCTGCGTGTAGTGAACGGGCTTGTCTCCCGGAGTCAGGGCGTTGGCAATGGCCTCGGTCACGGTCTCATCCTCGCTGCCGGCGATGCGCACCACGGTCACCGGCACTTCGGCGGCCTCGGCCAGCGAAGCGGACAGGGACCCCATGAACCAGCGGGCCATACGGCTCAGCGAGCGGCGGCCGACCACGATCTGCTGCGAATCATGGCCGATCTGCAGCAGGGCCGAAGTACCGGAGGCCTTCACCGAGGTGAGCTTCAGATTCGCCGGATCGAAGTCGATGCCTGCAGCGGCCTTGTCGACCCACACACGCAGCTCGTTGGCAATATCGTGGCGGACCTTGGCCCAGGCCTCGTCGCTGTCCGGTTCGGACCCCATATCCCAGGAATGCGTCCAGCCAAACACGGCGTTGACGCTCTGACCGGTTAACGAGGCCTCCTCAAGCGCCCACTTCAGCGCGGCAAAGGATTCATCGGAACCATCCACACCGACAACGATGTCGGGCTTGGTTGCAGCTTCACTCATTTCGAGCCTCCTTGTAATCGACTACGGGTGAATCTAGAACCAGCATATCGTTTTCTTCTCCTCTCACGGCGCAATTCGTGGAATCCGATGAATAAACGTCATCGTGAATCGGTAGAGTAAGACGGAATGTCAATTGAGGAAGGACAAGCATGTTCGAACGGTTTACCGACCGTGCACGGCGCGTGATCGTGTTGGCGCAGGAAGAGGCGAGGGCCCTTCAGCACAACTACATCGGCACCGAACACCTGCTGCTCGGCCTGATCCGCGAAGGTGAGGGTGTAGCCGCCAAGGCACTCGCCTCGAAGGGCGTGGAGCTGGATGCCACCCGCAAGCAGGTTGAAGAAATGATCGGCAAGGGCAACGCGGCTCCGAACGGGCACATCCCCTTTACTCCGCACGCCAAGCAGGTGTTGGAGTTTTCGCTGCGTGAAGCCCTGCAGCTGGGCCACAGCTACATCGGCACCGAGCACATCCTGCTCGGCCTGATTCGCGAAGGCGAAGGCGTGGGCACCCAGGTGCTCATCAAGATGGACGTCGATCTGGGCGAGTTGCGTAGCGCGACCATCGATATGATTCGCGGCAACTCCGGCACCGGCACCGGTGACGGCAAGGGCGACTTGGCCAACGCCGGCGGCGTGACGGACAAGCAGAACAAGTCCGGTTCCGCCATCCTCGATCAGTTCGGCCGCAACCTGACCGCCGAAGCCGCTGAAGGCAAGCTGGACCCGGTCATCGGCCGTACCAACGAGATTGAGCGTGTTATGGTCGTGCTCTCCCGCCGCACCAAGAACAACCCGGTGCTGATCGGCGAGCCCGGCGTGGGCAAGACCGCTGTGGTCGAAGGCTTGGCCCAGAAGATCCAAGCCGGCGACGTGCCGGAAACCCTGAAGGGCAAGCAGGTCTACTCGCTGGACCTCGGTTCCATGGTGGCCGGCTCCCGCTACCGTGGTGATTTCGAGGAGCGCCTGAAGAAGGTGCTGAAGGAAATCAAGACCCGTGGTGATATCGTGCTGTTCATCGACGAGATCCACACCATCGTGGGCGCCGGCTCGGCTGACGGCGCGCTGGGTGCCTCCGACATGTTGAAGCCGATGCTGGCCCGTGGCGAGCTCCAGACCATTGGTGCCACCACCACCGACGAGTACCGCAAGTACATCGAGAAGGACGCGGCTCTGGAACGCCGTTTCCAGCCGATTCAGGTGCACGAGCCGACCATCGCCGAGACCATCGAGATCCTGAAGGGCCTGCGTTCCCGTTACGAGAACCACCACCACGTGACCATCACCGATGGCGCGCTGCAGTCCGCCGCAGAGCTGTCCAGCCGGTACATCCAGGACCGTAATCTGCCTGACAAGGCCATCGACCTGATCGATGAGGCCGGTGCACGCCTGCGCATCAAGCGCCTGACCGCCCCGCCTGAGCTCAAGGAACTCGACGAGAAGATCGCCAAGATCGCCGCCGACAAGGACGAGGCCATCAAGGGCCAGGACTTCGAGAAGGCCGCCGAACTGCGCGACAAGCAGGAGAAGCTGGAAGCCGATCGCAAGCAGAAGGAAGACTCCTGGCGCGAAGGCGAGTCCGACGTCAAGATGGTCGTGGACGAGGACGTGATCGCCGAGGTCATCAGCTCCACCACCGGTATCCCGGTGTTCAAGCTGACTCAGGCCGAGTCCAAGAAACTGCTCAACATGGAAGCCGAACTGCACAAGCGCATCATCGGCCAGGACGAGGCGGTTTCCGCCCTGTCCCGCTCTATCCGCCGTACTCGCGTGGGTCTGAAGGACCCGAAGCGCCCGTCCGGCTCGTTCATCTTCGCCGGCCCCACCGGCGTCGGCAAGACCGAGCTGGCCAAGACGCTCGCCGAATTCCTGTTCGACGATGAGGACGCGCTGATTCGCGTGGATATGTCCGAGTTCTCCGAGAAGTACGCGGCTTCGCGACTCTTCGGTGCGCCTCCGGGATACGTCGGCTACGAGGAAGGCGGCGAGCTCACCGAAAAGGTGCGCCGCAAGCCGTTCTCCGTGGTGCTGTTCGACGAGATCGAAAAGGCTCATCCGGACATCTTCAACACGTTGCTGCAGGTGCTCGATGACGGCCACCTGACCGACGGTCAGGGCCGCAAGGTGGACTTTAAGAACACCATCATCATCCTGACCACCAACCTCGGTACGCGAGACATCGCCAAGGCCGCCAACACGGGCTTCAACCTAGGTGCCAACAACGAGTCCAGCTACCAGCGCATGAAGGACCAGGTCAGCTCCGAATTGAAGCAGCAGTTCCGCCCGGAGTTCCTGAACCGTCTGGACGACATCATCGTCTTCAAGCAGCTCACCGAGCCGCAGGTGCGCCAGATCGTGGATCTGGACGTCAAGCAGCTCAACGACCGCCTGTTCGACCGTCATATGTCGCTCGAACTCACCGACGCCGCCAAGGACCTGCTCGCGCAGAAGGGCTTCGACCCGCTGCTCGGTGCCCGTCCGCTGCGCCGCGTGATTCAGCGCGACATCGAGGACGCCATCTCCGAGAAGATCCTGATGGGCGATCTCGAAGACGGTCAGCGCGTGATTGTGGATGCGGAAGGCGAGGGTATCCTCGGCGAATTCACCTTCAAGGGTGAGGAGTTCGAGGAGCCGGCCGCCGCCGATAAGCCCGCCGAAGACGGTGCCGCCACTGATGGCGAGACTCCAGCCGACGCCACTCCGGCCACTGAGCCGGCCGAATCCGCTCCCGCCGATTCCGGTGACGCTCCGCAGGAGTAGTCCGTTTCGATAGCGTAGCTAGCGCATACCAGCAAAGCTCCCCTTGACAGGGGAGCTGTCAGCGAAGCTGACTGAGGGGTAGACCTGCGCACACATGATGTGCACGTTTGTGGTCTACCCCTCAGTTGCCTCTGGCGACAGCTCCCCTGTCAAGGGGAGCTACTGTTTGTGTCGGATTATTACAGCAGGGCGAGTCCGGTGTCGATGGTCTCCTCGCGGGTAAACAGCGTGCGGCCGGCGCGCACCGAACGCAATACCGAGCAGCGCTCATACACGGCGTTGAACACGCTATCGGCGTCCAGCACAATGAAGTTTGCTGGCTTGCCCGTTTCCAAGCCGTACATATCGCGCAGGCCCAACGTAGTGGCACCGTTGACGGTCAGGAACTTCAACGCATCGTCGATTTCTTCAAAGCTCATCATCTGTGCCAAATGCAGCACATAATCAAGAATGAGCATCATATTGCCATTGCCCAACGGGTACCACGGGTCCTGCATTGAATCCTGGCCCAATGACACATTGACACCCGCCTCAGTGAGCTCCTTGACTCGCGTGATGCCACGGCGCTTGGGGAAGGTATCCTGACGGCCCTGCAAATACAGGTTCTCGGTGGGGGCGCAGGCGAAGTTGATATGCGCCGCCTTAAGCAGCTTGGTCAGGTGGAAGAAGTAGGCGTTGTCCGCCGATCCCAGCGAACAGGTGTGGCTGGCGGTGACCTTCGGGCCAATGCCAGCCTTATATGCCAGCGCCGAAAGCAGCTCCACGTAACGGGAATTCGGATCATCCGTCTCATCGCAATGCACGTCGATGAGCTTGTCGTATTTCGAAGCCAACTCAACTACCGTGTGCATGGAATGCTCGCCAAACTCACGGCACTGTTCGAAATGGGGGATGCCGCCCACGCAGTCGGCACCCATCTTGAGTCCTTCCTCCACCAGCTCGGCACCCGATTCGCCATGCGGGCCCTCGTAGGAGTACATGCCCTCCTGCGGGAAGCTGACGATCTGGAGAGTGACCGTATCCTTCAATTCCTCCTTAAGCTCCAGCAGCGCCTTTAACGAGGTCAGGTTCGGGTCGGTCACATCGGCATGGGATCGAATGAGCTGCACGCCATGCAGCATTTCTTTCTTAATGCCGATTTTCGCGCGCTGCTTGATCTCGTCGACCGTCAAGTCGGACTTGGTCTCACTCCATCGCTGGATGCCCTCAAACAAGGTTCCGCTTTCATTCACCGCACCGGGCTTGCGGGCCGTGAATACGTAATCAAGGTGCAGATGCGTATCGCAGAACGGTGGGCAGACAAGTTTGCCGCCCAGATCGACCACCTCAATGGCCGCCAGATCACCACCCTGAGCCTCATATTGTTGCGCGAGTCCGGGGCCGAATGCGGTGAACACGCCATCCGTGACGAGAATGTCCTGCAATGGCAGGGTGCTTGCAGCCGTGCTTCCGGGTTCTCCGGTGGCGATATGTGCGTTGGTGAACAGTGTGGTAGTCATCGTCGCTCCTTCAACTGGTGTGTTGCCGAACGGTTACGTGAACCGACTGCCCGCGTAACCAACTGAGGTTATTGTCAACAGCACGCTTTGCGGTGAGGTTAACCGGAACGACCGGTGTTCCGCGGGGGAATGGACAGATTGTATGACTGTATCGATTCGCAGTGTGCTTCATAACACGCAGTTCAAACGAGCCGATCCTGTGGTGGAGGTCGAAGGCAAAGACCTCGATACGCCAGTGCGATGGGTGTTCACCAACGAGCGAGAGGATGTCTCCAGCTTCCTTTCGGGCGGTGAGATGCTGATTATCGAGGGCAACGCTCTGCTCGCCGCCGATTGGCACGGCACGCTAGGACAATATGTAGCAAGCCTGGCACAGGCTGGTGTCGCCGCTCTGGTGGTCGAACTGGTGGAGGGTGTGGTGCGGATGCCGGACGAACTGGTGTCTGCGGCCAGGCTGCATGGGTTGACGTTGATTGGTTTGAAATCTCGCGTACCTTTTGTCGACATCTGTCAGAGCGTCAATACCGCTATCGTGCACGAACAGATGCACTTGCAATTGGAGGTGGACACAATGTCCACTTCATTACGTGAGGGATTGTCCCGTACCGGCAATATCGAGGCTGTGGCCGAAACCATTGCGTCGCTGTTCGGCGAAAGCGTCGCCATTTTCGATGGTGACGGTCTGTTGGCCGCTCGAGCGGGTCGTGCGTTCGATGCCGGCAACGAATCGAGCGCCGTCATCGCCCTTGAAAGTCGCTCCCGGCCGGTGGGAGCATTGGAGATCACGCAACGCACCATGACTTCCGACGCCACGATGCGTCGGGCCATCGCCACCATCGTGTCTCCGGTGGCCGCCCTTTATATTGACGGCGGTGCGCGCATGGGCATGATGCATCATCTGAGTATGGGTCCGGCCGACGGCGTGCACGTCAATACATTTGAGGCGCAGGAAGCGCATGCGATGCTCGAAGCGCTGGGTTTTGCCGGATCATGCATCTATATGCCATTCGCTTTTCGGTTCAGATCGGTGGTGGAAGGCATCAACCATGTATCGACGATGGTCGAACGGTTCGAAGAACTGTCGGGATGCGCCGTCTCCTGCATGCTGGAAGGTGACTTGATGGTCGGATGGTGCTCCACCACCGATTCCTCAGACGGTGCGGCCGCATTCGGACGCCATTGCATGGATGCGCTTGCCGTACTGGAAGGCGACGGTATATACGTGGTGCATGGCCGAGTGGCATTGGACACGGTGACGCTGGTCGACGGGTTCGCGGTATTGCGTGACATCGCCAATCATGAACCGGCATACGGGCGAGTCGTAAGTACCATGTCCGCACTCGTCGACCGTTTCGTCGCATCCTCTGATATGGACAAGGCGATGCGCATGCTCGTGGTGCAGACCATCGGATTCGAGGTCGCCGCCTCCCCGCTGTTGCTGGACACACTGTGCGCCTGCTTCGACAACCTCGACAGCAAAACCGGCGCGTGCGAGCAATTGGGTATCAGACGGCAAACCCTGTACAACCGACTGGACAAAGTGACACAAATGGTCGGCGTCGACTATAACGACAAACCGAACTGGGTGATGCTGCTATTCGCCGCCAAACTCACGAAATCATGGCAAGAACAGCATGGTGAATAATACGGCAGTGCCACTGGGCAACCTGTCCACTTCTACGCCGAACTGGTTAATCGACGATTCACGTTTCAGCAAATACTCAAGGGCATAGTCGAGGCTATCGCGGCGCTGGTCGACCTGCTGCGAAACGGATTCCCACTTGAATCTCATTCAGTCACACGAACAGCACATCCTTGAAAGGACGGTGACATCATGAGTTCCGCAACGATTACTACATCTGCACGACTGATGAATTCCACCCCGCAAACTGAAGAACAGGCCATGGTCAGAAAAGTCGCGGTATCTTCCTTCCTCGGCAACTTCATCGAGTGGTTCGACTACGCCTCCTATTCGTACTTCGCCACCACTATCGCCCTGGTGTTCTTCCCAACCGACAATCACACCGTCGCCATGCTGCAGACCTTCGGCGTGTTCGCGCTATCCTTCATCCTGCGTCCAATCGGCGCACTGTTCTGGGGTAGCTATGGAGATAAGAAAGGCCGTAAAGCCGCACTGGCCCACTCGATTATGTTCATGTCCGGTGCGAGCTTCCTGATCGGCTGCCTGCCGTCTTACTCGGTGATTGGCGTTGGCGCGCCGATTCTGCTTCTACTGCTGCGCATGGTGCAGGGCTTCTCCGCCTCCGGTGAATATGCCGGTGCGGCCACGTTCCTCGGCGAATATGCGCCCACTTCAAAGCGCGGCATCTACTGCTCGCTGATTCCGGCTTCCACCGCTATCGGTCTGCTCGCCGGTTCTACTCTGGCCACGCTGATGACCGCCAACATGAACTCTAGCGCGATGGTCGGTTGGGGATGGCGTGTGCCGTTCCTGCTGGCCGGCCCGCTCGGTCTGATTGTGCTGTACATCCGCGCCAAGCTCGCTGATTCCCCCGTCTACCAGTCGATGAACGATGCGCTTGAGTCCAAGGGCGCCGCCTCCGCCGACGGTCAAATCGCTGCCAAGAGCGGCATGTTCGCCCCGCTCGCCGAGTTGTTCCACAACCATCTCAAGGCTCTGATCATCAGCTTCGGAGCCTGCGTGCTGAACGCGGTCGGCTTCTACACCGTGCTCACCTACCTGCCGACCTATCTGTCTGACACCGTCGGCATGGACGCCCCCCAGTCCGGCACCATCACCACCATCTGCCTGGTCGCCTACGTGTTCATGGTGTTCGGCATGGGCCACATCTCCGACAAATTCGGCCGCAAGAAGGTGCTCATCGGCGCTTGCGTGGCGTTCATCGTCCTCACCGTTCCTGCCTTCCTCATCCTCAACACCTCCCAGTTCTGGCCCGTGCTGCTGGTTGAGCTGGCAATGTGCGCCACCCTGACCGCCAACGACGGTACCCTGTCCAGCTACCTGACCGAGACGTTCCCCACCTCCGTGCGCTTCACCGGATTCGCGTTCAGCTTCAATCTGGCCAACGCCATCTTCGGTGGTACGGCCTCGTTCATCGCCACTGGCCTGATTGCCCTGACCGGTTCGTCCATCGCCCCGGCCTGGTACATGGTGGGCGTTGCGGCCATCGCCTTGGTCGCGATGATCCTCTCCCACGAAAACACCGACAAGGATCTGAATCACATCTGATCTCCTCAGCTCCGGCTCCTTCCCCGAGGGAGCCGGGCGTATTCATCGACCATCCAATCCACCACCAACCTAAAGGAGTACTGCAATGGGTAGCAACCGCCGTATGGACCACATGACCTGGCCGGAATTCAAGGAGGCGAAGACTCGTCCCGTCATCGTGCCGATCGGTTCGACCGAACAGCACGGCCAGCATCTGCCCATCGGCACCGACGCGGTACTCGCCACGCGGGTCGCCGAAGATCTGGCGGAACGCATCGACGGCACCGTGCTGCCCACCCTGAGCTACGGATACAAGTCCAAGCCGCTCTCCGGTGGCGGGCCGCTGTTCCCGGGCACTATCGACATGAACGGCGTGACAGTGATCAACCAAATGCACGACGTGCTGAGCGAACTCATCGCCGATGGCTTCACCAAGATCGTCGTCATGAACGCGCATTTTGAAAACGAGGCGTTCATCGTCGAGGCCATCGATCTGGTCATCCGCGAAACCGGGGGAGTAGCCACCATCGTGGAAACCAATTGGTGGGATCCAGTTCCGCAGTCGGTTATCGACAAGGTGTTCGATGGATTGGTGTTCCCCGGCTGGGCATTGGAGCATGCGGCCGTCACCGAAACTTCGTTGATGCTCCACTATGCGCCGGAACTGGTGCACATGGACCGTATGGTCGAGGAAGCCGGTGCCACGGCGAAATCCTATGTCCGCTACCCTGTGCGCCAAGGTGACGTTCCCGCTCACGGCGGACTCGCCAATCCGGCCGGCTCGAGCGCCGAACGCGGCCGTCTGATTGCCGAGGCGTGCGTGGATGCGGTAGCTGAGATCTGCGCCGAGGAATTTGGCGAGTAATCTCCTCTTGCTGACGCATTCGTAGTGACTCGGGTTGCAAAGGCCTGACCCTGATAGTATGGGGTCAGGCCTTTCCCATCCCAAGACGCCGCTAAGAATTCACCTGAGAGTCGCCTTCCTAGGCATGGCCATTCAATCGACGATTCTAGCGTGACTGGTGTGAGCAGGAATATGAAGAACCGGCGGTGGGCCGGCAAGCGATCGGGGATCGTTTTTGGTGCAGTAGCGCTTATCCTTACGGCTCTGGTGGTTCCTTATGCTTGTGCTGGAACCACGGGAGCCGTTCCTTTTTCCGGTGATAATCCATCTTCCGGCACTCGTACGGTGACCATTGCCGACATCACTGATTTTCACGGGCATATCGAACGTGGTGCGGACAACGCCACCGCCTTCACCGTGGCCGACAGCCATAATCCCGGCAATATGATTCCGGTATCGACCGGCGATTTGGTGGGAGGCTCCCCGTATGAGTCGGCGGTGGAGAAGGACCAACCCACGCTGGATATGGCCAAAGCGTGGGGATTGACGATTTCGGCGGTAGGCAACCATGAGTTCGACCGCGGTGTCGCCGATTTCAACAATCGCATCGCTGATCCCAGCAACGGCATCGACTGGCTGTGCGCCAACACGTCTGCCGCCAATAAGTCGTCTGACGGACTGCTGAGCCACGTACGTGACTCTACGATTCGAACGGTGAACGGCAAGCGGATCGGTTTCGTGGGCGCCCTTACTGATGCGCTCGGCTCGGTGGCCACTCCGCAGATCACTCGTGATGCCGATCTTGACGAACGGGCGGTGGACGCGATCAATCGTGTGGCCCGTGAACTCAAGCGCTCCGGAAAGGTGGATGCGGTGGTGGCCTTGCTGCATGCCGATGCTTCAGCCGCCGCCGATATTGGGCGAGATGTTGATGTGGTATACACCGGTCACAGTCACGCGATCAAGCACGGTACAACCGCGGGTGGCGCGCCTATTTACGAGGCGGGCAGCTTCGGGCGGAACATGGCCGTGCAGGATTTGATCATCACCGGTGCCGGGCGTCGCGCCACGGTGCGAGTGGCCGACGTTGACCTCGGCAATGGCACCAGCCATACGGCGGTTGACGGCGTGCTGGGCGTGGATGGGCTTAATGCGCATCCGGCGCAAGCCGCTTGGATGTCTGCCGGTGCTGAGGAGAACGATGAGGTATCGCGCGCGCAGCATATTTACCAGGCGTCGGCAACATATGCGAACCATACCGGCAGCGCGGTGATTGGCACCTTGGCCTCCGGCGTGAATTTCGACAAACAAGGTTCGGACAAGCACGGGAATACGGTCGGTGTGCTGGTGGCGGACGCGAACCGAGAGTCAATCATGAAGCATGTGTATGCCGGGAATCGCTTGCCGGTAATCGGATTTTCGAATAATGGCAGTCTGCGGACTCCACGGCTTGATATGAATGGCGATGGCAAAGTCACCGTGCGCGAGGTGGATAGTCTCATGGCCTTGCAGTTCAAGGCCGCGCATGAGACGCTCACCGGGCGCGATGTGAAGAGAGTGCTCGCCGAGCAATTTCGCCGTGACGATGGGCGACTGGAGCGGCGCTGGCTCGGCATCTCCTCGAACGTGACGTATCGGTATGCCGAATGCGGTACGGCTGGTGAGAGCGGCAATGCCGATGCCGGCGTTGATACTGATTCCGGCGCTGATACCAACGCTGACGCTGACGAGTGTGCTGCCGACGAACATGCGGCGGTTCGTATCGCGAACCTCGCCGTTGACGGCCGACCGATTGCGGACGATGACCTGGTGATTATCGCGTCCAATTCATATCTGCTTCAGGGCGGCGACAGTTACCCCGCCTTCCGTGCCGGAACCAATTACGGCGAGCTGGATATGCCATACAGCCAGCCGTTGCATGAATATCTGGCCGCACATCAAGGGCTCACGGCAGTTGTTGCAGTACCGGTAGGGACTCAGGCGTAAGACACCAATTGCTGGGTGACTGAGGAACTATGGGGTGAAGTTATGAGTATAGGGCAGGAGAAAACGGCATAAATATGACGACGCTCCCCTCGCTGAGGGGAGCTGTCGCCGTAGGCGACTGAGGGGAGCTTGCGGTATAACCGTAAACTCCCCTCAGTCAGCCTTACTGCCAGCTCCCCTCTCTGTCTGAGAGGGGAGCTGGCGAGACCCTTACTTGATGGCGTTCAGCCACTGCTCCTTGGTGGCCTTCTCGGCTTCGAGCTTGGCCTTCTTCTTCGGGTCGGATTCGGCCGCGATCTCGGCGTCGAGCTCGGCGAGCTGGGCGTTGAGCTGCTCCTCGAAGCTGGACTTGCGGGCGTCGGCCTCCGGATCGGTCTGCTTCCAAGCGGCATCCTCGATGGCCTTGATCTGCTTGTCAACGGCGTCGAGACGGTTCTCGATGCGGCGCATATCGTCACGCGGCACGTAACCGATCTGATCCCACTCTTCCTGAATCTTGGCCAGCTCCTGGCGGGCCTTCTTGGCCTCGGCGTCGGTCTTCACCGGCACCAGAGCCTCGGCCTTGACCAGCAGAGCCTCCTTGGCAGCCAGATTCTCCTTCTCGGAGGAGTTGATCTGATCGCGATCGGCCTGACGAGCGTTGAAGAAGGTGTCGGCGGCTTCGCGGAACTTGGCCCACAGCTCGTCGTCCTCGTTACGGCCAGCGCGGCCGGCCTTCTTCCAACGGTCCATCAGATCGTTGAACTTGCGGGAAGTCTCACCCCAAGCGGTGGAATCCTTGAGCTCATTGGCCTCGGCGATAATCGCTTCCTTGGCTTCCTTGGCGGCCGTGCGCTCGTTGTCGCGAGCCTGAGCCCACTTGCGGCGAGCCTGGTTGAAGGTGGTACGGGCGGCGGAGAAGCGCTTCCACAGCGCCTCGGCCTCCGGCTTGTCGATGCGCACGGTGGTGCGCTGGTGGTTCTGCCACTCGTCGAACAGGTTACGGAACTTGTCGGCGGTGGAGCGCCAGTTGGTGTTGTCGCCCAGAGAAGCGGCCAGTGCTTCAGCCTTCTCGACAATGGCGGTGCGCTCGGCAACGGCCTTGGCCTGAGCGGCCTTGCGTGCCTCGGCGATTTCGGTCTTCTTGGCCTCGCCGGCAGCCTTCAGCTCCTCGTACTGGGCCTTGAGTGCGGCAAGATCGCCCACGACGGCCGGCTCGGAGGTTTCTTCACCCAAGAGCTTCACGGATTCGTCGATTTCACGGGCCTTGATGTTCGGGGAAGCCAGACGGGTGGCCAACAGATCGAGCTTGGCCTTGAGATCCAGGAAACGACGGGCGTACAGTGCCAACGCCTCTTCCTTGGAGACATCCGGGAACTGGCCCACCTCGCGCTCGGCGTCGCCATCCTTGACGAAGACGGTGCCGTTGTCATCCACGCGGCCGAAGGCCTCGGCGGCCTTGACATCAGCCTCGGAATAGGCGGCGGTGGCGGCGGCCGGGGCGGCAGCGCGCGGCTTGGTCGCCGGAGTCTTCTTGGCGAAGGCGGCGGGGGAGGGCGCGTGCGGTTTCGGCATGGAAGCGGGGGACGGAGTCGGCGCCGGCGTGGCCGCGCTGGCCTCGGGTGCGGGTGTCGTTGCCTGCTCTTCGGGCGCAGCGGTGTTTACGGGTTCGGTGACAGTTTCGTCGGCCATGGCCAGCTCCTTAAAGCGTAGAATGCATAAGCGGGAGCGTCTCCCATCCCGGGCGAACCAGGAAGTTTTGACGCAACCCTCACCTATTATATTGATTTCGTGGCTAAAGGTGCATCAATATCAGGATTCCCGGAGTGGCTCCCCTCCGAACGTGTTGTGGAGCAGCGTGTTATCGATACGCTTCGTAAGGTTTTTGAGCTCAACGGCTTCATCGGCATTGAGACGCGAGCGGTGGAAACCGGCGCTTCTTTGCTGAAAAAAGGCGAGACCAGCAAGGAGATTTACCTGCTGAGCCGTTTGCAGGAGGTCGGTCATGAATCCGACACTCCGATTGAAGAGCGTTTGGGCCTGCATTTCGATCTGACCGTGCCGCTGAGCCGGTATGTGGTCGAGCACTCGGGTGCGTTGGCGTTCCCGTTCAAGCGCTGGCAGATTCAGAAGGTGTGGCGTGGCGAGCGTCCGCAGGAAGGCCGCTTCCGCGAGTTCGTACAGGCCGACATCGACGTGATCGGCGCCGGCGACCTGCCCGACCACTATGAAGTGGAACTGCCGCTGGTCATGGTCTCCGCACTGGAAGAGCTGCGCGCGTATGGCCTCCCCAAGGCCACCGTGCACGCCAATAACCGCAAGTTGTCTGAAGGCTTCTACCGCGGCCTTGGTCTGACGGACGTCGAAGGCGTGCTGCGCGAGATCGACAAGCTCGACAAAATCGGTGCCGATGAGGTGGCCCGACTGCTCACCGAGACCTGCGGCGCCACCGAAGCACAGGCGCGCGCCTGCCTCGAATTGGCCGAGCTCACCGCCTCCGATGGTGCCGAGCTTGCCGCCAAGTTCGATGCGCTGTGCGAGGCTCACGGCATCGCCAAGGATTCCGAGTCCTACACGCTGGCTCGTCAGGGACTCGATACCCTGGCCATGATCGTCGACGAAGCCGCCGCCATCCGCCCCGGTTCCGTCATCGCCGACCTGAAGATCGCCCGCGGTCTCGACTACTACACCGGTTCCGTCTACGAGACCTTCCTCGACGGTGCCGCATCACTCGGCTCCATCTGCTCCGGTGGTCGTTACGACAATCTCGCTTCCCAGGGCAACCGCAAGTACCCGGGCGTGGGCCTGTCCATCGGCCTGAGCCGACTGGTCAGCTACATGCTGCACACCGCCGGCGCTCACGCCAGCCGTGTCAGCCCGGCCGCCGTGCTGGTCGCTGTGTGGAATGAAGAGGACCGCCCGGCCGCCAATCGTATTGCGAACCAACTGCGTGCGCGCGGCATCGCTACTGACGTGGCACCCACCGCGGCCAAGCTCGGCAAGCAGATCAAGTACGCGGACAAACTCGGCATTCCGTACGTGTGGTTCCCGGCCACCGCTGCCGAAGGTGCGGAAGGCGCAGAGCCCGCTGGCGACGAGGTCAAGAACATCGTCACGGGCGAGCAGGTTGCCGCCGATTGCACGTCGTGGGAGCCGGATACTGTGGTTGCCCAGCAAACCGTCGAAATCTGACGTATTCGCGCGAAAAATCGAGGAGAAACAAGACAATGAGCCAGACGGCTTACAGAACACATCATGCCACTGAAGTGACCGAGGCCCTGGTCGGCCAGAAGGTCACCCTCGCCGGTTGGGTTGACCGACGCCGTGATCACGGTGGCGTGGCCTTCATCGACCTTCGTGATTCGACCGGCCTCGTGCAGGTCGTCATTTACGACGAGGATATGGCCCGCCCGCTGCGCAGCGAATTCGTGATTCAGATTACCGGCGAAGTGCGCCTGCGCCCGGATGGCAACGAGAACACCCATCTGGCAACCGGCAAGATCGAGGTTGTGGCCGAGACCATCGAGATCCTCGCCAAGTCCGACGCCCTGCCGTTCCAGGTTTCCACCGCTCTTGAGAATGAGTCCGAGAACAAGCTGCCTGGCGAGGACGTGCGTCTGAAGTACCGTTACCTTGACCTGCGCCGCCCGTCCATGCAGCACAATCTGAAGCTGCGTTCCGACATGGCTAAGGCCGCCCGCCACGCGCTGGAAGACATGGACTTCACCGAGGTCGAGACCCCGACCTTCATTAAGTCCACCCCGGAAGGCGCCCGCGACTTCGTGGTGCCGGCCCGTCTGGTGCCTGGTTCCTGGTACGCCCTGCCGCAGTCCCCGCAGCTCCTCAAGCAGCTGCTCATGGTCTCCGGTGTCGAGCGTTACTACCAGCTCGCCCGCTGCTACCGTGATGAGGACTTCCGCGCCGACCGTCAGCCCGAGTTCACTCAGCTCGATATGGAGATGGCCTACGTGGACCAGGAAGATGTGATGGCCATGACTGAGAAGGTCATCGCCGCCATCTGGAAGTCCGCCGGCTATGAGGTCCAGCTGCCGCTGCCGCGCATCACCTGGAAGGATGCGATGGACAAGTACGGCTCCGACAAGCCGGACCTGCGCTTCGGCAACCCGCTGGTGGAGCTGACCGAGTACTTCAAGAACACGCCGTTCCGCGTGTTCCAGGCCCCGTACGTGGGTGCCGTGGTCTTCAAGGGCGGTGCCGCCACGCCGCGTCGTCAGTTCGACGCTTGGCAGGATTGGGCTCGTCAGCGTGGAGCCAAGGGCCTTGCTTACGTGGTCTTCGGCGAAAACGGCGAGCTCAAGGGCCCCGTCGCCAAGAACCTATCCGATGAGGAGCGCAACGGCCTACGCGAGGCCGTCGGTGCCGAGGAAGGCGACGCCGTGTTCTTCGCCGCCGGTTCCCGCGAGTCAGCCCAGCTGCTGCTGGGTGCCGTGCGTGTGGAGCTCGCCTCCCGCGAAGGCCTGCTGGATCCGAAGAAGTTCGCTTTCACTTGGGTTGTGGACTTCCCGCTGTTCAAGCCCACCGACGATCCGGATGATGACGATGTGGCTGTCGGCCACTCCAAGTGGACCTCCATGCACCACCCGTTCACCATGCCTTCCAAGGATTGGATCGACAAGTTCGACAAGGATCCCGAGCACGCCATGTCCGACTCCTACGACATCGTCTGCAACGGTGAGGAGATGGGCGGCGGTTCCGTACGTATCCACCGCGACGACATCCAAGCCCGTGTGCTCGATGTGCTGGGCATCACCAAGGAAGAGGCCGACGAGAAGTTCGGCTTCCTGCTTGAGGCATTCAAGTACGGCGCTCCGCCTCACGCGGGTCTGGCCCTCGGTTGGGACCGCACCGTGTCCATCCTGGCCGGTGCAGACTCCATCCGCGACGTCATCGCCTTCCCGAAGGCCGGCGGCGGCCGCGACCCGCTGACCGGTGCTCCGGCCCCGATTTCCGACGAGCAGCGCGCCGAGACTGGCGTCGACTACGACCCGGACGCCGACGAAAACTAATCTACGGAGCGTATACCGCTTTTCCTCAGCACTCGACGTACTTCAGTGCGCCTTCGGCTTCGGACGGCGGTCTCCGCACGCGTAGATTAATTTTCGAGGAGTAATGCTCCGGTGCTATTAGCCGCAAATGGCCCTTGGAATAATTCCAAGGGCCATTTGCTTTTTGCGGGTGGGGCCCAATGTGCCAAATACCTGCCAAGGGGTGCCAAATACTCCGCCCGATGGCACCTCCGCCATGCGGCAAACCTCGCACCATGCGGTGTCCCCCTTGGCGTTTGCCGATTATCCTTCCATGGGGCGGTAACTTCCTCATGGGGCGGTAAACAACCCATGGGGCGGTGAAAACCCCATGGGGCGGTAGGTCAAAATGGCTTAATTCCGCGGTTTCACAATTTCTTCAAACCGCCCCATGGGCAAATTACCGCCCCATGAGGAGCGATCGCAACTCCGTATTTGATCAATGTTGTGATGCTTTGTTGTGTTTTGCTTGTTTCCGCCTCCTGTATTCCCCTTTGCGCGCATTGATGGTAGGCTGCCGTCTATTAATACCCGGCATGAAGGTTGAGGACGGCCAGGAAGCGGTATTTGCATCGCGGTGGCAACCTCTTGTGCGAAGGCACGTTGTTTGGCGGTGTTCCACAGGTCATCGGCGAACACCTCGATGACGGTCCAGCCCAATTGCCGCAGACGTCGACGTTTTTGCTGGTCCCGCACATATTGTTTGCGGAAGCGACGGTGATGATCGCCATCATATTCAATAGCGACTTTGTATTGTGGATAAGCCATGTCAACGGTGTAGGTGTATCCGTTCTCTGAATCGGTAATGCCATATTGTGTTTGCGGTATGGGCAGGCCGAAAAGCATAAGCGCCAAGCGTGTACGAGTTTCCTGAACGGAATCCGATGGTTTTACGAGCTTCAGCGCCGCCTCACAACGCGCACGGCCAATAACGCGGTGAAAGGCCGTTAGTCGTTGAGTGAATTGTTCAATGGCATATCCATAACGTCTGATGAGCGCTTCAGCCAGCACCACTAATTCAGTGAGGTTGAGATATTGGGCAAACTGTATCCATGCATCCATGGGATGCATGCAGGTTACGCCGTTTGAGAAAACGATACTGTTGAACTTTGCATTCCATATGCGATAGTCGACATTGTCCAATGAAGAGCGGGTCCCCTTGCTCCTCACCGTCACATAAAAATCCTTCTGCGGCAACGTGCTGTGCCTCGGCAACTCCACGCCGCATAATTCCAATGCGGTATACAGCGAGAAACACAACGTGCGTTTCGTGCGCACTTTGCCCAGCAGATTCCAACAGGCCGTGTTCTTGGCCGTGGCTTTGGCGTCAAGATCTTTGCGCAGATAGTTGTTGATTTCGCCATTGTGCGGCACTTCGCTGTATCCGTTCATGCGCCGAGCGTAGCGCATTCCACGGTGGCACAGGGGCAAAACCGAAAAATGGGAATAACTTAAGCGGCGCGAACCGGTTATCCACCGGCATATCGTGTGCCGCGCCCGGTTATCCACCGCGCTTCGGGAGTGTCGTCCACCGTATAACAGCACTCATCGTGTGCGAACAGCTAGCCACGCTCAAAATGCCTAGCGCATTTATACGAATACGACATGGGAAACGGCGAGACCAGCCCCACACAATACAAAGTGACCGCCAGCCATGCGCCCGACTGCGGCATACACGGCAGCAACGCCAACGACACCAAGGCCAAACATGGAATCAGCAGATAGGACAACACGTGCCCGCTTTGCCGTCGCAGCAACGTCTCGGCCACCACGCAGCAGGCAATCAGCGCACAGCAGACGCCGAGCGATGCGCGACTCAGCGAGAATGTATGCCGATGCCCAATGCCGCCTTCACGATGTCTGATGCGGAAATGAGACATCGACTGAGCAACTGTGTGGACATACTGTGAACACGTTGGAAACGTCGGTGTGTTATCCTCCCACTCATGTCTGAAACGAACAATGAAACAGCAGTGCGTTCGCGCACGACAAGCACAACATCACCAAGCAAGGCCAAATTGACCCCGCTGGTTCCCGGCAAAGAGGACCCGAACCGTCCGCTAGTCGAACTGACCCACGTCGAAAAGCACTTCGGTGCTTTGCACGTCCTCAAGGACATCAACCTGACCGTCGCCAAGGGTGAGGTGCTGGTGGTCGTGGGCCCGTCCGGCTCAGGCAAGTCCACGATGTGCCGCACCATCAATCGCCTCGAGACCATCGATTCCGGCGACATCCGCATCGACGGCAAGCCCCTGCCACAGGAAGGCAAGGAGCTCGCGAACCTCAGGGCCGAAGTTGGCATGGTATTCCAGTCGTTCAACCTGTTCGCCAACAAAACCATTCTTGAAAACGTGACGCTGGCCCTCATCAAGGTGCGTCACATGGACAAGAAGGAAGCCGAGCAACTGGCCATGGACCTGCTCGCCCGCGTGGGCGTCGACTCCCAGGCCAGCAAGATGCCCTCCCAGCTCTCCGGCGGCCAGCAGCAGCGTGTGGCCATCGCCCGCGCGCTCGCCATGCGCCCCAAGGTCATGCTGTTCGACGAGCCCACCTCCGCACTCGACCCGGAAATGGTCAACGAAGTGCTCGACGTGATGGTCGAACTCGCGCATGAAGGCATGACGATGATCTGCGTGACCCACGAGATGGGCTTCGCGCGCAAGGCCGCCGACCGCATCGTCTTCATGGCGGACGGCCAGATTCTCGAAGAGAACACGCCCGACGAGTTCTTCGAGCATCCGCAGACCGACCGTGCCAAGGACTTCCTCTCGAAGATCCTCACCCACTGACGAACCCACTGAAAGACGGGTACGTAATCCAATGACATTCACCAATACGTTCAAACGGAAGGCTTGCCGCGTGATCGCCGCGCTCGCCGCCGTGGCCTGCACAATGTCGCTGGCCGCCTGCGGCGCGGACGAAACCGGCAAGATCCGCATCGGCATCAAATTCGACCAGCCCGGCCTGGGCTTCAAGAAGTCCGGCACCTACGTGGGCTTCGACGTGGACGTGGCCAAATACGTCGCCAAGAAACTCGGCTATTCCGAAGACCAGATCATATGGAAGGAAGCCCCCTCCAAGCAGCGTGAGGCCATGATTCAGAACGGCGACGTGGACATGATCCTCGCCACCTACTCCATCACCGACGAGCGCAAGAAGGCCGTCTCCTTCGCTGGCCCGTACTTCGTGGCCGGACAGGATCTGCTCGTGCGCAAGGACGACAACTCCATCAACGGCCCCGAAGACCTGAACGGCAAGCGCCTATGCTCCGTCACCGGTTCGACCTCGGCCGCCACCGTCAAGGAGAAGTTCGCCTCCGAAGTCCAGCTCATGGAACAGCCCGGTTACGCCGAATGCGCCACCGCCCTGTTCTCCGGCATCGTGGACGCGGTAACCACCGACGACATCATCCTGGCCGGCCTGGCCTCCGCCTCGCGCGGCAAGCTCAAGGTGGTCGGCAAACCGTTCACGCAGGAATACTACGGCGTGGGCATCAAGAAGGGCGATACGCAGCTGGCCACCAAAATCAACAACGCCATCGTGGACATGATTCAGGACGGCTCGTGGGAGAACGCCATCAGCGATAACACCAAGGGCACCAACTACACGCCCGACGTACGCTACAACCCGCCCACCCCGGACGAAGGAGAGGAGGCCTGATGAGCGGATTCCTGGAACTCTTCAGCCAGTATGACGTGCTCGGCGCGTTTCTGGTCAATATCGAACTGACCCTATGGTCCGCCCTGTTCTCCCTGATCCTCGGCGTGATCCTTGTGGTGATGCGCATCTCGCCGATTTCCTCGCTCAGGGCCGTGGCCGGTGCGTATGTGGAACTGTTCAAGAACCTGCCGCTGACCATCATCATGGTGTTCATGGTGCTGGGTGCCTACGCGCAGCTGAAGCTCAGCTTCTCCGACACCTTCACCACGAACTTCTTCTGGCTCGCGGTCACCGGCCTGAGCCTGTACACGGCGGCGTTCGTGTGCGAATCTCTGCGTTCGGGCATCAACACCGTGCCGATTGGCCAGGCCGAGGCCGCACGAGCGCTGGGCTTGGGCTTCATGCAGTCCGCCACCGAGATCATTCTGCCGCAGGCCTTCCGAGGCTCCGTGGCACCGCTCGGCAACACGCTGATCGCCCTGCTCAAGAACTCCACCGTGGCCGCCGCCGCATCCGTGGCCACCGAAACATCCTCGCTGATGAGCGAGATGATCGAATTCCGTCCCGACGTGATCATCCAAATCTTCCTGATCTTCGCGCTCGGCTACGTGATCCTGATCATCCCCATCGGCATGCTCACCACGTACCTGTCCAACAAACTCGCCGTAAGGAGGTGACGGATATGGCCGATACTTCGAATTCCGTGCTGTTCGACGCGCCCGGTCCCAAGGGCCGGCGCACCATTCGCATCGTCAACTGGATCGCGGGCATTCTGTTCGCGGTGGTGCTCGTGCTTATCCTCATGCGCCTGCACAACCCGCCGGACGGCGAGAACCAGCTCAGCTGGGAGCTGTGGAAGCCCGCCGTCGAACGAGAGGCGTGGACCGACTTCTACCTGCCCGGACTGTGGATGACCATCAAGGCCACCATCGTGGCCGTGGTGGGTGCCGTGGTGTTCGGCTTGGTGTTCGGCGTGGGCCGACTGCTGCCGAACCCGTTGGTACGTGGCGTCTCCGCCGTGATCGTCGAGTTCTGCCGTGCGGTTCCCGTGCTGCTGCTCATGATTTTCTTCTGGCGATGGTTCGCGTTCGCGGGCCTGCCCAGCCCGTCCTATTGGGCCGTGGTGCTGGCCTTGGTGCTGTACAACGGTTCGGTGGTCGCCGAACTGGTGCGCTCCGGCGTCGGCAATCTGCCGGGCGGCCAGCGTGAGGCCTCGCTCGCTTTGGGCCTGACCGAAACGCAGTCGCTGATGGAGATCGAGGTGCCGCAGGCCGTCTACGCCATGCTGCCGGCCGCCGTCACCCAGCTGGTCGTGGTGTTGAAGGACACCGCCCTAGGCTCGATCATCATGTATACCGACCTGCTGCAGGAATCGCGCCGACTCGGCTCGATGTACTTCAACATCCTGCAGACGCTGGTCATGGCCGCGGTGATTTACTTCATCGCCTGCTGGCTGTTGTCGAGGCTCGCCGAATGGCTGCCCTCGCGCATGCAGCAGCGTACGGCCGCACCCGCCGAACCCGAGCCGCTGGCGCCGATCGCCGCCGGCGACCCGTCCAATGTCAACCAGATCGCTGTGGCCAAGGAGGTCGAAGAGCTGCCGCTGGGCGGTACGCCGCGCAAATACCATGTGCATCACCGTGGCACCAACGCCTCGATTCGCAACTGGCGGCGCACCCGCTACGAACAGGGATATGACGCCACCCAGCCCGAGTCACAGGTTGACCCGGAAACCGGCGAATTCCAGGAGTCTCAAAAGCCTGAGGACAAGCCAGAGGCCTGACAGTCAGCTCAATCGCCGCTAAGCCGGCACGAAGAATTTACTGAGTGTTTGACTGGGCTCCGGCTACGTAGCCTTCACGGAGGATAGGTTGGAACATATGAAGATGTTCCGGCACCTATCCTCCGTTTTTGCTATTGCGACCATTGCGCCGCTGGCGTTGGCGGCCACGCTAGCCGTGACGCCTGCAATCGCACAGGCCGACCAGCTGCCCAACCCGGATTGGGTGGCATTGCTCTCCGACTACGAAAAGAACTATTGGCAGGCCCCCACCGATGCCGAACACGGTGGCAAGGTGCTCGACGCCGATACAATGAAACTCGACGAAGATTTGGCCGTGGCAATTAACCACAAAGCCGCCGAAAATCTCGATAAGGATGGCCTGAACGCCCAACGCAAGCGTGCGCTCGTCGACTCCGATCTGCAAGCCGAGGAAGCCATGCCGGACGCGCTCGGTCCGGTGCTTGGCAAATATATGAGCGAAGGGCTCAAATCCGGGAAACTCAACGCCGTCGCCGATATCTTCTCCTTTAACGTGGCCTCCACCTACGCCTCAAAACGTGCGGCCATGCATCCGCGCCCCTATCTGAACCGTGCGGAAAGCAGCTACGGCGGCACTAACGATCTCGCCGGACTGCCCGCCACGCTTGACATCAAGCAATCACCCTCATGGCTCGAACACGTGCCCGGCTACTCGAACTTGCAGAAAAACAGTTCCTACCCCTCCGGCCACACTACCGGCGCCTATTCGTGGGGTATCGCGCTGGCCGGCATGATTCCCGAACTCGCGCCGCAAATCATGGCCCGCACTTCGGAGGCCGGCAACAACCGCATCGTGCTCGGCGTGCATTATCCGCTTGACATCATGGGCGGGCGCATTGGCGCATCCGCCCAGAACGGGCAGTACTGGCATAACGAATTCGCTTCGTCCATCGTGCCCGCGTCCCGGCAGCTGCGGGACTATCTGGTGTCCCGCTGCGCCGCGGACGGCCACGGCACTACCCTCGCCGCCTGCATCGCCAACACCAAGGCCTCCGGTTCGGGCGGCTACACCAACGATTTTCTGGACCCGGTGGCCACCGAGCCGGTCGCGGACCAGGCCTCGGCCGTGCGCGTCTACACCGCACGCCTGACCTACACCTTCCCGCAAGACACCGCCCAGTCCGGCGCTGATTTCGTGGCACCGCGCGGGGCGGCGGACGTGCTGCGACTGGCCTATCCCGAACTGCACGCCGATCAGCGCAACGCGATTTTGAAAGCCACTGCCTTGGATTCCGGATACCCCCTATGGCAATCGAGCGACGGCTGGCAGCGTATCAACTGGGCCAAAGCCCTGTGCGCCCGCGTCACCTTGGATAAGCACGGCGATGTGGCCAAGGTCGAGACCGCCGACCAAGTGGCGCTTACCGGCCCGAGTGTGGTCAATGCCCAGTACACCGACGCGGGCAATCACCCGGCGTCGGATAGCTCGGCGGGTGAAAACAGTGCCATTGCGGCCGGACCGGATCTCGCCACCCTCCATGCCGCGCAACGACCGGCGTTGATCAGCGTAGCTATCGGTACCGCTGTAATCGCGATTGTCGGCGGAATACGGACGGTTCGACGCAAATCCAAGAACTAGCTTCAGCAGTAATTCAGCCAAAGTTCAGTTTGGAGATCTGCCGAGTTTGCCTTCATACGGTGTCGGCTTCATTTCTCTCTCATACCCTCGGGGTGTCATCCGCCGAAGAGCATCATGCTGCGGCGGCACAACCCGAGGAAGGAACGGGAGTAATGTTCCACACCAACAATTTCACCGCGATGTCGCGGCGCGCCATCGCGCTGCTCACCGCTGCGGTGACACTGAGCAGCATCGCCCTGATCGGCGTGCCCGCTGCGGCTGCGGACGAGCAGCAGGCCACTGCCGAACAGAACACGGCTGCCAAACCATCCGTAATCATCAACGAGGTCTATGCCGGCAATACGAAAGCTGCCGGAGACCCGGATAGCAAGCGTTGCGATTGGGTCGAGCTCAAGAACACCGGCTCCACAGACGTTGACGTGAAGGGCTGGGGCATCTACGACAGCGGCAAGAAAGCCAAGAAGCACTACACCATCGGCACCAGCGAAGTAACGAATACGGACACCGTCATCAAAGCCGGCGGATATCTGGTGGCATACATCGACCCCGACAAGGCCGAGCCCGGCCTGGGTTCCGATGCCGACGAAGCCTATCTGACCACTACCAGCGGCGACTTTACCGATAGCGATGTGGTGGATTCCACGTCATGGAATACCGATACAACCGGCGTGAAGAAGATGAGCGACAGTCAGTCGTGGTCCCGTAAGGACGATGGCACTTTCGCGCTTTCCGATACGCCCACGCCCGGTGCACAGAACGTGTTCGATGACCCGACTCCGACTCCGCCCGCCGGCGAGACCATGACCGTGGACGCATGGTCGGGATTGGCCGATGTGACCACAGTGGATGCCGAAGGCGAATTTGGCGCCAAAGGACAAGGCGGCGACCACACTGACGGCAATCTGTCTGGTCTGGTGTATGAAGCCGGTAAAGACGGCAAGCAAGGCGTGCTGTGGGCGGCCGACAACGATCTGAACCCCACGCTCGGCAACACCGCTGATAAGGGCCCTGGCTCCATCAACAAGTTCGTCTACCAGAACGGCACATGGCAGCAGGATCCCACTGATGGCTGGACCTTCACCAACAACGGTCAGACCAAGGGCGGCAAGCAGCTGCACTTCAAGGACGGCAAGGGCGGTGTGGACTCCGAAGGCATCACGCTGATCAACGGAGATTCATCCAAGGGCATATTCATCGGCGCCGAGCGCGACAACGAAAACAAGAATGTGCCGCGGCCTTCCATCCTGCAGTATGACGTGACCGAGAAAACCACCGACGCCAACGGCGACGGAGCGCACGATCTGAACGCTACGCACGAGTGGAATCTCATCGCAGCACTCACGCAGTTCGGCGTGACGCTGGGCCACGGAGCGGACGCCAATCTTGGGGTGGAAGGCATAGCCTTTATTCCCGACTCGGTCCTGACCGCCAACGGATTCCAGTCCAACCTTGACCCGAAGAACGTAATGACCTACGACCCGGACGGTTTCGGCAATGATTTCGGCGGTCTGTTCTTCGCCGCACTGGAGAAAACCGGCCATATCTACGCCTTCGCACTGCAAACCGTGAATGATGAGGACCTGGTGCATCCGGTGGCCGACATCGACCTGCCGCAGTCCGCAGTGAACGCCGGCTATGATGGTCCGCGCGATCTGACTTGGGACGCCGAGCACAACCAGCTGCTCGCCCAAAGCGACAATGATGCGAACACCGGTGCCAAAATCGGTACCTACGAGTTCAAGAACGGCGTGCTGCAGCTGACCAAGCTGACCGACACTCCGGATGAAATCCGTACGCAGAACACCGAAGGCTTTGCCATCACCCCCGATGCCGAAGCCACCAAGGTGGTGGATGGCAAGGTGTACAAGCCGGTGTGCTGGGCAGACGACGGCGTGACCAATGGCCATTCATTGCGTATGGGCTATATGGCAACCAATCAGCCGGTTCCCGCCAGCACCACCATCAATCTGCTGAACTTCAACGACTTCCACGGCCGTATCGACAAGAACCTCACCGTGCCGTTCGCCGCCACCATCGAGCAGCTCAAGGGCGAATACCCTGACTCATCACTGCTGCTGTCCGCCGGCGACAATATCGGTGCTTCGCTGTTCAACTCTTCGGTACAGCAGGACCAGCCGACCATCGATGTGCTTAACGCTTTGGGCGTCAAGGCTTCGGCGGTGGGCAACCACGAGTTCGATCAAGGCTATGCCGACCTTACCGATCGTGTGATTGGCAAGGAGGGCGCGCGCAACGCCCAATGGGATTACCTCGGTGCCAACGTGTACAAGAAGGGCACCACAACCCCGGCTCTGCCCGAGTACAGCATTCAGGAAGTGAACGGCGTGAAGGTCGGCATCATCGGTGCGGTCACTCAGAAAACCGGCACATTGGTGGCTCCCGGTGGTGTCAAGGACATCGAATTCGGCGATCCGGTGGAGGCCGTGAACCGTGTGGCCAAGCAGCTCACCGACGGCGACGAATCCAATGGCGAGGCTGACGTGATTGTGGCCGAATACCATGAGGGTGCAGCCTCCAATGAAGATGACGCCACCGCCAAGCCCACACTTGACGAGCAGAAGGCCGCCAGCCCCGTGTTCAAGAAGATCGTGGACGATACCGATGCGGCAGTGAACGTGATCTTCACTGCACACACCCACATGAAGTACTCGTACACCGATCCCGCGCACAACAACCGGCCGATCATCCAGACCGGTAGCTATGCCGCCAACATCGGCCAAGTGGTGCTCACCTACAACACGGCCACCGGTGCGGTGTCTTACGACAAGTCCGGTAACACGGCCGTGCAGGTGGCTTCGCAGCCCGCCGACAAAAATGATCCGCACTACAACGATTACGCCGAATACAACGATGGCCTGCTCGCCGCCGCGAATCCGACTGTCGCCAAGGTGAGGGACATCGTGTACCAGGCTCTTAAGATGGCCGATGAAAAGGGCGGCGAGAAGGTCGGCAAGGTGTCTGCGGATAGCACCACCGCATTCAAGGATGGCAAGCGTGACGACCGCGCCTCCGAATCGACCATGGGCAATCTGGTGGCCGATGCGCTGCTCGATTCGCTCAAAGGCGAGGACCGCGGCGCGGCCGAAATCGGTGTGGTCAACCCCGGCGGTCTGCGTGCCGAATTCTGCAAGTCCGGCACCAATGACGCCTGCACGCTCGATGCCGACGGCAATATCACCTACGCCCAGGCCAACGCTGTACTGCCGTTCCTGAACAACCTGTGGACCACCACGCTTACCGGCGCGCAGTTCAAGGAAGCGCTGGAACAGCAGTGGCAGACGAACGCGGACGGCAGCACGCCATCGCGCGCGTATCTGCAACTCGGACTGTCCCACAACGTGAGCTACACGTATGATCCGGATGCCGCGCAAGGCCATCACATCACCTCGGTGACCGTCAACGGTGAGCCTCTGGACCTGAAACGCAACTACCGTATCGGTTCGTTCAGCTTCCTGTTGGAGGGCGGCGATAACTTCCGCGCCTTCGCCCAAGGCACGAACACCAAGGACACCGGTCTGGTGGACCGCGACGCCTGGATCGACTATCTCAAGGACAACAATCCGGTTGCCCCGCGCTACGACCGCCGTGCAGTGGCCGTCACCGGTATCCCGACCGGTGCGGTCAAGGCCGGTGGCTCGTTCACCCTGCACTTCTCGAAGCTCACGCTCACCTCGCTGGGCGTGCCTGACGAGACGAAGCTGACCGCCACCATCGGCGAGCAGGTGGTCGGCGAAGCGCAGGTTGCGAATGGCGATACCGCCGAGCTCAAGGTCACGATTCCCGCCGGAACCAAGACCGGTGATATCAGCCTGACCGTAACCGGTGCGACCAATAAGACCACGGTCGCTCTGCCCGTTGCCGTTACCGGAGTGTCCACCGGGACGGACGACAAGGATAACGGCAACCATAGCGGTAGCGTCAATGCCAATGGCAGCACCAAGCCACAGCAGACCGAACATACGGCCAATACCGGTGCCTCGGTTGCGTTGGTTGTGGTTCTGGCGACGCTGTTCGCTGCGGGTGGCGTCACCATCGTGGTCAAGCGTCATGATGCGGCGCGCAAGTAGCGCTTGAAGCCGCGTGCGCTGGTCGGATGCTTCAGCATGATGCCGACGATTTGCTGGTCGGTGATGATATCTTTCTCGTAGTAGATCGTGCCGTCTTCCTGATGGCTCAGGTATGTTTCGGGCCGTTTGCCGCTTCTTTATGTACTGCAAAACGGGCGGGGGATTGGCCGATAGGGACGAGAGAGAACGGAGAGAGTATGAAGTGCCAGGTTTGCGGAACGGAGATGCCGGAGGGAAGCCGATTCTGCACGGAATGCGGTGCGCCGATGGCACAGTCTGCGCCAAGCCCAAGTCCTCAGTCGATGGATGGCCCGACGCTGGTACCGGCTGCTCCCCAGCAGGTGCCAGCGGGTTCGATGCCGTTGCCCCCAAGTTTCAACACGGCGAATGCACCTACTTCGACATTGTCGACGGCGCCAGGCAACGGTGGCGCTGCGCAGCCGCGTTCCGGTGGGTCTGCCGGAAAGAAGATATTGCTGGGGGTCGTCATCGCACTGGTTGTGGTAGTGGGTGTGCTTGTTGCTTTGGTGGCAACCGGTACCGTGCATTGGTTTGATGGCGGCGCATCGTCTCCCAACACCACAAGTTCCGGCACCGCAACCAAACAATCCGGTAACCAAGGCAGCGCATCGAAGTCGAAAGACAAGGCCAAGCCTGCCAAAACCTGCGATGCCGCTCCCGATATGACAGTCTCCTCGATCAAGAGCGAGAGCGATAATCTGATAGTCACGATTCTGGCCACTTCGAATTGTGATGATAAGAACGCATCCACGAAATTCAATGATTCGGCCACCCGACTCACGTTGCAGGACAGCGACGATAATGTCGTGGCCGATGCCGTGTTCGATTTTTCGGGTCTATTCCACGTATACCGCACAGCTGTCCAGCAAGCGTAAGGGTATGGAGGCTGAAGGCAAGACCTGGAACTACCGCGATATTCTTGCGCAATTCATCACGATGCACAACAAGAATTCAAACGTACTGCTTATCTGGTCGGGTGACTGGCCCGCCTACAGCAGCAATTCCGACAAATACTATGTGATTCTTGCCGGTGAGGGCTTCGACTCGACAGATGAGGCTTGGAATTGGTGCAAAGCCAACAATTACGGTCCGAACGACTGCATGCCTATAGATTTGCAGTAACAGGCGAAATGTGAATGTCGCTACGTTGCTAGGTCTCCTGAGTTACAAGACGTACAATCGGGAGCATGGCCAAGGACGACGACAGAACCAACGAGCCTGAAGAGGCCGGCAAGTGGGGTACGGCCGGAAAATCCTCAGGAAAGAACAACAAGAACGGCAAGGGAAAGGAATCCAAAACCGATCGACGGATCGACAAGGTATTACAGCTCGCGGTGGATCGCATAGACACCATCGACTCCAGTGCCAGCGTGCCTGAACGACTGGCGCGTGCGGCGAAATCCAGTGAACTGCTCAGCGCCGTATGGTCGTTGCCGCCCGCTCAACGTCTTATGTTCCACCACGGCATGCAGGTCACTGATGTCGAAGGCGATTCCACTCCCGGATTCGACGGCAATAAAGAGGACGCCGAGAAGTTCATTTCGATCAGCTCCTCCGAAATCGCCCGATACCAGCGGCTCATGTACGCGAATGGCGTCAAAGGCTCGACACGGCGGCTGCTCATCGTGCTGCAAGGCATGGATGCCTCCGGCAAGGGCGGCATTGTGCGTCACGTGTTCAGCCAAGGCGACCCGATGGGCATCCATTACCATGGCTTCGGCAAGCCTACGGCCGAGGATCTCGACCACGACTTCCTCTGGCGTGTGAAGCGTGAATTGCCCAAGCCGGGGTGGATTGCCGTATTCGACCGCTCCCATTATGAAGATGTGGTCATGCCGCACGTCTATGGCACCTATCCCGAAGACGTATGGCGTGCCCGCTACGACCAGATCAACGATTTCGAACGTGAACTGGCCGCCAGCGGATGCGCCATCCTCAAGATCTTCCTCGTGGTAAGCCAGGAAGAACAGAAAAAACACTTTCTTGGGAGGCTGGATGATCCCACCAAGTTCTGGAAATTCGATATCTCCGACCTCGAGGCCCGCGACCGATGGGATGAGTACATGTTCGCTTGGCAGGAAGTGTTCGAGAAAACCAGCACGGCCGCCGCACCGTGGTACCTCGTTCCGGCCGATAACCGCTGGTATTCGCGAGCCGTGGTCTCCGAACTGCTGCGCACCACCTTGAAGAACATGAACATGACCTGGCCTCCCCTCGAACCCGAGGTGGACCCCGACGAGGTGCGCCGCCGGTTGGCGTGAGCGATCCTCCCATTGGCGGAGCCAAGCGCATGGCACAGCTCTTCGCATGGCTCCGCCCGCTGGCGGGAGGCGTCGCATAGCGACGGAGGGCGGCTCGTGCCGTCGGAATAGGCCACTAGGTAGACTGAGCATTATGACTGACGAGAAGGAATACGGATCCCTGGGGCGGCTGGCCCCCGAATGGGACGGTGACGAGCGTGAACGGAATCTTACGGCCGATGACATCTACGAACGATTCTTCGGCTGGGTGGAAGACATCAAAGGCATCGAACCATGGCCGCATCAGGAAGAGGCCATTATGGACCTCTTGGCCGGCGACCATGTGATTTTGAATACCCCGACCGGTTCGGGCAAATCGCTGGTGGCGCTTGGCATGCACTTCGCCGCCCTGTGCACTGGCCGCCGCTCCTATTACACCGCTCCGATCAAGGCGCTGGTGTCGGAGAAATTCTTCGACTTGGTCGAAGTGTTCGGCCGCGACAACGTCGGCATGATCACCGGCGACAGCCACATCAACGCGGACGCGCCGATCATCTGCTGCACCGCCGAAATCCTCGCCAATCAGGCTTTGCGCGAAGGCACCCATGCCGATGTGGGCCTCGTGGCGATGGACGAATTCCATTATTACGGTGATCCGGAGCGCGGCTGGGCGTGGCAGGTGCCACTGCTCACGCTGCCGCAGACCCAGTTCCTGCTGATGAGCGCCACACTCGGCAATGTGGACGCCATCGCCGACAAGCTCTCCGATCTGAACGACACCCCGGACGTGGATGTAATCGCCGACGCGCCGCGACCGGTGCCGTTGAGCTACGAATACACGCTCGACCCGATGGAAAAAACCGTGGAACTCGCCTTCCGCAACGGCGAAACCCCGATTTACGTGGTCCACTTTTCGCAGGACGCCGCATTGGAGACCGCGCAAGCGCTCGCCTCCACCGGTGTATCCAGCAAGGAACAGCGCCAAGCCATCGCAGAAGCCATCAAAGGCGTCAAGTTCACCACAGCCTTCGGCAAGATTCTGCAGCGACTGCTGCGCACCGGTGTCGGCATCCATCATGCCGGCATGCTGCCTCGCTACCGCCGCCTGGTCGAACAGCTCGCCCAGCAGGGTCTGCTGCCGGTGATTTGCGGCACCGATACATTGGGCGTCGGCATCAATGTGCCGATTCACTCCGTGGTGCTCACGGCCCTGACCAAGTTCGACGGCACCAAGATGCGCCGCCTGCGCGCCCGCGAATTCCACCAGATTGCCGGACGAGCTGGCCGTATGGGATTCGATACCGAGGGACTGGTGATCGCCGAGGCTCCCGAATATGAAATCGAAAACCAGAAAGCCATCGCCAAGGCCGGGGGAGATCCGAAGAAACTCAAGAAGGTCAAGCGCAAGAAGGCGCCGGAAGGTTTTGTGACCTGGAACCAGAGCACGTTTGATAAGCTCATCGACGCCGAACCGGAAACCCTGGTCCCGCACCTGAAAATCACGCATTCGATGGTGCTCAATGAAGTGGCGCAGGGCGGTGACGCCCGTGCCCGTATCGACGATCTCATCGACGATTCCGCGCAGACCCCCGACCAGAAGGAGCATCTGCACCAGCGGGCCGACGAGATCTTCCAAACCCTGTTCGATACCGAAGTCATCGAAACCGAGGACCGCAAGGACGGCGGCAAGGACTACTACATGACCCTTGATATGCCGGACGACTTCGCCCTCGACCAGCCGCTCTCCCCGTTCCTGCTGGCCGCGCTCGAACTGCTCGACCCCGAGTCCGACACCTATGCGCTGGACGTGATCTCCATGGCCGAGGCCACGCTCGAAGACCCCAAGCAGGTGCTGCGTGCCCAGGAGCGTCAGGCCCGAGACAAGGCGATGGCCGATATGAAGGCCGACGGACTCGACTATGACGAGCGTATGGATAAGCTGCAGGAGATTACGTATCCGAAGCCACTGGAAGACATGCTCGAAGCCGCGTTCGATCAGTACCGCCACGATGTGCCGTGGGCCAACGACTACTGGCTGTCGCCGAAATCCGTGGTGCGCGACATGGTGGAAACCGCCTCCGACTTCACCGGATACATCACCCGATACAACATCGCCCGCTCCGAAGGCACCCTGTTGCGCTACCTCTCGGACGCCTACCGCACGCTGGCGCGCACCGTGCCGCCCGAAAAGCGTGACGAGCAACTCGAAGACATCATCTCGTGGCTGCGCGTGCTCGTGCGCTCCATCGACTCCTCGCTGGTGGACGAATGGGAGAACGCCGGTGACTCGGCTGACCAATCCGAGGCTGCGGCATCCCTGGCCGCGCCCGGCGCAAAAAGCGCGGTGGTCGAGGACCGTCGTGGTCTTACCGTGCTGGTGCGCAATGCCTTGTTCCGCCGTGTGCGGCTTATGGACCTTGACCAGCCGGACAAGCTCGGCGCGCTCGACAAGGACTGGGGCTACGGCGTGCACGAATGGGAAGATGTGCTCGACGACTACTACGACGAGCACGAGTACGTGGGCATCGGCGCCGAAGCACGCTCGCCCGAACTGTTCATGTTGGATGACAAGCACGAGAACGACGAGCATACGTGGAAGGTGCGTCAGATTATCGATGATTCCGATGGCGATCACGATTGGGCCATCGAAGGCATCGTGGACCTCGACGCCACCCAAGACACCGGCGAAGTAGTCTTCCGCGACTACAAGGTGAGTAACTGATTCCTTTCTTGGCTCCCCTCTCTGAGGGAAGCCAGGGTGCAGCTCGAACGTCTGTTCGAACACTGGGGTACTATAGGACGTTATGAGTGAGAACGATTTGTTTGGGGCGGCTGATGCGCCGGAGTCGATGACGCGGCCGTTGGCGGTGCGCATGCGTCCACGCACTTTGGACGAGGTGATTGGCCAAACGCAGGTGTTGGGCCAGGGCTCGCCGCTGCGCCGCCTCGCCAATCCGGCCAGCAAAGGCAGTCTCACCGCGCCGAGCTCCGTAATCCTGTTCGGCCCTCCAGGCGTCGGCAAAACCACGCTCGCCACCATCGTGGCCGGCCAATCCGGCCGCGTGTTTGAGGAACTCTCCGCCGTGACATCCGGCGTCAAAGACGTGCGCGACGTACTCACCCGCGCTCACGAACGGCTCGTGTCACGCGGCCAGGAAACCGTACTGTTCATCGACGAGGTACATCGCTTCTCCAAATCCCAGCAGGATGCGCTGCTTCCCGCCGTCGAAAACCGCGACGTGACCTTTATCGGCGCCACCACCGAGAACCCGAGCTTTTCCATCATCAAACCGTTGCTCTCCCGTTCGGTGGTCGTCAAGCTTGAGTCATTGGAGCCTGATCAGCTCATCGAACTGGTGCAGCGCGCGCTGACTGATGACCGCGGTCTCAGGGGCGAGGTCAAAGCCACGGACGAAGCCATCGCCGACATCGTGCGCATGGCCGGTGGTGACGCACGCAAGAGTCTCACGATTCTGGAGGCCGCGGCTGGCGCGGTCACTGGCGACGAAGCCCGCAAAAAGGGCGCACGCCGACCCATCATCACCCCCGAAATCGTGGCTACGGTAATGGACACCGCCACCGTGCGCTACGACAAAGACGGCGATGACCATTACGACGTGATTTCCGCATTCATCAAATCCATGCGGGGCTCCGATCCGGATGCCGCCATCCATTATCTGGCACGCATGCTGAAAGCGGGTGAAGATCCGCGCTTCATCGCCCGTCGCATCATGATCGCCGCCAGCGAGGAAGTCGGCATGGCCGCCCCGCAGATTTTGCAGGTCACCGTGGCCGCGGCGCAGGCCGTGGCGCTGGTCGGCATGCCCGAGGCACGTATTATTTTGGCCGAGGCCACGATTGCCGTGGCCACCGCGCCCAAATCAAACGCCAGCTATAACGCCATTAACCAGGCGCTCGCGGACGTGGATGCCGGCAAGATCGGCGCTGTTCCGCTGTATTTGAGGAACGCCCCCACCAAGCTTATGAAAGAGTGGGGCAACCACGAGGGCTACAAGTATGCGCACGATTGGCCCGGTGCCGTGGCGCCACAGGAATATATGCCCGAAGAGCTGCGTGGCACCGAGTACTACCATCCCAACGATCGCGGCTACGAACACGAAGTCAGCCAGCGTCTTGCCAAGATTCGCCCGATGTTGCATGGCGGGGAACCCGAACAGAAATGAACATAGGGGAGTAAAGTGTAACGCAACAATAACAGTGGGAAAGGGAAGACAAACACCATGGCGACCATCTTCATCGTGGACGACGATCAGGCCATCGGCGAAATGCTTAGTCTTGTTTTGGAAAACGAGGGATTCCAGACCGTGACCTGCCTGGACGGGCTGAGGGCTGTGGAAATGTTCCCCATCGTCAAGCCCGATTTGATTCTGCTTGACGTTATGCTCCCCGGGCTGGACGGCACGGGGGTGGCCCGCCGCATCAGAGCTACCTCTAATGTGCCGATTATCATGCTCACCGCCAAATCAGACACACTTGACGTCGTGGCCGGCTTGGAAGCCGGGGCCGACGACTACGTGCCCAAGCCCTTCAAAGTGGCCGAATTGCTGGCGCGTATCCATGCACGCTTCCGCATCGCCAAGCCGGCCGCCGAAGACGGTGCCACCGGTGGCGCAAGCGGTGGCAATGCAAACGTCAACCATCTGGAACGCGGATCCATCGTCATCGACCGTTTGGAACACACCGCCACCAAGGATGGCAAGGACCTGAATCTTACTCCGATGGAATTCGAGCTGCTGTTCATGCTTGCGGCCGCCGCCGGCGAGGCCATCAGTCGTTCCAGCCTGCTCAAGAATGTCTGGGGATACGAGAATTCCGGCGATACGCGCCTGGTCAATGTGCATGTTCAACGCCTTAGGGCCAAAGTGGAGGACGACCCCGAGAACCCGCAAATCGTGCAGACCGTACGTGGCATCGGCTACAAGTTCGTCACTCCTGAACAATGAACCTGCGCCCTCGATTCAGCCTCAAACGCTTGCTGCGCCACGGACGCGCTGAAGTTCGTCGCTCGCTGCAGGCCCGCACCGTGGCCCTCACCGTGATTCTTACACTGGCCGTGGCCATCGTCTTCTCTGGCGTATCGATGGTATCAGTGCGCGCCTCGCTGCTTACCCAAATCACTTCGCAGTCGCGTGCCGACTATTCAAACATGGTGCAGCAGGCCCAAACCAGTCTGGACGCGGCCGATGTCTCCGCCACAGTGCAGATCCAGCAGCTGGTCAATGACTTGGCGTCCTCGTTGCAATCCGAGGGGCCCTCCAACCTGATAGGTGTGTATTTGTGGAGTCGTGATACCAACTCGCGTGCCATCATCCCCGTATCCACCGAACCCAGCTATCAAAGTCTGATTTCTGATGACATCCGTTCGTCCGTGGCCTCCGACTTGGATGACAGCGTGTTCTATCAGCCGGTCGAAATTCCCGGTGATTCCGGCATGTCGGGCAGCGGGACGCCCGCAGCGGTGCTCGGCACCGTATTGGACTTTGGCGTGGCCGGCAACCTCGAATTCTTCGCCATTTATTCGTACACGTTCCAGCAGCAGTCCTTGACGCAGATTCAGCTCAGTCTGGTGGTCATCTGTGCGTTGCTGTCCATCGTGGTGGGCGTAGTAATCTGGCTGGTGATTCGTGGCATCGTGCGCCCGATTGAACGAGTGGCAGCGGCCTCGGAAACACTGGCCTCCGGCAATCTCGATATGCGCGTTACCGTGAATCGTAAGGATGAGCTTGGTGTGCTGCAGCAATCCTTCAATACGATGGCTGATGCGCTCAACCAGAAGATTGATGAGCTGGAGGAAGCAAGCGTTTTCCAGAAACGATTTGTGTCCGACGTCAGTCATGAATTGCGCACCCCGGTGACCACCATGCGTATGGCTTCCGACCTGCTCGAAATGAAAAAAGACGGCTTCGACCCCTCCACCAAGCGTACGGTCGAACTGTTGGCCGGCCAGATCAGTCGATTCCAAGACATGCTCGCCGATCTGTTGGAAATCTCCCGCTACGATGCCGGTTATGCGGCACTTGACCTTGTGGAAACCGATTTATGCGAACCAATTGAAACGGCAGTGGACCAAGTTGCCGGCATCGCCCAAGCCAAACGGGTGCCGATTCACACGTATCTGCCCAATGTGCAGGTTTTGACTCGTATCGATTCGCGTCGAGTGATTCGCATCGTCAGAAATCTGTTGGCCAATGCCGTCGATTTCGCTGAGGACCGGCCGATCGAAGTGCGTGTCGCGGCCAACCGCAAAGCCGTGGCCATCAGCGTTCGCGACTATGGCGTTGGTATCGACGAAGACAAAGTCGCTCATGTATTCGATCGATTCTGGAGAAGCGACCCTTCACGTTCGCGCGTTACCGGCGGCACCGGATTGGGCTTGGCCATCGCCATGACTGATGCCTTGCTGCACCACGGTACTATCCGTGTACGTTCGGCAGTGGGGGAGGGCACCTGGTTCTTGGTATTGCTGCCGCGTGACCCCGACCAAGGTGAGGTGGCGGACGCTGAACTGCCGGTGAATTTTGCTTCTGAAACGCCCGATGACCTGCGTATTACCGGTGGGTTTGGTGTGGCCACCAGCCAAGTCACACATGATTATCATGAGGTTCGCCGCGACACGATGATGGGGAGGCCGCTATGAGACGAGTGACCAGAACGATTGCCGCCGCAGGCGCGGCCATAGTCTGTTGCGTCACGATGACGGCATGCTCAAGTCCGTTCGGTTTGCCGATTAGCGGCTCGGTGCAGACTCTGGCACCGGTGGAACAGCAGACTCAGCGTGTTTACACCAATCCTCAGGGACCTGCGGACGATGCGCAGCCGGAAACCATCGTCAAAGGGTTCTATGATGCCATGCCTGCCGGCGTACAGTCCGATGGCTACCGTGTGGCCCGTGAGTTTCTGACCGGTTCGGCGTCGGCCGGATGGAATGGCGATTCCTCGGCACTGGTCTACAGCGGTACGCCGGATTTCCGCCGCCGTGCCAATACGATGAGTACCCCGCAAGGGGCGGAGAGCTCGCTGATTGTAGAAGTACAGCTCCAAGTGGTCGGCTCTCTGGACTCGCATGGCGTGTATACGCCGACAGATAGCAGCACGATCAGCAAAGTTCCTTATATCTTGATTAAAAGAAGCGGCCAGTGGCGCATCTCCTCGTTGGAGAACGGCGTGGTGATATCCACCGCCGATTTTGAACAAGTCTTCCGCCAAGTATCCGTGTATCAGGTGAGCACATCCGGCAAACAGCTCATACCGGATGTTCGATGGCTGAGCTGGCGCAACTGGCGCACCCAGGCAGTCGGTGAAGTACTCTCGGATGCACCCTCCTGGTTGGAAGGAGTGCTGCGAGGCACCGGCTTGCCTACCATCAAACTCGCGGTCGACAGCGTGCCGGTGAAGAACAATGTGGTGGAGATACACCTTAACAGCGGTATCAATGCGTTGAATGAGGAAGAACGAGGCCTGCTGGTACATCGCATCCGTCTGACTATGGGCGACGGCAATGCCGAATACGCGCTGAAGATTACCGGCGACGGAGTGGACTATTCTGATGCCGACGCAAATGTGAAACTTACTACCGAGCAGCCGACAGCGGGCGTATACACGTTGACCGGTGGGCATATCGTTTCCCTGGCCAGCTCCAGTCCGTTGCGTGTAGGGGAGGCCCCCGGATATGACGATGCTCGGGGCTTCGTTTTTTCCTCATCCGGCGGTGCGGTGTTGCGTGCGGACGGTGTCGTCGAATGCCTGAAATCTGATGGTGCGTCCTGTGGGGTGATGTTCTCCGGCGAGTCGATGCGATCGATTACCGAAGGTCTGGATGGCGAAGTATGGGCTGTATCCGAGAACGGGCGCGAATTGCATGTGTCAGATGGGGGTAAGGAAACCGATCTGAAGCTTGATTGGCTTGGCGCTGCCGACAGCATTGTGGCATTGGCGGTTTCTCCGGAAGGGTGCCGATTGGCGTTGGCAGTCGAGGGCGAGGACACGAACGGCGTGATGATGACCGGTGTGGCGCGCAACGGTGATAAAACACTGAGCGGTCTGAGCAAAGCGGCCACCCAAGTGAGTGTGCTCAGACACGTCACCATGCTCACGTTCTACAACGATCTGAATCTGGTGTACGCCACCACACCTCCTGAGGGAAACAGCGAACAACAAGAGGCATGGCGTCAAATGGCACCAGGCCCGGCCAATGCGCAGCGTCTGCCTAATGGAACCATAACGTCGATGGCATCGGGGCAGATTAGCCTGTCCCGTCGCCTGGCCATTGTGGACGATTTGGGTATTGTTCGCTCCGTTTCTGGCTCACTCGACGGTTCCTGGACCATCGCCGATAGCCAGGTCACTGCCCTCGGTGCGCAGTAGATGGTATAAGAAAAACGGTGTTCATAATAACCTTTCTTGTTGTATGAGGCAACGGCTTTGTCGCTCGGCTGGCGAGCGGCATTGCCGCTGCGCAACCAATCACTATTATTGGTCTGTTATCAAGGCAAAACAGTGTTGCGACGCCATTTTTGAACCACTGTTATTAATTTGTTATAAACCTGTTATCAAACTGTTATCGCATGCGATTGAACATTTGGCCTGTGAGCGTCATACTAGAGGCTGTCGATGACGAACAGTCACCAAACAGGATGAAAGATCATCCAAAAAATAAACACTGCTCGAGGAGGAGTATTTATGAAGAATTGGAAGAAGGCCATTGCCCTCGTTGCTTCTGCTGCTGCGCTTGTCAGCGTTGCCGCATGCGGTTCCAGCAACGCAGGTGGCAGCTCGGACTCCGGCAAGAAGACGGTTGGCTTCGTGGCTGTCGGTCCTGAGGGCGGCTTCCGTACCGCCAACGAGAAGGACATTCAGAAGGCATTCGAGGATGCCGGCTTTGACCTGACCTACTCTCCGACCCAGAACAACGATCAGCAGAAGCAGATTCAGGCGTTCAACAAGTTCGTTAACGACGAAGTCGACGCCATCATCCTGTCCTCCACCGAGGATTCCGGTTGGGATGACTCCCTGAAGAAGGCCGCTGAGGCTGAGATTCCGGTCTTCACCGTTGACCGTAACGTGGACGTCAAGGACGCCGAGGCCAAGAAGGCCATCGTTGCTCACATCGGACCGTCCAACGTCTGGTGCGGCGAGCAGGCTGCCGAGTTCGTGAACAAGAACTTCCCGGATGGCGCCAACGGCTTCATCCTCGAAGGCCCTGCCGGCCTGTCCGTGGTGAAGGATCGTGGCACTGGTTGGGACAACAAGGTTGCCTCCAACGTCAAGGTTCTTGAGTCCCAGTCCGCTAACTGGTCCACTGATGAGGCCAAGACCGTGACCGCTGGTCTGCTCGACAAGTACAAGTCCGACAACCCGCAGTTCATCTTCGCTCAGAACGACGAGATGGGCCTCGGTGCCGCTCAGGCTGTTGACGCCGCCGGCCTCAAGGGCAAGGTCAAGATCATCACCATCGACGGTACCAAGAACGCTCTGCAGGCTCTTGTTGATGGCGACCTCTCCTACGTGATCGAGTACAACCCGATCTTCGGTAAGGAAACCGCTCAGGCCGTCAAGGACTATCTGGATGGCAAGACCGTTGAGAAGGACATCGAGATCGAGTCCAAGACCTTCGAGGCCGCCTCCGCCAAGGAAGCCCTGGACAACAACACCCGCGCCTACTGATAAGTCTGCTGCGACTCATTGATAACTGGACCAAATAATTGATGTGATGGTGTGAGAAGGATGTTCCTTCCACGCCATCACTCATGTGTGGCTCAAATATCACAAAACGATAACATCTCATTCTCGTTTAAGGCAAAGACATGACAGATAAAAACCCCATCGTCGTAATGAAAGGCATTACGATTGAATTCCCGGGCGTCAAGGCCTTGGATGGTGTTGATTTGACTCTCTACCCGGGTGAAGTTCACGCCCTGATGGGTGAGAACGGTGCAGGCAAGTCCACCATGATTAAGGCTCTGACCGGTGTGTACAAGATCAACGCCGGCTCCATTATGGTGGACGGCAAGCCTCAGCAGTTCAACGGCACCCTCGACGCACAAAACGCCGGTATCGCCACCGTGTATCAGGAAGTGAACCTGTGCACCAACCTTTCCGTCGGTGAGAACGTGATGCTGGGCCACGAAAAGCGCGGCCCCTTCGGCATCGACTGGAAGAAGACCCACGAGGCCGCCAAGAAGTATTTGGCACAGATGGGCCTCGAATCCATTGACCCGCACACTCCGCTGAGCTCCATCTCCATCGCTATGCAGCAGCTGGTCGCCATCGCCCGCGCTATGGTTATCAACGCCAAGGTGCTGATTCTCGATGAGCCGACCTCTTCGCTGGATGCCAACGAGGTCAGGGACCTGTTCGCGATCATGCGCAAGGTGCGTGACTCGGGCGTGGCCATCCTCTTCGTCTCCCACTTCCTCGATCAGATTTATGAGATTACCGATCGTCTGACCATTCTGCGTAACGGCCAGTTCATCAAGGAGGTCATGACCAAGGACACCCCGCGCGACGAACTCATCGGCATGATGATTGGTAAGTCCGCCGCCGAGCTGTCCCAGATTGGTGCCAAGAAGGCTCGCCGTGAAATCACCCCTGGCGAGAAGCCGATCGTCGATGTCAAGGGCCTCGGCAAGAAGGGCACCATCAACCCGGTTGATGTTGACATCTACAAGGGTGAGGTCGTTGGCTTCGCTGGCCTGCTGGGCTCCGGTCGTACCGAGCTTGGTCGACTCCTGTATGGTGCCGACAAGCCGGATTCGGGTACCTACACGCTCAACGGCAAGAAGGTCAACATCTCCGATCCGTACACGGCTTTGAAGAACAAAATCGCGTACTCCACCGAAAACCGTCGTGATGAGGGCATCATCGGCGACCTGACCGTCCGCCAGAACATCCTTATCGCCCTGCAGGCAACGCGCGGTATGTTCAAGCCGATTCCCAAGAAGGAAGCGGACGCCATCGTTGACAAGTACATGAAGGAACTCAACGTTCGTCCCGCCGACCCGGATCGCCCGGTCAAGAATCTCTCCGGCGGCAACCAGCAGAAGGTGCTCATTGGCCGTTGGCTGGCCACGCACCCCGAGCTGCTGATTCTGGACGAGCCGACCCGTGGTATCGATATCGGTGCCAAGGCTGAAATTCAGCAGGTCGTGCTTGACCTGGCTTCTCAGGGCATGGGCGTTGTCTTCATCTCCTCCGAGCTTGAAGAGGTCGTGCGTCTGTCCGACGACATCGAGGTTCTCAAGGACCGCCACAAGATCGCAGAAATCGAAAACGACGACACCGTCTCTCAGGCGACCATCGTCGAAACCATCGCTAACACCAACGTAAACACCGGAAAGGAGGCATGAGATGGCTGAAAAGGCAAAAGCCGAGGGCAACAACTTTGTCAAGAAGCTGCTGAGCAGCAACCTGACCTGGTCGATCGTCGCATTCATTCTTCTGGTCATCATCTGCACCATCTTCCAGCATGACTTCCTGGCTTTGAGCTGGAACAGCAACACCGGTGGTCTGGCCGGCCCGCTGATCACCATGCTCCAGGAATCTGCCCGATACCTGATGATTGCAACCGGTATGACCTTGGTTATCTCCACCGCCGGTATCGACCTTTCGGTCGGTTCCGTTATGGCAGTGGCAGGTGCCGCCGCCATGCAGACCCTGTCCAATGGCATGAACGTGTGGCTCTCCATCCTCATCGCCTTGGCTGTTGGTCTGGCCATTGGCTGCGTCAACGGCGCTCTGGTTTCCTTCCTGGGCCTACAGCCGTTCATCACCACCCTGATTATGATGCTCGCCGGCCGTGGTATGGCCAAGGTCATCACCTCCGGTGAGAACACCGACGCCTCCGCAGTTGCTGGCAACGAACCGCTGAAGTGGTTCGCCAACGGCTTCATTCTGGGCATTCCCGCCAACTTCGTCATCGCCGTTATCATTGTGATTCTCGTTGGCCTGCTGTGCCGCAAGACCGCTATGGGCATGATGATTGAGGCCGTGGGCATCAACCAGGAAGCCTCCCGTATGACCGGTATCAAGCCGAAGAAGATCCTCTTCCTCGTCTACGCGATTTCCGGCTTCCTCGCGGCCATCGCTGGTCTGTTCGCCACCGCATCCGTGATGCGTGTCGACGTGGTTAAGACCGGTCAGGACCTCGAAATGTACGCCATTCTGGCAGTCGTCATCGGCGGTACTTCACTGCTGGGTGGTAAGTTCTCCCTCGCCGGCTCTGCTGTCGGTGCTGTAATTATCGCCATGATCCGCAAGACCATCATCACCCTGGGCGTCAACGCCGAGGCAACTCCGGCCTTCTTCGCCGTCGTTGTGATTGTGATCTGCGTGATGCAGGCTCCGAAGATTCACAACCTGAGCGCGAATATGAAACGCAAGCGCGCGCTCAAGGCTCAAGCTAAGGCGGTGGCAGCATGACAACAGCTACGGCAAACAAAGTGAAGGCTCCCAAGAAGGGCTTCAAGCTCGATCGTCAGATGATCCCGACCCTCGCGGCCGTGGTGATCTTCATCCTGATGATCATCATGGGTCAGGCGTTGTTCGGCACCTACATTCGACTGGGCTTCATCTCCTCCCTGTTCATTGACCACGCCTACCTGATTATTCTGGCTGTGGCCATGACCCTGCCGATTCTGACCGGTGGTATCGATTTGTCTGTCGGTGCTATCGTGGCCATCACCGCAGTCGTCGGCCTGAAGCTGGCGAACGCCGGCGTGCCCGCCTTCCTGGTCATGATCATCATGCTGCTCATCGGCGCTGTGTTCGGCCTGCTGGCCGGCACCTTGATCGAGGAATTCAACATGCAGCCGTTCATCGCGACCCTGTCGACGATGTTCCTGGCCCGTGGTCTTGCCTCCATCATCTCCACCGACTCGCTGACCTTCCCGCAGGGCAATGACTTCTCGTTCATCTCCAACGTGATCAAGATCATCGACAATCCGAAGATCTCCAACGATCTGTCCTTCAACGTCGGCGTGATCATCGCACTGGTGGTTGTGGTCTTCGGCTACGTCTTCCTGCACCATACCCGCACCGGACGCACCATCTACGCCATCGGCGGCTCCCGTTCCTCCGCGGAACTCATGGGTCTGCCGGTCAAGCGCACGCAGTACATCATCTACTTGACCTCTGCGACTCTCGCCGCCCTGGCCTCGATCGTGTACACCGCAAACATCGGCTCTGCCAAGAACACTGTGGGTGTTGGCTGGGAGCTCGACGCCGTTGCCTCCGTGGTCATCGGCGGTACGATCATCACCGGTGGCTTCGGCTACGTGCTCGGCTCCGTGCTCGGCTCTCTGGTCCGCTCCATCCTCGATCCGCTCACCTCTGACTTCGGTGTGCCGGCCGAATGGACCACCATCGTTATCGGTCTCATGATCCTCGTCTTCGTTGTGCTTCAGCGCGCGGTGATGGCGGTCGGCGGAGATAAAAAATAGCGGGCTTGCCCGCTCGGTCTCCGCACCGAATACGACACACACCATAACTGAATAGGCGGGATCAGCCCGGCTGCTGTGATGGCAAGGTCACAGCAGCCGGCACTGCCCGCCAAAGCTTTCTTTCTCCTTTTCTTCCTTTCATTAGCGTGTGGGGCGTGCCCCGGGGTTCTCCCGGGGCACGCCCCACACGTGTTTGGAAAGCTGGGACTCTATTGATGATCGGATTTATGCACGCTTACGTGCCGCGCGAATGCGGAACGCGGTGGCCAGACAGCACCAGCCAATCAGGCAGATAACCGTCATCGTGGCAAACGTCCATGTGCCGCCGACGGCAGTGGCGTGAGCAAACTCAGCGGTGCCTTCTTCTCCTGCGCCGGCCTGAGCCACGGAAAGAATCGTGGAGAACAGTGCGGTACCGGCAGCGCCGCCAAACTGAAGACACGTGTTGAAAATGGCGTTGCCGTCCGGCTTGAACTCGGGAGAGACCTCCGACAGGCCACTGGTCATCACATTCGCATTGCCGATGGAATAGAACAGACCGAAAATGAAATAGAATCCGGCGAGCAGCAAGGGCGTAAGCTGCATCGAGAACACCAGCATAAGCACTGGGCCCAAAATAGCGATGCCGATCGGAATCAGAATCGGCTTGACCGCGCCGAACTTATCGTAGAACCAGCCGCCAAGCGGGGCACAGACAGCGCCGACCAGTGCTCCGGGCAGTACCAGAGAGCCGGCCACAAATGCCGTGGTACCGAGCGAGAGCTGTGCCACATTGGTGATGACATAGCCGTAGCCGATGGCGACCAATGGCAGCAGCAGATATGCGCAGGCGTGTAACAGTACGGCGGGATCCTTGAGAATGCCAAGGCGCAGCAGCGGGGAGAAGGCACGCTTGGAACTCATGGCGAACACGATCAACAAGGCGAGGCCCGCAATCAGACTGACAATGGCGATAATGCCGGAGCGTGTGGCTGACTTGCCGGACACCGCCGCACTGATGGCCACGCCACCTTGGTTGAGCGCCAGCACCAGACCGACCAACGCGACAACAATGGACCCAAGCTGAATCGGGTCAAGATAGGCAGCCTCGGTCGGTGTCTTCTGCTCAATGCACTTCATGCCGATGCATGCTGCGATTAGCACCAGCGGAATGGCGATGACGAAAATCGCGCGCCACGGCAGCACTGTGGTCACCGCGCCGCCGACGGTCGGGCCGATGGCCGGAGCCACGGTAATGACCAGCGATCCTACGCCCATCAATCGGCCGATTTTCGAACGAGGAGACTGCTCCAGGATGATGTTGATCATCAACGGCGTGGCCACGCCTGAGCCAATGCCCTGAATAATGCGGGCGACAATCAGCAGCGGGAAGGCTTGGGCGACGATCATGATCAGCGAGCCAACGATGGCCAGAATCACAGCCGCAAGAAAAATGGTTTTCAGCGCGAATCGGCGCTTCAAAAACGAGCTGATGGGCATGGTAGCGGCCACCGCCAACAGATAAATCGTGGTAATCCATTGCACAGTGGCCGTGTCGACATGGAATTCGCGCATCAGTGCGGGGAAAAGCACGGTCATCACGGTTTCGGTCAGAATGCCAATGAAGGCAAGTGAGCCGACAGCCACAATCGCGCCGATAAGACGTGTGGGAATCTTCTCGTTATCAATATGCTGCTCAGGCATACATGCTCCTAAACGTTCGGTTGCAAGGTATGGAATGTAAGGTTTACCAACCGGCGTAGGTACCTGTGCGTGCGGATAAACCGGCAATCGTACTGCCTTGGCTGCACGCTATGGAATCACAAAACCACCTGTGAGTGTACGGTTCGGGGCGGACGCTACGGTCGATGCGCAATGGGTTGTCCCTTGGTTTGGTGGGGTTTGATGGGGCGGATTCGGCATTGGTCCGGTAGCAGTTCGGCATTGGTTCAGCATGAGGAAACCGCGATAATATCTGCCCTGCCGCCTAGTTTGGTGAACCATGGGTATTGAGAACACGCATAAGCTGATTGTCAACTGCCTGCCACTCAACGAAGGAGAACGGCGGGCTTTCGCCAAGGCGGCTCGCGATGTGCCGCAGGAATTCGTGGGCGACGAAGCGCACCGCGGCGACATGGTCTGGTCGGCCGCTGTTCCCGAGGAGCTTCGCTCCCGAGCTACCGCAGTCATCGGCAACTTTCCGGTCTCGCAGGCTTCCCAATACACCCGTCTTGAATGGTTGCAGACCTTCAGCGCCGGTGTGGATGCGTACATCTGCCCGGGTGTGCTGCCTCGCGGCACCATGGTCACCAATGCGAGCGGCGCGTATGGCCAAAGCGTGTCGGAACACATGTTCGCCACCATGTGGGCATTGATGAAGAACCTCAGCCGGTATGCCTCCAATCAGCGTGATCATCAGTGGCAGGATGAAGGACCGGTATTGAGCCCGGAAGGTGGCATCGCGCTGATTATCGGCGTCGGTGACATCGGGTCGCATTTCGCTCAGCTTGCCCAATCCGTAGGTATGCGTACTTTCGGCGTGCGCCGTCATGCGGACGTGCCGGCCAAGGGCATTGAAAAGATGTATGGCTTCGAGCGGCTGGAGACGCTGTTGCCATTGGCAGACGTGGTGGCGATGGCGGTGCCGCGCTCGCCGCAGACCCATCATCTGCTGAATGCGGATCGTCTGGGTCGTCTGAAATCCACAGCCATCGTGATTAATGCCGGGCGTGGCGACGCCATCGATCCCGAGGCCTTGGCTGACGCCTTGCACAATGGACGGCTCCACGGTGCCGGATTGGACGTCACCGAGCCTGAGCCGTTGCCGGCGGAAAGTCCGTTGTGGGATGAGCCGCATTGCCTGATCACCCCGCATGTGGCCGGCGGCAATCATTTGGAAAAGACTTCCGAACACATCATCCGCATCGCCCTGACCAACGTTTCCCGCTATGCCAAACAGCAGGAACTGTTGAATCTCGTGCGATACTGATTCGCCTGTGTCGGGCGGCGGGCGGCCATCGCCTGACACTGAATACAGATAAGGGGCGTATAACACCGTTGTTATACGCCCCTTATCGGGCAATCCGAAAAAGATGGTTGATAGTCAGTACCAATCAGTACTGGTTCGCGCCGATACCCTCGAACTTCACGTTGAAGCCACGCTGGTAATGCAGGAACATGCTGGCGCCATAGCGGTCGACCGGACGGTGCGTGAACAGCATACGAATGGCGAATGTGGTCTGCACGTCCTTAGGCAGCGCCAGGAATGCTTGGTGGGCGTCCCAGTACGGGTCGTACACCACGGCGGCACCGGGCACGTAGGCGTAACCGTAGCCATCCTCGTTGACGTATCCCATGAACGGCAGATCCCAGGCGTTGTGTTTGGTGAGTTGTGCCTTGAAGTCCTCGACCTCGGCCAACGCCGCGTCGCTCAGGCCGAAGCTCTTGGCCACTTCATTGGCCTTGGTTGTTTTCGAATCCGGGTCCTTGCCGAACATATCCGGGTTGACGATGATGACTTTTCCCTCCGCCATAATGTGTTCCTTTCAGCATGGCGTTCCCCAAGCAAGCACCTAGGGAAGTACTGGCATTGTTCGATTCACATATGAATTGAACAACATGTTACCTTCTCTGTAGAAAAGGATTGTGCACTTTGTTGATGTGCTGGTTTCAAAGCCTAGCATGAAAAATGGCGGATATAAGCCGTTTTGCCGGTTATTAATCTATTGGTAATGCAATTGGGAAGTTATGGTAGTCTGTGATGTCTGATGTTCATATCTTGCAAAAGTGAACATGATAAATGTTTGTTTTGAGGGTGAAAGCAACAAAGAAAACGGCCGTGTACATGAACTCATGTACACGGCCGGCGTGTCGCATCCCGCTGCGACTGCGGCATCGAGATGATACCTGCAGAGGCGTGGTTGATCAGGGGCCCAATGAACGTGGCCCGAGGTTAGTTTCAGTCTGATAGTTCGTAGCCGTTGGCGTCTTTATGCCACGGTGAGCCGGGCTTGCTGCACAGAATGATGATGCCTTCAACAAAGCCCCAGATGGCGGCTGCGATTGGGCCAAGTCCGAGCAGAATCCAGCCGACAAGCGTCAGCAGCAGCTGGGCCACGGCCTTGCCGGTGTTGCCGAGATAGAAGTTGTGCACACCAAGTCCGCCGAGGAAGATGCCCAACAGGCCGGCAGCCAGCTTGGACTTGGACGATTGCCCCACCGGGGCGGCGGCATACGGAGCGGCGGTGTATTGCGGCTGCGCGTAGGCGTTCGGCTGCTGGTAAGCCTGTCCATAGCCGGGCTGCTGGCCGTAGCCCGCTGCGGGCTGTGCGGGCTGGCCGTACTGCGGCTGGCCGTACTGAGGCTGAGCGTATGCGCCGGCGGGCTGGCCGTATTGCGGTTGCTGCTGGCCGTAGCTTCCGGCGGCGGGTTGAGCGTATGCGGCGGGCTGTGGGGCGCCATAGCCCTGCGGCTGCTGTGCGGCATCTTGGCCGTAAGACGGTTGTGCCGGCTGTGCGGGCTGTGCCGGCTGCGGAACACTGTCCGAACCGTACGGTTGTTGTTGATTATCAGTCATGCGGGTCAGTCCCCTCTCAATCGGGAACGGCAATACCTTCTTACCGTTTCTGCACAACATCATCTCATGTTTTGCCCAATAGTAAAACCTGCCGCGCTACGATTGGGCCATGAGAAGTTTCCTGACCAGCTGGTTGATTATGACTATCGCCGCCGCCGTCATGGTCGCGGTGACTCCCGGCATGACCCCGGTGGGGGAGCCTCCGATTCTCGGCATCGCCGCGTTCGCTTTGTTCATGGCGCTGATTAATGCGTCAATCAAGCCGATTGTGCATCTGATCGCACTGCCGTTTGCGATTCTGTCTCTCGGGCTGGTCACCTTGATTATCAATTGGCTGTTCATGCGACTCGCCAGCTGGCTGGCGGTCAGTCTGTTCGGCGTGGGCGTCTTCGTACACGGTTTCTGGTGGTCGGTACTGGGGTCCTTGGTCCTGACCATTGTTGCGGGAATCGTCGGGTCCATCTTGGATCAGTGACGGTGCTCGCTGGGCGAATATGAGTAATGGCGGTTGGAATCGGACTGATTCCAACCGCCATTACTCATATCAAGCTACGGGATCGAGCGGGGCGAACATTACTCGCGCACCAAGCGGATATGCTCCACATCGTCGCGCCGGGAGCGACGGAACAGCACGAAACGATTGCCGATGGACTGCACCACTTCGGCGTTCAGCTGCTCGGCAAGCTCGGCGGCGGCTTCCTTGGCGGTCAGGCCAGAACCGTCCTGCACGGCGCACTTGATGAGCTCGTGCTTCTCAATGGTCTCATCGGCCTGATTGACGGCCGACTCGGTCAAATCGTTCTTGCCCACATAGAACAGGGGCTTCAGCGAGTTCGCCATCGCGCGCAGCTGCTTGATTTGCTTCTTGGTCAATGCCATGGGAATTTCCTTACATCTTTCGTATAACCACACCAGCATAGCAACCGGTGCTGTCTGCGCTGTTTGCCGCCCTACAGCGCGATGATGGCCGCGATGTAGATGATGACGGCAGCGGCGAATATGAGATCTCGCGCGGCGATGGTCAGGGCACGCCAGTGGGTGCGGCGGATGCCCTCCTCGTAGCAGCGGGCGTCAAGTGCGAGGCTCAGGTTGTCCGCGTGACGCAACGTGCCGGCGAAAATCGGCACGATAATCGCGCTCATCGCCTTGATGCGCTGGGCCAGTGAACCGGTTTCGATGGAACCGCCACGCGCGGATTGGGCGTCGACGATGGCGCGGGTTTCGTCGGTCAGCGTTGGAATGAATCGTAATGCCAGACTCATGACCAGCGCGATTTCTTGGGCATGGATACCGAGCCGGTTGAGCGGACTGATCAAGGTGGCGAAGGCGTCGGTCATGGCGGTAGGCGTGGTGGTAGTGAGGAACACCGCGCCCAGAATGATTACCAATGCGAAACGGCAGGCGTACAGCACGGCTATGGTCACGCCCTGATCGGTGATGCTTAGCGGGCCAAGCGCCACCACCGGCGTGCCGGTGCGTACCACAAACAGATTGACCACGCCCATCAGCACCAGCAGGATCAGAATCGGATGAATGGATTCAAGCACCCGTAACGGGTTCAGGCGTGCCGCCGCGATAACGGCCAGAGTGATGGCGATGCCCAGCGCGAGCTGGGTTGGCGTGTTCACCGCGAACATCGTGAACATGGCGGCCAGGAAGCCCACCATCTTCACGCGCGGGTCAAGTCGGTGTATCACTGAGTGCGCAGGGCCGTTGGAGGATACGGCCGGCTCGGTGACGGTGGCCGTGACGGGGCCGCCGGATGCGGGGGCGGCAATCGGCATACGGACCACGCGGTCGGCGATTTGCTCGGCCTCCTCCCGGTCATGGGTGATGATGAGCACGGTCACGCCACGCGATTTGAGCGTGCGCAACAGCTCATGGATACGCTTCTTGGCTTGGGCGTCCAGACTCGCGGTCGGCTCGTCCATGATGAGCACGTCAGGATTGCAAGCCAGCACGCCGGCAATGGCTGCCAATCGTTGTTGCCCGCCGGACAGGTCGAAGGGGGAGCGGTCGGCAAGATGCCCGATATGCAGCAGTTCCAGTGATTCGCGCACGCGGTCGGCTACCTCGGTCTCGCCAAGCCCTTGGTTGCGTGGGCCGTACGCCACGTCCTCGGCTACCGTGTCAGCGAACAGCTGATGCTCTGGATGCTGCATCACGTAACCCACATGCCGGCGCAATTGCGCTAATTGCTTGCGATTCGCCGACTTCGGGCGCACGTTGCGACCGCGCTTGCCGGTCGAGGCCACCGGAACACCGGCCACTTCGATGCTGCCGGCGGTCGGCGCAGTCAGTGCGCACAACATGCGCACCAGCGTCGACTTGCCCGAACCATTCACGCCCATCAGTGCCACGGTTTCACCGCGCGCGATGGTGAACGACAGGTCATCGATAACCGCCCGTTTGGCCGAAGGATAGCGATAGGTCAGATGCGAGACGCGAATAATGGGGTTCGTCATATCACCGATGCCATCGGAGAGCAGCGGCAGTTCGGAGCCGTCTTCGCGCTCCCGCTGGCGGGGGCTGTCGTTCGTAGGGCGACTGGGGGCGGCTTCTGTGCCGATACTACCCTCAGTCTCGCTTTGCGAGACAGCCTCCGCTAGCGGGGATCGATTATCGACGGCTGCAGTGATACCAATGATTCGCCCGGCCTCCATGTGCACGATGCGATCGGCATGAACGGTTTCATCTGGATGATGCGTGACATGCACAATAGTGGTGCCGCGCGCCTGCAAATCATCCAAAATGCGCATAACTTCGGCGCGTGCGGATTCGTCCAGCATGGCGGTCGGCTCATCCAATACCAGCATTGCCGGGTTCATGGCCAGCATGCCGGCGATGGAGGCGCGTTGCTGCTGCCCGCCGCTCATACGGGTCGGGTCGGACTGGCGTAAGTTCGCCAACCCCACGGCCTGCAATGAATCAACGATACGCTCGCCGATGAGCTCGCGCTCCAGCCCGAGATTCTCCGGGCCAAAGGCCACGTCATCCTCCAACACGGTGGTGACCAGCTGATCCTCGGGATTCTGGAACACCATACCGATGCCGTGGCGGGCAGCACGATAGGCATCGGCATTCGGGCCGGCTGCGTACACGCGTTGCCCCAGTAACGTCACTTCACCACCGTCCGGCGCGGTCAATCCCGCAATCAGACGGGCTAACGTGGATTTGCCCGACCCGTTCGGACCGACCAAGCATAGGCGCTCGCCGGCATGGACCGTGAGTGAAACGCCATCCAAAGCCCATGAGGTGCCGCGGTCATAGCTGAAACGAATGTCCTTGAGCACGGCGGCGGGGGAGGCAGGCTCGGCGGAAGCGTGAGGTTCGGCAGAATCGTGGAACTCGTCGGCGTCGAAGGAATGGGGTGCAACGGTCATGAAACAGCAATCCGTAACTGATAGGCGAAAACGCAGAATCCCGGCCCGTGCCGGGATTCTGCGTTCTGGTTCTTTGAGTGGTCTTTGAGTGGTCGTTAGTCGTGGCGGGCATCGGCCCGTCTCAGGCCAGTCACTGCTGCTTGGACAGCAGGTTGGAGATCGGCTTGTAGATCAGGAAGGTGATCACGGCGTGAATCGCCATCTTAGCCACGTTGAACGGCAGCAGAATCGGCAGAATCATCGCGGCCACAGCTTGGTAGGTCATGTGCGCGTAAATCGGCGTGACAATCAGGTTGCTCACCAGCGCCACCACGATGGCCAGCACCGCACCCACCAGAATGCCGATGGCGGCACCCTTGCGCGTACGGATCTTACGGTAGATGAACGCGGCCGGCACAGACAGGAACAGCGCCACCAGCACAGCCATCAGCGAACCCCACGGATTGGCGAACATGTGCGGCACAAAGCCGAGCACAGACACGATTGCGGCGGCGGCCGGGCCATACGCAAAGCCGGCAATCAGGCAGACGATGCCGGACGGGTCGTACTTCAGCCAAGTGACCGGCGTAATCGGGAATTCAATGAAGCTGGTGACCATCGCCAGCGCCACGAACAGTGCATACATGGCGATACGGCGCGTGGACCAGCGGCCAGAATCGGCCACACCAGTGGTGTGTGAGCCAAGTTTGGCGCTGGTGCTGGCGGTGGACGTGCTGGCCGAACCCTCGGCCTCGGGTGCCACAGAACGAACAACTTGCATGCGAATACGCGAAGATACACTCATAATGAGCCCTCGTTTCTTCCATCCGGACTATACCGTTGGCTCCGGAATCTCACCGGATCAGCCGCTTGCGCGGGTCGCGGGCTTCCTGCCATCCCCGTTATGAAACCCGGGGTGCAGGTTACCGCCAGTAAGGAATTGCACCTTCCCTGAAACTGACAGGCTTATTCATACGCCATGCGCCGGACGTATGCAACCCGCGTTTCACTGTGCAGAAATTCGTCTTGTGCCGGTCAAGTGCAACAATGGGAGCCATGGCTGAAGTGAAGAAACCCAACAACACCATCGACAAGCTTGCCCTGATCGTCACCACCTACAAACGTCAGCAGTTGCTTGAGACACTGTTCGATTCGATTCTGGCGCTTGAACAGGCACCGTGGCGCATTGTCATCGTGGACAATGAGCAGTCCGATCAGACGGCGGACATGGTCGCTGCGTTTGCCGGCAAGGTGACCGGCCAATGGGGCACCACCGTGGCCGACCAGTCCGGTAACGAAGAACGTGTGGTCTATGCGCCGCAGACCGAGAACCTGGGTGGTGCGGGCGGTTTCTCCGCCGGCGTGGCCAAAGCCTACGAGCTGGGTGCCGCATGGTTCTGGGTGATGGATGACGATGTGGCCGTGCTGCCGGACGCCATTGCCAAGCTGTCCAAGTGGACCGACAAGCACGAGGTGATTCAGGGCTCCCGATTCGACTACGATGGCGGCCCGTTCTACTGGCAGTACGACTTCATTGTGCCGCTGGGCATCCCGAACCCGATTGCGCCCGCCGCATTCGGCCCGGCCGGATACCGAGTGATGGACACGCTGTGCTTCGAAGGCGGCCTGTTCAACCGCCGTGTGGTTACGGAAATCGGTCTGCCGGACCCGCGCTTCTTCATCTACTGGGATGACACGATGTATGGCTACCGCGCCAGCAAGGTCACCAACCCGATTGTGGTGCCCGACGTGATCCTGCGCCGTACGCGCGAAATCGGCAATTGGGATATCGCCGGCGTGCGCCAGCTCAACTCCACATCCGACATGAACCGGTATCACATCATGCGCAACCGCGGATACATGGCCCGGTACTTCATGACCTATGGTGACTTCCGTCCGCTGGTGTTTGGACTGGGTACCGTGCTCACCGCGGCCAAGGAAGTCATTCGCCTGGTGATGGTGGATCGCGAGCACCTCAAGACCGGTTTGGTACAGATTGCCAAGGGCTGGTGGGACTCGCGCAAGCTGATGCACGACCCCACCTGGAAGCTCATGCCGTCGCTGAAGTAGCCGTAGTAGTGGCTCCCCTCTATGAGGGGGGTCACTACAGGTTACTTATGGATGAACAGGCCACCGTCGCCCCAAGCCCACTGGCCTTGGCCGGCACCGATCTGGAAGTGCAGCTTGGCGATGCCCATGTCATTGAACGCGTGATGCTCATCTTCCGCACTCTGATCGATATGCGCGGCGGCGGTATCGTCGGCCGGATTATACGAGAAGGTGATTGGCTGACGGTTCATCGCGCTCGGCGCCTTCATCGCAGCCTCGACGCCGGACTTGAACCAATCCGGAGCGGCCTCGCGCCCCTCATCGCTCATTGTGGCGGTGAACTGCTCATAGGTCTTGGTGGCGCGGTGCGTGCGTTGCGCTTCGCATAGCTCCTCATAGGATTTCGCCTGATAATCCAGATGATTCTTCGGATGCCCGATCACCACACCGAGATACAGCTCCTGGCCAGAGGTGACGCGGCAATGCTTGGCCGCCTCCGCCTTGTCCCATGAGCCGGCGACCCATAAGGTGCCGAGGCCGCGCAACGTGGCCGTGAGCACCATGCGTTCGGCATAGAAGCCGGCACGCTCTTTGGCTTCCTCATCGTTCGCGGGGCCGACGATGGCCAGATAATTCGCCGCATTGGTCAGATGACCTGAAGCATTGGCTTCGGCGAACACCTTGGGCTGGTCGCGCACCAGCTGAATGTTGAGATCGCCGAGTAAGTTGATCGGCTGAAGCGCCATCTCGAGCTGGCGGGCCGTATCGTCGTCGATCGGCTCATCATCGTAGGCGCGTACGGCGGTGCGGATGTTAATTGCATCAATAAGTTGGGTATGTTCTGCCATACCTCCCATTATCGCGCGCGACACAGAGTCAGGCCACCATAGACGCCGATTTTTCCTAGTATGCGAAATCGCATGCATTGCCCATTGTCAGGCTTGAAAAACGATACGAATAGGGTACGTAGTGACCGGCGACGATGCACACGTTTGCACAATTGGTGTGTAATGGTTTCGTGTTGAGCGTAATTCGCGTTAAACTGGGCGCAACCTTACGAACTGATGAAAACGTATGGAAAGGAAGGTCAACGATGATTGAAACTGCACAGGCTTTCGGTGTTGACATTGGCGGTTCCGGCATCAAGGCCGCACCTGTCGATCTGACCAAGGGCGATTTCGCCGAGCCACGATTGAAGATTCTCACTCCCGAGGTCTCCACTCCTCAGGCCGTGGCCAAAATCGTCAAGCAGCAGCTCGACCACTTCGAAGTGCCTGAATCCGCACCCGTTGGCATCGCTTTCCCCGCGCCGATCAAGCCCGGCCAGAAGCTCGACTTCATGGCCAACCTTGACCAGTCTTGGATTGGCGTGGACGTTACTGAAGTGTTCTCCGAAGCCTGCGGCCGCCCGGTCGTCGTGGTAAACGACGCCGACGCCGCCGGCCTGGCCGAAGTCCAGTTCGGTGCCGCCAAGGGCCAGGATGGTCTGGTCATCGCCACCACACTGGGCACCGGCATCGGCACCGCCTTGATTTACAACGGCGTGCTCATCCCGAACACCGAACTCGGACACATCATCCTGAGCGCCAAGCATCTGGACGCCGAGAAGTATGCCTCCTCCGCGATTCGCGAGAATGAGGAACTGGGCTACAAGAAGTGGGCCAAGCGTCTGACCAAGTACTACGGCCTTATGGAGAAGTACTTCAACCCGGACCTGTTCACCGTCGGCGGCGGCGTGAGCCGTCAGAGCGAAAAGTTCCTGCCGTACGTGGATATCAAGACCCCGATCGTGCCCGCCAAGCTGCGTAACCAGGCCGGCATCGTCGGTGCCGCCTACTATGCCAGCACCAAGCAGCAGTGAGCCAGTGAGCGTGGGTGTGCAGCGCTGACCCGCGAATATGCTTCAGGCCGTCCGACTAGTCGGGCGGCCTTTTGCATTGCATAGGAAAGGTATGCGACGCGTTCCCGGGAATGTTGCGCAAAGTGGGCGTGTGTATGGAGGTCTGTGGCGACGCGTTCCCGGGAATGTGTCGCGTTTGAGGGTGTGATTCGGGTCCAGAGCGACGCATTTCCGGGAATGTTGCGCGTTTGAGAGCGGGGCAGGGGGCACCACGCTCTATCGTGGGAGGGTATGAGCGTGCATTTCTCTTCTCGTGTGGATATTTCTGCGCCGAATCCCATTGCGGCGGCCGAGGCGGCAGCCAAGGCAAACGGCATCGCACTCAGCAAACTCAACGATTCCAATCCGACCCGCCACGGGCTGGCACCTGAATTGGTGCCGAGCGTGTATACGGCCGACCCGCGTGGACCGCGTGCGGCGCGAGAAGCATTGGCCGCATTCCTCAATACGGCAAAGGCGGTAGACGCAAGCAGCCCTCAGTCGACTTCGCCCGCCGCCAGCGAGGGCGGGAACGAGCGCCATGCCGCTTTCAACAATGCGAATACCGCCATCGAGGGCGTTGACCCGGACGCCCTGTACTTGCTGAGCTCCACGTCCGAGGCGTATTCGTGGCTGATTAAGTTACTTTGCGATGCCGGCGACGCGGTGCTGGCACCCAAACCCGGCTATCCGCTGATTGAGTCGATTGCACGGCTTGAATGCGTTGACACGGTCGAATACCAGTTGCAATTCGACGGCTCCTGGTTCATCGACATCGCCGAACTCGAGCGGCTGCTCAGCGAGCCCGGTGGCGAACGCATCAGAGCATTGGTGCTCATCAACCCGAACAATCCGACCGGTTCGTACGTAAAACCAACCGAGCGTGCACGTATCGTGACATTGTGCCGTGAGCATGGCATCGCCCTTATCGCCGATGAAGTGTTCTTCGATTACTCTCTCGAACCTTTCCCCGGCAACGCACGGCTCGCGGGGGAGCGCGGCGTGCTCACCTTCGCCCTAGACGGATTCTCCAAAATGCTGGCCGCGCCGCACGCCAAAGTCGGGTGGATTCAGGTGTCCGGACCTGCCGAGGACGTTGCCGAGGCACAGCGTCGACTGGACGTCATCGCCGATGATTATCTGCCGATGAGTGACATCATCGCCGAACGGATTCCCGCATTATTGAACGCCGCGCCCGCACAGACCAGACGGGTGGGGGAGCGCGTGCGCAATAACCTGGCCAAGTTGCACGAGTTGCTTGACGCCGATCCCAACGGGCTGGTCAGCGTGCTACGGGCCGAAGGCGGCTGGAACGTGCTGCTACGAGTGCCTTCAGTCATCGATGAGAACGAGCTGGTGCTGCGGTTGATTGACGAGCACAAACTGACCGGACAGCCCGGCTACTTCTTCGACATGACTTCCAATGGATACCTGGCCGTTTCCCTGCTACCCGAACCGGACGAATTCGAGCGTGGCATCCGCGCCGTGCTCAATACCGTCGCCGCTTTGCTGCGATAGGCCGGTGTTTGCCGGCACCACGCCTGTACTCCACGTACAATAGCGGCATGGGATTCTTGTTTAGACCGAAAGAACTGCCACGCCTGGCGTCGCTGACGTTCACTTTGGATCAGGCCGGGCATACGTATGATGATGGGCACGTGGGACTTGCTCCCACGGACATCACCATCAGCGAGCTGCGGGTGGCTGTGATCGGACTGAACGGCGCAGGCAAATCCACATTGCTGGGTCTGCTGGACGGTTCGTTGAAGGCCAACGCCGGCACGGTGACCATTGCGGGCGGTGAGGAACGTCTTGACCCGGCTGTGAAGAAGGACGCGAAGCGCATCGATAATCTGGTCGGCGAAGTTCGCCGCGAGGAGATTCCGAACAGCTTTTACCAAGCGGCGAATATTTCCGAGGCTGTTTCCGAAGCGCTGAAAAAGCACAAGGTGCCCGAGTCAGAACGTCATGCGCGCATCGGCAATCTGTTCGCGCATTTTGATTTGGCGCAGGTCTCCAAGGCCAAGGCCAGCGAACTGGACTCCGAGAAACGGCACCTGCTGGCTATTGCGGCCGCGCTGAGCTTTGAGCCGAGTGCGATTGTGGCGGATGAGCCGAGCAAGGGATTGGATGAGATTGGCGCCGCGCATGTGGCCAAGGCGTTGTTCAGCTACAACAAGCAGGTGATTTTCGCCACGCATGACACGGATATGATCCGCCGGCCCGAATACGCCATCGACCGCGTACTGGTGCTGGACGAGCACGCGGTCGCGTTTGACGGAGCGCCGGCTGAGGCTGTGGCGTTTTATGAGGATCTGATTCGCCGCAAGTATGAGGCTGCGAAGCGGTAGCAGATAGGAATCGGCCGTTGGAGGATTGGCATCGGCCGTGAGTCCGATGCCGAGGCTCACGCGAAGTAGAAGCCGCGGAAGCCGTACTGGTAGACGCGGCAGATGCATCCCGAACTGAGCACCATCTTGTACTGTGCCTTGAGGTTGCCGTCGGTGTCGGTGATGGTCAGGGTAATGGTGTTCTTGACCTTGGGGATCAGTCCCAACACCAGAAACTCGTGCTCGGTGGAGGCGATGTCATTGCTCGATACCGTGGTCGTCTGACTCGCCGTGCTGGTACCGCCGACATTGCCGGAACCGTCGGCGTCGCCGGCGGCGGCCTCACGGTATGCGGCGGCCGCCTCATCGCTGGTGATGGCGTTGGCCGTGTAATCCGGGTACCCCTCAGCGGAAACGGTGTAGCTGGAAGACGCGACTACGGACGGCAGTGGACACGGGGAAACCCTCACGACAGTATGGGTAAACGATTAGTGAATTACGTCACATACATTATGCCGCAGGTCTTGGAAAACACCGGCCGGAATGCTGGGAGAATACTGAAGCTTGGCGGGTCGCCGAGCGGTCCGGTCCTATAGCAGGGTGAACCAAGACTGAACCTGATGCCAGAGCGTCGGATTGTTGGCGATCATCGAATCGCTGCGCGACTGCACGAAGCAACTTAGTATGGCTATGCCCAGCGCCCACAATACGGCCAGCATCACGACCCAGCGCATCAGCCAACGCCACGGAGTGACGCGGGCGATGCCATCGCCTGAAGCGGCGTCGTTGGCCCCCGCCAATGAGCGGCTCGGTTCGCGCCCATTGACCAGCCACAGTAGCCCCGGTATGGACGCCAGCGAGATCAGCCAGCCGAAATCGGCGGAATACCGCCATCCCAAACCGCCGACGCGGCTGTCGAATACGACCAGCACCGCCGCCACGGCCAAGCAAGACATCAGCCATGGCCGCATGCCGTGTGTTTCCAATCTGCGCAGCAGGGGCAGCGCCAAAGCCATCAAGGTCAGTGGCGTGGCCGTGAAAATCGCGCCGACCATCACCTCGTAATAACCCCATTGCGGCATCGGGGCGGGAGAGCCCGCCAGCCACGGGAAACGATCCATGAAGCGCAGCGGCAGGAACAGGTAATACCAGATGTTGGCGGGCATATCCGCGGACGGGGTGGTATACCGGGTCATATCGGATATGGAGAACTGATACGCATTGCCGAAATTGAACGGGGAATCGAACCGAACCATGTTCCACGCCATCAGAGGCGTCACGACGAGAATGGCGGGAATGATTACCGCCAGCGGCGCGCGCAACGCCTGCAACGGCTTGATGCGGCGTGTGCGCAGACCGGTGCCCAGCGCGCGAATCTGCGGCCAGAACAGGGGGAACGCAAGCAATGCGGCCAAGGTGAACGTCGGTCGGCATCCGAAATTCGCCGCAATGCACAAGGCGCCCAAGGCCAGTCGTGGCAGGGAGAGAGGCTTGGCATCGCCCGCCTGCCATCGGTCCGATGGTCTCAGCGGACGGCGGGACGTGTCCGCGCCGAGCCATAGCCATAGTCCCAGCGACGTCAACGTCAGCGATGCGGCGAACGGTATCTGATAGAAGTTCGTGCGATACAGCAAATACCCCATTTGCGCGCTCACCAACGATGAGACCACTACTAACGACGCGGCCGCCACCGAAGTCTTCGGCATCACACGATGGATGACGCGCAGCACCAGCAAGGAGAAGAAGATGATGAACAGCAGCACGAGAATATACTCGGCGGCGGATGTCGGCAGATTATGACCGGCCAGCAGACGATAGGGGACGAACAGCAGCACTGCGGGCAACACGCCAAAATAGGAATACCAGTGACCGTCATAATACGCGTAATCCCAGTAGAGCGGACTGGCTCCATTGGCGAGTAGCTGGGCACGTGTGGCTACGTCATAGGGGTGCTCGGTGGCGGCCAGCTGTTCGGGAACCGGCAAGTCGAGCCAGGGCCGGCCGGCGACCAGCGCATCGGCCACATGCCCATACTGGTCGAAATCATAGGTGTAATCGCCGGAAACGTGGAAGACGAGCGAAGACGTGTACCACAGTTCGTGGATGATGGATACGCCGATAAGCAGGGTAGGAATCGCCAGAAGCCCCACGAAAGCAAGTCGTTGCCGAGTGCTGGACGGGTCAAGCGTGATACGCCACAGGCGCGATCCCGGCCTCCAGACGGCAATCATCAGCAACACCAAGGCCATGGCGAGCACGCGCATCCAATTGATGACGAACGGTACGCGCACGTTGGCGCGGGCGTCGGTGACCGGTACGATCGCGCCGCGCTCTTCCTGAATCCAAATACGCACGATGCCGGCACCCGGCGCCTTGACATAATGGCTGCGAATAGCGTCGGGATTCATCGACTGGGCCTTGCCGGTGATGCCATCGACATCCGCGCGCACATGAATGGTCGCCAGCGGTTTGAAGACTTCCTTATCGTCGTTCGCTTTGGATTCGGCCTCGGCCTGCTCGCGGGCCTTATCGATGACCTTGCTGCTCTCGGTATCGATGCGTAGGTAATCCGACGTGCCGTCCGCGGTCAGTTCAAGATAGGCCTTGGTCGGATCGGTGACGGTCAACATGCCATCATTCCGGCGCGTGAGACCCGAACCCAGCGTGTTATGCACGGCGTTCGTATCCGTGCTCGCTCCGAGCGTACGCCAGAACGGCAGGTTGAACACGATGCACTCCATGGCGGCGATGGCGGCGACGGCGGCCAGCAAGGCGATCAGCAGGCGCACCAAACGCAGCCGGTGCCGGGTATCCGGGCGGCTGGGCAGGTGCCGTTCATGATTCGACGGCATCGGACGGTCTGCGCGAGTGTGGTCTATGGAATGCACGCATTTATTCTATAGGCTTTATTCGGGCTTGATGTCGGGCAAACAAGAGACAATGTGAATCATGCCAAAACGTACATCGGACCATGGGAAGCACAACCGCACGCCACTGCTGGGCGGGCTGAAGGATTCGATGAACGCGCTCGCGGCCGATCTGGGACTGTCCAAGCCGAAGAAGCACGATACGAATCCGTTCGGCGATGCCTTGCGGGAGACCAGTGAGCGTAAAGGCGGCATTATCGACGAACTGACTCGCCATGCAGTGGCGCTGAGTCCTGTAATCAAGCGGCGCACCTTCCCCGAATTGGAGAACGTGCCGGAAGGGCTGGTGCTTGGATGGGCGCAGCTGCCCTCCACCAGAGGCCGTGGCTTTTCGCTTGGCATTTTCCCCGACCGCGATCATTTTGCGCAGGTGGCGTTCGCCGATACGCATGGCCGCGTATTCGTGGGCACCGACCCCAACATGGACGTGCAGGATATGCAGGCGCGATTTATGTTCGGCAAGGAAAAAGAAGTGACATTGCCGGACGGTGAGCGGCTGGGCGAAAGCGACGAGCCTCGTTCACGTTCCGGTTTCTCCCGTACAGACCGTGGCCTGGGAAGTGCGCTGCATCATGGGCGTGGTTTGGGACGTGGCCTTGGTCATGGTGCTGACGGTGTGAAGGCCATTACCGGTGGCGTGGTGGGGCGTGACGACACCGGACGCATGACGTGGCTCGCCTCATGGCTCAAGGCCGGCAACCGGTACACGCTTGAGCAGATGCGTGCCAATCTGCCGCCTGCGATGCGTCATGATTTGGAATACCGCGATGCCATTACCATCGCGTTCTTCGCCACGTATATGTTGCCGCAGATCAATGGTCTGCTCATCGGATTCGGTTCCGGCAATATCTTCCGCCGTCTCAACCGTGAGGCGCCAATCGGTGCGATTCGCCGTTCGGTGCGTGACACTTTGGCGGCACGTGCCCACGGCATGCGGGCCTCCGGTCTGGAGGATCATTTCGCCGATCTGATGCGCGAAGCCGGCGCTCTCGACACCACGCCGGGACTGGAAGCGGTGCATGGCGCCGAACCGTTGCACCTGTACACCTCGACGTATTCGAGCGGCTATTTCTTTACGTGGGATAAGTCCTTGGCATTCGGGCAGGCGCTGAAATCCTTGAAGATCGAAGGCAACCTCAACCGATTCGCTGCGGTGAGCGCTTGGTTGGAGCGCAACGCTTCCTTGGGACGCAACCCTACGGAAGATACGGTGACCCGTGCCGAGGCCGCGCAAATCGACATGAAACTCATCGAAAACCCTGCGATTATGGCGCTTGACCCGTATGATGGCGAGCAGGAGCGTCGGGCCGTGCTGAGCCTGATCGATATCGCCGCACGCACGGCTGGACAGATTCGCAGTGAATTCCCCGATCCTCGAGATGTGCTGACCCAGCAGAACGTGCCGGATTCGGGTGTGACGAATGCTGCGGGCGCTGAAAGTACTGAGAGTGCTGAGGGCGCTGTAGAACGGACCGATAAGAGCGACACCAACACTCAAGCCGCTCGTCCTTCGTATTCGCCGGCGAGGAGCGACGAATGGGTGTATCGTCAGACCCTCTCTTCACTGTTGCGCCGGTTACGGTTGCCGTATCGGTTTGACGTGGAGTTCCGGTCGCGCTTGGATTCGGGTGAAGTGGCCATTGGCTTCACCACCGCCGGCACCTCGATGATGCCCGATAGCCGGTATGACACCACTCGACGTACGTGGCGTGCGCTGAGTAGCGCCGAACGCGCGTCGATGAGCGCCGCCTACAACCTGCGTGTCGGCCTGATGATGGCCGCGCTAAGTTTCGGCACCAGCGAATCCGTGCGCCAGGTGTCGTTGCACATCGATTCCATTGGTCTTGAAGAGGCGATTGCCGAACAGGATTCCGCCATCGAGGCGATGATGAGCGAGGCCCTAAGCGCCTTCGAACATCTACGCAGTGGCGATTTGGGGCGTGTGGGTTCCAAAGCCGACCCCAAAGATGGTGATTTCCATGGCGACCCGACCCGCCCCATCACCCATGAGGAGACGTTCGGGCAGACGGCGTCCGGTGACGAACGCGGCACGGCCGGGGGAGCAGGCAACGGTACCGGACCGTCTGCGGATGCTACGGATCAGGCCGCGGCCGAATCTGCTGACGCCGATGGCGCTGCGTCCATCGATTCGCAGTTCGAAGACCTGATGAAGGGCATCGATATCGACGAAATGGCGTTCGGCATGCCGGACGATACCGGCGCAGGCGACGACCTGGGCGGTATCGGCGGCGAGGGCGTCGGCACTGACGGTGCTGATGGGGCCGCCGGCATGGACGATGATCCGATGAGTGTGCTGCGCCGCAATCCCACCGTGCGCAATATGGTCACCGTCACCTTCACCCGTGATGCCTTCCTCAAGCGACTGGACACCGCTGGGCTTGACAATCCCGAGGAAACCTACCGCATGTTCGGTGCCGTGATGGACGTGGACGGCGAAGGTGGTCTGAAACCCATCAGCGCCGACTTCGACTTGGCGGACAGCCGGTTCTCTCCCACCGGATCCCAGGAGGAGCCCGAACTGGCCGACCGTCAATTCAGTCCGGCGACCGCTCACGTGCTGGGCGCACAGAATAGTGCCGGACTGGCTATCCAGCGAGTGGACCTGCTGCAGCATGGCGTCAACGAATTCCACGATATCGCCAGGAACACGTCGCTCGGCTCCGTGGAAAAGGCCCAGCGAGCCATGCAGGTCATCGAATCGATATGCGATCCCGAACTGACCGGTTTGGCCTCTCAGGTCACCAGTGCGTTGATCGATGGCAAGGACACGCCGGACTTCACGTTCACGCTTGCCGACGATCTTGACAAGGAGCGTCTGCGCGCCCGAGATATGCTGTTCTCGGGCCAAGCCGATCAGGCCATCGAAGCGGCCGAAGCGGCCGTGGCCCATTTGGACCAGGTGTATGCGGCAGGCCATGGCGTACCTCGATACTTCAACTCCTATGCCGAGCGCGTGGTCTACAATCGGCTGTTCGCCACATTGGACGAGCGTACGGTGCTTATCCCGGACAATCTGTTCTACGCGCACATGGAGCTGGCTGACGTGTTGAGTCAGATCAAGGGTGCCGAGGCGGCCATCCCGCATCTCAACCGTATGGTGGCGTACGCGCCCGCCTACCCGCTCTCACATCTGAAGCTCGCCATTCAACTGGCCCGCAATGAGGATTGGGATTCGGCACGCGCCGCCTGCCTGAATGCTCTGCGCGTGGCCTTGGACCGCGACGATGCCGCGTTCGCCTATTACCGGTTCGCGTACGCCGAATGGATGCTTGACCGGTTCGACACAGCCGCCGCAGCCTACATTATGAGCGATCACATCGCTCCCGGGGCCATTGGTTCGCTGGAAAGCGAACTGCAGGAACTGGTTTCCCGTGCGGACTCGCAGTGCATACCGGTGCCTGAATCGGTGGAGGCCGCCGCCCATGTGCTTGCCACGCATGATCTGCCGGTCTGGCCGCATATCGAAGTGGCTGACATCGTGCGTGACGCCGCTCGCGTGTGCGTGGATGAGGGCATGTTCGTGCCGGCCCGCACGCTCTCGGTGGCTGTGGCCCGCATGAATGACGGCGAAGGCGATAACATCGACATCATCCAAGCCCAGTTCCTGCGCTCGCTATCCGCGTAGCCGCCTGAGGGGAGTTGACGGTATAGCCGGCCGAGGGGAGCCGAGCCCGCTAGGATAGACAACCATGAGCACGAACGAACAACTGGCATGGGATTTCGACGATGGGGATGTGGCCGAGGTCCGGCCTGATACCGGTATTGCACGTTTTGCCCCTGGCTCCGAACAATGGATAGCCGCACTGCAGCCCACTGACGACGACGCGATACGCCTCGACCGTTTCGACGTGAACACGATGACCGCTGAGGCCGCCGCCCGCCTGTGGGCTCGCGTGGCCGCATGGGTGGAATCCGATCAGATCGCCTACTACATCGACGACTCACCCGTCAGCTCCGACGCCGCTTACGATGCGCGCATGCGTTGCCTCGAACGACTCGAAGCGGCGTTCCCCTCACTGGACAATCCGCAGTCGCCCACCCATCGCGTCGGCGGTTCCTTCTCCAACGACTTCGCCTCCGTGCGCCACCCCAGCCGCATGATGAGCCTTGACGACGTCTTCTCCATCGAAGAACTCAAGGATTGGTACGACTCGGTGATTCGCGACCTCGATTGGCCTGAATCCAAGCCCCTGCCCATGAGTTGCGAGGTCAAAATCGACGGCCTCGCCCTGAACCTCATCTATCGCAACGGCGTGCTTGAACAGGGACTGACGCGCGGCGACGGCGTTACAGGCGAAGACATCACCCTGAATGTGCGAACCATCGGCTCCATTCCCGCAAACCTCGGCGGCCCCAAGGAAGACGTTCCGGACTTCGTGGAAATCCGAGGCGAAGTGTTCATGCGTTGGGATGATTTCCACACCCTGAACAACGAGCAGGAGGACGCCGGACGAGCGCCCTTCGCCAACCCACGCAACGCCGCCGCCGGCTCGCTGCGTCAAAAAGACCCTCGCATCACCGCCACCCGTCGCCTGAGCTTCTATGCGCATGGTCTGGGGCAGCTCACTTGGGGGCCGGACCATCCGCGCGGCACCCATGATGTGGTCGCCGACCAGTCGCAGGCCTACGATCTATACACCAAGTGGGGCGTGCCGGTCTCCCCGCACAATCGTGCGGTGACCTCATTCCAGGAGATCCTGGACATGATCGAGTACTACGGCGAGCATCGTGGCGACATCGAGCATGCACTTGACGGCATCGTCGTCAAGGTCGATGACCTGGGCCTGCAGCGTACCCTCGGCGCCACTTCGCGCGCGCCGCGCTGGGCCATCGCCTACAAATACCCGCCCGAAGAGGTCAACACCGAACTGCTCAACATCACCGTGCAGGTGGGGCGTACTGGCCGCGTGACGCCGGTCGCCGTGCTCAAACCTGTCTACGTGGCCGGCTCCACCGTGGCTCGTACCACGCTGCACAATGGATTTGAAGTCAAACGCAAGGGCATTCTGATCGGCGACACCGTGGTGGTGCGCAAGGCCGGCGATGTGATTCCCGAACTGGTCGGCCCGGTGCTTGAACGGCGCAAAGGGCGTGAGGACCAGCTGCGCGAATTCGTCATGCCCGAGTTCTGCCCTTCATGCGGCGCGAAACTGTCACCCGCCAAGGAGGGGGACAAGGACATTCGCTGCCCGAATGTGGAGAGCTGCCCGGCCCAGTTGACCGAGCGCGTGATTTCGCTGGCCTCACGCAAGGCGTTCGACATCGAGCACTTGGGCGAACAATCGGCCATCGCTCTGACCAACCCGGAGGAGAACCGGCCTGATTCGGTGGCGACCTACGCGCCGAACATCACCGAGGTTCTGGTCGCCCCCGGCGAAGAGCCTGACCCGTACGAGCCGGTGGAAGGGCTGGAATTGCCGGCCGCGCAGAAGCCGGTGTTGTCCAACGAATCCGGGTTGTTCAACCTGACCGCCGCCGATCTGCGCGACGTGCGCGTGTGGCGTGAGGCCGCAATCGTCGAGGTGCATGAGACGGTCGGTGCGAACGGTAAGAAGAAAAAGGTGCGTAAGCGTGTCGGCGGCTCTGGCCTGTGGCATCAGGTGCCTGCTTTCTGGACCGCGCCCACGCCGGCCAAAAAGCTCACGGCCAAGCAGCTGGCCGAACGCGCGCAAGGGGAGGCCGCAATCGAATCTGCCGAAACACAGGGAGGTACCGCCAGCGAGACGACCGGCGCACCTACCGGGGCTGAGGCGCCACTTGGTACTATGCCGGGCTTTGCCGCAGCCTCCTATCCTGAGTATGACGTGCCGGCCGACGCGGTTATCGTGCGCGTGGATCACAAGACCACGCGCACTGGCGTCACGGATGTACCGGTGATCATTCGGCCCGGCGAAAACACGCGCAAGATGTTCGACGAAATGGACAAGGCCCGTCACGCCGACCTGTGGCGTGTGCTGGTCGCGTTGTCGATTCGCCGGCTCGGTCCGCCTACCGCACGCCTGATTGCCTCGGCGATGGGCTCGCTGGCAGCCATCGAAAACGCCACGATTGAAGATCTGACGGCCATCGACGGGGTGGGCCCGGAAATCGCCGAATCGGTGGTGAACTGGTTCGCCGCCACCCGCGAACCCGGCGACTGGCGCGGCGCGACTTTGCGTGCTTGGCAGGCCGCCGGCGTGGGCGTCGACGAGGCCGAGACCAGTTCGTTGCCGCAGACGCTGGCCGGCAAAACCGTGGTGGTCACCGGTTCATTGGAGGGCTATTCGCGTGATTCCGCCAAAGAGGCGATTATCGAGCGCGGCGGCAAGGCGGCCGGTTCGGTGAGCAAGAAGACCGATTACGTGGTGATTGGCGCAAACGCCGGCTCCAAGGCCGCCAAGGCCGAGGAACTCGGCATCCCCATGCTGAGCGAAACCCAATTCGCCCAGCTCCTAGCCACCGGCACCATCTAAAATAGCCCCCTCAGACGCTTCATTAACCCCCTCTGATGAGGGGGCTGTCAGCCTTTAGGCTGACTGGGGGAGAGAAAAAGCGAATCCCGCCCCAGTGTGACTTACTCCACTCCCTCTGGCATGCCGCCGCATCACACGCTAGGGTAGAACAGGCCCTAAAGGAGGATACGGATTTATGAGCGACGCACGTCAGATCGAAGCCGACATCTACGAACGCCTGAGCAAGGTCATCGACCCCGAGCTCGGTCGTTCGGTCACCGACCTCGGCATGATTGCCGCCATCGAAGCCGCGCCCGCATCGTCGGACGCCGGCACTTACGACGTCACCGTGCACGTTGAGCTGACGGTTCCCGGATGCCCACTGAGCGAGACCATCACCAGCCAGATCAATGGCGCGGTCAGCTCCTATCCGGGCGCACAGCTGCTGCCTCATATCGAAGTCGGTTCGATGAGCCGTGACAAGCTGGCCGATCTGGTCGCCGACCTCAAGGCCGAACGCAAGCAGAACCCCTTCAGCAAACCGGGTGTCAAGACCCGCATCTTCGCCATCGCCTCCGGTAAGGGCGGCGTCGGCAAGTCCTCGGTTACCGCGAACCTGGCCGCCACGTTTGCGGCCCTCGGCTTCGACACGGCCGCCATCGACGCGGACATTTATGGCTTCTCACTGCCGCGCCTGTTCGGCGTGCATACACAGCCCACCAATCTGAATGGCATGCTCATGCCGGTCACCGCGTGGGGCGTGAAACTGATCTCCATCGGCATGTTCGCCGGTGCTGACCGGGCGATTCTGTGGCGTGGGCCGCGACTGCAGCGCTCCTTGGAACAGTTCCTGTCTGACGTATGGTGGGGCGAGCCGGACGTCCTCTTGCTCGACTTGGCTCCCGGCACCGGCGACATGGCGATTTCCGTGGCCCAGGCGCTGCCCAACGCCGAACTCGTGGTGGTCACCACCCCGCAGCCCTCCGCTTCTGACATCGCCGTGCGCTCCGGACTCGTGGCCCTGCAGGTGCCGATGAAGGTGCGTGGCGTGGTGGAGAACATGAGCTACTACGAGCACAAGGGCGAGAAGCTGGAGATTTTCGGTGCCGGCGGCGGTCAGCGCGTGTCTGAACAGCTCACTCAGGCGCTGGGCTATGACGTGCCGCTGATGGCCCAGCTGCCGCTGGAACCCGAAGTGCGCGAGACCGGCGAGGCCGGCCGGCCGGCGGTGCTGGACGCCGACGGCGCTTTGCGTACGGATGGCATTGGCCAGACCTTCCGAGGGTTGGCTGAACGGCTGTTGGCAGTGTGAGCCTGCGCAGCCTCACACTTTTGTAGGCGGCGCTGGCGTTTAAGTCCGGTTCGCTGCTGGTGGGCGAATCGCTTGACCACAGCACCTGCGACCTGGTGGTCGAGGCAATGGAGCGCACTGCCGGCGTGGATAGGCTCATTAACCTGCAGGCCATTCACATGGACGAGGACGCCGTGCCGCGCTGCCTTGGTATGAATGGGAGATCTACGTTGAGCCCGATATCTGGCGGGTGCCTCGCAGTAAATAACGGCATAGCGCATTGTCGGTGCGATGCTAAGAGGTAATGGCCCATGAGCGGTTCCAATCGGCGAGATTGCGTTGCCGGGACACCACGACATGGGCCATCTCGATAAAACGATGCCGCGTGTCGGCTGTTCTCAGGTCATCCGCAGTGACGAGAATGACGATCCAGCCGAGCAGTTGCAATGCGTTTCGCTTTGCCGCGTCGATTCGCATTTGTGCCGGATCGGCGTGATAGGCTCCCTGATATTCGAACGCGACGCGGCAGTCCGGATATGCCATATCCAATATGACGTATGAGTTGCCGATATTCACGCGATAGTTGGCGGTGGGGCATCCCAAGCCTGAATCCTTCAGCATCCCAAACAGCGTGTTTTCCGGCGGAGAATCCGTGTTCTCTGTCATGTAGGGCAGTGCCTCGTGGCATTTGTTACGACCTATGAACCGCGGACTGATTTCCAAGTAAGTATCGAAATCCTTGCGAGTGGCCATTCTGCGCCGTTTATCGCGGCTCATCAAAGAGGCTCCAATGGCCGCAAGTTCCTCCAATGTAGAGTATTGGGCCATCTGAGCCCACATCATGACCGGCGAGGCAATCCAGAACTGTTCATAATCCTTTTTGCGGATATCCAGTTTTCCCTTAAACACATGGAAGACCACGCCTTTGATTCGTCTGCGTTTGTTGGCACTGGAAACACAGGCGTGCACGGCATCAACAGATAGCGTGCAATGTCGGGGGATGGGCGCGCCGTAGTAGTTGGCCGCATTGATGTATCCCACCAGCAATGGACCTTTCGAACGGCGCGCAGCATCATTGCAGCGTTCACGTTCTGCTCGGCGTCGGCCGACAATATCCTCATGCATAAAAGAGCTCATGGTGCGACCGTAAAGCTGATTTGGACTTGAATGCAAGCCAGGCAGGGCAATGTGGTTCCAGCTTATGGAGTTATCCACATTGTCTATTTGCGCAGAGAACGGTTCTCAGTAGTATCTGTGCGCTCAAATGAACAAGAACATAACAATCTCACATCATCGCAAATGGCGACATGGCAGTGATTAGGGCATATTCCATGTGTGCTTCGGGCGTAGAGAAGTGTGCACAGACATTATTGAGAACCGTTCTCTGCGCGCCTATCTGGCTACGACCTCGGTGGGCAGGAGCCCCGTGCGCTGGAACGGCCGGTCCTCGATCTGGTCAAGCACTAGGGTAGCCAAGCTGACGCCGAATGCGTCCATTGGCTGGCGCACGGTGGTCAGCTGCGGGCACGCTGGCGTCGGCGTCAACGTCGGCAAGTACGACGGTCCGATGATATAGGCGATTCGTCGATACCCGCGCCCCAACATATGCTCGGTGAGCTTGCGTGAAGCGAGTCGGTTGTCGATGTCGACGGTGGGGAAGGGGTGGCGCTGCCATAGCCGACGCCGGAAATGGCGACTGGCACGCTGATATTGGCGAATCCCTGAAATAGAGGGTCGTCCTTATGAAATGTGTTGAGAATCCACGGGCCGTATCGCATGGCGCAGCGCAGTCTGCACCGCCCCGCCGCCGAACCAACCCCGGCAAGATCGCGCGCCGCGCCGGCACCACTATCCTCGCCCTGCTGTTCTGCGTCGTATGGTTCTTCCCGGTCTACTGGATGATTATCACCGCCGTAAAGCCGCGCGATGAGATCATGACCACGACCCCCGTGTTCTGGCCCATGCACCTCTCGATCGTCCTGTCGATTATTGTCGCGTTCTTCGCGTGCACGGCCCTGACCCTGTACCGCTTCCGCGGGCGCAAGCCGATCATGGTGTTCGTGCTGGCCATCCAGATGACCTCTGGCGGCATCATCCCGCAGATCATCATCTACAACCAGCTCGGCCTGCTCAACAAATACAGCGGCCTGATCCTGGCGTACATCGCCATGGTGCTGCCGTTCGCGATCTGGAACATGCGCGGGTTCTTCCTGAACATCCCGAAGGACATCTTCGAATCCGCGGCCGTGGAAGGCGCGAACGACTGGCAGATCCTGTGGAAGATCACCTTCCCGCTGGCCGCGCCCGGCATCGTCTCGACCTCGGTGTTCGCGTTCATCAACGCCTGGAACGACTACATGATCGCCTATACGTTCATGAAGGACCAGTCGAAGTACACGCTGCCGGTATGGCTGTCGTCCTTCTCGGCACCCACCATGGGCACCGATTTCGGCGGGCAGATGGCCGCTTCGGTGACCTTCTCGTTGCCGGTGGTGGTGTTCTTCATGCTCATCCAGCGCAACATCATGAAGGGTGTGACGACCGGTGCCGTGAAATAGCGTATGCCGCCGTACCTCACCAAACGATTCGTCCGCTGATGGCGGCGTGACCGCGTGTCGCCTGCCGTCAGCGGATGAACGATAATAAAAACAGTATGAAAGGAACAGCTGTGCCCACATTCGAATATAAGGCTGATGCCGCAACGCCGTGTCTCACCCTGATTCCCGCTCCGGTGACATTGGAATACACGCATGGCACGGCTATGATCGGGTCCTTGGTGACGATCGAGAAACGAATTCCCGAATATGCCGTCACCGAAGATGCCGATGAGACCTGGGAAACGCTGCCAATCGAGCAGCTGTCCAGCGAACTCGAGCGTTACTGCGGCGTCGCCGTCCGTACGCGCCGAGTACTCACAGCCACAGATGAAGCCGACGCCGGTGCCAATGCCGCCGAAAAAGCGCGAGATGCGGGCGTGGGTGCGGGTGCGGGCGCGGGTGCGCCGGCAGCGATGAACGGCACCGTCATATTGCTGTGTGTGGATGCGCGATTGGCGCATGACGAATACACGCTGGATGTGTTCGCCTCAGATACCATCGCCGTGCGTGGTGGCAGCGAAAGCGGATTGCGGTACGGCATGCAGACACTGCGGCAGATGATCAGGCAAACCTCGCGGACCTTGCCCTGCCTGCATATCCAAGACAAGCCTGCGTTCGCGGTGCGCGCCTACAGTCTTGACGTGACGCGCGGGCGTGTGCCGACGATGGCGTTCCTCACCTGGTTCATCGACCAGCTGGCGTTGTATAAGTACAACCAATTCCAGCTGTACGTGGAACATGCCTTCGCTTTCGGCGAGCTCAGCGAAGCGTGGCGCGGCACTGACCCGCTCACGGCCGACGACATCATGTTCCTGGACGAATACTGCGCACACCACGGCATCGAACTGGTGCCGTCCTTGGCCACTTTCGGGCACATGTATATGAACCTGCGCACCCGTGAACATCGTGGACTGGGAGAGTTCCCCGAAGACGCCGACCGTCCGTTCAGTTTCATCGAACGAATGGAACACCACACACTGAACGCAGCCAACCCCAAGTCGCACGATTTCGCCTCGCGCCTAATCGAGGAATACGCGCCGCTGTTCCGCTCGCGGTCCTTCAATATTGGTGGCGATGAGACTTTCGACTTGGGCCGTGGCCGGTCCGTACAGGACTCGCCGGGCGCCAGTCGCGATGAGCTGTATGCCGATTTCGTCAAAGACCTATGCAGCACGCTTGCCCATCGTGGTCTACAACCGATGCTGTGGGCGGATATCGCGCTCGAGAATCCGCACACCATGGACTTGCTGCCCGGCGACATCACGATGCTCAACTGGATGTATGAGCCGGATATCGACGAAAGCAAGATCCAGACCATCGCATCACAAGGCCGCCGCCAATTCGTGTGCCCTGCCGTGCGTGCGTGGAGCCGGTTCTTCCCCGACTATGACGGTGCCTGGCTGAACACGTACCGCATGGCGGTGGCTGGGCTCAAATATGGTGCGGAAGGCATGGTGGTCACCGATTGGGGTGACTATGGGCATGTCAATGATCCGCGGTTGAGCGTGCCGGGACTGTGCTACGGTGCGCAAAACGCGTGGAACCCGGTTGCAATTGACGCATGCGAAATGAACCATCGGATTTCTAATCTGGCGTATGGCGACGAATCCGGTTGGCTTATGGATTCACTCGCTCGCATCGACTCCGATGGAGTGTCGTTCCCCTGGGACCTCGCCGTGCAAGTGCTGGAACTGGAATACGGTTCCGGCACCGGCATGCTGAATACGGATGTGGCATCGTATGTGGAACGGTCGTGCGGGGGAGAGCTCATGTTTGACCGTGCGCTGGGATGCGCCGACGCGCGCCGCCGATTGCTCCTGCGGAACCATGCCCGTCTCGAACGACGCCGGGATTGCGACCGGGCGTTGATTGATTGCGGCAGTGCGGTTGTCGCGGTGCTCGATGGCTCGGCACGAGGAGGATTGAACCCGGAGCTGCTGTGGGTGATGCTGGATGGGCAGCGGTTGTTCAATAGACTGGGTGAGGAACTGCTGGTATTGGCTGGCGGCGAGGACGCCTGTGACACCAAGGATGTGACCGGCCGTGCGCTGGATGCCTCGCGCCGCGCCCGTCTTGCCGCCGATTTGGAGTTGTGGTTCGAACGGTACCGTGTGCAGTGGCTGTCCATCGGCCGTTACGCCGAATTGGCGCGTATCGCCCATGTGGTGTGGTCGTTTGCGGACATATTGCGTAGGGGAGCGCTATAGGGGGGCTCGCAGAAATTCGGTCCTGCTGAGAACAATGTGAGGCTTACGCGCCGTCAAACGCACATGGTGATTTCAAAAATGGCGAATTGCTGCCATTCTTGCACCTGTGCGTTTGATGGGAAATGTGCGTATGCCTCACATTTTTTGCATAAAGCATGAAAATGTGTGAGACCGGCGTCAAGGTCGAATTCGAGAAGAAGGCCTTCGAACAGATTCGCCAGAACGCCTCCCAGGTCCTCAACTCCGACGACGCTCCGGACGTTACGGAATACAACAAGGGCAACGCCACGTCCGGCCTGCTCGCCAGCCAAGGCCTGCTCACCAACCTCAACGATTACGTGTCCGAATATGGCTGGGACAAGATTATCACCGGTTCCTTGGCCGACACCGGCAAGTACGATGAGCAAGGCATGATGGGCTCCGGCGACTGGTACGGCATCACCACCGGCGCGGTGAAGTAAGGTCATTCGCACAACAGGCAATTCAATCAACAAGCAGCACATATTGATTTTGGTTTCGGCTGCCTTGTTCCCTGGCGGTCGAAACCACCTCTCCACCAAGGAGCAGCAACAATGAAGTTCACCAACGGCTACTGGATGATTCGTGACGGCGTCGACGCCCTCTACGCTCGTGAAGCCTACGAACTGGCGGCGGATGCCACCACCGAAAGCCTCAACGTCCTCGCCCCGACCTCCGTGGTGCGCGGCCGATACGATACCCTGAACCTGCCCACATTCAATGTGGACATCACCACACCTGCGGAAGGCGTGATTCGTGTGTGTGCCGAACACTGGCAAGGCGCCACCGAATACCCCGGATTCCCGCTCAATGCCGACGAACCCGGCAACCGTGATTACGTGACCGTTCAGGCGAACGGCAATGGCGACGGCGAAGTTGGCGTCAATGGCGCGGATGTCACGCTGACCACTGGCGGACTTACCGTGAAGGTCGTCAAGGGCGCCCCCTGGAACCTGACCTTCATCGGCGAGGACGGCAAGGTGCTCACTGAGTCCGCAGGCAAGTCGCTGGGCCGATTCAAGCTCGGTGCCGAATCGAACGTCACCGCCCAGCCGGTCAGCGAATTCGGTGTGACCATGGACGGTTCCGCCCGTGATGAATCCGACGTGTTCATTGCCATCCAGCTGCATCTGTCGGTTGGCGAAGACGTATACGGCTTGGGCGAACGCTTCGGCGCTTACGTGAAGAATGGTCAGAGCGTCGACATCTGGAATGAGGATGGCGGCACTGCTTCCGAGCAGGGCTACAAGGACATCCCGTTCTACATGACCTCCAATGGGTATGGCGTACTGGTCAACAACCGCGGCCATGTCTCCTTTGAGATCGGTTCCGAGAACACCGAGGCCACCATCAACTCCTTCATCGACGGTATGGCCGAGCGTGATATTCCGCTGGCCGCCTTCCACTACGACTGCTACTGGATGCGCGAGTTCCATTGGTGCGATTTCGAGTGGGACAAGCGTTTCTTCGGCGACATCGAATCCACGCTGAAGCGCCTGCACGAAGACAAGGGCTATCTGGTGCGCAAGCCCAATGGCGAAGTCTGGCAGACCGACTTCTGGCAGGCCGGCATGGGCTTGGTGGACTTCACCAACCCGGCCGCCCGTGAATGGTTCAAGGACAAGGTCAAGGCCCTGCTGAATCAGGGCGTGGACGCCATCAAGACCGATTTCGGCGAGCGCATCCCGCGCGACGTCGTCTGGTATGACGGCTCTCCGAAGCTCTCCATGCACAACTGGTACACCCAGCTGTACAACCAGGCCGTGTTCGAAGCCATCGAAGAAACCTACGGCAAGGGCAACGCCTGCCTGTATGCGCGCTCCGCGACGGTCGGCGGCCAGCAGCAGCCCGTGCACTGGGGCGGTGACTGCGAATCCACCTTCAATGGCATGGCCCAGTCCCTGCGTGCCGGCCTGTCGCTGACCTCCTCCGGCTTCGGCTTCTGGAGTCACGACATCGGCGGTTTCGAGGGCGCGTTCCCGGACCCGGCCGTCTACAAGCGTTGGGTGGCGTTCGGCATGCTCGGCTCCCACTCGCGACTGCACGGTTCCACCGTGTACCGTGTGCCGTGGCTGTTCGACGAGGAAGACGAGAAGAACGGCGTCGCATTGGTGCCCGGCCAGACCGCCGTGGATGTGGTGCGCGAGTTCACCAAGCTCAAGCTTGAACTCATGCCGTATGTCTACCAGCTTGGCCTGCAGCCTCATGCGAACGGTACTCCGGTCATGCGTTCCATGTTCGTGGAATTCCCCGATGACCCGGCATGCCGCACGCTGGACCGTCAGTATATGTTCGGTCCGTCCATGCTGGTCGCCCCCGTGTTCACCTACTCCGGTGAGGTTTCCTATCGATTCCGCTGTGGGTGCGCGACGGCAGCGTAACGACATGAACATTTCAGCGTGGTGCTGTAACACTTCGGTGTTGCGGCACCACGTTTTTGTGCTGATATGGGGATTTGTACTAGTCGAATCCGCGAAATGTTCAGCAAATGTTCACGTAGCGAAATCGGCATAGAATGCGAACAAACGCATAACGGCACGGTGCTGTTCATGCGTACACCAACGCCAGACGAACCGCCGGAAAGAAGGGGTCTCCGTGATTGAGACAGTGGACGATATCAAGACGATTGCGAACGTCGGCACGGGAACCATGGGCCACGCGATCACGTTGCAGTTCGCGTTGGCCGGATATCCGGTGCATCTGGTCGGCCGCGGCGAGGCCTCGCTGGAGAAGGCGATGAAGGCGATTCGTTCGGATGCCGAGGACTTCGCCGAAGCCGGACTGCTCAAGGACGGCGACACCGTGGACGCGGTGCTGGCCCGCATCACCGGTTACGCCGACTATGCAAGCGGCGTGGCGGACGTGGACTTCGTCATCGAATCCGTGGCCGAGAACCTTGACATCAAGAAGTCCGTCTGGACCGAAGTGGAGCACGCCGCCCCCAAGGACGCGATTCTGTCCACGAACACCTCCGGCCTGAGCCCCACCGCGCTGCAGTCGGTGATGGGGCACCCCGAGCGCTTCGTGGTGGCGCACTTCTGGAACCCCGCGCAGTTGATGCCGCTGGTCGAAGTGGTGCCGGGTGAGAAGACCGACCCGAAGGTAGTGGACATCACCTTCGACCTCATGGCCAAGATCGGCAAGAAGCCGGCGAAGATCAAGAAGGAATCGCTGGGCTTTGTGGGCAATCGCCTGCAACTGGCCGTGCTGCGTGAGGCGTTCTACATCGTCCAGCAGGGCATCGCGGACGCGGCCACCGTGGACGACGTGATGAAGTACAGTCTCGGCCGTCGCTGGAATCTGGTCGGCCCCCTCGCCAGCATCGACCTCGGCGGCCTCGATGTGTTCTATAACATCAGCACTTACCTGTTCGACGATATGGACAACGGCACCGGCCCGAGCCCGCTGCTCGCCGAGAAGGTCAGGGAAGGCAATCTCGGCGCCAAAACCGGCCAGGGCTTCTTCTCCTGGCAGGGCGAGGACGGCAAGCGCATCATCGAATCCCGCAACAAGGCCCTGCTGCGCGCGCTGAAGAACGACGCCGCGGATGCCGCCGCTGCGCAGGCGTGAGGCATAAATATCAAGGATCGGTGACGACGATGACGTCCACAGAACACAGCACGCGAGCCGACATGCTGGCCCATATGGGCAGCCTTCAGCAGGCCGCCTACGTGCGCCCGATCGAATACTAGGAAGGCCGAGCCCACGGCCTCAAGGCCATCGAGGTGAAGAACGGTCCGTTGCGTTTCGTGTCCATGGCCGACCGCGCCCTCGACGTCTGCCAGTTCGAATACCGCGGCGAGAACCTCGTACTGCGTCGCACAATCACCAGCGTGTACGGCCGGCTGTCGATCACGGTCGAGGATGAGGTGACCAACGAATCCTTCCGCGACGATCAGTCCCGAAAGCGTGTACCTGCACGAGCTCGCCGCCGACGAGAACGGCCGCAGCTTCGCCGCCGTGGTCAACCGCAAGCTCGGACTCGGAGTCGTCATCGACTTCGACGCCAGCCTCTTCCCATACTTCATGGAATGGAAGTCGACGGGTGCGGGCGACTACGTGGTCGGCCTCGAACCCTCGAACTCCAGCGTCCACGGCCGAGGCTGGCACGAGCAGCGCGGCGACCTGCACGCCATCGCCCCGCAGGCCAGCGAACGCAAGTCCCTGACCTTCACCGTCATCGAAGGCGAGGCCGCGATTGACGGGCTCATCGCCCGCCGCGACGCCCTGCTCGGCTGAATTGTGAGATAATATCGGCCGATATGTGAATGGCTGATTAGCGTGGGGAGCATGGTTACCTGGGATTCGGAACAGTATCTGCGATTCAAACGGGAGCGCACGCAGCCGGCGCGTGATCTGGCGATGCAGCTGCCGCCGGACGACGGCAGCGTCACGCGCGTGCTGGATATTGGCTGCGGGCCGGGCAACAGCACGGCCGTGCTGCGCGAGCGCTATCCCCATGCCAAGATTCTCGGCGTCGACAGCTCGCCGGTCATGATCGAGACAGCGCGCAAAACCTATCCCGACATCGATTTCCAGCTGTGCGACGTGTCCGCGCGGCTGGACGAGCTGCCGGCCGACTTCGACGTGGTCTTCTCCAATGCCTGCATCCAATGGGTGCCGGACCATCCGCATCTGATTCCCGGACTGCTCGCCCGGCTCAGGGTCGGGGGAGTGCTGGCTGTGCAGACGCCGATGAACTATGAGGAGCCGATTCACCGCATCATCGGTGGTATCGTGCACTCGCCCGCGTTCGCGGACAAGCTGCCGCAGCAACGCGAGTTCTACAACCTCACGCCGCCCGAATACTGGGAGCTGCTGCATGCGCATGCCAGCGCCTTCCGCATGTGGAAGGTCACGTACATGCACACGCTGCCCTCGCATGAGGCGATTATGGACTGGTATCGCGGCACCGGCATGCGTCCGTATCTGCAGGCGCTTGACGACGCCAGCCGCAAGAAGTTCGAGGGCGAAGTGTTCGCCCAGGTCCGCGAGGAATACCCCACACAGTCGGACGGCAGCATCATCTTCCCCTTCCCGCGTTTCTTCTTCCTCGCGACTCGGTAGAAGCTCGCCGGATTCGCGTACTGGGCGGCGCGACCTGTTTCCCGCGCCGCCAGCTGTGGGTTGACCTCGCTACTGGGCTTGCGGTGATGCCGCTGGCTGCTGCGCTGTTTCCGATTGCGATGGCATTTGCATATGCGGCGCGATGCGGGGGAGCAGTTCTTCGGAGACAAAGTGCCCGATCTCGGTGGGGGTGGTCATGATCGAGCCGCTTAGCGCTGCACGGAATGTGCCGATGATGCCGGAAACGTAGAACTGCTTCAGAAGGATGCGGCGTTTACGTTCGGCCGGATCGGCGATGGAGTCGATATCCGGCTCGCCGGGGAACAGGACCGGTTGCAGGAATGGCCAGGCAGTCTCCTCGGCGCATCCGGCGCCGGCAAATCCACCACGCTGAACATCCTGGGCGCCATGGAAAACAACGACAAAGTCGCACTGGCCGTCGCCTTCTCCACAACGCTCGGCGGCATTATGGCCATCGTCAAACTGGCGATGGGATTGTGGACGATGTCCGTGCTGTTCATCGTGAGCGCCGTGTACTACGCGATGCTGTGCGTCTCACGTTTCTCCATCGTCAAATCGCATACCCGTACGCGCCAGATTGCCGACCGCGTGCAGCGACTCACTCAGGAGATGAGTGTCTACCACCGTACCGGTGGGCTCCTGTGCTTCATCGGCCTGTGGATGCTGCTGCGGCGGCGCTGGACGGTGCCGGCGTCGGGCGAAGATTCCCCGGACGATGCCGTTCCTGCAGTCGAGATCACGGCTGAAACCGAGGCGTAGGGCGTCGCAATGCCTGTTTACAATCGACCCGAATGGTCTTTGTGGTGAGAAGAGGCATATGGTGAGGCTGCCGACGTTGAACGTGAATTGGAGTCACGATCGGGTCTACGCGATTCGGCGCGGAGTGGTCGCCTGCTGTATCCTGTTCTGCCTGATCGGCGCCGGAGTCGAGACCGCGGCGGCGCAGCGCAGCTGGCCGCGAGCCGACACCGCATCCGCCGCCGCAACCGCAGCGGCGAACGAGCCCACGGCCGTTACCCGCAAGCAGGTTCCCGATAGCGGCAAACAGGGCGGGTCGCGGAAGACGCAGAACACGCAGAACGGCGATGACAAAGCCGCGCAAAGCGTGGACTGGAAGGGGCCGACCGGCAAACAGCCCGACCTATCCCAGTACTCCGACCTGAGCGTGGAGGTCAGTCTCGCCAAACAACGGGTGTACGTCAAGTCCGGTGGCCAGACCATTTATACGATGATCGCCAGTACCGGCGTCGACGACGCCACCCCGCACGGCTCGTACACCATCGATACACGCGGCGAACACTTCTACAATGCCGAAGAAGGCATGGGCGCCGACTATTGGGTGCAGTTCTACGGTTCGTACCTGTTCCACTCGGTGCCGACCGGCGAGGCCTTCGGCGACTATCTGCCGGAGGAGGGTGCCAAACTCGGCCAGCCCGCCTCGCACGGCTGCGTGCGCCTGACTGTGGCCGACGCGCAATGGTTCTATGACCAGGTGCCGGACGGCACGCTGGTCACCATCGCGTAGGGTGGTCTCTCGCTCAGTCTCGTTGCGTTCGACAGCTCCCTCGTCAGAGGGAGCTTATCAGAGGGAGCTTAGCTGATTAGCGCGCTTCGGGCGGGCGGTATTGGTCGTCGGCGGTGAAGCAGGTGCGGTAGATCATGACCATGATCAGGCCGTCGGCCAGCAGGGTCAGCGCGGCGATGGCGTCGAGGACCACGAACTGGTACTTGGCGGCGTTGAGCGGGTCGCCGCCGGCGATCACCTGACCGGCCATCATGCCCGGGATCGTCACGATGCCGCTGGACGCCAGCGAGGCGGTGGTGGGCAGCAGGCCCAGGCGAATCGACGAGACGATGGACGGGCGGGCCGACTCCCATGGGGTCGCTCCCAGCGCCAGCATCATATCCACCTCGTCACGCCGCTCCTCCATGCTCTCGTAGAAACGGCTCAATCCCACCGCCAAGGCGGTTACGGTGTTGCCCAGCAGCATGCCGGTCAGGGGCACCACCAGCTGGGGCGCGTACCACGGGTGCGGGCGCACGATGAGCTCGGTGACCAGCGCCAGCATCAGCAGCATGGTGATGACCAGGCTCAGGAAGATCGGCCCGGCAAGGCCCTTGGGGATGCCGCGTGCGCGGGACATCACGATCTGCACGGCCGCCACCAGCATGACCGCCATCAGGGCGAACACCATCCATACGCTGTTCGACCGGATCACGTAGCCGATGATGAAGCCCATGGCGCACAGCTGCACCAATGCGCGGCACGATGACCACATCAGGGTCTTGCCGATGCCCATGTGCATCAGTTCGCTGATGATGGCCGCCACGGCCACCATGCCCAGCGCGATGAGCAGACCCCAGATATCGATGTTGTAGGAATTGCCCAGATCGCCGCTCATGCCTGCGTCTCCTCATTTTCATCGGCGCCGGCAGACACCGCGTTCGCGTCCTGCGCCGCCGGATCCGTCATCTCGTGTTCGGTCAGCCGCCCCTTGTCCAGTGTCAGCGTGCGGGTGGCCCGTCCGTCCGGCGGACGGTGGCGGATGCGGATGATCGCCATGCCGTGTGCGGCCGCGTCCGCCATGATTGTAGCCACCTTGGCCGCGTTGTCGTCGTCGAGACCGGCATCTACCTCGTCGGCCAGCAGCACCTTCGGATCGGTGAGCAGTGTGCGGGCCAGGGCCACGCGGGCCGCCTGGCCGCCGGACAGGTCGTGCGGGGCGCGCTCCAGATCGATGTCCTCGCAGCCCATCGCGTCCAACGTCGTGCGGATGCGCTCGTCGGGCAGCAGATGCTCGCCCTTGCCGCCCTTGCCGCGAATCGCGAGCGTCCAGGGCAGGCGGATCGCCTCGGCCACGTTCTTGCCCGTCAGAATCGGCTTCTGCGGCAGGTAGGCGACATCCCGCCGCCACTGCTGCGGCGTGAACTCGCCGCTGCCCTTGCCTTCAAGGGCGAACGCGCCGTGCGCATGCGGGTTGAGCCGGGCGCACGCGGTCAACAGACTCGACTTGCCGGAGCCGGACGGTCCCACCAGATCGACGATCTCGCCGCGCTCCACAGCAAAGGACAGGTTCTCGAACACCGTGCGTTCGTCGTCCGCCGGCGATTGCGCGGGGATGACGCAGGACACGGATATGGCTTCGAAGAAGGATCGCATATTCATCCAGTCTAGCCGGGGGCACATGGGAAACCCCAGCGTTCACTTCCTGTATACCCGGTGTGGCATAATAGCCGAGGCAATTTTTGGGCTTTGCCTAAGCTAGTTTGAATTTGAAATAGGTGAATAACGTGGCACAGACTACTAACGACATCAAGAACGGATCCGTCCTGAACCTCGACGGGCAGCTGTGGACCGTCATGAAGTTCCAGCACGTCAAGCCGGGCAAGGGCCCCGCCTTCGTGCGCACCACCATCAAGAACGTGCTCTCCGGCAAGATCGTCGACAAGACCTTCAACGCGGGCATGAAGATGGAATTCGAGACCGTGGACAACCGCACTCTCCAGTACTCCTACGAGGACGGTGACAACTTCGTGTTCATGGACATGACCACCTACGATCAGATCATGGTTCCGAAGACCCTTCTGGGCGACAAGGCCAAGTTCCTGCTCGAAGGCACCGACTGCCTGGTCTCCTTCCACGACGGCACCCCGCTGAGCGTCGATCTGCCGGGCTCCGTGGTCCTGACCATCACCCACACCGAGCCGGGCCTGCAGGGCAACCGCTCCAACGCCGGCACCAAGCCGGCCACCGTTGAGACCGGAGCCGAGATTCAGGTCCCGCTGTTCATCAATGAGGGCGACCGCGTCAAGATCAACACCGAGGACGGTTCCTACACCGGCCGCGAGAACAACTGATCTCCGCATCCTCAACAGACGACCGACCGTATAAAGGACTAGGACAGCAGCAGTATGGCACGTTCCACCGCGCGCAAAAGGGCTCTGAACACCCTGTACGAAGCCGACGAAAAAAGCCAGGATATTCTCTCCCTGCTTGACGAGCGCATCGCACATCCCGGTGCCCAGACCCCGCTTCCCGACTATGCCATTGAAATCGTCAAGGGCGTGGCCGAGCACCGTCGTCAGATCGACATGACCCTGGACGAACACTCCACGGGTTGGAAGGTCCGCCGTATGGGCGTGGTCGATCGCAACATTCTGCGTATCGCCGCTTGGGAGATTCTGTTCACCGATGATGTGCCGGACAAGGTCGCCATCGACGAGGCTCTGGCATTGGCCAAGACCCTGTGCGATGACGATTCGCCCGCTTTCATCCATGGCCTGCTGTCTGCGGTGTGCACCGCCAAGAATGCAGCACCGGCACCGGAGTCCGTGGCAGAAGAGGCCGATGAGGAATCGTCCGATTCCGCTGCCGCCGCATCCGAGCCGACCGATGAGGGCGATGTTTCCGATTCGCCCGATTCGTCCGGTGCATCCGACGAGCCTGCTGCCCCGTCCGCTGAGATTCAGCCGACGGTCGATTAGTCATTTGTTGTTCAGCCTCCCCATTCGGGAGGCTTTTTCATGGGCGGACACTTGTGCCGCCGTACATTCTCAAGTCGGCACCTTGCCGACAGCCCCGCCAGCGGGGGTGAGACTTTGCGTCCAACGGCGTGTGAGTCTGCGCTGGCCGTTAACCTTGGTACGAATACCCGAAAAACATAAGGGGGTTTTGGTGAGCCAGAACGAGTCCGGGACCATCGCAATTCCGATGTATGACAAGGACGATGCAGTCCTCGTTTTGGAAGACGGACAGGTATATGTGGGGGAGCCATACGGCGCCCTCGGCGAGACGACCGGTGAGATCGTCTTCGCCACCGGTATGACCGGATACCAGGAGACGCTCACCGATCCGAGCTACGATCGCCAGATCGTTGTGCAGACGTTCCCGCACATCGGCGATACCGGCGTCAACAGCGAAGACCCTGAGTCCTCCCGCATCTGGGTTGCCGGATACATTGTGCGTGATCCCTCTCCGAACGTGAGCAACTGGCGTGCCGAAGGCAGCCTGGACGACGACCTCGCCAAGAACGGCATCGTCGGCCTGAGCCACATCGACACCCGCAAGCTGGTGCGCCACCTGCGTTCCGCAGGCGTGATGCGCGCCGGCATCTTCTCCGGCGACGCCCTGACCGATCAGGCCACCGGCGCGCTCAAGACCATCGAGCAGCTGCTCGAAGACGTCAAGAACACCCCGCAGATGCAGGGTCTGAGCCTGTACGACGAGGTGTCCACCAAGGAGACCTACACCATCGAACCGTGCGGCGAGTACGAAGGCAAGGAGCCGCTGTACACCGTGGCCGCTGTGGACCTCGGTATCAAGGGCATGACCCCGCACCGCATGGCCGAACGCGGCTGCCGCGTGCACGTGGTGCCCTCCACCATCACCTTCGCCGAAATCGAGAACCTGAACCCGGACGGCGTCTTCTTCTCCAACGGTCCGGGCGACCCGGAACAGGCCGGTCCCGAAATCGAGCTGCTGCGCCAGGTACTTGACGCCGGCTACCCGTTCTTCGGCATCTGCTTTGGCAACCAGCTGCTCGGCCGCGCACTCGGCTTCGGCACCTACAAGCTCAAGTTCGGCCACCGCGGCATCAACCAGCCGGTCAAGGATCTGACCACCGGCAAGGTCGAGGTCACCGCCCACAACCACGGCTTCGCGGTCGACGCCCCGATCGGCAAGCAGGTCGACGCGCCGTTTGAAAACGGCAAGTACGGCAAGGTGTTCGTCTCCCACATCGATCTGAACGACGACGTGGTCGAAGGCCTGCAGTGCGTGGACATCCCCGCATTCTCCGTGCAGTACCACCCGGAGGCCGCAGCAGGCCCGCACGATGCGGCCTACCTGTTCGACCGTTTCTGCGAACTTATGAAGAACAACTCCAAGGAAGGTAAGTGATATGCCGAAGCGCACCGACATCAAATCCGTGATGGTCATCGGCTCCGGCCCGATCGTGATCGGTCAGGCTGCGGAGTTCGATTACTCGGGCACCCAGGCATGCCGCGTCCTTCGTGAGGAAGGCATCCGCGTCATCCTCGTCAACTCCAACCCGGCCACCATCATGACCGACCCGGAGATGGCTGACGCCACCTACATCGAGCCGATCGCCACCCCGATCCTCGAGCAGATCATCGCCAAGGAACGCCCCGACGCGCTCCTGCCCACCTTGGGCGGCCAGACCGCGCTCAACGCCGCCATGGCGCTGGGCGAGGCCGGCGTCCTGGAGAAGTACAACGTCGAACTGATCGGTGCTTCCCTGGAAGCCATCGACCGTGGCGAGGACCGTGAACTGTTCAAGAAGGTCGTTGACGAGGCCGGCGCCGAATCCGCCCGCTCCGACATCGCCCACAGCATCGAGGAAGTCGACAAGATCGCCGAGAAGTTCGGCTACCCGCTGGTCGTGCGCCCGAGCTTCACCATGGGCGGCCTGGGCTCCGGCATCGCCCACAACGAGGAGGAGCTGCACCGCATCGCCGGCGCCGGCATCCATTACTCGCCCACCGACGAAGTCCTGATCGAAGAGGGCATCGAGGGTTGGAAGGAATTCGAGCTCGAGCTCATGCGCGACCGCAACGACAACGTCGTGGTCGTCTGCCCGATCGAGAACGTCGACCCGGTCGGCGTGCACACCGGTGACTCCATCACCGTGGCCCCCTGCTTCACCCTGACCGACCGCGAATACCAGAAGCTGCGTGACATCGGCATCGCCATCATCCGTGGCGTGGGCGTGGACACCGGCGGCTGCAACATCCAGTTCGCTGTTCATCCGGACACCGGCCGCATCATCGTCATCGAGATGAACCCGCGCGTCTCCCGTTCCTCCGCACTGGCCTCCAAGGCCACCGGCTTCCCGATCGCCAAGATCGCCACCAAGCTGGCCCTCGGCTACACGCTCGACGAGATTCGCAACGACATCACCCAGTCCACGCCGGCCTCCTTCGAGCCGACCATCGACTACGTGGTCACCAAGGTGCCGCGCTTCGCTTTCGAGAAGTTCCCGGGCGCCGACCCCACCCTGACCACCTCCATGAAGTCCGTGGGCGAGGCCATGGCCCTGGCCGGCAACTTCCAGGAGTCCCTCGGCAAGGCCATGCGCTCCATCGACAAGCGCCACATGGGCTTCAATTGGGATGGCGAGAAGCCGTCCGCCGAAGAAGTGGCCGAACTGCTTGAGGCCATCCACACCCCGACCGAACACCGTTACCTGCAGCTCATGCGCGCCATCTGGGGCGGTGCCACGTTGGAGCAGGTGTTCGCGGCCACCAAGATCGACCCGTGGTTCCTGAAGCAGATCTTCCTCATCAATGAGACCGCCATGACGGTGCGCGAGGCCGAAACCCTCACCCCGAGGCTGCTCAAGAAGGCCAAGCTCGCCGGTCTGTCCGACGTGCAGGTGGCCCACCTGCGTGGTTTGGGCGATGAAGGCGAGAACACCATCCGCGAACTGCGCTGGACCTACGGTCTGCGCCCGGTCTACAAGACCGTCGACACCTGCGCCGCCGAGTTCGACGCCGCCACGCCGTACTACTACAGCTGCTACGCCGACGAAACCGAGCTGCGCCCGCGCGAACGCGAGGCTGTGATCATCCTCGGCTCCGGCCCGAACCGCATCGGTCAGGGCATCGAGTTCGACTACACGTGCGTGCACGCCGTGCAGGAGCTTGGCAAGGACTATGACACCATCATGGTCAACTGCAACCCGGAGACCGTGTCCACCGATTACGACATGTCCGATCGCCTCTACTTCGAGCCGCTCACCTTCGAGGACGTGCTCGAGATCTACGAGGCCGAGAAGAAGATGGGCCCGGTCAAGGGCGTCATCGTCCAGCTCGGCGGCCAGACCCCGCTGTCCTTGGCCGCGCGTCTGAAGGCCGCCGGCGTGCCGATTCTCGGCACCACCCCGGAATCCATCGACTTGGCCGAGAACCGTGAGCTGTTCGGCGAAGTGCTCAAGAAGGCGGAGATGAACGCCCCGCGTTACGGCACCGCCCTGAGCCTCGAAGAGGCCAAGGAAGCCGCCCACCGCATCGGTTACCCGGTGCTCGTGCGCCCGAGCTACGTGCTCGGCGGCCGTGGCATGGAAATCGTCTACGATGACAAGCAGCTCAACAAGTACGTGGACCGCGCACTTGCCGAGGCCAAGGCCGATACCGTGGTCTCCGGCCGCCTGCCTTCCCCGCTGCTCATCGACAAGTTCCTGCAAGACGCCATCGAAATCGATGTCGACGCACTGTTCGACGGCGAGGAACTATACATCGGCGGCATTATGGAGCACGTCGAGGAGGCCGGTGTCCACTCCGGTGACGCCGCCTGCACCCTGCCTCCGTCCACCCTGTCCGACGACCAGATTCGTCGCCTGCGTGAAGGCACCTACGCCATCGCCAAGGGCTGCCATGTGCAGGGCCTGATCAACGTGCAGTACGCCTTCATGGCCAACACGCTGTACGTGATCGAAGCCAACCCGCGCGCCTCCCGTACCGTGCCGTTCGCCTCCAAGGCCACCGGCGTGGCACTGGCCAAGGCCGCTGCCCGCATCATGGCCGGCGAAACCATCGCCGATCAGCGTGCCAACGGTCTGCTGCTGCCTAAGGGCGACGGCGGCGACATCCACCCCGGCCAGCAGGTCGCGGTCAAGGAATCCGTGCTGCCGTTCAAGCGCTTCCGCACCCCGGTGGGCAAGACCGTCGACATCCTGCTCGGACCTGAGATGCGTTCCACCGGTGAGGTCATGGGCTTCGACCGTGACTTCCCGCACGCCTTCGCCAAGAGCCAGCTCGCCGCCTACGACGGTGGCCTGCCGACCCACGGCAACGTGTTCATCTCCGTGAACGACACCGACAAGCGTCAGCTGCCGTTGATCGCCGTTCGTCTCGAGGAGCTTGGATTCAAGCTCTGGGCCACCGAGGGCACCGCCTCCGTGCTTCGCCGTTACGGCATCGAGTCGAACATCGTGGACAAGATCAGCACCCGCGTGGACACCGATCCGGAAGCCCCGGTCGAGGTGCATCACGCTGCCGGATCCGTGGGCAAGAACGTGGTTCAGCTCATCGAGGAAGGCAAGATCGACATGATCCTCAACACGCCGAACTCGCGCGGCTCCCGTTCCGACGGCTACTCCATCCGTGCCGCCGCCATTGCCGCCGATCTGCCGCAGTTCACCACCATCACCGAGTTCCAGGCCGCACTGCTCGCTATCGAGGCCGTGAAGCATAATGATTATCAGATCATGAGCATTCAGGAGCATTCGAAGCAGCTGTTCGAATTGGAGCGACGGGAGTTCTGATGACTACACTCAGCAGTGAGGAATTGCAGGCACAACGTTCGGATTTCGGTCTGCGATTAAGCAATTCAATGGCCAAATACGGGCCGCTGTGTGTGGGCATTGACCCGCATCGCAAGCTCCTCACCGACTGGGGATACAACGTCGACGCCGAAGGCGCCGAACTCTTCTCCATGCGTATGCTGCAGGCCGCCAACGGGCGCGCCGCAGCAGTCAAATTCCAGACGCCGATGTTCGAGCGCTACGGAGCCAAAGGTTTCGAAGCGCTCGAGCGCGTGCTCTACGCGGCACGACAAATGGGCGTCATCACCATCGTCGATTGCCTGCGCGGCGGCCTGTCCACCACGATTTCCGCCATCGCAGACGCCTATTTCAAGCCCGGTGCACCGTTGCTGGCCGACGCCATCACGCTGCTGCCGTACTATGGCGCGCGTTCGTTGAACGGCCTGATTACCGAAGCGCTGGAAAACGGACGCGGCGTGTTCATCGCCTCCCTGACCTCCAACCCGGAAGGCATGAGTCTGCAGACCGCGTTGCGCCAGAGCGGCGATTACAAGGGACGTACCGTGGCCTACGGCATCGCCTCCACCGCGCAGAAGCATAACGTGGATATCGAAGGCATGGGCTCGGTTGGTCTGATCATCGGTGCCACCATCGGCCAATGGATGCAGGATTCCGGCGTGGACCCCTCCAAGTTCACCGGTCCGATTCTTTCCCCCGGTTACGGTTGGCAGGGTGCCGAGGCCAAGGATCTGAAAACCGTGTTCCGCGGTACGCGCGGCAACGTGCTGGTCACCGTGTCCCGCTTCATCGCCTCGCATGGGCCGGATATCGCCGCACTGAGCCAAGCCACCGAGTCGATTGCGCTTGACGTACGTCAGGCGCTGATGGAAGCCACTGTCGAAGGCTCGGAAAACCAGTAATCAGAACGGAATCAGATGTCGCGGCATGCGTACGTGTCTATCTCATCGCGTACGTCGCATCACGATTCATATTCTTCCCTGTTCGTCGGGGCTGTAGCAGTTACCGGTCATCTCGCCGGTGAGCCGTTACCACATTGGATTCATAATCGCTGCACACCACATCATCTCCGGAGGAACCCATGACTGAAAACACCCATGCTGGCCGTCTAATCGTCCTGACTGGCCCCACCGCAGTAGGTAAGGGCACCGTGGAAGCCAAGCTGCGCGCCGACCACCCCGAAGTGTGGGTGTCCGTCTCCGCCACCACACGCGCTCCGCGCCCGGGCGAGGTTGATGGCGTCAACTATTGGTTCCTTACTGAAGACGAGTTCCTGGCCCGCGAAGCGGCCGGTGAGTTCCTGGAAACCGCCGTGGTGCACGGCATGGCCCACTACGGTACATTGCTCAAGCCTGTGGAGGAACATCTGGCCGCCGGTGTGCCCACGATTCTGGAAATCGACCTGCAGGGTGCCCGCCGCGTCAAGCAGCGCGCCGCCGAGCTCGACCTCGAAGTGGTGTACGTGTTCATCGCGCCGCCAAGCTTCGAAGAGCTCGAGCGCCGCCTGATCGGCCGCGGCACCGAAACCGCCGAACAGCAGGCCCGTCGCTTGGAGACCGCCAAGGTGGAGCTCGCCGCCGAAAGCGAATTCGACGTCACCATCGTCAACGAAACCGTCGATCAGGCCGCTGCCGACCTCTGGTCCGTCATCGCCAAGGAATACGGGCTGTAAACTACCTCTTTACCACCAACTGCTGGTGGAGGATTTCGGCGCTGTTTTTGGCCGGCGCCTGCTTCCAGCGGATTGCTTCGGTTTCGTGATGCTCGGTGACGTAATGCCGCATCCATTCGAAGCACTGCTGGGTTTGGATGGCATCGCTTAATGCGCGGTGCTCCTCATTGTCCGCGATGCCGAAGCGTACGATCAGGTCGGCCAGACGGTGATGCCGCTGCGCGGGGAACAGGGCGCGGCTGATCTGCATCGTGTCATAATCCGCGCAGGCAAAGCCGCAGCCGGCGATATGCCGGGTGTTGTAATCCAGGAATCGCAGATCGAAGCTGACGTTATGGCCGACAATCGGCTCAACGGCGGGACCGGCAGCCGGGGTAGCGAGCCATGCGATGAATCGGGGAAGCACCTCGTCAATCGGATCGAGATCGGCCACCATCGCATCGGTGATGCCGGTCAGCGTGGTGATCTGACGCGGAATCGGCCGCAAGGGATTCACCAGCTGCTGGAATTGATCGACGATATGCCCCTCCCGCACGCGCACGGCACCGATTTCCGTGATGGCGCAACTGTTCGGGTAAAAGCCGGTGGTCTCCAAATCCAGCGCCACATAATCGGTGGGGAAGACGGCATCGTCCATGGCGATTCGCCCGCCGGCACCATGATTGGGCTGGGATGGTTGGCCGAAAACGGTAATGCCGGAAGTGGTCACGGAGGCTCCTCATATCAGTCGGTGTTCGGTGACTTATTGTACCGGCAGCCCGGTCTGTCGGTACAATTTTTCCCTCCCGGATTTTCTCGGATATATTGGTTAGGCGGCCGGCAATTGCGCGGCGCATCGGGAAGGGAGCACAGCTGATGAAACAGATAGTGGCAGGCATCGTGGCGCATGTGGACGCGGGCAAGACCACGCTGTCCGAGGCTCTGCTCTACCGTACCGGTGAGATCCGCAAATTGGGGCGAGTGGATCACGGCGATGCGTTTCTGGACACCAATTCCTTGGAGAAGGCGCGAGGCATCACGATTTTCGCGCACCAGGCATTGGTGGAACACGGCGACCTGCGCCTGACCTTGCTGGATACGCCGGGGCACGTGGACTTCGCAGCCGAAACCGAACGTGTGCTGCGTGTGCTTGATTACGCGATTCTTGTGGTCTCCGGCACGGATGGCGTGCAAGGCCATACCGAGACACTATGGCGTCTGCTGGCCAGATACGGTGTGCCGACGTTCATCTTCGTCAACAAGTGCGACGCCGCCGGATTCGACCGCGAGGCCATTCTGGCACAGTTGCGCAAACGCCTGAGCGATGCGATATATCCGCTGCCGGCAATGGAGCAGTCCACTGAGGGCAGCGCGGTACCGTTGGACGCGTTCGCCGAAGACATTGCCACCCTGGACGAGGAGGCGATGAACGACTATCTGGAACATGGCGCGCTGTCCGTGGGCAGATTGCGAGCGATGATCGCCGTACGCGAACTGTTCCCCGTATATTTCGGCTCGGCATTGAAACTCGAAGGGGTCGAGGAATTCCTGGACGGGCTGGAGACGTTCACCCGCGAACGTGAATGGCCGGCCGCCTTCGCCGCACGCGTGTTCAAAATCGCCCACGACGGCCAGCACAACCGTATGACGTGGCTGCGCGTCACCGGTGGTGCGCTCAAAGCCAAGGAGATCGTCTCTTCATCCTCGTGCGCTGCGGCGTCATCAGCACCGTCGCCGGTACAGGGGGATGATGGCACGGTATGGTCCGAGAAAGTCGATCAGGTGCGCGTCTACAATGGCGCCAAATTCGAGACGGTCACCGAGGTGCCTGCCGGATCGGTGTGTGCGGTGACCGGACTGACGCGGACCTTCCCCGGCGAAGGGCTGGGAGCGGAACCGGACGCCGAATCACCGTCGCTGCAACCCGTGTTGACCTACACGGTGTTGCCCGCCGGAGCGGAATCCGATACGGCCGGCACCTCGGGAGCGGCCAAACGCGGTGGCGCCGGCCATAACAGCGTGAATCAGGACGATGCCGAGCATGATGCCGCCAAGTCGGGAACCGGCCGCAATGAGGAGAACGACACCGCTCGCCAGACCGCGGCGGACAATAGCTCGCCGGCCCGTCCCCAGTTCGATGATCTGACCTTGCATAAGGTCATCACCGCATTGCGTGAGCTGGAAGACGAAGACCCGTTGTTGCATGTGGTGTGGGTGGAACGGCTGGCCGAGATTCATGTGCAATTGATGGGCGCAGTCCAGCTGGAGATCATCCAGCAGACCCTGCACGACCGGTTCGGTCTGGATGTGTCGTTTGGCCCCGGCTCCATCCTGTACCGTGAGACCATCACTGCGCCAATCGAAGGCGCAGGTCATTTCGAGCCGCTCCGTCATTATGCCGAAGCACATATCCTGCTGGAACCAGGGGAGCCGGGCAGCGGAGTCACTGTGGCCTCGGCCCTGTCCGAAAACGATTTGGACCGCAATTGGCAACGGCTGATTCTGACCCATCTGACCGAGCGTGAGCATCTCGGTGTGCTCGTTGGCGCGCCGCTCACCGATATCAAGATGACTTTGGTGGCTGGCCGCGCGCATCTGAAGCATACCGAAGGCGGCGACTTCCGCCAAGCCACCTATCGTGCGATTCGTCAGGGGCTTATGGAAGCCAGAGCTGGAGTCAGTGGCCGGCCCGAGACGCCGGTCGAGAGCCGTCCGGACACCGCAGGGGAGGGCAACTGCCGACTGCTGGAACCGTGGTACCGGTTCCGGCTCGAAGTGCCAGCAGACATGATCGGCCGTGCCATGAGCGACATCCAGCGCATGGCCGGCACCTTCGAATCCCCGGTCACCGATGGCGAATACGCCGTGATCGAAGGCGAGGCGCCGGTGTCCGAGATGCGCGACTATGCGATGGACGTGAACCAGTACACGCACGGCCATGGCCGTTTCTCCGCCACTTTCGGCGGCTACAAGCCATGCCATGACGCCGAACAGATCATCGCAGCCGCCGCTTACGATCCCGAAGCAGATCTGGACAACACCCCCGACTCGGTCTTCTGCGCCCACGGTGCCGGCTACCCCGTCAAATGGTATAAGGTCCCTGAATTCGCCCACGTAGACTACGCCATGTGAGGTGGTGACTACCAAATCTGCGGCCGAATGAATCCGTTGGTCTCCAAGAACCGTTGAATATCGCGCATTTCCGGCATATTAATGGAATGGGCCATGCCCGGATACACTTGTTCGGTCAACGTGCCGTGCTCGTGCCAGAACTCACCCATCGCCGTCACATCGGCTTTCGGGAAGATGTCGTCTGCAGCACCATGCCCGTAGAACACCGGCGGCTTCAACGCAGCCAGCTCGGCGTCTCCAGAGACCGGCCCCGGAGCCAACCAGCCGGAGCAGGAGACCGCTGCCGCATACCGTTGCGGATTGCATCGCAAAAGATGCGCGGCCAAGAGGCCGCCCTGCGAGAATCCCATGGCAACCACCGGCCGAGTGGCGGGAATATGCTCCGCAACCCATGCATCAATGGCTTGGGCGGCTTCAGTCGCCTGCTTGTCTAATGATTCGCCCTCCGGCACACCTTCATGCGCCCACGCACCGAACCATGTATATCCCATGCCATAGGCGATGGGTGCCTGCAAACTGGCATAATCAGCCGAACCGGCACCGCAATAGTTCAGCAGATCGGGCAAATCGTATTCATTGGAACCCCAGCCGTGCAACAGCACGAACACCGGAGCGGTTTCGGGACCGGTCAAACGGGTCAGAGCTTTGGTGATCTTCATAGCCTCAGTGTATCCACCGTTTGGGCGACAATAATGCCCTGATGTTCGCCCATCGAGTAACGTCCCATAAGTAATGCGTATAGCGCAGCGGCCGTGCCACGTGTTCTGATACTCTACGATGACACGGCAGGGGGGACAGGTATGTTCGGCCCCCGAAATCGTACATGGGTGGCTAAGACCGTTTATGCGCAGGAGAAGAAACGAGAAGCAAAGGAGGGAGCGCGTCCAATGACATTCGATTGGTCGTTCGTGCAGCGTTACGCGCCTTTCTTCGTCAACGGCACATTGATGACCTTATTCATATCCGTGTTTGGCATATTGCTTGCCATCGCGGTGGGTCTGGTCTGCGCTGGCGTGGAAATCGCGCGTATCCCGGTCGCCCGGCAAATCGTGAGAATCTACATCGAACTTAGCCGCAATACGCCATTGCTGGTACAGCTGTACTTTCTGTACTTCGGCCTGCCCAAACTCGGCGTAGTATGGTCCGCCGAAACCTGCGCGATAGTCGGCCTTGGATTCTTGGGCGGTTCCTACATGGCCGAGGCAATGCGCGGCGGATTGGAAGCGGTGCCCAACGTGCAGCGCGAAACCGCGTACGTGCTGGGACTGACTTCCACGCAAACCATCACCCGAGTCATTCTGCCGCAAGCAGTGTCCACCGCCATTCCCGGCGTAGTGGCCAATGTGATCTTCCTGTTTAAGGAATCGAGCGTCGTCTCCGCCATTGCGCTCGCCGACGTGATGTACATGGCCAAGGATCTGATCGGCATGTATTACAGCACCTATGAGTCGTTGTTCATGCTGGTCGTGGCCTATCTGGTGATTCTGCTGCCGATTTCCATCTTCGGCACATGGTTGGAGCGGAGGTTCGATTATGAGCGGCGCTGAAATACTGCTCCAGCCAGGCGTATTCCCACGTCTGTTGCAAGGCCTGTGGGTCACCGTGTGGATAGCCGGCGTATCCGTAGGCGCGTCCATCCCGGTCGGCCTGTTGATGGGCTGGTTGATGACACTGAAGAATCCCGTGATCCGGGCCGCGATGCGCATCTACCTCGACTTCATCCGCATTATGCCTCAGCTGGCGTTGCTGTTCCTTGCCTACTACGGTTTTGCTCGATGGTTCGATTGGAATCTCGATGCCACCGGTGCCTGCGTGCTGGTGTTCATCCTGTGGGGAGGCGCCGAGCTGGGCGATCTGGTGCGTGGCGCATTGCAGTCGATTCCCAAAGTGCAGTACGAATCGAGCTACGTACTGGGGTTGAGCCCGTGGCAGACCTTCTCCCGGGTGATTCTGCCGCAGGCTGTTCGCCGTATGCTGCCGGCATCCGTAAACTTGGCGACACGTATCGTCAAAACGACATCATTGGCCGTGCTGCTCGGTGTGGTCGAGGTCATCAAGGTCGGCCAGCAGATTATCGACGCGAACCGATTCCAGTTCCCGACCGGAACCTTGTGGATTTATGGCGTGATTTTCTTTATGTACTTCATCGTGTGCTGGCCGCTGTCCATTGTGGCCCGCCGACTGGAAAAGAGGTGGTCGAATGACTGAACCCGAAACGACCTGCAAGGGTTTCGAGGTGAATCATCTGGTCAAACAGTATGCGAATGCCGACAAGCCGGTGCTGGATGACATCTCCTTCAAGGTGGAGCATGGTTCGGTGCTCGTGGTGCTGGGTCCTTCCGGCTCGGGCAAGTCGACGCTGCTGCGCACCATCGCCGGTCTGGAACCGATTCAGGGCGGCACGATTTCCATCAACAATCAGGTGATCGATGCCGGCAAGCCTGGCACGGAACGAGCCGGACGATCCGACCGGTCCAGTGAACTGCGCACGCGTATCGGCATGGTGTTCCAAAGCTACGATTTGTTCCCGAATAAAACGGTGCTCGGCAACATCACCATGGCGCCGGTGCTCGTGCAGAAACGCGATAAGTCCGAGGTGGAGGCTGAAGCGATCCGGTTGCTTGGCCGCGTGGGACTTGCCGATCGCAAGGACTCTTGGCCGCACGAATTGTCCGGCGGTCAGCGCCAGCGTGTGGCCATTTGCCGTGCGCTGATTCTGCACCCGGAAGTACTGCTGCTCGATGAGATTACGGCGGCTCTCGACCCCGAAATGGTGCGTGAAGTGCTCGACGTGGTGCTCGAACTGGCCAAGTCCGGGCAGACGATGCTTATCGTCACCCACGAAATGCAGTTCGCGCGAGCCATCGCCGACCACATCATCTTGCTGGACGGCGGGCACATCGTCGAGGAATCGTATGATGCGCAGGCGTTCTTCGAACACCCGCAAACCGAACGTGCGCAGCAGTTCCTGCACACCTTCGAATTCGAGTGATTCGATTGTGTCATATCGACGTATTTGAGAAGAAATATCAATAACAACAAGAGAAGGAGAACCCAATGAGTATCAAGGTTGGGAAATCATTCAAAGCACTGATTGCCGCAGGCGCGGCATTGGTAATGGCGGCGTCCATGGCCGCATGCGGTCCGTCGGCAGGCACCCCGAGCGAAGCGAAGTCCTCTGACACTGGCACCAGCTCCAGCGCCAATGCCAAGGCCCGCAGCCTCGACGAGATCAAGAAGAGCGGCAAGATCAAGATTGCCGTCTTCTCCGACAAGGCGCCATTCGGCTACGTGGACAAGGACGGCAAGTACCAGGGCTATGACGTCTACTTCGCCGAACAGCTGGCCAAGGATCTGGGTGTGGATCCGGAATACACGTCGGTTGACCCGGCTGCCCGTGTGGACGTGCTCACCTCCAACAAGGTCGATCTGGTGCTCGCTAACTTCACCGTCACCGATGAGCGCAAGGAGAAAGTCGACTTCGCCAAGCCGTACATGAAGGTGGCGCTTGGTGTGGTCTCCCCGGAGAGCGCCCAGATCACCGATGTCAGCCAGCTCGACGGCAAGACCCTGATCATCGCTAAGGGCACCACCGCCGAAACCTGGTTCGAGAAGAACGCGCCGAACGTCAAGCTGCAGAAGTACGACCAGTACGCCGATGCCTACAACGCGCTGCTGGACGGCCGTGGTGACGCCTTCTCCACCGACAACACCGAGGTGCTCGCCTGGGCCAAGTCCAACAAGGGCTTCAAGGTCGGCATCACCCACCTTGGTGACGACGACACCATCGCGCCCGCAGTGCAGAAGGGCAACACCGAACTGCTGAACTTCGTGAACGACGAGATCGTCAAGCTCGGCAAAGACAACTTCTTCCACAAGGATTACCAGGAGACTCTGGAGCCGGTCTACGGCAACGAAGTCAACCCCGATGACATCGTGGTAGAAGGCGGAGCCGTCTGACGGACAGTCCGGTGGACTGTCCGTAGGCGACGCCGAGCCGCGGCAGCGGCGAGGTGTGTTGGGCCGGTCGTCAGGCCGTCCATTCTTGCAGGACGGAGAGGTCTGATTATACCCGTCCATAACCAACACATATAGCAACGCCGGCCTTCGGGCCGGCGTTTTGCGTTAAGGTCGTAATCGTGCCGCGCGGGGAACGGCTTCGCGCAGATGACGCAACACTTTAAGGGGGTGCGCAATGACCAGGTTCAATACTCAGCTCGTCCACGGACTGCCGGTTGGAGACAACAACACCGGAGCCGTGAACCCGCCGATCTACAATTCAACGACATATGCTTTCGAGAGGGTCGACGCGATGCCCCGTTACGACTATGCGCGCAGCGGCAATCCCACACGTGACTTCCTGGAACAGCAGATCGCCCAGCTCGAGCAAGGAACGCGTGGTTTTGCGTTCGCCTCCGGTCTCGCGGCGATCCACGCGGTGCTGAGCATTTTCAAGCCCGGCGACCGCATCGTGGTCGGTGACAATATTTATGGCGGATCGTATTCCCAGCTCAATGAGTTCTTCACTTGCTGGGGAATCATCGTTGAGGCCGTCGACACTCAGGACATCGCAGCATTGGAGGCCGCCGTCAAGGGCGACCGCGCGAACGGCATCGTGCCTGCCCAAGCCGTCTACTTTGAAACCCTGACCAATCCTCTACTCAAGGTGAACGACGTGCGCGCCATCTCCACGGTGGCCCACCGTTTCGGGGCGCTTTCGATTGTGGATAACACGTTCGTGACCCCGTATCTGCAGAAGCCGCTTGCTTTGGGTGCCGATGTGGTGATTCACTCCGCCACCAAGTATCTGGCCGGTCATTCTGATGTGAACGCCGGTCTGGTGGTCGTTTCCGGTGAGGATCTGGCGAGCCGCGTGTACTTCGCGCAGAACCGTTTGGGTGGTGTGTTGGCTCCTGCTGAGTGCGACGCGGTGCGCCGCGGCATTCAGACGCTGGCCCTTCGCATGGATCGTCAGCAGGAGAATGCCAATGCCATCGCCCGCTACCTGCTGGTGCATCCGCTGGTTAAGGCGGTGCATTACCCGGGTCTGCCCGGCGCAGGCGACCAGCGTCTGGCTGCCAAAGGTCTCAAGGGGGTCGGTGGCGTGTTGAGCTTCGAGGTCGTGCCTGGCGTTGATCCGGCTGACGTGCTCAACAACCTGCACCTGTTCCGTCTTGCTGTGTCGTTGGGTGCGGTGGAGTCTCTTGCCGAGCTGCCGTGTCGTATGACGCATTTCGAACTGCCTCGCGAGGAGCGTCTGAAGATCGGCATCACCGATGAATTGGTGCGTCTCGCCGTTGGCATCGAGGACGCCAACGATCTGATCGAAGATCTCGGCCAGGCGTTCGATATCGCTTACGCCCGTTACATCGATCGGCATGCCGACTTCGACGTGTTCCAACAGCTGACTTCGGGGGTGTTTGCCTGATCTAATACTTTTCTGCCTATTTTTCTACTCCTGGGGAGCGGCGTCGGTTGTGCCACACCGGCGCCGCTTTTTTTATGCTCTGGTTCCGCCTCCGCTGGCAGAGGGCTGTCGGCGTAGCCGACTGGGGTGGTTAAGCGGACCGCCCGCATTATGCCAACCGCGATATCACAGCATCCCCGTTACGATGAATACGGTTTGATAGTGCACCGCGTAAAAGTCAAGCGCGGCGGAACAAAGAAAGGACCTGATATGACCATCGACGTCTACGGTGCCACATGGTGCGGCGACTGCCGCCAGGCAAAGAACACTCTCGACAAACTGGGCGCGGCATACACTTGGCACAACATCGAGGAAGAGGAAGGTGCCGCCGACCGTGCCGTGGCGATCAGCGGCCAGATGCACATTCCGGTGGTGCGGTACGATGACGGCTCGTTCCAAGTGGAACCCTCTGCAGTGGATATCAGGAACAAGCTGCAGGAGCTGGGGCTGCTGGCTGACTAGGAATCCGTGGTCTGAGCTGCATAAGGCGTGCGTCATCGATCGGTCTTGATGGCGCACGTCTTATCTGTTTATGCGGATCAGAGAGTAGGGGGCTTACGCTTCGGTGCCCACTACTGTTCCAGTTGCCGGGCTTTGACCCCAATGCGATTTCGGTAGTCGGCAAGCATATTGGCAAGCGTAACTTCCCTCATGGAATCCGACATGGCTTTGGCCACTGGAGCATACGCATCTTTGAGAACGTCGTGGATATTCCGAGCCACGGGGCATGTGTGATTTCCTCTCTCGTGGATGCCGATCACATCATCGAGGTTCGTGGATTCCACTGCCTGATAGATATCGAGCAGAGTGATTTCCTTGGGGGGTGCGGGCAAGTTCGGCACCGCCGGTTCCGCGTGCCACTGTGATGAGCCCCGCGCGTTTGAGCGCTCCCAAGGCGTTACGAATGCTGACGGCGTTCGTCCCGGTGCTTTCGGAGAGCAGCGCGCTGGGCGCCGATCGTTATTTCGACTATCGCATCGAGAACTATGCTGAAGCTCTTTCTGACGCACCGGTTGACCATGTCATCGACACCTTAGGCGAAACGGCAAAGTTGTTATCCGGATGGAGTGACCGAGCGTCTTTGCGCTGATTGCTGATTTGATATGCGTTATCGCCAGATATGAAAAGAGAACCATGACTCCCTTTTGATGAGATTGTCTGAAGGTCAACGATTGGTCCGGATGCAATATGTGTCCAAGGAAGTTTCTGAAGCGTTGGTGTCGCAAATTACTAAAGGGTTCGGCATCGATGTCAACATAATCTTTGGAGATATCGACATCGTCGCGGATACCCCGATAGGGGGCATCGTGGCCATTTTCGATGGTGAACCGGTACGGATTGACGCGGCTTTGAATTATTTGAGGCAGCGTAATATTGCGGCCGAGGTGCTGAAAGAGGGCTGGGCAGCTTGGTGTGTTCCGGCATTCGGCGGATATTCTATAGCCATTGCTTATAAGCGCGCATTGACAATTGCGATACCGATGTGCCGGTGTCGCGTACCATGACTTGCTAAGTTCGGGAATAGAGTCGAGCCCGCCACAATAGAGCGGCATGAGGAAGAAGGATTAATGGACGTTGATTTCCGAACGCAAGCCATCCACGCCGGCTACGAGCCGCTGGATAACGGCCGTGCCGCTGTGCCGCCAATCTATGCCTCGGCCGCATTCGACCTGGGTGACGCGGCGCGCGGCGATGCGCTCGCGGGCGGTGACATCGACGGCTTCGAGTACTCCCGTGTGGCCAATCCCACTGTCGATGCACTGGAAAAGCGGCTTGCCGCGCTGGAGGACGGTATCGGCGCCGTGGCTGTCGGCTCAGGCATGGCCGCAGCATACTGATTGGATGCCGCACTTTTTTATAAGAAGCCAGCATGCACACATAGTGAACAGTTGTACACATATGCGTACGATGTCTACCGCTTTGTTTTGAACGCTGATACGATGGAAATCACGAGTCGAGGCCGAGGGCGGTTCCGACGTGGGTGAAGGGAAAACATCATGGCCGTATTCTTTGCTGGTCCGCTGATTATCATCGTGCTACTCATCGTGCTGCTGAGTGCCGCACTCTTCGTCGTGCCGCAGCAGCAGGCCTACATCATTGAGCGATTCGGCAAGTTCCTTAAGGTCCAGTTCGCCGGCATCCATATCCGCATCCCGTTCGTGGACCGCATCGCCATGAAAACCAACATGCGTGTCAACCAGCTTAACGTGCAGCTGGAAACCAAGACTCTTGACAATGTGTTCGTCACCGTGGTGGCCTCCACCCAGTTCCGCGTGAACCCGAACGATGTGGCCACCGCCTACTACGAGCTGCGTGACCCGGCCGGTCAGCTGCGCTCCTACATGGAGGACGCGCTGCGTTCCGCTATCCCCGCACTGTCTTTGGATGATGCCTTTGCTCGCAAGGACGATGTGGCGTTCGACGTGCAGAAGACCGTGGGCGCCGAAATGAGCCGTTTCGGCTTCACCGTGGTCAAGACGCTGATCACCGCCATCGACCCGAGCCCACAGGTCAAGAACGCGATGGACTCCATCAATGCCGCCCAGCGTGAAAAGGAAGCCACCCGTCAGCGTGCCGAGGCCCAGCGTATCCAGATCGAGACCCAAGCCGCCGCCGATGCGGAGAAGACTCGCTTGCAGGGTGAGGGCCAGGCCAATTACCGCCGCGAGATCGCCAACGGTATCGTCGACCAGATCAAGAGTCTGCAGGCTGTGGGCATGAACATCAACGACGTGAACAACGTGGTGCTGTTCAACCAGTACCTCGACGTGATGCGCTCGCTGTCCGAATCGAACAACACCAAGACCGTGGTGCTGCCCGCCTCCACGCCCGGCGGTTATCAGGATCTCTACGAGCAGGTCACCAAGGCCATGCTCACCGCTTCCGAGACGAAGTAATCACCCCGTTTGCGAATCCCCATCCATCGATAGTGAAGTCCCTCCAAGCGAGGGACTTCACTATCGCTATGCCTGAAGGAATGCCGGAATGGCCTCGGCCGCCGCGTATCCCTTGCGATACATCATTTCCAGACCCTCGAAGTTCTTTTTTAGGGTGTTGAGGCCATAGAGGTCTTCCGGGGCGAGAATCAGCACGCGGCCTTCTGCCTCGTAATGCTTGGCGAGTTCGAGTTCGTCGTTGTAGGTCTTGTAGCGCATGCGCAGCTTCTCGGCCGCGGCGGGGTGGGAGCGTTCGAGGATGCGGGCCGGAGCCAAATCCTTCTGCTGCTTGCGCACTTCGTCACGCAAGCGAGACAGAATCAGAATCACGCGATCGTAGCCGTCCTCCAGCGCCTTCTGCACCGGCACCGGATCGGCGATGCCGCCATCGAAATACGGCACACCATCCACCACATACGGCTCGCAGGCCACCGGCACGGCGGACGAAGCCTTGATGATGTCGAAATCATCAAAACGCACGCGCGATTTGTCGAAGTACTTGGTCGAGCCGTCCTCGGCATTGCAGGCCACCACGGTGAACCCGGTCTCATTGGCCTCGAACGCCGCGAAATCCAACGGATTCTCGCCATCGTGATTGCTCAGCGTGCCGTAGATGTAGTCGAGGTTGGCAAAGTTGTGGTTCTTGAAGAAGCTTTCCGCACTCGCGTACTCCTTGCGGAAGGCGTACTTGGTGTAGAAGGTGTGGTTGCGGCCGTGCTGGCGTGCGATGAATGAGGTCATATTGGCCGCGCCGGCGGAAACGCCGTAGCACATATCCACGTCGATGCCGTCCTCCAGCATGCGGTCCATAACACCACAGCCGAAAATCGCGCGGAACCCGCCGCCGACATCAATCATCGCCGTCTTTGTCATACCAACCCCCTGTTCACTTGAATCTGGTATGAGCTTACGCGTGCTGCACGGACAACGATATGGGCAGTGTGCTGTGAATTTGTCTGGTTCTTCCTTGGCTTCCCTCAGAGAGGGGAGCCAAGAACGGCTCATACGTTCAGCAATTTGCGTGACAACTCGGCAATCCGTTCGGACGGATCGGAATTGGCGAGCTCCACGCCGCCGGTCGCGTCTTCGGGTGCCAGTTTGCCCAGGGACTCCAACACCACGCCCAGATGGCGCACGGTACCCTCATTGCCGTCGATGACAGCAGCCCGTTCGGGCAGCAGCTCGCGGAAGTAGTCGCGGTAGAACACGAAATGCGTGCAGCCCAGCACCACCGAGTCGATATGCTCCATGTCGTACTGGTCGAAGTAGCCGTGCAGCGTGCGCATCACCAGGTCATGGTCGCCGAGCCGCCCGGATTCCACGATCTCCACCAAGTCGGGGCAAGGCTCCTTGAAAATCGTGTTGTTGGAATCGAATCGATCCATCAGTTTGGCGAACTTCCGCTCACGCAAGGTCAGGGGAGTGGCCGCCACAATCACCCTCTGGGGAATATGATGCGGGTCGGAAGGCACGTCACCACGGTCGCACGCCACTTTCAGGGCCGGCTCCATGCCGATGATCGGAATATCGTAGTGTTCGCGCAAATCGTTCACCGCGGCGGAAGTGGCGGTGTTGCATGCGATGACCACGGCCTTGACGCCTTGACGCACGAACCGTTCGACAATATCGAAACTCAGGGCCCTCACTTGTTCAGGCGTCTTGATGCCGTACGGTGCGTTGGCCGAATCACCAAAATACAGCACATGCTCGGCCGGCATATCCTTGGCGATTTGGCGAGCCACGGAAATACCGCCAAGACCCGAATCGAATACGCCGATTGGAGCCGAAGAGCTCATGCCTGAATCCTCCCTATAGCCATGACTGCAACCGTATGTTGCCGCGACCGATCACAAAGCCGATTGTTTTGCGGTGTTGTTTCGCTCCCTAGAGTACTCTGAAAGCCATGAGTCTTCCGCAACGAGTAACCAAGACACACGCAACCGGCAATGATTTCGTGGTATACCTCGACAAGTCCGGCAAATTCGAGCCTACCGCCGATGAGGTCCGATTCCTGTGCGACCGTCACTTCGGCATTGGCGGTGACGGCCTGATTCGCCTGACACGGCCTGATTTCGTGTCTGATTTAAGCGATGATCAGCTTTCGGACGTACTGGCCGGGGGCGCGAAATGGTTCATGGACTATCGCAATGCGGATGGATCGTTGGCGGAGATGTGCGGCAACGGTACACGCGCCATCACCTTGTTCGCTCAGCGTGAGGGGGTGGCCGACTCCACCGAGCCGTTCCGCCTCGGCACCCGTGCCGGCGTCAAGATTCTGACGCCACGCGGCAATATGAGGCCGTACGGAGCCAACGTGTTCCAGGTCGAAATGGGGGAGTGGAAGATCGGCGAAACCGACGCCTACGAGGTCACCATCCCCGGCACTGAGGGCTCGGCGCGCGGTACGTTTGTGGATATGGGCAACCCGCATGTGGTCGCGGTGATCGAGGATGCCTTCGCGTCCCTGCCAGTGGTTGAATCACTGGATTTGGTCACCAAACCAGTGGTGGCTCCGGTCATCGAATCCGACCAGAACGTGGAATTCGTGCGGGTCGACGACATCGATCAGAGCACCGGCGTGGGTGAAGCCACGATGCGCGTCAACGAACGTGGCTGCGGCGAAACCCTGTCCTGCGGCACCGGCCTGTGCGCCACAGGCATTGTGCTGCGGGCCAAGACCGGCATCAGCCACTGGGACATCACCGTACGTGGCGGCACCCTGCGCGTGGACGTCACCGACAGCGACGTAAAGCTGACCGGAGCAGCCACGCTGGTCGCCGATATCGATTTGTTGTAAAGGAATCAGGCAGCGAACAGGGCCGCGCCTTCGGTGACGATGATGAGTACCACGATCGCCACGATCCACAGTATGTCGACCATGAGGTCGATGTTGAGGCGGTAATACTTATTGAGTCCGGCCGGCACCGCCGCGACCTCAGCCTCACCGTCGCTATCATCAGCCGCCACAGCCTTACGCGACGGCAATCCCTGCACGGCCACGGTCGCATGGCTCAACGCCATGAACTGGATGGTGGTGGAGAACATCAGGGTCAGGCACCACGGGCACAGCGCGTGAATCACGAACAGCGACTGCGTGCTCAGCCAGTACGAGTAAGCCAAAGCGGCCAGTCCGCCCAGCCACGTGCAGGTCGCGAACCAACGCGGCACCTTCACACGCGCCAAACCGATCACCGCGATGGTAATGAACACCGATTCGGCGGCGATGCCGAAGAACGCGTTCGGATAGCTCAGCCCGCCGAACTTCGCGATTTCCGCTTGCCAGGACTGGGCCACCGCCGAACAGGACACCACCGAGTTCAGATCGCAGCCGAGTGCGGACTCCGGATGCCGAGCCAATTGCAAAGTCTCAGCGGACAGAATGAGCGAGGCCCCCAACGCCACTGCCGAGGCAATCAGCATGATGAGATATGTCCAAGTGGCACTGTGGCGCCATCCAATCAACGGTCGTGCCTCCGCCAAGCCAAGCGGCGTGGTGTTCGTGGTGCTGGATGATGTGTCGGTTGCGGTGTTACGAGTCATCATGTCCCTTTCGATAGCGCTGCGCTCCAGATTAGCCTCTGCGGTTGTCAGCTGGGTGCCGAATGTCTGGTTTCGGCCGTTGGCAGAAGGTGACGACCTGTCTGCGCCTTGCGTGGGAATGCTGAAATGAGGTTACGATGGAAGGTATGACTGGATATGTGATGCCTTTGGAACCGCCCGCCGTCGGGTGGGACATCCACTGCCATACCGCCTTCTCGGATGGCACGGAAACGCCGGCCACGTTGGCCGAACAATCCAAGGCATTGGGACTCAAGGGCGTGGCCATTTCCGATCATGACACCACCGCCGGCTGGCCGGAGGCCGAAGCCGCGGCTCATAGGGTCGGTTTGCCGTTGCTCCGCGGCACCGAGATCACCGCCACGGATGAGAACGTCTCCGTGCACATGCTCGGCTACCAGTATGATCCCACGAATCAGCACATCGCGGACTTGTTCGCCAATACTCGAGCCGCACGGTTGCAACGCACGCAGCGCATGGTCGAATTGTTGTCTCGTGATTATCCGATTACCTGGCAATCCGTGCTCGCCCAAGTCAAGGAGGGTAGCAAAACCACCATTGGCCGGCCTCACATCGCTGATGCTTTGGTGAGTGCCGGCGTATATCGGACTCGTTCGGAAGCGTTTGCGGATGCGGTCAGCGCCTCATCCAAATACTATATTCCCACGCCTTCGCCGACCTCTCATGAAGTGGTGGCCGCCGTCAAGGGAGCGGGCGGTGTGATTCTGATCGCCCATGCCGGTGATGTGAGCCGTAACCGCAGACTGTTGTCCGATGACCAGATCGAGGCATTGATCAGCGAAGGACTGGACGGGCTGGAGGTATGGCACCGTGGCAATTCACCGGAGCAACGAGAACGGCTGCTCACCATCTGCCGCCGGCACCAGCTGCTGGTCACCGGTGGGTCTGACTGGCATGGCAAAGGCAAACCGAACAAACTGGGGGAGAACCTCACCGACGAGGCCACTGTCGAAGAGATCGTTCATCGCGGCGTGCTTCCGCTATATCGGTGATTCAGCAATACAAAAGCGGCCTTGAGATAATGCCCAAGGCCGCTTATGCGCGATTCATGGTCACAGCGTGCCGAAGCCGACGGCGTGCTTGGTTTCGGAGCCGATGATCGCGTAACCGAGTGCCTTGGCGGGCACGATGATGCGACGGCCCTTGTCATCGGTCAGATCGATCGTCGCGTTGTCGGCCACGGCCTGCGCGATGGCCTGGCTCACATTGTCGGCTGATTCGTCGGTGCTGAAGTTCACCGGTCGTGCCACGTTCTGAATGCCCAGTTCGATATCCATATAAGGCTCCTTGTTCTGCCGTCTTTGTGACGAACATCATGGTAAGTGGCCGTCGCCGGCCGAGGTTCTGTACTCTATTGTGCCGCGTGTCTGCGTCGTCATGTGCGGTGTTACGCGCTCGGCGTGGCGCGGAACACCGCACACGACATTATTTGGATGATGTGGACGATTCGGCCAGCGGATTGCCCTCGCTGTCATACCCGTCCAACCCGGCACGGGCATCGCGCAGAGCGCGTTCTTCCCGCTCCAACAGCGGAATCACCGTGGTTTGGGCACTCGAGGCTCCGTACTGAACGAGACTGTCCGGAGTATCGTCATTCACCGCATCGTCGGTCGGGGCGGCGGATTGAGACGCAGGGGAAGCGTCGGTTGACGTCGTGCCGCTATGCCCGTTCATACTGAGGAGCTCCTTCAGCGTGATCGTCACCGAAGAATGGGAAGCGCCATGTGAGGGCTGCGGTTTGGTCGATCCCGTACCGGTTGCGATGCCGGAGACATTCGTTTGCGGGTGATTGGCGGTCCGGTCAGCATCGGGTTCGACTTCCGGGGTAAGATCCACGTCGCCAGCGGCCACGATGTCAGCGGAACCGGTGCGATCGGGATCGGGCGTGTCGTCCGAGACCTCGGCCGCCGCGGTACCGGTGTCGGACTGCTGCGGTTGTGCGGGTGCCTGATGACGGTCGTCCTGCAACAATGTGCCGACGGTGATTGTGGAAGGCAAACCGGGCTTCGTTGACGAGGCGGCGGCCGACCCTGCGGCTGGGGCCGGTGCCGGAGTGTGCTTGATCACGCCCAACTGGTGTGCGAGTCGTTCGACCTGTGCCTTGAACTGCATGATGTGATCGTTGTCCGCACGGTTCAACGCCTGAATGAATTCGCCCACCTGTTCCATCTGCAGCCACAGGTTGGCCCTGAGCATGATGAGATCGTCAAGTCGAGAGCCCATCATGCGGCCGTATGCGGAAAGCACGGCGTTGCGATGGGATTCGTCGAGCTTGCCGAAAATCCAGGCAAGGTCTCGTGCCGGATCGTTGACCTGCATATCCTGCCAGTTGGTCACCGTGGTGATGGTGGAACCGGAGAACAGGAAGTCGCCGTCGGAAAATCCGCCGTGAACCGTGCAGGTGGAGAACGACCACAATCCCTCGGTGTCCATGATGCGCGCCCAGCTGTCGGTGATTTCTTGGGGAACATGGCCGGCGGAGCGTAAGCGGCGAATCCAGGCGGTCAGCTGCGAACGAATCTGACCGGTGGTAACTACCGGATATTTGGCATTGGCCAGAAAAGTCGAAGGCAGGCGATGAATGGCTCCGATGGCGGTGCCGACGGCCGCGCAGTCATCCAATGTCAACAGGTCGAGAGGCCGCGCCTGGCCATCACGGTGGACGGCAATCATCACGGTCGTCTCGCCTGTGGGACCGGGCTTGCGCGGGGTCAGCGGTGTGGACTCCGCCTGGGTCTGCTGCCCCACGGCCTGTGCGGTGGCCGTCTGGCCGGGTCGGGAAACGTCTCCCGGGGCGAACGCGACCACACGGTCCATATCGAAGCCGAGGCCACCAGGCTCGCGCGCGGCTGCCAGTGTCTGCGCCGCTTTCACACGGCGAATCAGACGCGTACGCCCTTCCTTGGTATTAGTGGCGTATACGTCGTACAACTTGCCTGAGGCATCTTGGATCACGGTCTGATCGATGCCTTTGGCCTCGTCGGTTGCGCTGGCCTGCACGTTCTCGCGTACGCCGGCCACCCCCAGATTCGGCAGGACGGCTGAGGCGAGTGCCGCCAACATATAATCGCTACGTTTCATCACCCTTCCACACTAATACATCCGTGGCGATTCGCACCGCAGAATGACACGCAAAACGCATGATTCTGGCGATGTTTTGTCGTGAGTCCGATTCAGCCATAGGCATGAGTCGTGCCGTGAGCGCGAATCGTGCCACAATGGACGCATGGAACAGGCGCAGGGGATTCTTGAGGGGCTCGATGAGCGGCAGCGTACCGCCGCGACTACGTTGCAAGGGCCGGTGCGCATTATCGCCGGCGCAGGTGCCGGTAAAACACGCACGGTCACGCGGCGAATCGCCTATGCCTGCGCCACCGGGGCATGGAAGCCGGAGCGGGTGCTTGCCGTCACCTTTTCGGTAAAAGCGGCGGCGGAAATGCGCGCACGATTGGGCCAGCTCGGCGTAGGGGGAGGTACTGGACGTTCCGGTTTGGGTGCGGGAACTGCCGGAGTCACGGCCGCGACCTTCCACTCAGCGGCATTGCATCAGCTCAACAGCGTCTGGGCAGACATATGCGAGGCTCCATTTCCGCATGTGATCGAAGATCAGCGTGACGTCGTCTCCCGCGCGATCATCCGCGCCACCGCACGTACCGATGCCGATCCGCTGACCGTTCGCGATGTGCTCGCCGAAATCAATTGGGCCAAAATCTCGTTGGTGGCGGTGGAAGATTATGCCCGGGCATGTGCCATCGCCCATAGGCAGCCGCCCGCCGGACTCGACACCGCTCGGTTCGCCGACGTCTACAGCGCCTACGAGCAGGAAAAGACCTCGCGTGGCGAAATCGATTTTGACGATATTCTGCTGCTCGTATGCCATATCATGGATGGTTTTCCCGAAGCCGCCGCCCAAATTCGTTCCACCATCGGCTGGCTCACCGTCGACGAGTATCAGGACGTCTCGCCCCTGCAACACAGGCTGCTGACCCTGTGGCTGGGCGGGGGAGGACCTGACGGCAAGAGCGCAATGAACCGCAACGTATGCGTCGTGGGCGATCCGGCCCAGACCATCTACTCGTTTGCCGGTGCCTCCAGCTGGGATCTGCTGCGTTTCGCCGATGAATTCGGGCCGCTCGCCGCCGATGTCAATCTCAACACCGACTATCGTTCGACGCCGGAAGTCGTGAACCTCGCCAACCGGGTGCTTGCGGCCGCGCCGAACCGTGAGGATTACCTGAAACTGGTTTCCGCCCGTGAATCCGGCCCGCGCGTTACCCGAACCGCTTATGAGAGCGATATGGAAGAGGCACAGGGCGTGGCGGCACGCATAGCCCGGTTGGTTGCCAACGGGGCCAAGCCGTCCGATTGCGCGATCCTCACCCGCATCAACGCCCAACAGCCGGTATTCGGTGCCGCCTTGCGCGCTGCGAGACTGAAATATCGCGTCCGCAAGGATTCGGGATGGCAATCATCCGCGCTCGCCGACGATGCCGCGTCCAAACGCGCACTATTGGAGGCGATGGGTTTGGACGCCACCGGACTTGCCGCAAACGACGATCTCGGGGTTACGATTTCCACGATCCACGCATCCAAGGGTCTGGAATTCAAGCACGTGTTTCTGATCGGCTGTTCGGAAGGGCTCTTGCCGTATGGTTCGCCGGAAACGGGGGATGCGCTGGAAGAGGAACGCCGGCTTATGTATGTGGGCATCACCCGAGCTGAGGATTCGCTGCATTTGTCGTATGCACGGACCAAGGATGGTTATGGAGTGCAGCGCAGACGCCCATCACGATTTTTGTGACGGGCGTCTGTAATGCATACTGAATGCTCCTGAACGTCGTTCAGGAGCGGGAATTGGCTGAAGGCCGGTTGACTATGCCTGCGTATCCTCCGAGTTGCCGTTTTCACCGTCTTCGCCATCTTCGCCGAGCAGCTTGGACAGTTCGGCATCCCAATCGATATCGCCGGTCTTGCCATCTGCGGCAGGGTGAGAAGCGGAACCGTTGGCATCGGAAGAAGAACCTGAAGGGGCGTCGGATGACGGAGACGCGCCATCTGCGGGCTTGTCGCCAGGCAGCGAAGGCAGCAGATCGGGATGCGACCACTTGGCGTCACGGCCTTCAGGGCCTTCGGCGGCGGTGATCATCTCCCATAGCCCGGTGGCCTCGCGCATGCGCTTGGGACGCAGCTGCAAACCGAGCAGACTTTCGAACGTACGCTCGGCGGGGCCACCCATCGCGCGCTCGCGGCGCATCATCTCACGCAACTGTTCGATATGAGGCAGATGGGCCATACCGGCGCGCCACACCACGCAATCCACCCAGCCCTCGACCATAGCCAGCAGCGATTCCAGCGAAGCCAGCGCCTCGCGCTGTTCGGGAGTGTCGGGGATGCCGACCTTGGTGAGATTCACCGCGCCGGAAATCGACTCCGGATCCATTGACGTGGCGTCACGCAGCTGTTCCTCCATCGCATCCAGATCAATGGAGATGCCGCGTGCGTACTTGCCGATGAGCGCCTCGAAACGCGGCATCAGCCACGGTACCGAGGCATACAGGCGGGCGTGAGCCATTTCCTGCAGGGCCAGGAAGGAAAGCACTTCAGATTCGGGGATTTTCTCGGTGGTCTCGAATCCGGAGAGCGCAGCCTCGAACGCGGCGGCGTCGGCGGCATCGGCGGAAGCATCAGAGCCGGAGACTTGGGCGGTACCGTCAGTTGCCGGAGTATCGCTGTTGCCGGCCGAAGTGAAGCCAATGGGATTGGCAGAAGCGTCGGTGGATGTGGAGAACGGATTGACCGAGTCGGTTGAAGTGCCGGCCGTGTCGGCCTCGGCCGCAGAAGCCTCACCGTTCAGCATCTTCGCGTATTCGGTGGCGTTCTGGGCAATCAGTCCACCAGCCGGGTTCTTCAGCAACGCGATGCCCTGATCGAAGCTGCCATGCACTTCATGGCTCAGATTGCCGGCCGCATGCCCCAACTGCATGGCAAAGGACGTGTTGCCCAGCAGCTTCATCAGTTGGGCTGGGTCTTTCATACCGTCGGGAATCGGAATCGGCACCGGTCCGGCGAACATGCCGGCAATCTCGCCATCGCCGAACGCGCCGCCAAGACGCTCCGAAATCACCGAAGCCAAAGCGTCGTTCATCGACTCGGCCACAGGAGCTGCGAACTTCGCCCACTGGTCGATGGTGCCCTCCACCCAGCCGGCGCGGGTCAGCACATCCGGATCGCCGGGTGCGGGATTGAACTCGCAGGCGGTATCCAGCCACAGGTTCGCCTCACTCATCGCGCGGCGAGCCGCCTCGCCATCCACGGCGGACACGCTGGATGCAGAACCGGAGGCGTTGGCCTGCTGCAAGGCAATCGACTTGGCGAGCTTGACGTTGATCGGCCCTTCCTCGACAGTGCGCTGCATATCACCCATCGTGTTGAGTCCGCCGGCGCTGAACGCGGCCATCATCTGCTGGACTTCAGATGGATTGGGCAGTCGGCTGGGGTCCTGACTCATCAGCTGTTCACGGATCTCCTCAGGCAACTGGCTGATCTGCTGCCAGGCCATCTCACCCTGAATGGGGCCGAAGCATTTGATCAGCCACTCGTGAATCGCGTTGTCGTCCATGCGTATCCTTCTTTGCCGCGGTGTGTTACCCCAAGTGTAGGGTCTGCCCGGGCCTGTTCGCTTGTGGCCGAGCATTATTTTCGGTTTATGTTCGTTTTCGGCCGATTTCGGCCCTCCGCTTACACTGTAGGGTATGTTTGCACGCCACAGGAATCAGGAACCAGACCTCGTCCAGGAGCAGGAGAGCCCGACTGCGGATTCGGAAGCGGGAGATGAGCACATGCCATCGTTCGAAGTGAAGCATGATTCGCGCCTATCTCGTGGAATCAGCCGTGCTCGGGCCTATGCGGCCGCTCGTTCGAAACGCCATTTCGTCGGTGCATTCGCCGTGTTGCTTGGTGTGGTGATTCTGCTGCTGCCCAGCCCGTACGTCATCGAGATGCCCGGACCCACCCAGGATGTGCTGGGCAAAGTTGAGGATGGTGCGGTTATCGACATCACTGGTACCGGCGTGACGACGTATAAGGATTCCGGCAAGCTGCTGCTGACCACGGTGAACGCGTCCGGCGTGCCCGGGTACCCGATCATCAACGCGCAGGCCGTCTGGGGTTGGGGCAATCCGCAGGTGGAGGTCATGCCGCGTGAGGCCACGGTACCGGTGGGCCAGAGTGCGGACCAGTATCAGAAGAAAGTCGAACAAGACATGGCCGGTTCCCAGGATTCGGCCAGTGCCGTCGGTCTGGCGTATGCCAAAGCCCATGCGGACGAACTGGACATTGACGCCAGTGCATTGCAACACGCCAAGGTGACGATGCACGTGGACAGCATCGGCGGGCCGTCCGCAGGCATGATGTACACGCTCGGTCTCATCGACAAACTCACCCCCGCCAACGAGAGCGGCGGCAAGACCATCGCCGGCACCGGCACCATAGACAAGGACGGCAAAGTCGGCAGAATCGGCGGCATAGAGCTGAAGATGCTTGGCGCCAAGCGCGATGGCGCCACATGGTTCCTGGCCCCCGCGTCGAATTGTTTGGATGTGGCAGGCCGCGTGCCGGATGGTCTGCGCGACGTCAAGGTCGCCACGCTGAACGAGGCGTATCAGGCGTTGGTGGCCATCGGCAAGGGGCAGGCCGACGATTTGCCTCATTGCGAGGCATGACACGCGCGGCCAGTCGTTGTTTCTGGTGAGACGACTCGCATGGGTCTGCCCACAATGCGGCGATTTTCGGCCGCGTTAACGCATTTGTTCGCGAAGACTTGCTAATGTGTCCCCTGTGAATCAAACGGCATCACAGAACGCTGAAGAATTTGGTTTCGAGCCCGGCGATATCGTCCAGGAGTGGCTCTGGGACGACGACGTGGACGATTCCATTCGTGCCCAGATTGAAGAGCTCACGGGCGAGGATCTCGTGGACGAGGACTACGACTCCGCTGTGGACGGCGTCATCGTATGGTGGCGCGACGGCGATGATGAGGACGAATTGTCCGATACGATCGTTGACGCCTACGCGGTACTGGGCAATGACGGCCCGCTGTGGATACTGACTCCCAAGCCCGGCCGCCCGGGTGCCGCCAGCTCGTCCACCGTGCAGTCCGCTGCACAGACCGCCGGTATGAACGCCGCCACCCCGCTGACCGTCAGCTCGGACTGGAACGGCATCCGCCTGCGCGCATTCGGCAAGGGCCGCTGATAAGCCTCAATCAATACGCTTGACTTTAAGCGTGTTGACCGGCGTCGTGTGCTGCGTAGTGCTGCTGGGCGTGACTGAATGTCATTGCGATTGAGCGCTACGGCACGCGTATGCGACACCACGTGTCGCGCAGTGCTGGCCATACGCTATTGTTGTCATTTGCGGGCAATTAGCTCAGTTGGTTAGAGCGCCACCTTTACACGGTGGATGTCGGGGGTTCGAGTCCCTCATTGCCCACTTTCATTTTTCATCGCTTCATGGAATCCCCTCATTCCACGGATATAGGCTGTGACGATATTCCCTGACAGTCTTCGGCAAGGGTTCTGAAATCTCAATGAGATGCGTGCAGAAGGAAACCGGCAGTACTGCTACAAAATCGTGAATTTCGGTCTTCTTGGTCAGATGCGTCTCAATAGTCACGTAAAGTTGTGGCAGAGTGTTTATATCCAGCAGGAGGTCGAATAGCCGATGGCGCAGGAACTTCGTGAAGGGGACGGCAAGTCGGGCATCGCACGTGCGGGCAAGCGCAAGTGGGGGTATGACCCCGCTCAGGTGGACGCTTTCCTGGAGCGCGCCCATGCTTTGTATGACAGCGAGGGCATGAATCTCACCCAGCATGACATTCAGAACGTGTCCTTTGATTTGCGCAAGAACGGCTATGTGATCGCACAGGTTGACGCCGCGCTTGGACGTCTGGAACGTGCCGTGGTCGATAAGCAGACCACATGGGAGATCGCACAGCACGGGCGTGTGACGTGGAAGGCGAAGACCGAGAAGCTGTATCACGAAGTCCAGAACCATGCGGAGCGTAACGAGCGCGAACGCTTCAAGTCCGGAGCGCCCAAGCAGCCTTCGTACGATAAGAAGCAGGTGGATCGTCTGGTCGACCAGATTGTGGACAAGGCGGCGGCCGCATTGGGCGTTGACGGCGTTACCGAAGACGATGTACGGTCTTTGGCCGATCTCAATGCGAATACGGTCAACAATGTGATCTTCACCCAGCGCAAGGGCAAGAAAGGCTATGACGAGCGACAGGTCGATTACTTCCTGAACGCCTGCGTACAGTTGCTGAGTCGCTTGGAATCCTATGCCCGTGTGGCCGATTTCGTGTCCGGCGAGCCTGCGGCTCCTGCCCAGACCGCCACGAACGTGACCGTTCAAGCGAACGGCGTCTCACCGTTGTTCGCTTCCGGAACGCAGCGCCCGGCAACTGACGAACGTTTTGCTCCGGCTGCCGTTGCTCATGACGAATCATTCGATGCCCTGCATCAGGCCGAGCAGAGCTTGTTCACTGCTCCGGCTCCGGTTGCTCCCGCAGCGCCGGCCGCGGCGGCACCGATCACCTATGCGTCGGCTCCTGCATCGTTCGATGCTTCCACAAGCACCAATAGCACCAATGCGGAACAGCCGGTTTCCTTTGCTCCCGCAGCATACCCGGTGCATGCGTCCAACGAGTCTGCGGCGAAGCCCGTCTCCGAGACGCCTTCCGTGGCTCCTACCGCAGTTGCTGCGGCTGAGCCTCCCGTCAGTGCCCCGTCCGCGCCGGTTTCCGGTGTGACCGCTGGCAGCGTCCCCTCGTTTGCTCCGGCACAGGCAGCTCACGAACCCGCAGCTCCGTCATCGACCCCGTCGGTGTTCGCGGAACAGCCCGTGGATATGGTGCAGAACGATTCCTCTTTGGCCGCTCTCGCCCACATGGCTGCGGTTTCTCAGGAACTTCCGGCAGTGGATGCACCGTCCTTCGCTCCTAAGATGCCCAGCCTTGATGCACCGAATGCGCTGAAATTGAATGAGGTACCGGGTTCGGTTTCATCCCCGGCACCCTCCGCCCCGGCAGTACAGCCTGTGAATAGCACTGCTGACGAGGCTGCGTCCGCTGCTATGCCGGTCTCCTTTGCTCCCACCAGCAAGCCGGATCGTAACACGAACTCCATTCCGGTTCGCGTATCCGATAGTCAGCCTGCAGACAGCACGATCTCCCGTCCGGCTGCGGAATCATCTGAATACGTTGCCGCCTCCCATGACACGGAAGCAGCTCAGCCGTCACAGGATAAGCACGATTCCAGCGATTCGTTCCCGCTGCTGTTCCCGCTTGGCGGTAACTTCGATTCGGATATCCCCGACCTGTCGTTCCCCACACTGAACAATGACGATACGAAGAAGGAACAGTGAGCATAGCCTCCAACTCCACTGTCATCATTCTCGGATCCACCGGATCCATCGGCACCCAAGGACTTGACGTCATCTCGCGTCATCCTGAACGATTTACCGTCACCGGTCTGGCGGCGGGCGGAGCACATATCGAGCTGCTGGCGCAACAGGCCGCACAGTTCCATGTGTCCGAAGTCGCGGTGTTTGATGAGACCAAGGTTCCAGCGCTGCAAGCAGCTCTCGCACAGGCCGGCGCACAAGGTGTCCGCGTGACCGGCGGTCCGGATTCGGTCATCGCCATGGCCGGCTCCGGTGCGAATGTCGTATTGAACGGCATCACCGGCTCCATCGGACTCGAACCGTCGATCGCGGCGCTCAAGGCCGGTTCCCAGCTGGCATTGGCCAACAAGGAGTCCGTAGTCGCGGGCGGGCATCTGCTGTTCAGCGCGCAAGTGCGCGAGAACCAAATCAACCCGGTCGATTCCGAGCATTCCGCCATCTGGCAATCCCTGCGCTCCGGAACCCACGCCGAAGTCGCCAAGCTTGTGGTCACCGCCTCCGGCGGACCGTTCCGCGGCTGGAAACGTGCCGACATGGAGAACATCACTCCCGAGCAGGCGCTGCATCATCCGACGTGGAACATGGGGCCGGTTGTCACCATCAACTCCTCCACACTGATGAACAAGGGCCTCGAAGTCATCGAGGCGTCCCGCTTGTTCAACGTGCCGCCTGAACGCATCGACGTGACCGTGCACCCGCAGTCCATCGTCCATTCCATGGTCGAATTTGTGGATGGCGCCACGATTTGCCAAGCTTCGCCCCCAGACATGCGTCTGCCCATCGCGCTGGGCCTGTCCGCGCCGGACCGCATGACCAATGTGGCCGCCGCGTGCGACTGGACGCAAGCCGCAACTTGGACCTTTGAACCGTTGGACGATGAGGCGTTCCCTGCCGTGCAACTGGCCCGCCACTGCCTGGCCGCCTCCGAGAAGCATACGGCGGTGCTCAATGCAGCCAATGAACAGGCCGTGCATGCCTTCCTCGAGCATCGTCTGCCATACCTCGGCATCGTGGACACGGTCAAAGCCGTGCTGGACCAGATGGACGCCGAGCTTCGTGGTAACCCGCTGTTCACGGACGTGGAGGAAATGAACCAGCTTGAGCTTGAAGCCCGCCGACGCGCCGACGACCTGATAAACAAGCAATGATGAATACCTTGAATACGGAAAATCCCATCGAAAAGCCGTTCCGCAAAACCGGTGATCCGGTCGACCTGACCAGCGAATCGCCCTTGCACCCGCGCCGCAAGTCCCGCCGCATCATGGTGGGCCCGGTGCCGGTGGGCGGGGGCGCGCCCATCTCCGTGCAGTCGATGACCAACACGCTCACGGCCAACGTACCTGCCACGTTGCAGCAGATCGCCGAACTGACCGCCGCCGGCTGCGACATCGTGCGCGTGGCCGTGCCGAGTCAGGACGATGCCGACGCACTGCCGGAAATCTGCCGCAAATCGCCGATTCCGGTCATCGCCGATATCCACTTCCAGTCCAAATACGTGTTCCAGGCCATCGACGCCGGCTGCGCGGCCGTGCGCGTGAACCCCGGCAACATCCGTAAGTTCGACGAAGTCGGCCCGGACATCTGCAAGGCCGCCACCGACGCGGGCATCTCGCTGCGTATCGGTGTGAACGCCGGCTCGCTGGACAAGGAACTCTACGCCAAATACGGTGGCCCGACTCCGGAAGCATTGGTGGCCTCTGCCTTGAAGGAAGCGCACATGTTCGAGGACGTCGGCTTCCACGATTTCAAGATCTCCGTCAAACACCATGACGTCATCACCATGGTCGAAACGTACCGACTGCTCGCTTCCAAGGGCGATTGGCCGCTGCACCTCGGCGTCACCGAGGCCGGCCCTGCTTGGCAAGGCACCATCAAATCCTGCCTGGCGTTCGGTGCGCTCTTGGCCGAGGGCATTGGCGACACGATTCGCGTGTCTCTCTCCGCGCCGCCGGCCGAAGAGGTCAAGGTGGGTTGCAAACTCTTGGAATACATGGGATTGCGCCCCCGCAAGTTCGACATCATCTCCTGCCCGAGCTGCGGCCGCGCCCAAGTGGATGTGATCCAGCTCGCCTCCGCCGTCACCGAAGGCCTGAAGGACGTGACCGCGCCGATCCGAGTGGCCGTCATGGGTTGCATCGTCAACGGTCCGGGCGAGGCACGCGAAGCCGACCTCGGCGTGGCCTCCGGCAATGGCAAGGGCCAGATCTTCATCAAGGGCAAGGTCATCAAGACCGTGCCCGAAGACCAGATCGTCGACACGCTGCTCACCATAGCGAACGATATCGCCGCCCAAATGGAGGCCGACGGTCAAGTCCCCGTCAATTCCACCGGCCCGGTCGTGGTCCCAATCCAGCACCCCGGTCACTGATTCGGCCGAATAGGCCCTCGGCATAAATATCGCGGTCAGATTACAATAGCGCACGTGCCGCAAGAAGAAGAGCATCGCCTGACTGTTCGATCCAAGCCGTGGACCAGCATCCACCGGCTGATGGTCAGCCTGCCCATCTTCATTATCCTGATTGGCGTGCTGGTCTCCATTTCCAATCTGACCACGGTGCCTTGGAACATCGAACCCACCGGCCAGTCGATGGCCACGCTCACCGACGATACCGAAGTCACCTTCGATAACCCGTCCGGAGAAACGCTGCCGGCAAAAGGCACGTATGAGGTCACCGAGCGATACATCACGCTGAACATGACCAGCGACGGCAATCTGACCAAGGAGTCCGGTGCTCGGGGCAAGGCCAATGCGGACGGCGTCCAAGCTATCAAGGTATTGATTCGGGAACCTCAGAACGCATCAGGCAAGCGCCCCGGCGTGGTGTTCATGCACGGTGCCGGATACGGCACCTGTGACAACTCCTTTGGCGACGTGGCCTCCGGTATGGCTTCGGCCGGCTTTGTGACCGCAGTGCTCGACAAACCCGTCTGGAACACCACCGACATCAACCGCGATTATCCGGCCTCAGCCAAGGCTTATGATCAGGTCATCGAATACCTGCGAGACCAAAGCGATGTAGACGAGGCCAAGGTCGGCATCTATGCCACCTCCGAATCGACATGGATCTCCTCGTATCTGCTCGAGGACGATCCGGACGTCGCCTTCCAGATTCTTCTGAGCCCGATGGTGTTCAGCCCACGCCAATCACTGGGATTTTTCGTCACCCAGGACTTCACCCTTGTTGGCGCGAACGAAGGCTATCAATCCATCGTCCAACGTGTGTTCAGCGCGGACACCGGCCTGTTCGGACTGAACAATTTCGACCTCGCCACACTCAAACCCGCCGCCTACGCCGTACCCACCTATGTGGCTTACGGTTCGAAAGACGTGATGACGGCGCAGGTCGACGGTGTGCGTGCGATTCTCTACAACGCCCACAAAGCCGATAACTGGAATGTGACCGTGCGCAGCTACCCGGTCGCCAACCATGTGCTGCGTTTGGGAGATGAGTCCGAAGCGGGCACCCCGTTTGCGGACGCCTATGTGGACGATCTCATCGACTGGGCCGTCGGCACTTCCGCCGGACTCACGCAGACCAGTGAAAAGGTGGCCGGCACCAATCTGTACCAATCAATCGGTCTGCCGGGCGCTTTGAAGGCAAGACGCGTCGGCACCATATATGGTGTGATTCTGCACGTCACGGTGGTACTGCTGCTGCTCGCATCCATCGTGCTGGCACTGGTGGCGCTGGGTCGCAAAATCGCGGCGGATGCCCGATGGCGGCGAGAGAAGCGCGAGGCCAAACATGCGGGCATGCTGATACCGGAACGGCCTGTGGTACTCGGTTTCGCACATGGTTTCGGCAATGCGCTGCTGACTTTGACCCTCACCACTCTTGCCACATTGCTCATCTTCTTCGCCGGACTCGGGCAGGTGATCATGGGCGTGGTCAAACTTGCATGGGGTGGCGCACCTACCGAGACGCCGGGTGTCATGTATTGGAGCTGGCCGGTCATCCAAGTGGTGTCCGTGCTGGTGCTATGGGCTTGGTCCCGCGTCTTTATGCACCTGATAGAAGCCGCTTCCGTCCGCGGCCTGATTCAGATACCCCCTCGTCGCGAATCCGTTCGAGACATCGTCACCGGTGCCGACCCGGTACTCGCCTCCACCCGTCTGGGCCGAATCCTGTTCTGGCTGGTGACCTTCACCATGCTGTACATACTGTTGGTGTTCGCTTTCTGGGGTCTGTTTATTTACTGACTACTTCATTGAGTGGAGTCTGCCGGGCGTCGCGGGGAAAGGAGATGAGATGTCGCTGTACCGAGACGAAGGTGTGGTGTTGCGCACCTCCAAACTGGGCGAGGCTGATCGTATCATCACCATCCTGACGCGTGGGCATGGCAAGATTCGGGCGGTCGCCAAAGGCGTACGTCGCACCAAATCACGCTTCGGTGCCAGGCTCGAGCCGTTCATGCGCGTCGATGTGCTTATCGCTGAAGGCCGCTCGCTTGACGTGGTATCCCAAGCTGAAGCGGTCGCCGCTTATGGTGCTCCGATCGCGGCGGATTATGCGGCGTATGAGGCCGCCAACGTCATCGTTGAGACTATCGATAAACTCGCCAGCACCGAACATGAGCAGCTGCCGAACCAATATCGGCTGCTCATCGGCGCGTTGAACGCGCTCGCCAAACAATCCCACGCCCCGCAAGCCATAGGAGACTCCTACGTGATGCGCGCCTTGGCCTTGGCCGGTTGGACGCCACGATTGGGCACTTGCGTGGTATGCGGCAAGGCGGAGCCGGCGTACCTGTCCATCGCGTCCGGCGGCGTGATGTGCGAAGCCGACCACACTACCGATGCGCGCCGTATCGCACCGTTCGTGTTAAACCAGTTCGATGCACTGATTCGTGGCGATTGGTCGGTGCTTGATGCCGCGCCTGTGGAGCGGGTTGTGCAGGAGTTGGTTGAAGATTGGGGGGAGTATTACCTCGAACGCCCGATTCGTTCGCTGCGCTTGATAGATTCATGAGTATGGCTTTTGAGAACGTTGATTACACGTCGTTGGACATTCCCGCAGCTCCGTTCAGCGACCCCGCTCGTATTCCCGACTTCCCCAAGAACAAGGTACCCCGCCATATCGGTGTGATTATGGACGGTAATGGTCGTTGGGCCAAGCAGCGCGGCATGGTCCGCACCAATGGCCATCAGGCCGCCGAACCGGTGGTGTTCGACACTATCGCCGGTGCCATCGAAGCCGGTGTACGGTATTTGAGCCTGTACACGTTCTCCACTGAAAACTGGAAGCGCTCGCCACAGGAAGTGCGCTTCCTCATGGGTTTCTCGCGTGAAATCATCCACCGTCGTGTGGAACAGATGGACGAGTGGGGTGTGCGCGTGCGCTGGTCCGGCCGTCGCCCCAAGCTGTGGAAGTCGGTGATCGACGAGCTTGAAGCCGCCGAGGAGCGCACCAAGAACAACAAGGTCATCGATGTGGTGTTCTGCATCAACTATGGTGGCCGTGCTGAAATCGCCGACGCCTGCGCCGCCATCGCTCGCGAAGTGCGCGATGGCAAGATTTCCGGCGACCGTGTGACTGAGAAGATGATTGCCGACCATCTGTACAATCCGGACATTCCCGATTGCGACTTGGTGATCCGTACTTCCGGCGAACAGCGCACCTCCAACTTCCTGCCGTGGGAGGCCGCCTACGCCGAGCTCGACTTCGTGCCCGAACTCTTCCCGGACTGCGGCCGTGACGTGCTATGGCGCTCCATCGACCATTACATCCACCGCGATCGCCGATTCGGCGGTGTGAAATAGTCCTTGTTAGGCCCCCTCTGACGGGCTGAGCCGTAAAGCAAACAGCCCGGTGGGCTGTTTGTAGGCGAAGGCGAGACGAGAGTCAAGCCAGAAGAATGCGAGCGGCAGCTTGTCCGTAATTGCGGTCGAGCTGCCCGTGTAGCGGACTGAGGGGAGTTACCGGCACACCTCAGCCATCCTCTCTACAAACTCATCCAAAAAACGTTCCGAATCCACACCAAGTGCCACATGCACATGCGGCATGGAATGATTCACCAGCCCAACCGGGTCTCCGGTGGTCCGGCCTCGTACTCCATTGAAATCACCGGTATTGGTCTCCGCGCGCAACGCAAGATCAAAACAATCGACCAGTGAAGAATCAAGTGCAACCGCCGCCGCCAACGGATCATGCAACGGCATGCCGCCAGAGAACAGTGCGGGGTCGGCTTCCAAATTTGCCTTGATGGAAAAGTCCGCGAGATCAGCCAAGAACCGCCCGCGCTTGGTCCCCGTCGCACGCCACCGGTCGGCCGCCGATTGCGGTAGCAAACACTGGTGAGTCACATCAAGTCCCACCATTGTGATGTCTGCGCCGGAATGAAATACACGATTCGCGGCCTCAGGGTCTTGGATGATATTCGTCTCAGCTACCGCATCCCAACAATTACCGGGTTGGGTAAGCGTACCGCCCATCATCACCAGCCTGAGTTTCGATGCAATATCCGGTGCTCGAGTAATAGCCGCATCCACATCCGTCAACGGCCCGGTAGCCAGCACGGTAACGTCTCGGCCAAACTCGCGAACCTGCTCAATCAGATACTCAATCCCATCCGCAGCATCAACGGAGCATCTCCTTTTGCCCCCGCTGGCGAGAGCTGTCGGCATAGTCGACTGGGGGTGGCCCACCGACCGAGAGCGGTTCACACGAGAACAAGCACCCAACGCCGGATGAGCATGAACATCCCCCGCCAAATACCCGCCAACAGAAACAACCTCATCGGGCACATCCACAGACATGTCATCCCCAGACATATCATCACCAGACATATCATCACCAGGCACACCAGCTCCATCAGCCAGAGCCCCGGACCCTGCCAGCCGAGTATTCCCCAGTCCATCATCCCCGTGGAACTGGGCACACCCTGCATCAGGAATAAACGCATCAGCCCAAGAAGGATGCTCAGACCCTAAAAACACTGGAATATCCGCCCGACCAAACAAATCAAGCACCGCGCAAGTATTGGCATAAGCCGTGTTCGCATCCACATTGCCATAACTGGCAATCACGCCACCCAACTCGCACTCATCCGTCGACCCCAACAAATACGCCAACGCCAACGCATCATCAACACCCGTATCTATGCTGGCAATAATGCGGTCAGGACATTGGACCATAGAATCGTCTCCTTGTTAGCGTGATCCGCTATGAATAACCTTATCGGCCGATACGCAAAAATGCGTCCTTTCCTCATGGGAAGGACGCATTTTTGCGTAGATTCAAACTCGGAATATCGGAAATTACTTGCCGATGAATTCGTCGGTGGCAAGGTCCTTGGCCTGCGGGGCCTCATGAATTATCTTGTCATGACTGTCGGTGTATGCGTCTTCTTCAGCCAGGAAGTCGAAGTATTCCTGAGCGCCCTTGAAGTCGTTGGTGCCGAGCACGAAAGAGCCGTCCTTGATCTTGGCCGGATCGCCCCAGTACTGGCCGTCGACGATAACCTGCATGCTCTTCTTGACGAATTCGGGCTTGAGGTTGGCGTCAGGGGCTTCGTCCACGAGAATCTGCGCGGCGTCATCCGGGTTGGCGTACGCGTACTCGTAACCCTTTTGAGTGGCCTGAGTGAACTTCTTGACCAGGTCGGGATTGTTCTTGATGGTCTTGTCATTGGTGATGATGCCGATGGTGTCGGCGTTGCCGGGCACGCCATAGTCAGGCTCGGTGAAGCAGTTGAGCTTCGGGCCGTACATGTCGGCTTGCACGCCTTCCCACGTGGCGTAGAAGCCGCCGAAATCGGCCTTGCCGGATTCCATGGTCTGGAAGGTGGAGGTGCCGACGGTCACCTTGTCGAATTCGCCCTTGCCGCCATCGGTTTGGATCATGCGGCGCACCACGGCATCGGACTCGTTGGAGCCGAAGGTGGCGAAGGTCTTGCCATCCAAATCCTTAGGGGACTTGATGGCGGTGTTGGACGCCAGTGCGCACCAAATGGCGCTCGGCTTCTGCTGCACCTGCAGCACCTGCTTGATGTGAGCGCCCTTCAGCGTGTAGACGCCCACGTTGGTCAGGTTGGACAGGGCGAAGTCGGCCACACCGTTGTTCACGGCCTGTTCGGCACCGGCCTGGGCCACGGCCACGATATCCACGTCAAGGCCGGCGTCCTTGAAGTAGCCCTTGTTCTTGGCCACGTACACGCCGATGTGGTTGGTATCGGGTGCCCAGGAAAGCATGAAAGTGACCTTCTTGAGGTCGGAGGTGTTGGAGTTGGAGGAGTCGGCGGTGTTGGTCTGGCCACATGCGGCGAAACCGAAAGTCATGGCAAGGGCGCCCACGAGGGCAGCGGCCTTGGATACAAGGCTTTTCTTCATAATGATGGTTCCCTAATTCGTTGTCTCTCTATCGTTCTCTGGGATTGCTTCGAACGGAAGTCGGCAGAAAACGATATGGAGGGCCTTGATTTCCGTTCGACCAGCGCCCCCGACATTCCCTATGAAAGCTCGGGAAAGCCGGTTTGCCACACGCTGGTAAAGCTGTTCCATTATAGAGACAGGGTTGGAGACCTCATGAGAAGCCGCCTCGTTCAGTCGGTCCTGGCTGCCGGCTCGTGCCTTTGACGGTAAAAAAGAACTACTGGTCCGCGTCGGGGTCTTCGTCGTCGCCGGCCGGGCCGAGCAGGATGCGCTCGCTGGCGTTTACCGCCAGCATCAGTACGCATGTCATCAGGATAATGACGATGGTGGCGGAGAAGATCAGCGGCGTGCGGAATGAATTGTAGGCAGCCTGCAGCCAGATGCCAAGGCCCTTGCGTGCGCCAAGGTATTCAGCGGTGGATGCCGTGGCGAAGATGTATGCGGCAGATACTCGGATACCGCCATAGATCTGACGTGCGGCAACGCGCAGCTTCACGTGCCAGAGCGTCCAGACCGGGGTCGCGCCGCAGGTCAATGCGACGTCGGAATAGAACTGGGGCACTGCTTCTAGTCCGCGCACAGTCTGCACGGCGATGGGGAAGAGGCCGAATACCGCCACGATTACGATTTTGCCGGAAATCTCAAAACCGAACCAAATCAGGAACAACGGGGCGATGGAAATCAGCGGCATGGTTTGTGCGGCGGCAAGCAGCGGATAGAACGCCGCGTTGAACGTGTGCGAGCAGTACAGTGCAATGCCGATCATAATGCCGAAGAACACGGCAAACAGGAAGCCGACCACGCCCTCATAGCCGGTGATTGCCGCGGCCGGGCCGAGCGTGTTCCATGTTTCGATGGTGGCGGCGAAAATCTCGCTTGGCGCGGAGATCATCGTGGGGGAGACATGTCCTAGATCCACCCACGTTTCCCAGACTGCCAGCAATACGATGACGGCGATGACGGTGGGCATGCGGCGCTTGAGGCGCTTGGCGATGGACATGGGATGTCACCTTGCTTTCCGCGCCAGTCCGGTTTGCTGGTGGCGCTTGCGGCCGGGGCGTGGAACAGTAAGGTGAGGAGCCTGCGCGCCTGCCGGTCGTGTGATGGATCGTGTTATATGCCGTCCATCAGTATAGGCGAAGGCGAACGACAGGGCGCACAAAAAACCTCCCTCGTCAGAGGGAGGTGAAAGAGCTACTCCAGTCCGATGGACTTCATGTGGTGGAGCTTCAGGGAATCCACCTTGAGACTACCGGACTCGGCGACGAGCTTGATGGCGCGCGGGCCTTCGGAGGCGTAGGAGTAGGAGCTCAGCACTTGGTGGCCACCGTTGACGTAGACCTCCACGGAGCCGCGATCCACGAACACGCGCAGGTCCAGCTTGCCGGAGGCCAGTTCGGCGTCGGTCAGTGGGGCGGCGCGGTAGCCGCGATCGCCGTTGGCCATGGCCTGACGATCCACCACCACGCGGCCGATCTGGTCGTCATAAGCCACGTAGGTGTAGGCACCGTCCTCAGTGGCGTGAATCTTCAGACCCGCACGCTCGGCAGTGGAGGCAGCCAAGTCGATGGTCATTTCGATTTCCACGGCCTCGGCGTCATCGGCGATGATCTGCTCGCCATCCATGTCGAGTGTGATCGAACCATGGTCGAGGGTATCCTCGCGCAGGCCTTCCATTTCGGCGACCGGCGCGGTGACCACGTCGCCGTCATCACCAAGAGTGATCTCGCGCGGCAGGGTGAGCTGGCCACACCAGCCGTCATCCTCCATGGGAATCGGCTGCACGAACGGGCTCATCCAGCCATAGACGATCTGACGGCCTTCCACATTGAAGGACTGCGGGGCGTAGTAGTTGTGGCCGCAATCCCACAGGCGGAACTCGGTTTCCGGCTTGAATTCGCCGCCCGGCTCCCACGTGCCGATCATGTAGCCGGCGTTGCTGACGTTGCGGTTCATGAAGCCGCTGGGCTTGGACCCCATGGCGGAGAAGCCAATGACCCACTTCTCGTTGCCGTCCTTGTCTTTGATGGGGAAGAAGTCGGGGCATTCGAGCATGAACACATCCGGATCCGGGTGCTGGAAGAGCACGCGCTCGTATTCCCAGCGGACCATGTCCTTGGAGGAGAACAGCCACATCTGGCCGCGCTTGTCCGCAGAGGAGACACCGAAGGTCATGTACCAGGTGTCGCCGGTCTTCCAGACCTTCGGGTCGCGGTAGTGGTGGTCGACCTTGTCGGTCGGGCAGTCGATGATCATGCCCTGCTTGGTGGCGGAGGTGAGCTCGTCATTGTCCGGCAGCGCGGTCATCTGCACCTGCCAGTCGCCGCCGGTGTTGTCGTGGCCGTTGGCCCAACGGTGGCCGGTGTAGTAGAAGCGAAGGTCGCCGTTGTCGTCGATGACGGCGGAACCGGAGAACACGCCGTCCTTCTCCTGCTCTAGAGACGGTGCGAACATGATGGGCTCGCGCTTCCAGCTGAGCATGTCGGTGGAGGAGACGTGGCCCCAGTGCATCGGACCCCACTGGGTGCCGTAGGGGTGCAGCTGGTAGAACACGTGCCAGAGGCCCTTGTAGAAGCACAGGCCGTTCGGGTCGTTGATCCAGCCACCGTTGGAGGCGATGTGATACTTCGGGTACCAGCGGTTGTTGCGCTTGGCGGCCATCTCAGCCACGCCGGCTTCGGCTTTTGCCAGTTCAGCAGCGTGGTCGCGGATGGGGGTGAGAACAGGGGTTTCGGGAGTGAAGTCAGTCATGGTGGTCCTTTCAGGCTTTGGCCGCTTCCATCTGGCGCAGCTGCTTGTCGGTGTAGAACGGGTCGCCGCCGACTTCCTGATCATCGCGCTTGATGACGAAGAAGCCGTAGATCAGCGCGCACAGCACGATGCCGGAGATGACCCAGAAGGTCACGCGGGATCCCATGTCGTTGTTCGGCAGAATCTGAGCCATCTTGTCGTGGAAGGCACCCAGAGGGGTCGAGAAGATGACCTGACCCACTTGGGAAGCGATCTGGAAGCCCACCATGTACAGCGTGGCAGAGAGCTTGGTGTCGAAGTGCAGAGTGAAGTAGCGGAATGCCGGCAGGCAGAACAGCGGCACTTCGATGGAGTGGAACAGCTTGACGATGGAGACGGTGATCGGGTCGTGGAACACGCCGCACAAGCCGATGCGCAGGAACATCACGGTAGCGCCGAGCAGCAGAGCGTTGCGCACGCCGATCTTCTTCATGATGATCGGGACCACGCCCATCATTGCGGACTCAAGGAAGACCTGGAAACCGTTCAGGGTGCCGTAGGTGGCGTTGCCGATTTCTTCAGTGGGGAAGAGGTTGGCGTAGTAGGTCGGGAACATCTGCTGATCGAACACGGTGTAGAAGGTGTTGGTCAGCAGCATGAAGACGATGAGCACCCACAGGGTCGGCATCTTGAGAACGGCGACCATTTCCTTGAGGGACGGGTTGGTGGGGGCTGCGTTCGGGTCGGTTTCCTTCTTGAGCTCTTCCTTCTGCTCGGCCGGGACCCAGAAGGCGTACACGAGGAGCATGCCAAGGCCGAATGCGGAGCCGACCCAGAAGTTGATCAGCGGGTTGATGTTGAACAGGAAGCCGGCGCACAGCGCCACGATGGCGTAACCGAAGGAGCCCCAAGCACGGGACTGGCCATATTCGAAACCGAATTTACGGGAGTAGCGTTCGGTGACGGCCTCGAACAGGGAGCAGCCGGACATGAAGCCGGCAGACAGAACGATGGAGCCGATGAGTGCGCCGATCCAGCGGGTGGTGCCACCGGCGAGGATCATCGGGGCGTAAACGAATTGGACGAATGGGCCAACGCAGGCGGCGATTACCGAGACTACGATGACGAGCTTGCGCTTGATGCCGAGCTGATCCTGAATCACGCCGTACACAAACATGATGACCAGGGTGGCCAGCGAGTTGATGGAGTAGATGGTGCCGACTTCAGCATTGGTCAATCCAACGCCTGAGATGAGCCAGCGCTGGAAGAAGGACCACCAGATGCCCCAGGAGCAGAAGAACATGAAGATGCCGAAAGAGCTCTGCAGATAGGAAGGATTCTTCCATGCAGATTTGGTTGCACTTGCCATAATCATCCTTTGATTACTACTTGGTTGGTTATTGGTTATGTAACGCTTCTGCTCGGGCGGCCGTGCCTTTGTAGAAGTTGTTGCGTAGTAATTATTATGCGACGTCAATCGATTTACGTCAATCGATTGACGTAAATCGGCGTGTCGTATCCGTTCGACACGCAAAAGGCCTCCGTGCTGAACGGAGGCCTTGAGAAATCGTGTGGGACTCGGTTACTTCACCGAGGCCTTTTCGATCAGCGTGCAGTGGATCTTCGCCGGAATCGGCGCGTCGATCGGCGGCAGGGGAGCGGTGGTCGCTGGCCATGAGACGTCGTCCATCGAGCGTCCTTCGATAATCGACACCAGCTTGGCCACGGCCCAGTAGCCCATCTCGAAATGCGGCAGTTCCACAGTGGTGAGCATCGGTTCCAGCGTTTCGGCGAACACGCGATGGTTGTCCACGCCGACCACGGAGATGTCCTTGCCGACCGTGAGTCCTCGGCGTGCGGCGCATTCGTACACATACCAGGCGCGGGCATCGTTGAAGCAGAAGAATCCGTCCGGATGCTCGGCATCGAACAAATCGCTGACTGCGGTCAGTGCCGGCCCGTTGTTGAGCACATTGACGACCAGATGATCGTCATAGTCGAGGCCGGCGTCCCTGAGCGCCGCCTGATAGCCTTCCAAACGATCGTCCTGCGCAATCAGCGGCTCCAAGCAACCCACATAGGCGATACGTGCGCATCCGGCCTTAACCAATCTGGTGGTGGCGTCGTAGCCGATTTGGAACTCGTCCGGTTCCACGCTCGGGATTTTGCCAAGCGAGTCGGTGGCATCCACCAACACCAGTGGCGTCTTGGCCAGCGAGGAAGGCACATGGGTGATGCGGTTCGACATCTTGGCGTACAGAAAGCCGTCGGTGCCGTATCGCTTGAGTGCGGCGATTTCCTCGCTCTCGCTGTTCTCGCCGTCGGTGCTCACGGTGATGAGCATATAGCCGAACTGGCTTGCAGCGGTCTGCGCGCCCAGAATCATACCGCCGGCGTACGGGGTGGTGGCCACCTCCTCACTGATGAAACCGAGGATGTGCGTCCTGCCTGTACGCAGCGAACTGGCCAGCGGATTCGACTGGTAGCCGAGCTTGGTGGCGATGGCGCGCACATTGTCCGCAATTTTGGACTTTACGCGCCCCTCGTCGCGTCCGTTGAGCACCAGCGATACCGTAGAGACGGAAACCCCCGCCTTGTTCGCGATTTCCTTCATCGTAACCATGCGTCAAACGATACACCCTAATTGACGGACTGCCAGGAAAGTATCAGTTTTCTCCACCGACTCCGCCGAGGTTGCGCACCGCACCGATGAATAATGGTATGCCGTCCGGGGTGACGTACGAATACAGAAATGGGCGATCCACCGTGAACTCGACGTTGTCCACCGGCGCGCTAACGGAGTCTGCGCCGACCTTGGTGAAGGACATGGCCTTGGCGCCGGCTTCGTTCACCTCGATGCGCGTGCCTTGCAGAATCGAGCCGATATACAGGTTCTCGCCGTGCGAACCGGTGTCGATCATCTTGGTGAAGTCGGCGTCGCCTGCACTGAACGCATCGGTCACCCCCAGTTTTTCGAATGCCTTGATGGTGGCTTCCGAGTCGAACATGCTGTCGATGGTGAATCGCGGTAGCGTGACGTTCACCATGACCGAGTTGACGGAGACGCCCCATCCGGGCATACTGTCCGCGGCGCAACCCATTGCGCCCTCGCCAAGGGAAGCCGTCGAGCATGTACCGAACGCCCAACTGAGCTTCTCGGCATCGCCGGCCAACTCGTCGAAATGCCCTTCGGCCGGCAGCACGATGGCCAGATTGCCGCCGTTGTCGAACGGAATCTCCACCCGCTGCCAAGTGTTGTACTCATCATGTCCGTAAGCCATTTGGCTGAAGGTCCGGTGCATCATCGGCACCTGAGCATCTCCGGCTTCGCCGTGGAAGGTGCCGTTGCCGGTGGACTGCTCTTCGAACGGATCCTTCCAACGGCCATCCGCATAGACGGTGTTGATGATGGACAGGACTTCACGGTCACGCAGCGTAATCTTCGGCTTGAGCGAACCATTCGTATGCTTGGCGATCCAATCGGACATCTTTGCGGCGGCCTGATCGTCGAACGGTAACGTGGTGACTTCGGCCTCGAACATCTTCTTGACGGTGGATTGGTAATCGCTGGCAAGAGAGTAGTCGTCATCAATCCACAGCGAGTTCGCGGCGCTCATCTCGGATTTCGCCCCCGAATATTGCCCGTTGATCGAACTTAGCAGCGATTGGTAGTCGCTATCGGTCAGCGAACCGGAGCCCAGCAGTTCGTTCAGTTGCGAGCGGGTCGTGCCATTGGCGCCCTGCGCGGCGATGGCCAACGCCATCCACATCGAAGCAGGAGAGTAGTTCACATTGCCGGTGCCTCGGTCGCCGGCTTCCATCGCCAGGAATTCCGGTGCGGTGCGGTAGGCGAAGGTTGCGGTGCTGTTGACTACCGGCTGCGTGGCAGGCGTGGCCTTCGGCTTGAACATATTGCGAACCAATGCGCTGCCATCGCCGGCCGTCCACCATACGCCGCCGGCGACGGCAAGGACAAGCACTACTGTCACGATGGCGGCGATACAAGCGTTACGGCATTTGCGTTGTCCGCGCAACCGGTACTGTTCCATCAGTTGCTCGCTCATGGTTGGCCCCTTTGCTTGGATCGGCTCGTGCATCATTGCATGAAATCGCTGTTTTCATTATATTGCGGCTTTCCCTTGAGCCCAGGAACGGTATGGGAACCCCGGCCGTAAGCGAAGATTGGTCCAGCCGAATGCCAGTGGTCCGATGATTGCGCTCGCCAACGGGAAAGACAGACTGCCGGATCGTGTCGAACCGAGTATCAAGTTGGTGATTCCCAACACCAATGGCCAGTGCAGAACCATACCGGGGAACCATACGAACAGGTTTTTGGCAGCCCTGTCAAGAACCTCGTCGGGCATGAGATACATTGATGAGCTCCACTGCAGTAGCAGCAACACCGCTATCAGTACAACCATGCCAATCCAATGCGCGCGGTTCCATGTGAACAGTCGTTGCATCCCGCGCTCGGCGGCGGCATTGCGCATATCGCTCCTGTTGAGCTTGCTGAGTGCTTGTGCACGGTTCATTGCCGTCCTCCTTTACCGCCTTGTCAAGGATTGATGATGATTCCATCGTAAATCACGCAGGAAATGTGGAATGATAGTTGTCATAGTGACCATGACGTGTCAGGACGGAGTAGTTCGGCGTCGGGCACACTGAAGGGGTGAATGTAATGGAAGAAGCGCGCAACCGCAACATACGCATCGGCATTGTGGACAATGACCCATATGCGCTGAAAGTGTTCGGCGCGCTAATCGAACGTATGTCCAGCGATTTTGCCGTGATATAGACCTGCGATTTGGGTGCTGTGGCCATCAGCCGATGCCTGAGCCCCACCAAGCGGCCTGACGTGCTGGTTACGGATATGTCTATGGGCGCATTGGATCGCACGCATCAAGTCATTGATGTGATTGAAGGCAGGGGAGAAGCGGCGCACAGTGCAGTGACTCCGCATGATTCGACCGTTGATGCCGCTCCTGGCATTGCATGTGACATCACAGACGCTGATTGTCCGCTGGAGACGCAGACCTATCCACCGGCACCGGCCTCAACCGTTACCAACAATTACTAGAACAACAAAACGGCGCCCTGCATATCACCACGCAAGACGCCGAATGGACATTATCAGCAGTTATTCCACTGTGAGGAAACCGATCACCCAACCGACTTCTGCGCAGTCTCCGCGCCAAAGAAGCCGACAATCAGCATCGATGCAATAGCAATCGCGCTGATGGCCACAAAGATGGACGTGGCACCAAGCGAGGTAAGCATCCAGCCCACCACCATCGGCATCAACACATTGAGCAGCTTGGCCACGGCGTTCGCGAAGCCGACGCAACGGAAGCGAACCTTGGTGGCGAACAGTTCCGGAGCGTACACAGCCACCACGGAAGCCATAAGCACGTACAGGCACATCATGAGCAGGAAGCCAACGATAATTGCGCTCACGGTAGAGGTCTGGAAGGCATACATCAAACCGAACACGCCAGTGAACAGGAAGGCCGGCACAATCGTGCGCTTGCGGCCGATACGGTCGATAAGCAGAGAGCCAATCAGGCAGCCGACCGGGGCACCGAGCATCATCACCGTGGAGGTGAGCAGCGAGCTGGACAGGTTAATACCACGCTTGACCAGAATCGTCGGAACCCAAGAAGTGAAGGCGTAGGAGCACACGTTCGTGGCGGCCACAGCAACCACAGCCACAAGCAGGCAGATGCCGAGCGAACGGCCTCCGGCGTTGCGGGTGTCGCTGGTGTCGGCCTTGGCGGCTGCGTCGATCGGTTCGGAACCGTTGGCCTCAAGCTGCTTGACGATGGCGTCGGCCTCATCGTAACGGCCGCGCACGGCGAGCCAACGCGGGGATTCGGGGATGTCGCGGCGCAGCCACCAGATGATGGCGGCCACCAGGCCGATGGCCACGAACAGCGGACGCCAGGACCAGCGGGGGATGATCCATGCACACAGCAGCATAGCGATTGGCACACCGCAGTTGGCCACGAGCGAGACAATCGCGCACCAGTGGCCACGGCGGTTCATCGGTGCGAACTCGTTGACCATGGCGAAGCCGGTGACGATTTCAGCGCCGAGGCCCAGGCCGGCACCCAGACGGCACAGGGACAGCACAGCCATGTTCGGGGCGAATGCGCCGAGGAAGGTGAAGCCGCCAAACAGCAGCAGGTTGATTTGGTAAGCCACGCGGCGGCCCTTCAGGTCACCGACGAAGCCGGCCAGCAGCGAACCGACCAGCAGACCCAGGAAGCCCGCGGACATAAAGGTGGAATTTTGCGCAACGGTGGACCAGCGGGTAGCCAACGTGCTGGAGGCGACGGCGCTGCCAATATATACGTCGATGCTGTCCATCAGCATGCCAGCGGCGACCAGCGTCACGATGCGATGGAACATCGGGGTTTCATGTGCGCGATCCATGCGCGAGATAATATCCTGAACCTTGGCTTGATCCGTCACGGTGGTACGTGCTTGTGCGTTTTCCATAGCCGCGGGATTGCCGGAAATCTGCTGTTCAGCAGCAGTCATATTTGAGCCCTCTTCTTGCAAACCTGCCCGCGTGCAACTGCTCAATGGTGTTGCGGCGAGCGAACTCTTGATTGGACTGTGTGTTCCGTTCGCCCTCCCATTGTGTGGGATGAACGACGTTTGCGATCCAAGTCTTGAATTCTACGTAGCGAGCCAATCGTTGTGAGATAGCTCACTACATGGGGCTTAACTATAGGTTCGATTTTGTGGCACGCCGCGTTGCGGTCACATCGTGAACGATAACAGAGGTTGTGACGCTCCTATATATGCCCCACTTACGCTCTTACCCCGTCGAAAGAAGGCAGAACCGTGATTCCCATGGGGCGGTAAAACACTCATGGGGCGGTATTTGGCCCATGGGGCGGTTAGCGGATTTTGCCTTTCCGCAGAATAGAGCCGTTTTCGACTACCGCCCCATGAGGGTTTTACCACCCCATGGGTGAGCTACCGCCCCATGAAACGTGTAATAACAAAGCATGCCCTTGCTGGTGGAAGCGATGCTTTGCTACTTCGCCTGCTTGTCGGCGAGGATCTCATCCACCAGCTTGGGCTTTTCGGTCAGCTGGCCGGTGAAGCCGGGGCGGATATCCATGTGCAGCACCAGAGAAGTGCGGTAGCCCTGCTCGGCGAGCTTCTTGGCGGCCTCACCGGCCACCTTGAGCACGTCGTCCAGATCGCCTTCCACGTTGGTGAACAGGGCGTTGGTTTCCTGCGGCAGGCCGGATTCGCGAATCACCTCGACGGCCTGAGCCACGTATGGCGAAACCTCGGAGCCCACGCCATTGGCCGACACCTGAATGGCGGCCACGGTATTGAGGTACGGTTTGCCGGTTTCCGGGTCGATCGGCACTTCCTGAGTAACGGCATTACGGTCAATAATCATAATTCTCCTTTTATTACTTGGCTCCCCTCAGAGAGGAGAGCCAGTAGGACTCAGCGATACTTCCAGAAATGATCCATCGGGCCGGAGCCGTGGCCAAGATTCAGCTGGGCCTTCAGTGCACCGGTCAGATACTTCTTCGCATGCTTGATGGCCTTGGGCAATGTGTCGCCAAGCGCCAGATACGAGGCGATGGCGGAGCTCAGCGTGCATCCGGTGCCGTGCGTGTTCGGATTATTGATACGCGCGCCATCAAACCAGGTCACGGTTCCATCCGTCTCGGCAAGCACATCGTTGGCATCCTCGGTGCCATGACCACCCTTGACCAGCGCGGCACAGCCATAACGCTCCACGAGGCGGTGGGCGGCGGCCTCCATATCCTCCTGATCGCGAATCAGCGTATCGGTCAGCACTTCGGCCTCGGGAATGTTCGGAGTCACGACCGTGGCCATCGGGAACAGCTTGCCGGTCAAGGCCGCAATGGCATCGTCACTGATGAGATTGGCGCCGGAAGTGGCCACCATAACCGGGTCGAGCACGATGTTCGTGGCGTGATGGAAGGTGAGTCGTTCAGCGATGACGTCGATGATGTCAGTGGCAGACACCATGCCGATTTTCACCGCGACCGGCGGAATATCCTCAAACACCATGTTGATCTGGTCGGCGAGAATGTCCGGTTTGGTATCCTGAATGGAACGCACGCCGGTGGTGTTCTGTGCGGTGAGCGCGGTGATGGCGCTCATGCCGAACACGCCGCAGGCCAGCATGGTCTTCAGATCGGCCTGCATGCCGGCACCGCCGGACGAGTCGGAGCCGGAGATCGCGAGAACAGCGGGAAGTGTAGATGTTGCAATTTGTGCCATAGTGTTCATTCTAAGTGGGGCCCATGATGTTTTTCGGAGCGGTTTTCCTTGATGTTTTGCCGCTCCTGTGGTGAGACGGGGAAGGTTTGCTGATTGCGATTGATTCATGAAATGTTCGGGAGGAGACATGGCTGATAACGATGTACTGCGCCGTGACGGCGTCTTGGTGCGCATCACCGGAACTCACCGCATATTTTGGCGTAATGCCTAACGGACACACCACACAGCTCACATTTCCGCGTCAGGAAGTGTTCGATGTGGGCGACGTGTTGCTCGTCGGTACGGATTTCTATCGCAAAGTGCCGCATGATGTGTGGCCGTTGAAGCCCCGTGTGGGCATCGTGCGCCGTGCGCTCAACGAAGGCGTGGTCCTGGAGACTTCCGACGGCCTCGGTCCAGATGGCGCACACTTCGGCACCGCCTTCGAGCGAGTCGAGCGTCGTCCCGAATTAAGACACCACCGGGCATAATAATTGGCTCCCCTCAGAGAGGGGAGCCAGAGAGGTTTACTCCTGGGCGGTGGAGTAGAGCTTGCCGCCCTGGGCGGTGTACTTTTCGCTCATCGCATCCATGCCGGCGAGGATTTCTTCGGGGCTGAGCACGTTGGCGGACACCACGCCGTTATCGACATTGGCCTTGGCCGTAGCCAGTGCCTCGGAGTCGATGCCTGCAGCAGCCTCCTTCACGATTTGCTGCTGAGCGGCCTCGCCACCGAATGCCTTGCGGATGTTCTGGGAGATGGCCATCGAGCAGAACTTCGGGCCGCACATCGAGCAGAAGTGCGCCATCTTGGCCGGCTCGGCGGGCAGGGTATCGTCGTGGAAGGCGATGGCGGTGTCCGGATCGTAGGACAGATTGAACTGGTCGAGCCAACGGAACTCGAAGCGAGCCTTGGAAATCGCATTGTCGCGATCCATCGCGTGCGGGTGGTGCTTGGCGATGTCTGCGGCGTGGCAGGCGATCTTGTAGGCAATCACGCCCTGCTTCACATCATCCTTGTTCGGCAGGCCGAGGTGTTCCTTCGGGGTCACGTAGCACAGCATAGCGGTGCCGTAACGACCGATCTCGGTGGCGCCGATAGCGGAGGTGATGTGATCGTAACCCGGAGCGGTATCGGTGGTCAGCGGTCCGAGGGTGTAGAACGGGGCGTTGTGGCACACGGCCTTCTCCAGCTCGATGTTCATGCGTACGGTGTCGAACGGCACGTGGCCCGGGCCCTCGATCATCACCTGCACGTCCTTGGCCCAGGCGCGCTCGGTCAGCTCGCCCAGAGTCATGAGCTCGGAAAGCTGCGCGGCGTCGTTCGCGTCGGCTAGGGAGCCGGGGCGCAGGCCATCGCCCAGAGAGAACGCCACGTCGTACTTGGCGAAGATGTCGCACAGCTCGTCGAAGTGCGTGTACAGGAAGCTCTCCTGGTGGTGGCGCAGGCACCAGTCGGCCATGATGGAGCCACCGCGGGAGACGATGCCGGTCACGCGGTTGGCGGTCAGCGGCACGTAACGCAGCAGCACGCCGGCGTGGATGGTCATGTAATCCACACCTTGCTCGCACTGTTCGATTACGGTGTCGCGGAACAGTTCCCAGCTCAGCTTGGAGGCATCATCCTCGACCTTTTCGAGGGCCTGGTACATCGGCACGGTGCCGATCGGCACGGGGGAGTTGCGAAGAATCCACTCACGGGTGGTATGGATGTCGTTACCGGTGGACAGGTCCATCACGGTATCGGCGCCCCACTTGGTGGCCCACGTCAGCTTCTCCACTTCCTCATCGATGGAGGAGGTGACGGCCGAGTTGCCCATGTTGGCGTTGAGCTTGGTCAGGAAGGCGGATCCGATAATCATCGGCTCGGCCTCGGGGTGGTTGATGTTGCAAGGCATCACCGCGCGGCCGGCGGCCAGCTCGGAGCGCACGAGCTCCACATCGCAGTTCTCGCGGGTGGCCACGTACTGCATCTCCGGGGTGATGATGCCGTGGCGGGCGTACCACATCTGGGTGATCGGGTGGTCCTTGGCACGCATCGGCTCATGCTTGCGTCCACGCCATTCCTTGGTGGCGCGGCCGCGCTTGATGGCGCGCTTGCCATCGTCCTCAAGGTTGCGGCGGCGGCCCTCGTAGTCTTCGATGTCGCCGCGGTCGCGGATCCAGTCGAGACGCAGGGGCTTCAAGCCTTCCTTCGGGTCGCACTTGGGGCCTTCGGTGTTGTAGTCGTGGAACGGCGGGTTCGGGCCCACGCCGGGCGTGTCGCTCAGCTTGATTTCGGTGTACGGCACTTCCAGGTCGTAGGAACCATACTGATAGGTGAACGGTACGGACTTGGTCTTGCGGATGTGCGCCTTGTCGCGCTGCTTGGAACCACGGGCGGCGATGTCCACGCGCTGCTGCTTGGCAAGCTTCTGGGCATCCTTGGCGTCCTTGGCGTTGGTGAACTTCTTCTCAGTGGCCTCGGAACCGGGCTTCGCGGCCCCTTCCTGAGCAGCCTGAGTGTCAGTAGCGGGGGTGTGGGTTACGACGCGCGGAGCGTAGCCGTGCTTCTTGTCGCCGCGGACGGCCTTCCAGCCTTCGACCATGGTGCGCGCGGCCTCTTCCGGGTTCTCGGCACCCGCGATGGCGGAGACCACGAACCAGCCAGCAGCCTTGGTATCGGCGAGCATGGCCATATCGGCTGCGGTCACGCCGCCGCCCACGACCACCGGGAATTCGCTGGCAACGCAGATGGTGTTGATCTGGGCGGCGTCCAGCGTCTTGCCGGAGCCGTCGTTGCCGCCCACGGAAGCCTCGGGCTTGGTGGTGGAGACGTGCAGAGGACCGGCGCCAATGTAGTCGATGCAGCCGTCGGGCAGCTCGTTGATGAGCCGAACGAGGCTTTCGGTCTCAGCCGACAGACCCACGATGGCCTCGTCGCCGAGCAGGGCGCGGGCTTCGCGCGGCTCCATGTCGGTCTGGCCGATGTGCACACCGTCCACCTTGATGCCCTTGCGGCGGGCCTGCCACACCACGTCGGCACGGTCGTCGATCACAAAGGCCACGGAATCGGACTTCTCATTGTCCTCGATGATTTGCGCGATGTCGCGAGCCATGTCGGTCAGCTCAGAGGCATCGGCCTCCTTGGCGCGCAGTTGGATGAAGGTTGCGCCGCCGTGCAGAGCCTGATCCACCACGTCGGTCAGCGGACGGCCTTTGCAGTCCTCCGGCCCCACCACGAAGTACGCGGACAGGTCGAAGCTGTCGCGCATGGAGGCGTATGGGTATTCATTACTCATTATTATTCCTGCTTTTGTTGTTTCTTGTGGAAGTCTTATTGGAAAAAACTGTTATGAGCTCCCTCATCAGAGGGAACTGAAACTACTGCACCAAAATCTCGGATTCCGCCACCTGTTCGGCGGTCACATTCCACAGCGCGTCAAGGAACGCAACTTGGAACGAGCCCGGTCCGTGCGAAGTTGTATCGGCCACCTCTCCCGCGCGGTTGTACAGCAGAGACGCGGACAGGGCGGCGGTCAACGGATCGGAGACCGCCAAATACGTGGCAGCCACGCCGCCCAGCGAGCAGCCGGCACCGGTGATCTTGGTCATCATCGCGCTGCCGCCCGGCAGTCGGTACACGGTTTCGCCATCGGTCACCAGATCGGCGATGCCGGACACGGCCACGGCGCAGCGGGTGGAAGCGTCATGGGAGGAATGCTTGGCGTGCTGTTCGGTCAGATACTGTGCCAGCGCCACCGCCGCGCCGGTTGCGGACTCCACGTCGTCGACGGATTCCACTCCGGCGGGGCGGTGCTCGGAAGCGTCCCCCACGGTTTCGGTATTGAGCCCCCACATGTTCGCCAGCGCGATTACCTCGGATGCATTCGCGCGAATCATGGTCGGGGGAGCGGCCTTGAAGGCCTGAAGAATGGCGGTACGGGTGCGGCCGATGCCGGCGGCCACCGGGTCGAGCACCCACGGCTTGTCCAAGTAGTTGAGTCGCTGGGCGATTTCGGGCAGTGCGTCCTTATAGAACGGCAGCAGCGTGCCCACGTTGATGTAGTTCGCGCCCGCGATTTTCGCGGTTTCGATCACGTCGTCCGGCAGGAAACTCATGGCCGCAGTGCCGCCGGCCGCCAGTTGCGCGTTGGCAACCAAATTGATGGTCACAAAATTGGTGAATGACTGGGCCAACGGAGTCGTCTCGCGTACGCGGCGAACGGCATCGGCGATATTGTCACGGATGGGTGAATCGGCTGGAACCGGAGTCCCGGCGGTATAACCGCTGGACACGCCGGTAAACGATGATGCACTATTGCTCATTTACTGCTCCCTACGATGGTCTTAACCAACAGGTTCTAAGGGTCAGGCTCAGGCCTTTCTCAACTCGCGAACCACATGCGAGTTCCCCTGCATTACAGTGCCGACGCTATGCGCCAACATGGACATTATCGTGACGGATTTGTTCGATACGTGTCGTCAGGTCTGGCGCGTCCCCGTCCATTCGTGATACATAGACGCCTCCGCCGAGCAACATCTCCCGAATTTGTGACGCTGACGCGATGTCAGTGGCACAAATTCGGGAAGGGTAAAACAACAGGAACAATATGGAGGTGTTGCGATATAGGAATCGCTGCGAACGGCCGCTCGTGAGACGCGGAACATATACCGGACAATGCCGCCTGACCTGTCACCATATACGGCTATCCTGAAGCGGTTGTTATTAGACCCCAAACCGTTCAAACCAGAAGGTGCATTGTGGCTCAGTCCAAACTCGATGAAGTCGTATCCCTTGCGAAGCGTCGCGGCTTCGTGTTCCCCGCCGGCGAAATTTACGGCGGCACCCGTTCCGCTTGGGATTACGGCCCTCTCGGCGTCGCTCTCAAGGACAATATCAAACGTGAATGGTGGCGCTCCATGGTCGTCACCCGTCCTGATGTCGTCGGTGTCGACACTTCCATCATTCTGCCGCCCGAAGTGTGGGTGGCGTCCGGCCACGTGAGCGTGTTCAACGATCCGCTCGTCGAGTGTCTCAACTGCCACAAGCGCAACCGCGCCGACAAGCTCGAGGAATCCTACGCCGAGAAGCACGGCGACAAGATGCCGGAAAACGGCATGAAGGACATCGTCTGCCCGAACTGCGGCACCCGTGGCCAGTGGACCGAACCGCGCGACTTCAACATGATGCTGCGCACCCACCTCGGCCCGGTCGAGGACGAGAACAGCCTGCACTACCTGCGTCCGGAGACTGCACAGGGCATCTTCGTGGACTTCAAGAACGTGATGACCTCTTCCCGTTCCAGGCCGCCGTTCGGCATCGCCAACATGGGTAAGTCCTTCCGTAACGAGATCACCCCGGGTAACTTCATCTTCCGCACCCGTGAGTTCGAGCAGATGGAGATGGAGTTCTTCGTCACGCCCGGCACCGATGAGGAATGGCACCAGTACTGGATCGACGCCCGCACCCGCTGGTACATCGACCTCGGCGTCAAGCCGGAGAACCTGCGCCACTACGAGCATCCGAAGGAGAAGCTCTCCCACTACTCCAAGCGCACCGTGGACATCGAATACAAGTTCGGCTTCCAGGGTTCCGACTGGGGCGAGCTCGAAGGCATCGCCAACCGTACCGATTACGATTTGAGCGCGCACTCCAAGCACTCCGGCGAAGACCTGAGCTACTTCAACCAGGCCACCGGCGAGAAGTACGTGCCGTACGTCATCGAACCGGCCGCCGGCCTGACCCGCTCCCTGATGTGCTTCCTCGTGGACGCCTACGATGTGGACGAGGCCCCGAACACCAAGGGCGGCGTTGACAAGCGCACCGTGCTGCGTCTCGACCCGCGTCTGGCCCCGGTCAAGGCCGCCGTGCTGCCGCTGAGCAAGAAGCCTGAACTGCAGACCGTGGCCCAGAACCTGGCCGACGACCTGCGCTTCAACGAGTGGATGATCGACTACGACGAGTCCGGTGCCATCGGTCGTCGTTACCGTCGTCAGGACGAGATCGGCACCCCGCTGTGCATCACCGTGGACTTCGACACCCTCGAGGACCACGCTGTGACCATCCGTGAGCGTGACACCATGGCCCAGGAGCGCGTCGCTCTTGACAAGGTGGCCGATTACGTGGCCGCCCGCATCGGCGAGAAGCGCACCCGCGTGCCCCTGAAGCCTGTGGAAATGGGCGGTGAGCCTTGGCCTGAGTCCGGCGTTCAGGAAGCCGGCGGCCTGTACTAAGCCGGAGTCGCACAACTTGGGCTCCCCTCTGTGGGCTGAGCCGTAAGGAAGACATCCCAGTGGGCTGTTTGTAGGCGAAGTGGCGGCGATAGACGCCGGGGCTCCTCTCTCAGGGGAGCCCCTACTTATTTTCTTAGGAATCACATGGCACAATCCGAATCCGAAACAGTGCTCACCGAGCATCACGAGACCGACAACCTCGACCCACGTACGGACGCGCCGGCGCGCCCCGGGACCCCGGTGCATATCGCCCCGGTCCAACTCGGCAACATCACCGTGCCGACCCCGGTGGTGCTCTCGCCGATGGCGGGAGTGACCAACTGGCCCTTCCGCGTGATTTGCGAGGAATATGGTCCCGATGGACTCTACGTGGCCGAGATGATCACCGCTCGAGCCCTCGTGGCGCATAACCCGAAAGCACTGCGCCTCTGTCATTTCGCCAAAAGCGAAAAAATCCGTTCACTGCAGTTGTACGGCGTGAACCCCTCCATCACCGAACAGGCGGCGAAAATCGTGGTCGACGGCAACATGGCCGACCATGTGGATCTGAACTTCGGTTGCCCGGTGCCCAAGGTCACTCGTCGAGGCGGTGGTTCGGCCTTGCCTTGGAAAACCGACATTTTCACTGAGCTATTACAGCGCGTGGTCGCCGTATGCGAGCCGGCGGGCATCCCCGTCACCGCGAAGATCCGCGTCGGCATCGACCATAACCATGAGACCTTCCTCGAAGCCGGACACATCGCGCAGGAGGAGGGCTGCAAGGCCGTAACCCTGCATGCCCGTACCGCCGCCGAATACTATGGCGGTCATTCCGACTGGTCCCGCATCGGCGAGCTCAAGGAACACCTCAACATTCCGGTATTCGGCAATGGCGATATCTGGGGTGCCGAGGATGCGCTCGAAATGGTGCGCGAGACCGGCTGCGACGGTGTGGCCATCGGCCGCGGATGCCAGGGCCGGCCGTGGCTGTTCGCCAACATCAAAAACGCCTTCGAGGGCAATCCCGAACGGCTCAACCCGAATCTGGGCGAGGTCTGCCGCGTGATTCACCGTCATGCCGAGCTGCTTACCGAGTTTTATGAGGGCGATGAGATGATGGCCGTCCACGATCTGCGCAAGCACATCGCCTGGTATCTGAAAGGATTCCCGGTGGGCGGCTCCACCCGCAAGGCCTTTATGGAATGCGAGAGCCTGGCCGATGTGGACCGCGAGATCGGCAAGCTCGACCCGACTATCGAATACCCGCCACGCGTGGTCGACAAACCGCGCGGCCGCGTGCGTTTCGCCAAGAAGGTGCACTTGCCGTATGGCTGGTTGGAATCGCGTACCACCACCCACGAAGAGCGTGAGGCGCTCTTCGGTGACGACCCAATGGACGCCAGTTACTGAGAAAATACTGAAAATACACGCAACACGCGCCATTCTGCGCGTGAATTTCCCTCCAAGAGTAGCCTGTTTGCGCTACTCTTGGGTGTAACCGTGAAGTGACAGGAGCCAAACGTGAGCGAGATCGCGCAGAATGAGTTCAACGACAAGACCAACATCAAGGTTGTTGGCGTCGGCGGTGCCGGCGGTAATGCCGTCAATCGCATGATTGCCGAGGGATTACAGAATGTTGAATTTGTGGCGGTAAATACCGATGCGAAGGATCTTCTGCGCTCTGATGCGGATGTCAAGATTTCCCTTTCCGATAAGTCCAGTCGTGGTCTCGGTGCTGGTGCCGACCCGGAGCGTGGAGCCAAGGCGGCCCAGGACCACCAGTCGGATATCGAAGAGGCGCTTAGGGGTGCCGACATGGTGTTCGTCACCTGCGGCGAGGGCGGTGGCACCGGTACTGGCGCCAGCCCGATCGTCGCTCGTGCGGCTCATCAACAGGGTGCTCTCACCATCGCGGTTGTTACTCGTCCGTTCAGCTTCGAAGGCCCTCAGCGTTCCGCTTCCGCCGAATACGGCATCGACAACCTGCGCAAGGAAGTCGACGCGCTGATCGTCATTCCGAACGATCGCCTGCTCGAGCTTTCCGACCGTTCCATCGGCATCATTGAGGCCTTCAAGACCGCTGATACCGCACTGCTTGCCGGTGTTCAGGGCATCACTGACCTGATTTCGATGAACTCCTATATTCACGTCGACTTCAACGATGTGAACTCCATTCTTCGTGGTGCTGGTACTGCGCTGTTTGGTATCGGTTCCGCACGGGGAGAGGATCGTGCCACGCAGGCCGCCGAAATCGCCATCAGCTCTCCGCTGCTTGAGGAAAGCATCGAAGGCGCACACGGTGCGCTGATCAACATCGCCGGTCCGACCGACCTGAAGTTGCAGGAGGCCTCTGCTGCCACCGAACTGGTGCGCAAGGCGATTCACCCTGAAGCCCAGATTATTTGGGGTCTTGCTCTGGACGATGCTTATGGCGATGAAGTGCGTGTCACTGTTATTGCTGCTGGTTTTGACCCCGTCGCCGCTCAAGATGACGACACTCAGAGCACGGTGACGCCGGTTGTGCCAACCGCCGCCGATCCTGCGACTCCCGTGGCACAGCCAGCTCCAGCACCGGCACCGGCTGCACAGCCCGCTGCCACTGCCCAACCGGCATTCACACCGGCTATCGGTGACTCCGCATCGTTGCCTTTTGATGATCCGACTTCCGCTCATCCGAATATCGCCGTGAACGATCCGGCTGGCGATCTCGACATCCCTGACTTCCTGCGCTGAAAGGATTGATCCATGGCTGGGTTCATGAAAAACGCGATGTCCTATCTGGGCATGAGTGACGTTGTGGACGATGAGGACGACTACATCGAGGAGGACGAGGAGCAGAAGCCGGCTTCGAAGTCCGCATTTGATTCCGACCATACGGTCACGCCGCTGGCGTCAACCACCGCGCCTGCCGCATCGTCGACTACCAAGCCGTTCCCCGGTGGCCGTGTGAACAGAATCACCACCATCCATCCGAAGTCATATGAGGATGCTCAACTGGTCGGCCGCGCATTGCGTGACGGTGTTCCGGTCGTACTGAATCTCACCGGTGTGGCCGAAGCCGTGGCATATCGCATCGTGGACTTCTCCGCCGGCGTGGTGTTCGGCGTGCGTGGTTCCCTCGAGCGTGTCACTCCGCGCGTGTTCCTGTTGAGCCCGGCGCAGGTGAACATCAAGGTCGAAGAGCCGACAAAACCAGCCTCGGCACACGATTTGTTCGCTGACTGACCGGTTCAGTAGTTTTCGCATTCGACGTTATATCGGTATTCGGCCGACTCCCAGCAAGGAGTCGGCCGATTCTTATTGTGCTCCGAGCAAACTTTTCATGCGCGGTTGTTAGTCTGTCAGCATGCTTTCCTTAGTGTTCTCTCTGATCGGCCGCATTCTTGCATGGCTCATTAACGCGTATATCACGGTTCTGTTCGTGCGCATGATTCTGGACTGGGTCTCCGTTCTCGCACGAAACTGGTATCCACGTGGTGTGGTGGCCCAGCTGATCAATATTGTGTATTCCATTACCGAACCCCCTCTGCGCTGGCTACGTCGCTATATTCGCCCATTGCCGCTCGGTTCGATTTATCTTGATGTCAGCTTCATTGTGCTGTATTTTGCGCTGGTGGTACTGGAAAGTGTTGTTCTGATAGTGTTCTGAGGCCGTTTTTGACCCGCCGGAGGCATATATCTGGCATAAAAACCCACGTCGAATGTTCTGAAACGATGGGGTCGTGATAGCATTCTGACTTGAGACCAACGTAAGTGCGGGCGATGCCCCAAAGCGAGGTGCAAGATTTATGGCTCTGTTGACGCCGAAGGATATTAGGGAGCACACCTTCCAGACTGTTCGATTCAAGGAAGGTTATGATGTCGACGAGGTCGATGACTTCCTTGATCAGGTCACGGAAACCGTCGAGGCTCTTGGACGTCAGGCGGTAGCCGGCGGTCAGGCCACCCAGACTCTGGGTCCTGACGTGACCAACCTTAATGCGAAGATCTCCGATCTTACCGGTCAGGTGCAGCAACTCGAGTCGGAGAATGCTGGTTTGAAGAACGCTGTGGCTCAGGCCCAGCAGGCCGTTCAGGCTGGCAATGATCAGGCAGCACAGCTTGTCTCTGCCAAGCTCAGCGAAGCCGAGGAATCCAACCGCGCGCTGTCCTCCCAGAATGAGCAGCTCAAGGGTCAGGTCGATCAGCTGAACGCTCAAATCGATCAGCTCACCGCTCAGGCTGCTCAGGCCTCCGGTGACCAGGAGGCTGTCGGTCAGCAGATCGCCGCCATTCAGCAGGAACGTGATCAGTTCCGCGCGGCCAACGAGGAGCTGTCCCGTCAGCTCGCCGCTGCTCAGCAGCAGGGTTCCGCCGCTCAGCAGCAGTCCGCTCAGATCGCTGAGCTGTCCCGTCAGCTCGAAGAAGCCAAGCAGCGTGAAAACCAGCTTCGTGCTCAGGTTTCTAAGGTCGAGCCGAGCACCGAGACCGGTTCTCTGCAGAAGATCGCTGGCGCCGCTTCCATGCCGGGCACCGAGCCCGAGCGCGCCACCGCCATGCTGACCCTGGCTATGCAGCTGCACGATCAGTACGTGGAGAAGGGCAAGAACAAGGCCAAGGAAATCACCGAGGCCAGCCAGAACAAGTACAACGATCTGGTCACCAAGGCCAACAACTACTCCGAGCGTACCCGTTCCGAGGCCGACGACTACTCCACTCGTACTCGTTCCGACGCCGACACCTATTCGGATCGTACCCGCTCCGAGGCCGACGCTTACCGTGACCAGACTCACGCGGATGCCGAGACCTACTCCCAGAACACCCGTTCTGAGGCCGACGCATACTCCGTCAAGACTCGTCAGGATGCGGACAACTACTCCAAGTCTCAGCACGATGACGCTGACAACTACGAGAAGGAAGTACAGCAGCGTGCCGCCGAGTATGACAAGAACACTCGTTCCGCGGCTGATGCGTACGACAAGAACACCCGCTCTGCAGCCGATACGTATGCCGAGCAGGTGCGCGACAACCTTCAGGCTCAGTCCAAGGTCGTCGAGGGCAACATCCAGAGCCTCAAGCAGTTCGAGACTGAATACCGCGCCCGCCTCACCGAGTACCTCGGCCAGCTGGCATCGCAGGTTTCCGAGTCGAACAACTACGTCGACCAGACCTCGTCCAAGACCAACTGAGCGTAGGCAGGTACAGGTCGTATGACGAACCAACAGGGACGGCTGCGCACCCGCGTGGCCGTCTTTGCATGTGTGGCCGCGGCTGCGCTGATTGTCGATCAGCTCACCAAGGCTTGGGCGATGGCCGCGTTATCCAACGGTCAGACCATTCGAGTGATTCCCGGACTGCTGTCCTTCACCTTGGTGCGTAATCCGGGCGCGTCCTTGGGCATGGGATCAGGCGCTACTTGGGTAATCAGTCTGTTGGCCGTTGTGGCTTGCGTGGCCCTTGCTGTGGCTGGGGTGCGCACTGTCTCCATGAAATGGTCGGTGGCGATTTCTTTCGCGTTTGCAGGCGCTCTGGGCAACCTGATTGACCGTGTTATGTACGCTGACGGCTTCCTCGACGGCAAAGTGGTGGATTTCCTTAACTATGGCTGGTCCGTTGGCAATGTGGCGGATATCTATCTGGTAGTCGCCGGTGTGGTCCTGGTGATTCTGATTCTTATGGGGGAGCCGTTCTCACACAAGGATCTCATCGAGCAATCCGACGAATCCCTACAGTCTGAGCCGGAGGCGGACGCCAAGTAATGAGTCGAATAGTCCCTGCTCCCGATGCATTGGTGGGTAAGCGTTTCGACGTAGCCGTGGCCAAAATGCTGGGTATTTCACGATCTAAAGCCGCCGATCTGGTTGACTCCGGGCAGGCGCGCGTTTTAGGACGTGAAGTTGCGCGGTCCAGCACATTGCAGGCGGGGGAGACCGTCGAATTTGATTTGGCGGAGGAACAGGCCGAGCCTGAGCCTATCGCAACTGATATGGCCGTTGTCTACGAAGACGATGATGTCGTTGTAGTCGATAAGCCTGTAGGCGTGGCGGCGCATGCCTCGGTTGGCTGGACCGGTCCAACCGTGCTCGGATCACTGCGTGACCGCGGCGTGCATATCACTTCCTATGGTGCGGCCGGGCGTGAGGGCATTGTTTCTCGCCTTGATGTAGGCACTTCCGGCTTGATGTTGGTGTGCAAGTCCGACCTTGCGTACACCGAGATGCGTCGGCAGTTCGCCGAGCATGAGGTAAAGAAAACCTATCATGCGCTCGTGCAGGGTGGTCTTAAAGAGAACAAAGCAACCATTGAGGCGCCGATCGGGCGCGCCAAAGTGTCCGATTTCCGCTTCTGCGTGACTCCGGCCGGCAAACCGGCCGTTACGCACTGGGATGTGCTGGAGCGTTTCGGCCATGAGGCCACTCTGGTATCCGTGAATCTGGAGACCGGACGTACTCATCAGATTCGCGTGCATTTCTCCTCGATTGGGCATCCCCTGTGCGGCGACCCCATGTATGGTGCCAATCCGGTGCTGTCTGAGGCCTTGGGACTTGACCGGCAGTGGCTGCACGCCATGAAGCTCGAATTCCGTCATCCCCGCACCCGCGTCTGGACCACGGTCCGGTCCCAGTACCCGGCCGACTTGGCTGCCGCACTCGATGCCATGCGTGCCCGACACATCGAACCCGCTGAACCTGCCGAATATGCCGAAGTTCTGGTGGACTAATTCCGCGACGTGTGCATCATGCGTTTTAATATTTAGATTCAGTTCCGGCTTCGCCGGATTCATCCCAGAATAACGAGAGATCGGTCATGATGGCTCTCCGTCATGACCATACCCCAAGTGACTGCTGATGCTGAGTACCATTCAGGCCAATGGTCGGTAACCGTACGTGAATTACCGGTATTTCCGCTCAACGTGTCTCGGTACTCCAGCGTGAAGTGAACAGAAATGAGCCAAAGCAGTAATGAAGCCGGGCGGTATATGCCATCCGGATTGCAGAATCTCCTGCTGATAAAAACCGTTTCCTAGTCGTTGACCGTGCCCGTTCCGACGACGATCGCGGCCTACGACGCGTTCATCCTCTACCCGGCCCACCGATACGACATCAAGGGCAAGAGGATTCTCAAGCAGGAAAAGAAGTACTATGCCGTGGACTTGGGGATGCGACGTATCCTGTGCTCCAACAACGTGCGGGACATCGGACGCCTCCTCGAGAACGTGGTGTTCCTCGAACTGATGCGCCGCGAGGGCGACGTATATGTCGGACAGAGCTCCGGCAGCGAGATCGACTTCGTCACGAACGGGCCAGGCGGACGTCGGTACTACCAGGTCAGCGAATCGGTGCACGATTCGGCGACGCTGGATCGGGAGCCGTCCTCGCTGCGCGCCGTGCGTGACAACTATCCCAAGACGCTGATTACGCTGGATGACGAACGGCCCTACTCCCACGAAGGCATCCGACAGATATACGCGCTTGACTGGCTGTTGAACGAAGACCACAAGAAACAGTAGATACTAGGGCGGCCAGCGGGTTAGCAAGACATCAGTTGGTGAGGACTGCTGACATTGCACTCCGACGGATGAATTGAATACTCATATGGTATCCGATTCTGAACAATTGAGTGGGGGCGTTGATGGTTGCCATCGTTTGAGCTGGCTAAATGCGATTTCGCGCCATGCTGTTTCAACAACGGTGGCAACAGCTACAGTTGAACTATGCATGGGTTGAAGAGTGCGATTGACAGGGGAGCGGACGCGTGGGCACGTTCGCTGCCTGGGCGCGTGCTCGACCGGTATGTGTCGCGGAGCGGCCCCCTGCTGGCGAATGGTCTGGCATATGGTCTGCTGTTCGCCTTTTTTGCCGGCGTCTGGATTGCGGTGAGCGTGTTCGGCCTTATCATGGTCGGCAACATTGATTGGCAGCAGATGCTGATTGACGCGGTGCGTGAAGTCATTCCCGGTGTGGCCGACTCGTTTCTGACGTCTTCCGCGCTAGGCGCCATGTCAAGCGCATTGACGTGGACCGGTCTGGCCACGTTGGCCATATTCTGGTGGACAGTGACCGGCTGGATGAACTCGCTGCGCCACGCCGTACGGGCCATGTTCGACGACTGCGGCGACGAGCTCAATATCGTCGTCGCAAGGTTACGCGATACGCTTGCCGCCATCGCCATCGCAATACTGTTCATTCTTTCGACCGCGGCCGGTACGGTGTCCGGCGGCATCGTACGCCGACTGCTGCAATGGGGCGGCATCCCCAGCAGTTCGTTGCCCGGCACCGTGCTTTTGGAGATGACCGGTTTCGGTACCGGCGTCGCGCTGAATTTCGCGTTGTTCATGTTGCTGCTGCGCGTGGTCTCCCACATCAAAGCCGGACGATTCACGATACTCGGCGCGTTACTGGGATCTCTGACGGTTTCCGCAATGCAGCTTCTCGGTGCGCGACTATTAGCCGGAGCCTCCCGGAATCCGATGCTTGCCCCGTTCGCCGCGTTGATCGGCGTGCTCATTTGGTTCAACCTCGTCGCCCAGGTCATTTTGCTCTGTGCCGCCCTCATTGCCGAGTGTCGACAAAAGAGCTGAGCGTTGGTGAGAATATAGCGGGACTAGCTAGTCTCGATACTTTTCTAGCAAAGATTCGCCAGTATCTCGCAGCATAATGCGTAAGGATTGTGGTTCAAGGACTTCAATGAGGCGCGAATCGGCATATTGCAATGCCCACCACAAGGTCGCTAATTCGTTGGCCATGATATGCACGTCGTATTCGTTGGCGCTGATTTGAGTGACCTTGGCGTTGTCGAACCAGTCGTACAAGGGCTCCAGCGTGCCGGTAATACGCAGGTGAATCGGTACTGCTGCGCCGTCCATGGGGTAAGGGCGTTCGTCCATATGCTCTTCGATGTTGAACGGCGTTCCCGGAATCGGACTGAAGCTATCCAGTGAGCGATTGAGCGCATGATCAGTCTCCTCGACGTAAAGGTTGCGGAAACGTTCTACGTGCAGATACGAGAGACTGTCATGCTGATGCATGTGGCAAATCAGATAGTATTTGTTGTTCTTGTACATCAGATGGTACGGATCGGCTTGGTATTCTTTGATTTCACCCGCATTGTCGCGGCGAGGAACCAGATTGCCATCAATGTCATAGGTGCAGTAACGGAATCGAATTACTCGTTCGTGTTCGATGGCATCGTTGAGCATTTCGATATTGTTGAGAAACTCGGTGTTGTAATTCTTTGGCGTAGTGAGCTGCCTCAGACCGCGCAATTGGCCCGACTTGCCCGCGAACGTATAGATTTTGGCGATAAGGTCGCTCAGATATTCGCTGTCAGACCGTGATATTACCGCGCCGTCCGCAAGCAGACGCATCTGGGCCGTATCAAACACCGGTTCAATGTACCATCCCGGCTTTGGATCAGCGCTTTCAGCAGAGAGCAGGTCTCGACGCTCCAGATGCTCCACCCGACGGCCGAATGGTTGCATGTCACGCAACGCCTTGAGATGCCCTCGTACGGTCTTTTCCGAAACGCTGATGCGCTTGCTGATCTCAGTGGCAGTAATCCCGTGCTCGCGGTCTGTATGCGCATCCAGCAGTTCGAGAATCTCGATGACAATCTGCGCAGTGGAAGGTGTTGCTTGTTGCGATGAGACGGCCATCATGTTCCTCTCGCTGAGTATCGAGACTGCTTCAAGAACCAGTAGATAATTACCGTTGATTGTAGCGCGGCAGGAAACTGAACATGCAGCCGATTCGAATTCGAAGCAACCATGACTATGGAGGCGGTGCTCTTATGCGGGATTTCGTTAATTTGCATGTACATAGTGACTATTCGCTGGCAGATGGTGTCTCTACTGTGAGCGAGCTGATGAGTGAAGCGCAACGATTAGGTCAGCCAGCAATTGGTCTGACTGATCACGGCAGTGTCGGCGGTTTGATGGAGTTCTGGAAAGCAGGACGTCAGCGAGGCATTAAGCCGATTTTGGGTGTTGAAGCATACGTAACGCCAGAAACTGGCCGCACGGATACGAGATGCGTATCTTGGGATAATTCGTGGAAAGAGAGGAATACTCGAAGAAGTGTTACTTGTGTGCCTCATGATCCTTATGATGTCAGCGGTGGTGGGCTGTTTACTCACTTGACGCTATGGGCAGAGTCCGATGAAGGTCTTGTCAATCTCATGAAAGCATCTTCCGTGGCGAATCTCGAAGGTCTGGTCTCGCGTTATCCTCGCATGGATAACAATGTCTTGTCATCATTTGCAAAAGGACTTATTTGTGGGTCGGGCTGCATGTCTGGAGCCATTCCGACAAGATTGTTGCTTGGACAATTTGATGAAGCGTTGCGAATGGCCGGTGAACTACAGGATATTTTCGGTCGAGATAATTTCTTTATAGAAATCATGGATCATGGTTTGTCCATTGAGCACCAAATCAGGAATGATCTAGTGGAACTGGCGAAACGAATTAATGCGCCGTTAGTCGCAACTAGTGATGTGCATTATGCAAAGCGTGATGACAGTCTAAAACATGATGTGCGTATATGCATTGAAACAGGTGATGTGATGGATGGTCCTCATCGTTTCAAGTTTGAAAGCGAGGAGTATTATTTGCGTTCATCTGCGGTTATGCGGTCTCTGTTCTCCGATGTGCCTGAAGCCTGCGACAATACGTTGCTCATAGCAGAGCGGTGCGATACCGGATTTTGTGTAGCGGAAGATGGCTCATTAATGCCGCAGCATGTTGGTGCTGATGGCCGAGCGTCGAGTGAAATTCTTCAAGGGGAAGTTGAAGGATGGCTGCAAACGAAGTATGGAAGCATACCGGATTCAGTGTGGAATCGTGCTCAACACGAAATGGCTGTGATTCGTGAAACCCATGCTGAAGAATACTTGATGGCCGTCGCATATTGTACGAATCGATTGCGAGAAGAGGGGCATTTGGTCGGGCCCGGGAAGGGGATATTGGCTCGCAGCCTTGTCGCCTATGCGCTGGGGATTAGTGAGATTGATCCCATCGAATACGATTTACCCTTTACTGATTTTCAAGATTCAGTCTTTCCTACAGCTGTTTTGCAAACGGAACGGGGACTGTCCAGGCGGGTATTGCAATATCTATGTGACCGATATGGGAATGGTTATGCAGCTGCTGTAATTGCATACAGCCGTTTTAACGATGCCAAGGCAGTGAAAGATGTGTCGCATGTATGCGGATATCAACGGTTCTGGGATGCATCCTCGGCTGAGGTTTGGTTGCAGGATAACGCCAAGAAGTCTATTGCGGATGGGTTGAAAGACTGTATATATGACTGTTCCGTTCGCAGTGATGTGTTGGCTCTTTGCAACAAGCCCCTTGCCGAAGTAACGTCCATTGTTCGTTTTCCTTCGGGGGCAGAAAGCACCGCGTTTGATGCAAAAGGCTGTGATGAACTTGGGCTTCCTCGTCTCCGTATTGCAGGTTCGAGAGTTTTGCAGGTGGTGCAGGATGCCCTTCGATTCATACCGGATTGCAATGTGCCGCAAGTATGGGACGATTCTTGCAGTTCGTTGGATGAGAGCCGTGTGTATGACTTACTGTCCGCGGGCTATACGGCCGGTATTCCATTCTTGGATGGAATGAAGAGCGAACTGATGCAGCAGAAGCTTACCTCTTTTGCGGAGCTAATTGACATATGCCATAGCAGAGGTGCCGACCGCGCAGATGCTGTTGCTCGTGCAATGTTCGCATACCGTGTCGCCTATGTGAAAACGTTATACACAATCGAATTCATGACCGCAATGTTGAATAGTTATAACGAGGATGGCGCTAGAGCGAAACTGGAAAGTATATTTGAAGAAATGTACTGTTTAGGTATTCATGTAAGAATGCCAAACATTAATCAATCTCAATATTATGCGACAGCGTATTCCAGTACCGGTGACGATGAGAAATCGGCATATGGAATTCAGCTCGGTTTTAATGCGATACGGGGCATTTCGGAACAATTGGCAGAAGAAATCGTTTCAACCCGTAATAAAGGCAGTGCCTATCGCAGTTTTAATGATTTTATACGTCGTGTTTCATTGGAACATTGCAATGCAGGGAATGTCAATTACCTCATTAGAGCCGGTGCTTTTGATTGCGTCAACCCCTGCAGGAAGGCTCTTGCCCAATGTGGCAATGACCTTATCGAGGCGGAAAGGCAATACAGAGCAGCACAATCCCATGGACAGGGTGATTTATTGCAGGATGTAATGGATGCAAGTCCTTGTGCGCAAAAGAGTACAGATGAAGTCGTCCCTAATGGTTCGGATTGGGATCAAACCACTCGGCAACAGCTCCAGTGTGAGTCTTTCAAATGGCCAATAGGACGTGCGATTGAACAATATGTGTGTGCTTAGACGGCAATGTGATACTACGAAATCACTAGGCTTGCGTAAGAGTGCAAAGTGTCATGCGCGAAGTCCCGGATATTTGTTGCGTCAGTTATATGCTGAGAACAGATACAACTCACTGGGGAGGGTAAGGTATGAGTGTCATGGTGATACGGCCCGAGCGAGGGTGTGATGACATTCATGCCCTGATTGATCATGTCCTTTCTGATGGTGCCGGATGTACGGAAGCAGATTTTCCGGATAGTTGCCGTGGGCGATTCGTTATTCTGACACCGGCAAGCTTGCGCGCATATGTGGAAAAGCAAGTACTGCAGTCGATGGTCCGACCGGAATTCCGCGAACGTCTGGAACCGGGGATGAATGTGGGTGTCCATTCTCTGGCAAGCATGATGAGCTCGATTATCGGCAACCAGGATTATGGAAGGTACATTCGCCCATCAATCAGCATGATGTCGCTGAGAAATTACGTAGCGAAGTGTCTGAATGATAATGAATCGTTGCGTAATCAGGTTGGTGACTCGTTTGAGGCTATTGACCAGTTCACCAAGCAAATTGTTGAATTGCATAATGATGGGGTCAGTGCTGAAGAGGTGCTTGCTCTGGCCGCTCATCAGTCGAATGCTCGACTTTCGGTGCTTGGCTCTTTGCTGCAACTGGTGGAGCAACGGTTAGGTAAACGGTATACATTCCCCGGAGCCGCCCATGAAACCATATGTGCATGGGCACAGCGGCATGGGAGTAATCGCTGGTTCTATCTGTACGGTTTCGCACACCTCAACGCTTCGGAGATGAGGATAGTTCATACACTTGCGCAATACGTGCATCTGACGGTGATGGTTGGTGCCGGTTCTGATCCGGATTATCTGGAAGCATTGCAGAGACGCGATGATGGAAACCGAAATACGCTGTCCAGTATTTTCGCTTCATCCGCTTCTACATCAGTGTGTGCGATGCCGGATACTACTGCCGAAGTGCGCTATGCGGCAGCGTCCATCAAGAAGTTCATCGCGGACAATCCAGAAATTTCATACGGTGATGTGCTGGTCACCTCACGAGACCTTGGTTCATATCAAGCCCAAATTGCATCGGAATTCACGTATCAGGGGATACCGATTAATATTGCCGCGTCCAGTACGATGCTTGACCATCCGTTCGCTGATGCGATTCTGGGACTGCTTGATTCCGCGACCTACGAACTTCAACCCCAGTCCATCCTGCGCATACTGCGTTCCGGTATCTTCAGCCGGTATCTGAACTTGACTCCAACGGCAATCGATGACATTGAAAATCAGCTGAACTCCAACAATCCGGCAACGGTATGGATCGATACAGACATACCGTTCGCTGCACATTTGCAGAAGATTCGTTCGCTGATTCAGCAAGCCGCTGATGTGTTTCGGCCGCGGCCTAGCGCAACCGTGCGGGAGGCTCTAGGCGGGATGGTTGGTTTTCTTACCGAATACGCCCAAACCATTGAAGGATCCGCGCCAGTTTGGACCGTCATCATGAATGCGTTTGACGACATGGTTCAACAGCTCGGTAACGATTATTTTGCTGAATATGTAGGAATCTTTGCTAGAAATCTAGCTTCGACGCTCGCCGCGCAGTCAATCGATTCGCGTCCGGTCTCCGCCAGCGCCGTGGACGTATTGCCGATGTCATCGCCTTTACATCCATACAGATATGTGATTGTTCTGGGTTGCAGTGAATCTCAATTGCCTGCGATTCCGCATGAGACCGGTCTGCTCGATGACGGCGAGCGGCTGGATTTGTCACAGTTCCTGACTTCCCAAGGCAAAACTTTGGAAGCGTGGAATGTACTTTCCGGTACGGTGGAACGTAGGTCCGGGCAAGAACCGCTATGGTTTAACGGTGTTGTTGCCAGCGCAACGCAGCAGTTGTCTATGACCTATCCAAAGAGTCTGCGTAACGCTGCACAAGCATGCTCGCCATATATCAGCCAATGGGAGACGGGTACATCGGATACGAGCGAAATCATCGGAGCGAGCAAACGCGCTGTGCCGACCGTTGAAACAGAGTATCGTCCCCTTGACCGCGAACTGGCATATCGGTTGTTCACTAGGCCGGATTATGTGCATCGCGTTTATCGCACTCATGGTGCAGATCCTTCGATCTCGACTCGTGTGTTCAATGCATCGGTTTCGGCAATAGAAACGTACTATCGCAATCCGTATGAGTATTTCCTGAAATACGGATTGAAAGTTAACGTGGCAAATGCGTTCGCTTTTGATGCCGCGCTTGAAGGCACGTTCTATCATGCAGTGCTGGAACATGCGGTCAATGCCTGGATCGAGCGACACAAGAACGAACGAGATTTGAACGGCTTACCACCTCAGCCCACTGCAACAGACATGCAAGAGCTTATCGCCGACTATTCCAGACTGGATCGAGGCTGCAATCAGTGGACGGTGCTGAACGAAGACCCGCGTATGGAGGTGCTGCGGTCCAGTAATCGTATGCGTATGATTCATCGTCAGCTGGTCGATACGCTGATGGATTTTGCCGTCGATGCTGCTGCGCAACGTGAGGCATTATCGTCCGCACAGACGATGCTTACGCCTACGTGTGTAGAGCAAGTATTTGGCAACGTTGGAGGAACGACCGGTGCATGGCAGTCGCCATATTCAGGGGAACAATTAATCGGTAGGGCGAGGGACAAGGAAATCCCGGTTGCATTGCGTATCAATGGCAAGGTCGACCGCATTGATACGGTAATTCGCGATACCAATATTTCGCGAGAGAGCGCCGGCATTGTTGTGCTGGACTATAAGTCTTCTGCCCGTACGTTGTTCGGCAAACCGTCTCGCAATGATGGCGGCCGCGCTTCAAATGTGTACTACGGCCATGAACTTCAGCTGTTTACGTATGCTTCTGCCGCCCAGCACAACTCCGGAATGCCAGTAGCAGGCATGTTCTTTCTCCCGATTAAACCCAGCGCAACCATTCGAGAACGCATCGCGCTGAATAACCAATACAACATGTTGCCGAGCGCAGACGATGGATCAACGAGTCTGTTCGATGAGCCAAGTGACGATTCAAGTGCTCAGAACATGCGCATCAGAAACGTATGGCGAGGCTTTGATATGCCGAACAGTGGCGTGCTTATAGGAGAATCCGACGAAACCGGCATCGGTATCGAACAACTGAGTGCGGAAGAATTTCGTGGCATAGCGGATTATGTGCACGGGAAAATAGTGGGTGCCTGCCAGAACATATTGGACGGCAAACTGCCGGTGCGCCCTTATCGTTCTTTGGTTGACGGCCGTGATGGTCTTGCCTACAGCGATGTGGCCGACATCATGGCGTGGGATGTGTTGAATAGCAACATATTCGAGGTGGAGACAGCAGTGACATTGCTGGAGCTCAAAGAAGCGGCTCTTCATATGAATAATACATCTGAAGGAGGCAAGGCATGGTAGAACATGTTGATGCATTACCTAGGTCGGAAGATGCGGATAATCTCTCGGACGATTTTCCGACAAACACCATGCCTTACGTCATCAGCGCATCCGCAGGCACCGGCAAAACCACTCAACTCTTGCAGGATATTCTGCTGGACTTGCTGAACCGTAATGCAGACGAAGCGCATTCATCCATCCGCGAATCGTTAATTATTACTTTCACCGTTGCCGCAGCCGCAGAAATTCGCCGGCGCTTGGAACAGAACCTGCAGTACGCCATTCTGTATGCGCGGCGCAATCATGGATGCCAGCCGGGTTCACTCGTGCTCTTGGATACGGACTATCAATTAGGTGGAGACGACAGCGAACTGGCGCGTACGATTCTGCACGATTGCCACCATGCGCAAACCGTATTCTCCGTTGCCTTGAACGATCTGCCAACCGTGCAAATCAGCACTATTGATGCGCTCTCCAAAAGAATCGTGGATCGCAATGCCGATACATTGCCGGTGGCTCCAGGATTCCAGATTCTTGCTGATGATGCCATGAAGAACCGGCTGAGAGGCCAAACACTCGACGCGTTATTCGAATCGTGGTATGACGAGCGCAACTCAATGCACGCGCGGTTCATGGATGTGTTGGACAACATGCAAGGGCCCCGGCATGATGGTGACTTGCGCGCCACCATGATGAGCCTGTATGACAAGGCACTCACCAAGCCCAACCGCATCGGTTGGCTTAGCCGGCTCGCCGAACCATACCGGTTCAACATTGCGTCGCTGAATCAGGTCGTTGGTGGTGAATACGGCAATGAATATTTGGACCGTTATTTTCGAGGCTGGATTGATATGGCAGAACATCCTCTTGCCGAATTGCGATCGTGTCTTGATGAGGCGCTCGCCAGCTGCCACGATGCGCACACCGCGCAGCAAGATACGGTAGTCAAATCATTGCGGATGATATGCGATTTGCCTCAGTACTTGCGTAGCGAATCATGGAATGCAGTTCGTGCTCGTGTTATCGATGCCAATCCATTGGACGTACTGCCCAAGCGCATTACTGTCGGCAAAACTGCCATTCTTAAGAGTACGGCAATCGCCGTACCCAAAGACAGTGAACTGGGCCGTCGCTTGGCGGAAACGGTGCGGGGCATTAAAGGGATCGTTTCTGATTTGCAATCGAAACTGGCCTTTACCGCTGAACAAGTGGACTCGCTTGATGAGGTCGCTGCGCGAAGACTCGAAGGATTGATTGCGCTCATCACCACGTTCGACCAGCAGTATGCGCTTGTGAAACAGCAGGAGTCCGTAGCGGAGTTCAGTGATGTGGCTTTCTGGGCATTGGATGCCATGCAGCAGCCTGACGTGGCCAAGCGTATCGGTGCTCAGTGGCGATATATTTATGTGGATGAATGCCAGGATAATAACGCCCTGCAGAATCGATTCATTCGCGAAATCAGCCGAAATGCAGCCAAACTTACCATGGTCGGTGATGTGAAGCAAAGCATTTATGGGTTCCGTGATGCCTCGCCGGAGGAGTTCGGCGATATCTGCAATAGTGTTACGGATGCGAGCCATCGCCGGGAATTGTGGGTGAACTATCGATCGGTGCCGGAAATCATCACTTTTGTGAATACGGTATTTGCCCGACTGATGACGCCGAATATGGGTGCGACCGATTACCTGAAGGAACAGTTGCAAATCGGCTCGGCAAAGCAAGCCGGTAAACCATTCGATGCAGAAGCCATTGAATTGTTGGTGAGTAACGCGGCACCTGACTTGAGTGCTGATGTTGTGGCTGATGAAAACGGCACTGACACTGCACCGACAGTTCGCGCCGGCAAGGACGAATTACAGGTGGACATGATAGTGCGCCGTGTCCAGGAGCTCTGCGAGGGGCCTCGCGCGCAGTATTCATATGGGGATATCGCGGTGCTGGCTCGTGGCGCTACTCATTTTGCCGACCTGGCTGACCGACTATATCGTGTCGGCATTCCAGTCGAAGTACAGGGCGTTGGAGACCTGTATCGTCAGCCGGAGATACAGATCGCCTTGGATTGGTTGCGTATTATCGCCAATCGTCATCAGGATGTGCCGTTGGTTGCGGTGCTACGGACTATGGGGTTCACGGATGATGATTTGGCGCGGATTCGTCTGCATAACAGAGGCTGGCTATTTGACGTTATGCGGCGGATTGCTGAGAGTGGGGGAGAAGCTGATGAATCGGCTGTTCTTTCTTCTGATGTGTTGCTTGCAAAGATATCGGCATTCCTGCGAATCTATGATGCCGCATGCGATTATGCGCGAGTTCACTCTCTGTCTGATTCGTTGTGGCATCTCTATGCCGTTTCTGGCTTGTTCGATTTCGCAGGCAATATGCCTGAAGGTGAGCGACGGCAGGCGAACCTGCGCTTGCTTGTAGAAAAGGCTGATGCATTTGCTGTAGCTCAGGAGCGTGGATTGCAACCATTCCTTGATGCCGTAACAATGTGGTCCGCGAGTGGCTCCGGTGAAGAAGCTTCAACAGTGCCTACCAAAAACGCCGTGCATATCATGACGATTCATAAATCCAAGGGATTGCAATGGCCCGTCGTGATACTCATGGGTGCCAGCAATAATCTGCTGACCGGATCGAGAACCGCTGTCGTTCGCACGATTGCTCATCAGACAAGGAATGAGGATGGGGCTGTTGCCGAATATGGCGAAGGTGCCTTATCGTTGGTTGACCAACGTAACCATGTTCGAGTGGATACTTTCCAGCGCGCAGTGATTGATTCGCGGGCCAAGGAGTTGGAGGCGGCAGAGGAACTTCGTTTGCTCTATGTGGCGATGACTCGTGCCGAACGCAAGTTGATTATCGCGGGATCGTACCGTCCAGGAAAGAACGATGATGGCAATCTGAATTTGCGTACGATGGCTCAAGGCATCGCGCTAAGCGGCGATGGACGCACCATAGATCCACGAACGGTGGTCAAGAATAGTGGTAGCCCCAATTATCTCTATTGGATTCTAGGATCATTGCTGGCGTCTGGAGATGCGGATGATGATTCGTCTGCGATTCTTCGCCCTAATGAGGTCCGTGCGTGGAATCTTGCTGCGGGACTACAGGAAACAGCGCCGGCTATGGCGGCGACGGGCAGGGCCATTACGATTCGATTCTGCAGTGCTGCGCCTGAGCCGACGACCACTATGAATGAGCGAACGGACGGGTATGGCTATATCAATAAACGTATTGATGTGACTGGTTTGCGATTGCCTGATGAGCCTCCGCGCATGCCAGTGGTAGTGAGTTCCTCCAAGGCTCGCAGCTGGATGATTGATGATGCGGAATCTATATCTGATGACACTGATTCGCTGGCTGTATTGCCGTCTGATGACGCGGCTGCGCCAATTGCCATGCTGGAAGACAATCTAGATGATTGGAAGCAAAGGCGGGAAGCGCATAGTGGGTTCTTTATTCCTGACTTTATGAAGAAGGTATCCGACGTTGAGCCATCTGCTTCGGAGGTGGGTACTGCGGTCCACAATGTACTGGAACTCTTTGATTGGGGTACTGAGCCGTTCCGTGAGCAGTGCGAAGCCGAGCTGAGAAACATTGTTGACCGTCTGGAAGCGAATCATGTCATCACGCCGCAAGTGGCTCATATTGTGCTGACTCGCGAGCTGGAAGGCTTGCTCTGGTTTGTCACTGGAGAAAATTGCCCGCTATCGGCGCAAATACGAGCTCATCGGGATACTCTGTTCCGGGAAGAGCCATTCTCGATGTTGATTGAACGTAACCGGCTTAATGCCAAGGTGAACGGTAGCGGCATGGCTGGTGGCGTGCCCAACACGAAGAATGACAGCGGCAACGTTGCTGAGCAATGTGACGACACAATCGTGGTCCGAGGTATCATAGACGGCTATTTCCTTGATCCAACCGCCAAGACCATCACCCTCTTCGACTACAAAACCGACAAAATGCGCCCGGGTGAAACAGTCAAAGACTGGTCTCAGCGTCTCCGCACCGAATACGCTCAACAACAAGCTCTCTACGCCGAGGCCCTAGAACATCGCTATTCTGGATATGCTGTAGTACGGCGATGGCTTGTAGGGCTCATTGGACACAGGATTATTCACATTTCGTGATCAATGCCGGGGCCTCGGTAACTGACTCGTTTTCAGCTAAACGTTAGTAGCTTGTTCATCTTCAATATTCCGGTAGATATCTACTGTTGATTGCTTGTCGTGCATATTGTGAGGAGTATTGATAGCTCTCGATAAGGAGTCAAAATGGACAAGCAAGAGTTGCAGATGGCGAAAAAGTTAAACGCTGGTTTTCGGGTATTGGATGATATATCTGATATGAATTCTTCGTACATACATGTTGATTGGTCCGATATCAAAGCGGCGATGGGCGGCAACGATCTGGCTTGGTCCGGCGCTGGCCAAGCAGAAGGTACGGATGGAATAGTTGAGGCCGCGAAGCGCGCAATGGCATCATTCTCAAATGATTCGTTGAAGATGATGAACGCCGTCTGCATCTCTTTCGCTTGTTCGGCTCATGAAAAACTCCAGAAAGTAACGCGTGCTGTGGATGAGATACGTGCCTGCGTTCAACCTGATGCCATGATTGTTTGGGGCATGATGTTCGATGGCCAAATTGATTCGGGCGGAGAGGTCACAGTAATCGGATTCGGTCGATGCTCGGACAGTGTTTGATTCTGCAGCTGCTGATTGCCTAATGAAGGAGTTGATTAGCCGTGTCCGTGACCATGAACGTAATCCGGGATGAAGGTAAAAGAATTCCCATTGAGCTTGCGCGAACGCTTTATGGCGAAATCGGTGTTGCAATAGAGAAGTATTTTGAGCACCTGACATATATGGAGCATTTTGGTGTGGCCCTATGTCAGTTTAATCTTCGTCCTTCTGACAGCGCGAATGAATATGTTGCTGATTGCTGCGTGTTGCAGGCCGATGTGAACGGAAAGGCGACTGCTGATTTTCAATCTGCTTATGACCGTGCGGCCATCGCCATTTTGATGTCTTTGTGCTATGCGTTTCAAAGCTATCTAAATGAGAGTAATGGTCTTGATCTGCAGGATGAGAATGGGAGAGGGGTTGGCTGCTGTCCTCTTGAAGTTGGAGGTGACGTTGGTGCTAGGTCATTGCCTCCTGGCACTTTCGCTCGCTTTCAATCTTGGTCTGACCGCTTGTGTTATGTATTTCCTAAATATGGGATATCGACAATACAATTTAGTTGTGGAAGCACTCATTGCCGCATTGGATTAGATGAATTAAAGATGCTCGCTCAGTTGAGTAGTGCACGAAGAAATATAGATGATTGTATGCTTCGTTTCTCTGAGTATAAGATAACTGGCGCGCGTTGGGTGAATCATATATTCACGGAGAAGACGGATTGCGATATTCATATACGAGTGCTCAGTGATTTGACGAAGGATGTGTCTGAGTTCTGTATCAATGAGATTATTGACGGTCTAAACCTTTTGATGAAAGCCAATCGGAGCTGGCCCAAAGTGGATACCGAAAGACATGAGCTTCGGATTATACATTGTGAAGGTGGTGAAAGATCTGGGTTCGCTAGCGCGGCTCTGGAATGCGATAAAGGGTCCAAGAAACGCCTTTATGATATGTTGGAGCTAATCCGATGTATCCTGCATGATCCGCCATACGCATATGTTTGGCATATAGCGGATGCCTCCAAAGAAACGGGCATAAAGAAGGCGGAAATAGTCAGAGCTTCACAGTGCATACCTCTGTATTCGGATAAAAGATATATGACTGTGTGGAATATGGCGTCGCCGAGCAACCTGATAGAGATGCTTAGCCGGTGGGGCGGTTTGTTACAGAGATTGTTCGATCATTATGGTTTAGAACGAATTAACTTTGATTGTATGATACAGGATCGCAGAATTTGTAGTTTGTTGACCCTGGACAGAGAGGCCCTTACGATCCTGAGGTCTTTACAATTCCAGACTGTTTCTCCTATTAGCCGCGTTCAATGGCGCACGATGATCAGAAATAGCATCACCGCCGCATAATTTCCTCTCGCAAGATTGGATTTTCTCAGTAGTTAGTTGTACTTGATGGTTCATGATAGTTCAGAATGTTGCTGACATATAATGGACCGATACGTTGTTGGCGAGTGGCTGGCCCGGATTCAATTTGTAAGTGCAATGCTCGTCTTTGGGTGGCTTGTCCTCGACATTAGCTTGCCGAGCTCGCGGTACCAAGCCTCGTTGGGTGTTTCCCAGTCCGGGACCTTCATGGGGGGTGTCGTTGATCTCCTGGACGATGGCCTGCAGGTCGGCGTCCGTCAGGCCGTCGAGACTGGTCCTCTTGGGCAGGTAGCGGCGGATCCGTGTATGTGTTCAATAGGGAGTTGAGGTTTAGGTGTTGCGCTTCTATTTAGAACTCAGGAAAACAGCAGAAGCCTCAAAATCTTGTTTAGAGGGAGAAAACAGAATGGCGAAACCATCACATTCTTCACCCCTCAGTCGAAGATGCATCCGCAAGGTTTTTATTGGGTTGATATTACAGAAGAACAAGCCCATGTTCTGAGCGAAACCGATAAAGCCCTTGTTGTGCTCCGCTTGAAGAGTAGGAACATCCTCATGGTAAAGTGGGAGGTTCTGAAATCATATCTAACTCAGGAATGTAAAAGATACAACGCCAATGAGTACAACCATTGGAAATTGAACATCTATACCGACCACATTAAGATCAGCGGCAACAACAGAGAAATACCCGCCAAGGTTTGGCATTTCAACGCTGAAGTGTAAAGAAAAGCCATAGCTGTCACTCTCTCGCCTGGAGTTGTCGCTATGGCTTCTTTGCTTACTCAATGTTGCAAGCTTTTTTCAAATGGCCAAGCATTTCTTCTTCATGCGCCTTGTACGCCCTTTCCTTCCAGTAAAGGCTGGCTGGTTTGTCGCCGTTTTTTTCTGTCAGTTCACTCATAATGCGAAGTTTAATACTCCCCTTGACTATCATATCCTTAAATGTACTTTTCTTTGCTTCCGGAGACATATTAGAAAATTTGGAGTTCACATTTCTCTGAATGATACAGAGATTTCCAAACTGGTCAACACCATCCTTCCATTGCTCGAATGTTCCCTCAGATGGATTCTGCGGATACCAATGCTCTACGGAATTTCTAAATTCAAAAACAAAGTCGCTGTATTTCTTCTTCTTTCCGTTCCGGTCGTCATTCCACAGCAAGTAATCCAGGTAGTTAAAGACAATATGCGGAGTATTGACACCCATCGCATACACGCCGTTCGAACAAACCTGAAAGAAGTTTTCCCTTACTGCATCAATAGCGATGTTTTCGGCAACTTTATCAAACTTTGTAATGGCATCATTTTTGATATTCTTGCAATCAGCTTCCGAAAGCCATATCAAGAGTTTGGTAATCCAGTGCATTACCTTTGGGGAAGTGTAGGAAACACGCAAGGCGGACTGCATCATAATATTGGTCTTGGTTCGCCAATCATTTGTACATGTCCATTCGCCGGAACGGGTGAACTCGGAGTTCCCGTAATATGCTTTCTTCTTCGATTGCTGTCCGGAAACATACAGGCTCTTCAAGCTCCATTCGCCATCAGCGCTGTCATTTGCGTACTCTCTCTTTATGATGTACTTATCGAACAGGTATCTGGTTCTGAGCAGGCAAATAATAAACCCTCTGGCAAAATCTTCTTTGCTGTCTGCGATCCTGCCGGTATCCGTTATGCCGCAGGATACAACTCTGTTGAACGCATCAAGGAGCTTCTTATCATCCAAGAGTTCATCCACGATTTTTGAAGTTGCTATTTCATGGGTGACACCGTAAAGACTCACATAGACCTTCAGCGTATGCAGCAGGAAGTATGGAAACTCAATAACACTTTCAAAGCGAACACGCACATCACCATCCACATAGCCTTCATCATCTTCAACCTTGAAGTTCTTTTCGATCAGGTCACAGATTTTATGTCCGGTGGTTTCCTGTGTCGTTCCACTTATAGCCTTTTTGTATTTCTGCCAGCTGTTAGGCGGCATACTGTTCCATTCGGAGCCGAAAATAGCCTCTCTTACCGCATTGTTCTTGCTGATGAAGTGCATCTGCACATAGCCGGTCATATCGCTACAAGCATCCCATATCTTCGCAAACAAGCCCTTCTCAGAATCATCACTCAAATAGCTCATAAGCGTGGCCTTTAGAATGTCGTGTTGCTCTAATTGCTCACCTCTGGTGTTCATTATCTCATAATAGCGGTTCAGATCGGTATTCTCCGGAACCTCAATCCGATAGACGATAATTTTAGCCAGCTTTTCCATAAAGCTTTCCCTGTCGAAATGATCCTTTGTCAATTCGTGAGATAGTATCCTGATGCCCCTTTGGATTCCCGGTTCAATCCGATCCATATCGATCTTGCTGCGGTTTTCGAGCAGTAGTTCTTCAATGTTTCTTAGGGTATAGTTCGATTTTTCTCTACACGCAAATGTGAGTGTGGGCTTTGTTTTGATTCCAAGGCAGTTCAGCAGCAAATACAGCGAGGTAAGCCGCTGCTGGCCATCCACTACTTCATATCGTCCGAACTGCTTGGAAACGATCAAGGAGCCAATGTAGTAATTGGAGTCCTCCGCAACATCGTTAATATCCTCAATCAGCTGGGTGAGTTGCTTGTCCTCCCACGCATAGGCTCTCTGGTATAGAGGGATTATGTACTCCATATCTGTGTCGAACATATTGCCGTTTTCACCAATAATATGAAGTTCAGTTACTAATTTGCTCATTCCGCACCTCCATATCCATTGATTTCTTTGATCGTGTCATACAACAAGTCTATCCATCTATTGGATGGGCTGTCCGGTCCTCTCCGTACCTTTATCTGCAATCCGGATATTTCGTGGTGCATCCGGGCAAAGCTGATCTTGGAGAAAATACCGATTGTGTTTGTATATCTGGAATTTTCGTCACCGATAGCGTACTTGTTTACGCTGTCAAACCCCAGGGTCTTCATATCTACACGGAGCATAAACGCCCAGGAAAATAGCTTCTTGACTGCCATTTCATCGAAGTTATGGAACTTGTCGTAATAGCAAAGCAGCGCACAATAAAACAGATTCTTCGTGTATCCGAAACCGGCAGAGCCGAACTTTACTTTGTCCATTTCTTCCGGTGTTTCTACATCCTTGCCGCCGCAGATAACCAGCTTAATCTCCTTGAAACGGGGATTGTTGCAGATCTCCGACTTAATATCCTGGAGCAGATACATATAATGCTCGACCATTTCAAAGAAGTCGTTGCCGGAAATAAATGGCTCGGTAATCTGGAAATACGGCATAGCTCGGCTTGCCCGTCGTGCGTAAGAATAGGTTGAGCTTTCTGCGATACCTTTATAGGTGTCGATTTCCTTGGCTATGAACGGTTTGCTTTTAATGCCTCGGCTCCAATTCAAGATTGGAAACAAATATAGATCAAACAGCTCTTTGATCTTCTCAGTATCCTTTGCTTCCCATTTTGTAACAGCGTGTTCCATTTCATAGGGATACTTTTTCATTTCACGGAGGTGGTACGCTTTCAGAAGGTCATGCGGGTCTAATGCCTTACCTCTTGTATTTTGTGAATCGAAAAGCTGGAACGCTTCGGTTACTTTGTCTACGCAAACAACGACGACCTCTAAAATATGCTCAAAGGCATGGATAAAGTCCCGTTTTACATCTTCGCTCTTTAGGGAGAACCACTCTCTGATAAACGCATAGTTCCTGTGAATGTTGAACTGGCTCACCTTGTTGGTGAAATCTATCTGGAGAATCGAACACTCAAATCCCGGTTCAAGGCATTGCTTTAGAAGCACCAGAGAAATGATTCTCTGCTGCCCATCCACCACATCGTAGGTGTCATTCTTTGTTCTGTGCAGGATGATCGTTCCGATACGGTATTTGAACTCAGTTCTGTATCTGTCCGCATCACTAATTGCATTGGTGATGTCTAGGAATAAATCGTCGATGTTTTGAATATCCCACTTGTACGGCCTTTGATAGTCCGGAATATTCAGATTCATGCTCAACAGTTCATTTACGCTCTTAATTTCAGCCATGCCTTTATCTCACCTCGGTTCCGCTGCCATTATCAAGTTCTTTCAGTCGCTCCAGCCATTTCCGGATACTGCCATCTTTGAAAAATCCAAGCAAAGCACCATCACAGAATCGTTCTGCCCGGACAGCTCCGGTGATCAATGCCATGATGCACTGTGCATCCAGATTCGATACATCTGCGGTGCTCATAGACTTGCTTCCCCATTTAAGGCCATTCTGATTCAGAATGTCACCGTAACGGTTCAGCTCCATGTCCTTGTTATGGTCGATAAAATCATATATATCATCGATAAAATGATGCACCATATCAGAGTAGCTTACATATGGCATCTGAATTGGATGTTCGAGCGTTCCATCGTTTTCACGGTCAATAACCCAAGAGCCAAAACTATCTCCGTCAAGGATACATATATACTTGACCAGACTATCATATTTACTCATTACTTTTGAGGCTTCTGCTGTTTTCGTGGGTTAGATTGCGGGTTGTGGGAGTCGGACGTCGAGTCCGCCGCAACGGAGCATGACGAGTGCTATGAGGTTGGTGACGTGGTGGAAGCCGTAGGCCATGCGGATGGTGACCTTGATGCGGTTGTCGGACGCCTCGAGCCTGGCGTTGGAGTAGCCGAGTTGGATGGTCCTGAGGATGTCCGGGCGCCGTCTCCTGATCCTCCTCGCGAGTTCGACTATCTCGGGGATACGGTTGTGGGACGCCCAGAACACCCAATGGTTCAATTCCGTCTTGGCTTGGTCGCTCATCAGCCACGCGCACTCGGACTCGAAGTCGCGCGTGAACCGGCTGCCCGGTTCCGCCCACGGCACGGACGCGACCACGACCCCGCACCCGGGACAGTCCACGCGCGGCATCATGGCGACCAGTTCGACCCGCCAGCAGCCGAAATCCCGATGACGCCAACGACGCACGCCGCCACCTTGGTCGTAACCATGACGACGTCTGCCACAGCGGTGAGCATCGGAGCATGCCCCTGCGCGGGCGCACACGAACCTCGAGCACGGGCTCGGGGCGCAGGGGCGAATCGACGATCCGCACGGTCTCGACCACCACGCCTTTGACGTTGAGGAGCTGGTTGAATATGCTGTTCATCAGGCGCTTTGCGGTTGTTTGTTTATCTTGGTCGAAAACATCCTACCCGGAAAGCGCTCTCCACTTACTCCCTCAACGGCTCAACGACGAACCACCACCCACAAAAACAGCAATAGCGCCTTATAGTACGTATCGATAAATATTTCCCGCCCAGACCACACGGTATGGTGGAGCGCATGGCTGATTACGGGAACAACTTTGTGCAACTGCATAACCATACGCACTATTCGCTGCTCGATGGTGCGTCGAAGATTCCTGATTTGGCCAAGCGTGCGGCCGAACTTGGCATGCCTGCGGTCGGTATCACCGACCATGGCAACATGCATGGCGCCTACGAGATGTACACCAACTGCGTGGCCAATGGCGTCAAGCCCATCATCGGCATCGAAGCTTACGTGACCCCGGAAACCGCGCGTCAAGACAAGTCCCGTGTGCACTGGGGCACCGAAGCCCAGCGCCGCGACGACGTCTCCGGTGGTGGTCTTATCACCCACTTGACCATGTGGGCCGAAAACGACGAAGGCCTGGTCAACCTCATCAAAGCCTCGTCCGTGGCCAACCTCGAAGGTCGCGTCATGCGCTACCCGCGTATGGATAAGGAGGTGCTCGCCACCTATTCCAAAGGTGTGATCGCCTCCTCCGGATGCCCTTCGGGCATCATCCAGACTCGTCTGCGCCTCGGTCAATTCGAGGAGGCCCTGCGCGCCGCCGGCGAATTCCAGGACATCTTCGGCAAAGACAACTTCTTCATCGAACTCATGGATCACGGTCTGCCCATCGAAACTCAGGTGACCGGTGACCTGCTGACCATCGCCAAGAAACTCAACGCACCACTGCTGGCCACCAACGATTCCCACTACGTACACGCCGAAGATGCACAGGCGCAGGACGCCATGCTCTGCATCAACTCCGGTTCCCGTCTTGACGATCCGGACCGATTCAAGTTCGACGGCACCGGCTACTACATCAAAACCGCCGAAGAGATGCGCGAACTGTTCAAGGACCACCCGGACGCCTGCGACAATACGCTCGTTATCGCCGAACGCTGCAACGTGATGTTCGACGACCACGAAGACGGCGCGTTCATGCCGAAATTCCCTTGCCCCGAAGGCTGGGATGAGACCTCCCTGTTCCTCAAAAAAGTCGAGGAAGGTCTGGAGAAGCGTTACGACGGCAACCCGCCGCTCGACGTATTGAAGCAGGCCGACTACGAATGTGGTGTGATCTGCCAGATGCAGTTCTGCGGATACTTCCTCGTGGTCGCCGACTACATTCAGTGGGCCAAGGACCACGGCATTATGGTGGGGCCGGGCCGTGGTTCGGCCGCAGGCGCCATGGTCGCCTATTCCATGGGCATTACCGAGCTCGATCCGCTCAAGCATGGCCTGATTTTCGAGAGGTTCCTGAACCCTGAGCGAGTGAGCCTTCCTGATATCGATGTCGACTTCGACCCTGAAGGTCGTGCGCGAGTCATCGAATACTGCGGCGAAAAATACGGCACCGATAAGGTCGCCCAGTGCGTGATCTATGGCACCATCAAAACCAAGCAGGCCCTGAAAGACTCCGCCCGCATCATGGGTTATGAATTCTCAGTCGGTGAAAAAATCACCAAGGCGCTGCCTCCGGCGGCCACCGGCGGCAAAGACATCAGCCTGCATGACATCTTCGACCCTGCCGCCAAACGTTATGCCGAGGCCAGGGAATTCCGAGAACTCTACGATTCCGACCCGGACACCAAGCGCATCACCGAGGAAGCCAAGGGTATCGAAGGCCTGATCCGACAGACCGGTGTACATGCCTGCGCCACCATCATGGGTAGCGCACCCATCACCGACACCTCGCCGTTGCTGGAACGCACCGATGGCACCATCACCACCACCTTCGAATACCACACGTGCGAAACGTTGGGGCTGGTCAAGATGGACTTCCTTGGCCTGTCCAACTTGACGATCATCCACGACACCCTGAAGAACATCGAGGCCAACGGCAAACCCGCCATCGACTACACCAAGATTCCGCTCGATGACGCCGAAACCTACAAACTCATGTCCCGAGGAGACACGCTCGGCGTGTTCCAGCTCGATTCCGACGGCATGCGTTCACTGCTGAAAACCCTGAAGCCCGATAACTTCAACGATATTTCCGCACTTATCGCCCTGTACCGACCGGGCCCGATGAGTATGGATTCGCACACCAACTATGCCAAGCGCAAAAACGGCCTGCAGAAGATCACGCCAATTCACCCTGAGCTTGAGGAGCCTCTGAAGCAGGTGCTTGACGAGACCTATGGTCTGATCATCTACCAGGAGCAGGTGCAGTCCGCCGCCCGAATCCTCGCCGGTTATTCACTGGGCAAGGCAGACGTGCTGCGTCGAGCCATGGGTAAGAAGAAGCCCGAAGTGCTGGCCAAGGAGAAGGTGCCGTTCTTCGCCGGTATGAAGGAGCACGGATATTCCGAAGAGGCATCCCAGGCCGTGTGGGATATTCTGGTGCCGTTCTCCGGCTACGCTTTCAACAAAGCGCACTCCGCCGCATACGGTCTGATCTCCTACTGGACCGCATATCTGAAGACGCACTACCCGGTCGAGTTCATGGCCGCCCTGTTGCAAGGTGCCGCCACCAACAAAGACAAGACCGCACTGTACTTGGGCGAGGCCCGCCGCATGGGCATCCAGGTGCTCTCGCCGGACGTCAACGAATCGGTGTACGAGTACTCGGCAGTCGGCGACGTCGTCCGATTCGGTCTTGGTGCCATCCGTAACGTGGGTGACAAGGCCGTGGCCGATATCATCGCCGAACGCGAAGGCCCGCGCGGCAAGTTCGTGAACTTCATGGACTTCATCCGCCGCGTGCCCCTGACCGCGCTGAACCGGCGATTGGTCGAATCGTTGATCAAGGCCGGTGCCTTCGACTCGATTGACCCGAACCGTCGCGCGCTGCTCACCGTGCACGAGGCCGCCATCGATTCGGTGGTGAGTCTGAAGCGCAAACAGGCGGAGGGCCAGTTCGATTTGTTCTCCGATGCCGAGGATGGGGGAGCGGAGGCCATGGGCGACGCTTCCGTGACCGTACCCGATCTTGAGGAATGGGACAAGAAGACCAAACTTAACTTCGAACGCGAAATGTTGGGCCTGTATGTGTCTGACCATCCGCTCTCCGGTATGCAGTCGATTCTCGCGTCCTTGCGTGAAATGTCCATCGCGCATCTGGTTGATCGAGCCAAAACGATGGGTGAAGGACAGCAGGTCACGTTGGCTGGTTTGGTCACCAATGTGGACCGGCGCGTATCCAAGAAGGGCAACCCCTGGGCCATCGTGACCATCGAAGACATGGAAAGCTCCATCCAATGCATGTTCTTCGGCAAGGTCTATGAAGCGGCCGCCGCCGAACTTGCCGTGGACGCCATCGTACAGATTCGTGGCCAAGTGGAGTTGCGCGACGAAACCGTTTCTCTGAGAGCCACGGAAATGCAGATTCCGACCTTGGAAGCCGAGGATGAACGTCCGTTGGTCATCACGCTGCCGCCGGTGGCGTTGGAGCGCCAACGCATGATGCAACTCGGTCAGGTGCTCGCTAATCATCCTGGTTACTGCGAAGTACATCTTGCGGTGCTGGATGAGAAGGGTAACGCTCAGGTGCTCACGTTTGGCGATCGTTTCCGCGTCAAGCGAGATACTTCGTTGTTTGCTGAGATCAAGATTCTGTTTGGCCCCAGCTGCTTGCCTGCCGCCTGATTGGCGGGTTTCGCCCCTGGCCTCTCCCTCACCTGGCTTTGCTGGGGGCTCCTTCATCAGAGGGAGCTAAGGCGTGTGCCACCATACGATGTGCGCGACTACTGTGGAACGTATGGGCATGGAGATGGCGGATACTGGTAACAACGATGACGAGCAACAATGGATTGCCACGATGCTGGAACGGCTGTCTCATTCGCAGTTCCGCGCCAAATTCGCTTTGACCGACAAAGACCGAGCCTATGCCCGCACCAAAGGCAAGGCGACCATCGATCGTCATGCGCGAGAAATGTTGCGAGACCGCATAGGCGCAGCCGAACCGAAGAACGACGGCAGGCAGACGCCATGGCGCGGCCATCCGGTATTCACCGCTCAGCATGCTACCGCCACATGCTGCCGCGGATGCATCGAAAAATGGCATCATCTGCCCAAAGGCCGTGAACTCGCCGAAGCGGAGGTAAACCGACTTGCCGATTTGGTCATGGCATGGATTGAGCGGGACCTTATCAATCATCCGGTTCGGTGAAGCACCCCGCATCCTCAGTATGCCTGTATGCCTTCAATAGTTATGAGCCAACAGCCAACATAGGCCTCGAAAACCGTAGATGCAAGGTATTGGCGAATGCGGCAGAACGCCGAACGTTGCCTATGGCGCGTTCGTCAATAATGCGACATGATGTCTATTCAAGAAGAGTTGATGAAGTGTCAACTCTGCCCCAAGGAGGCGGAATATGTACTACAGCAGCGGCAATTATGAGGCTTTCGCACGTCCGAAGAAGCCGGCCGACGTGGACAACAAGCATGCATACATCATCGGTACCGGACTGGCGGCATTGTCTGCAGCCTGTTATCTGGTGCGTGATGGTCAGATGCCTGGCGAGAACATCCACATCCTTGAGAAGGACCCGGTACCCGGCGGCGCCTGTGACGGTCTTGATATTCCCGGCCTTGGCTATGTGATGCGTGGCGGCCGCGAAATGGACAATCATTTCGAGGTCATGTGGGATCTGTTCCGCTCGATTCCCTCCATCGAAACCGAAGGCGTCAGCGTACTCGACGAGTACTACTGGCTCAACAAGGAGGACCCGAACTACTCGCTGTGCCGCGCCACCAAGAATCTCGGCAAGGACGCGGGGCTCAAGGGCAAGTTCGGGCTGTCCGACAAGGCTTCGATGGAAATCATGAAGCTGTTCTTCACCCCGGACGAAGACCTGTATGACAAGCCGATCACCGATTTCTTCGATGATGAGGTGCTGAACTCCAACTTCTGGCTGTACTGGCGCACCATGTTCGCCTTCGAAAACTGGCACTCCGCGCTGGAAATGAAGCTGTACATCAAGCGCTACATTCATCACATCGGAGGCCTGCCGGACTTTTCCGCGCTGCGTTTCACCCGCTACAACCAGTACGAGTCGATGATTCTGCCGATGGTCAAGTATCTGGAATCGCACGGCGTCGAATTCCGCTACAACACCAAGGTCGAGAACGTGGAATTCGCGATTGGCGGGGGAGCCGGCCCCAAGCGCGAGCACACCGGCGTAGGCCAAGACACCATCCAGAAGATTCAGGCCACCTCCGGCTTCTTCAAGCGCAACCCTGCCAGCACGCCCACCAAGAAGCTTGCCGTGCGCATCGACGTGGATCACGAGGGTGATAAATCCTCCATCGACCTGACCGAGAACGATCTGGTGTTCATCACCAACGGCGGTTGCGTGGAGAACTCCACCATGGGTTCCCAGAACTCGCCCGCCGCATGGAACCCAGACCTGAAGCCCGGTGGCGGCTGGGATATGTGGAAGCGTATCGCCGACCAGGACCCGAGCTTTGGCCATCCGGAGAAGTTCTGCTCCGATCCGAATGCCACCAAGTGGATGAGCGCCACCGTCACCACCCTGGACGGCGAGATTCCGCCGTACATCCAGAAGATCTGCAAGCGCGACCCGTTCTCCGGCAAGGTCGTCACCGGCGGCATCGTCACCGTGCAGGACTCCAACTGGCTCATGAGTTGGACCCTGAACCGCCAGCAGCAGTTCCGCGACCAGCCCAAGGACCAGCTGTGCGTATGGGTCTACGGCCTGTTCCCGGACAAGCCCGGCAACTATGTGAAGAAGCCGATGACCGAATGCACCGGTGAAGAGATTTGCGAGGAGTGGCTTTACCACATGGGCGTGCCGACCGACAAGATCGAGGCGCTCGCAAAGCACCACGCCAACACCGTGCCGGTCATGATGCCGTACATCACCGCGTTCTTCATGCCGCGCGCGGCCGGCGACCGCCCGGACGTGGTGCCCGATGGTGCCGTGAACTTCGCATTCCTTGGCCAGTTCGCCGAGACCCCGCGCGACACGATTTTCACCACCGAATACTCGATGCGCACCGGTATGGAAGCTGTCTACACGTTGCTCGGCGTGGACCGCGGCGTGCCTGAAGTGTGGGGTAGCGTCTATGACGTGCGCAACCTGCTCAACGCCACCGTCAAATTGCGTGACGGTGCACCGGTCACCGATATGAAGCTCAACTTCATTGAAAAGGCCGTGGTCAAGAAGGTGCTCAAGAAACTCGACGGCACCGATATTGCCACCCTGTTACGCGAATACCGCGTAATCTGACATCCATCTGGCTCCCCTCAAGGTGAGGGGAGCCAGCACGCGAAGCGTGATTGAGGAGAGTTGCTCACAACGGAGTGTTAAGAGAAGGACAAAAACATGACTGATTCTGATCCCCAGTTAATCCGCCACGCCACCATCGACGATCTGGACGCGCTGGCCGCCATGGAATCCGAATGCTTCCCGGCCGCCGAGGCCGCCGACCGCTCGTCCCTGCGCGCCCGAATCGAGACCTATCCGGAATGTTTCTGGCTATTGATTGATGGCGAGATCGTCATGGCGTTCATCAACGGTTTCGCGACCGATCGGCGTGACTTGACCGATGACATGTACGAGGATGCCGCGCAGCACAACCCTCAAGGTGACTGGCAAATGATTTTCGGCGTGGATACTGCGCCGAAGTATCAGCATCGCGGTTGCGCCAGTACACTCATGAGGAAAGTCATTGAAGACACTCGTGCAGCTGGACGTAAAGGCCTGGTGCTCACCTGCAAAGATCGGCTGGTCGGATTCTATGCGCAATTTGGGTATGAGGACGAGGGCATTTCGGAGTCCACTCACGGTGACGTGGTCTGGCATCAGATGCGCCTGACCTTCTAATCCCCCTTTGGCTCCCCTCTTTGATGCTGAGGCGTCTAAAAAAACAGTCCGGTGGACTGTTTTTTTAGACGAAGGCGAGACGATAGTCGAGCCATAAGGACGAGAGCTTTTTGCGGGTGAGCCGTCCGCGTGATCGGACTGAGGGGAGTTGAACGTGGAATAAATTGTTGCGACACGCCGGTGAACATCTGATTTCGTTACGTGAGCCCCATAAAAAGCCGGCGTATCCTGATGGTAACGGCGTGATTCAAGCTGATTTCGACACGCCGATGGAACGCTGTCGTTGCAACGATTCTGGCGTGTTTTTTCGTGCCCGGTTTGCGCGAGTCCGTGAATGCGTGTAAGTTATTTCCTTGCTGCCGCTCAGCGAGTGGTTCTCCTCCGGGGAGCTGCGAGGTGGGTGAGTGGTGGTGGTTTGAGAACTCAAGAGCGTGTTTGTACTACTTCTTTATAGTCAATGATTGCCAGTTCATTCCTCGCCTGATTGCCTGTCGTGGTGGTTGGGTACCCGGGAGGGTTTGATGAGGGGTGAGGTTTTTTGAGGGCGTCCTTCCTTAAGGACGTGCTCGTCAATTTTTTGTTTTGAGAGTCATCTATTCGGATGCTTTTCATGAAGTTTTTTTGTGGAGGGTTCGATTCTGGCTCAGGATGAACGCTGGCGGCGTGCTTAACACATGCAAGTCGAACGGGATCCATCAAGCTTGCTTGGTGGTGAGAGTGGCGAACGGGTGAGTAATGCGTGACCGACCTGCCCCATACACCGGAATAGCTCCTGGAAACGGGTGGTAATGCCGGATGTTCCAGTTGATCGCATGGTCTTCTGGGAAAGCTTTCGCGGTATGGGATGGGGTCGCGTCCTATCAGCTTGACGGCGGGGTAACGGCCCACCGTGGCTTCGACGGGTAGCCGGCCTGAGAGGGCGACCGGCCACATTGGGACTGAGATACGGCCCAGACTCCTACGGGAGGCAGCAGTGGGGAATATTGCACAATGGGCGCAAGCCTGATGCAGCGACGCCGCGTGAGGGATGGAGGCCTTCGGGTTGTAAACCTCTTTTATCGGGGAGCAAGCGAGAGTGAGTTTACCCGTTGAATAAGCACCGGCTAACTACGTGCCAGCAGCCGCGGTAATACGTAGGGTGCAAGCGTTATCCGGAATTATTGGGCGTAAAGGGCTCGTAGGCGGTTCGTCGCGTCCGGTGTGAAAGTCCATCGCTTAACGGTGGATCCGCGCCGGGTACGGGCGGGCTTGAGTGCGGTAGGGGAGACTGGAATTCCCGGTGTAACGGTGGAATGTGTAGATATCGGGAAGAACACCAATGGCGAAGGCAGGTCTCTGGGCCGTTACTGACGCTGAGGAGCGAAAGCGTGGGGAGCGAACAGGATTAGATACCCTGGTAGTCCACGCCGTAAACGGTGGATGCTGGATGTGGGGCCCGTTCCACGGGTTCCGTGTCGGAGCTAACGCGTTAAGCATCCCGCCTGGGGAGTACGGCCGCAAGGCTAAAACTCAAAGAAATTGACGGGGGCCCGCACAAGCGGCGGAGCATGCGGATTAATTCGATGCAACGCGAAGAACCTTACCTGGGCTTGACATGTTCCCGACGGTCGTAGAGATACGGCTTCCCTTCGGGGCGGGTTCACAGGTGGTGCATGGTCGTCGTCAGCTCGTGTCGTGAGATGTTGGGTTAAGTCCCGCAACGAGCGCAACCCTCGCCCCGTGTTGCCAGCGGATTATGCCGGGAACTCACGGGGGACCGCCGGGGTTAACTCGGAGGAAGGTGGGGATGACGTCAGATCATCATGCCCCTTACGTCCAGGGCTTCACGCATGCTACAATGGCCGGTACAACGGGATGCGACGCGGCGACGCGGAGCGGATCCCTGAAAACCGGTCTCAGTTCGGATCGCAGTCTGCAACTCGACTGCGTGAAGGCGGAGTCGCTAGTAATCGCGAATCAGCAACGTCGCGGTGAATGCGTTCCCGGGCCTTGTACACACCGCCCGTCAAGTCATGAAAGTGGGCAGCACCCGAAGCCGGTGGCCTAACCCCTTGTGGGATGGAGCCGTCTAAGGTGAGGCTCGTGATTGGGACTAAGTCGTAACAAGGTAGCCGTACCGGAAGGTGCGGCTGGATCACCTCCTTTCTACGGAGAATTCAGTCGGATGTTCGTCCGACGGTGTGCGCCCCGCGCGTCGCATGGTGCGATGGCGGCGGGGTTGCTGGTGTGGAAGACGTCGTTGGCTTTGCCCTGCCGGTCGTGCGGTGGGTGCCGGGGTGGTATGGATGCGCTTTTGGGCTCCCGGATCGCCACCCCAGGCTTTTTGCCTGGCGCGATTCGATGCCCGTCGTGCCTGGGGGCCGGCCGTGTGCCGGCGCGATGGCGTGGCGGTGCGTGGTGGCTTGAGAACTGGATAGTGGACGCGAGCAAAACAAGAGTTTTTGAATCTTTGTTTTGCTGTTGATTTCGAATCGAACTCTATTGTTCGTTTCGATCGTTTTGTGATCATTTTTAGTGTGATGATTTGTCGTCTGGGAATTTGCTAGAGGAATCTTGCGGCCATGCACTTTCGTGGTGTGTGTTGCTTGCAAGGGCGTATGGTGGATGCCTTGGCAGACAGGACCGATGAAGGACGTTTGAGGCTGCGATATGCCTCGGGGAGCCGCCAACAGGGCTTTGATCCGAGGATTTCCGAATGGGGGAACCCACCGACCGTCATGGGTCGGTACCGGCTTCGGCCGGGGGGTACGCAGGGAAGTGAAACATCTCAGTACCTGCAGGAAAGGATATTCCGTGAGTAGTGGCGAGCGAAAGCGGATGATGGCCAAACCTTGCGCGTGTGATACCCGTCGGGGGTTGCGCGCGGGGTGTTGCGGGATCGCGTGCGCCGGCTCCGACGGGCCGGCCGGCAGTTGCAGAAAACCATGTGTCAGGGGAACCGGGTTGAATACCGGGCCGCAGAGGGTGAGGGCCCCGTACCTGAACGCGCATGGTCTGCCGATCGCGTCTCCCAAGTAGCACGGGTCCCGTGGAACCCCGTGCGAATCCGCCCAGACCGTTGGGTAAGCCTGAATATTCCTGTCTGACCGATAGCGAACGAGTACCGTGAGGGAAAGGTGAAAAGTACCCCGGGAGGGGAGTGAAACAGTCTCTGAAACCGTGCGCCTACAATCCGTCGGAGCCCTTTTGTGGGGTGACGGCGTGCCTATCGAAAAATGAGTCTGCGAGTCAGTGGCATGTGGCGAGCATAACCCGTGTGGGGTATGCGTAGCGAAGGCGAGTCTTAAAAGGCGTTTGAGTCGCGTGTCCTGGACCCGAAGCGGGATGATCTAGCCCTGAGCAGGTTGAAGCGCGGGTAAGACCGCGTGGAGGACCGAACCCACCTGGGTTGAAAACCGGGGGGATGACTTGGGGCTAGGGGTGAAAGGCCAATCAAATTCCGTGATAGCTGGTTCTCTCCGAAATGCATTTGGGTGCAGCGTCGGGTCATTACGTCCCGGGGGTAGAGCTACTGGATGCTTGCGGGCCCGTATCGGGTACCAACAGCAACCAAACTCCGAATACCGGTGACGCGTATCCCGGCAGTGAGTCGGCGGGGGATAAGCTTCGTCGTCGAAAGGGAAACAGCCCAGACCGTCGTCTAAGGTCCCGAAGCGTGTGCTAAGTGGGAAAGGATGTGGAGTCGCATAGACAGCCAGGAGGTTGGCTCAGAAGCAGCCACCCTTGAAAGAGTGCGTAACAGCTCACTGGTCTAGTGGTTCCGCGCCGACAATGTAGCGGGGCTCAAGCACACCACCGAAGACGCGGCAGTATTTTGTACTGGGTAGGAGAGCGTCCCATGAGGGGCGAAGCGGCCGTGTGAACGCGCCGTGGACTTCATGGGAGTGAGAATGCAGACATGAGTAGCGAGAGACGGGTGAAGATCCCGTCCGCTGGATGACCAAGGGTTCCAGGGCCACGTTCATCGTCCCTGGGTGAGTCGGGTCCTAAGGCGAGGCCGACAGGCGTAGTCGAATGGATGAACGGGTCGATATTCCCGTACCGGCTTTCAGCCGCCAAAACCGAGGCTTGGAGTACTAACCTCCGGGTCCGGGCTTACTGCTCCTTCGGGGGCGGGATGCCCTGGCCTGTTGGGACCGATCCTTGTAGTAGGTCAGCGCAGGAGTGACGCAGAAGGGTAGCCGGCCGCGGAGGTGGTCTTCCGTGGTCAAGCACGCAGGGCGTGGGACAGGCAAATCCGTCCCGCATGGGTCCGAGGTGCGATGATGGGGGCCTTATGGCCCGATATCCGGTGATCCCGGCTGCCGAGAAAAGCTTCGGCGTCAGGCTCAAAGCCGCCCGTACCCCAAACCGACACTGGTGGTCAGGTAGAGAATACCAAAGCGATCGAGCGAATCCTGGTCAAGGAACTCGGCAAATCACTCCCGTTCCTTCGGTTTAAGGGAGACCCCCGATGGTGAACACACTTGCTGTGGGAGCTTTTGGGGGTGGCACAGACCAGGGGGTAGCGACTGTTTACCAAAAACACAGGTGCATGCGAAGGCGCAAGCCGCTGTATATGCACTGACGCCTGCCCGGTGCCGGAAGGTTAAGAGGATCCGTCAGCCTTCGGGTGAAGCGGTGAATTCAAGCCCCGGTAAACGGCGGTGGTAACTATAACCATCCTAAGGTAGCGAAATTCCTTGTCGGGTAAGTTCCGACCTGCACGAATGGCGTAACGACTTCCCCACTGTCTCGACCAGGAGCTCGGCGAAATTGCAGTACGAGTAAAGATGCTCGTTAAGCGCAGAAGGACGAAAAGACCCCGGGACCTTTACTATACCTTGGTATTGGCATTCGGTGTGGATTGTGTAGCATAGGCGGGAGGCCGAGAGGCGCGGTCGCCAGATCGCGCGGAGCCGTAAGGTGAAATACCGCTCTGTTCGCATTGGATGTCTAACCTCGAACAGTCATCCTGTTCAGGGACAGTGCCTGGCGGGTAGTTTAACTGGGGCGGTTGCCTCCCAAAGAGTAACGGAGGCGCCCAAAGGTCCGCTCAGCCCGGTTGGCAATCGGGTGGCGAGTGCAAGTGCACAAGCGGGCTTGACTGCGAGGACGACGGTCCGAGCAGGGACGAAAGTCGGGACTAGTGATCCGGTGCCGGTGTACGGACGCGGCATCGCTCAACGGATAAAAGGTACCCCGGGGATAACAGGCTGATCATTCCCAAGAGTCCATATCGACGGGATGGTTTGGCACCTCGATGTCGGCTCGTCGCATCCTGGGGCTGGAGCAGGTCCCAAGGGTTCGGCTGTTCGCCGATTAAAGCGGCACGCGAGCTGGGTTCAGAACGTCGTGAGACAGTTTGGTCTCTATCCTCTGCGCTCGTTGGAATGCTGAGGAGGCCTGCCCATAGTACGAGAGGACCTGGGTGGACGAACCTCTGGTATGCCGGTTGTCACGCCAGTGGCACGGCCGGTTGGCTACGTTCGGAAGGGATAACCGCTGAAAGCATCTAAGCGGGAAGCCTGCTCCAAGATAAGCATTCCGTGGAACCTTCGAGTTCCTGTAGTCCCCATGCAGAACACGTGGTCGATAGGCCGGACGTGGAAGCCCCGCGAGGGGTGGAGCCGACCGGTACTAACGGACGAAAGGCAACACTAACATTCCAACCCCTGGCGGTTGGACCGCATCTTCCTCCTGCAAACGACACCAGACGGCAATGAGCATTGTCTGGCCACAAGACGAAACATCGACATATCCGCGTCCGCTGTCCGGTTCCCAGGCCGCCACAGGCCGGCAGACCCCAGCGTCTGACCGTATAAGAGAAGATTTGCGGCGGCCATGGCCCAGGTGAGACGCCCGGTCCCATTCCGAACCCGGAAGCTAAGGCCTGGCACGGCGATGGTACTGCACCCGACAGGGTGTGGGAGAGTAGCACGCCGCCGCACCACACGTACAGGAAGCCCCTTGGAGCACACGCCCCAAGGGGCTTTCGCATACCCGAAACCAACAAGACAAGACACCGACAAGACATAGGCTCTCGCACCTAGGGTGTGGCCGAATCGAAAGCATATAGAAGAGGGAACCCTCCAATGACGGAGAGTTCCCTCTTTGCGTATCTGGACCGATAAAGGTCTAGAAATTGAAATTGTCCGGATCAGCACCGTTGCGCTTGCCGGTGTTGATGGCGGAGATGGCGGTCATATCATCGACCGATAGGTTGAAGTCGAAGACCTCGAAGTTCTGCTTGATGCGCTCGGCATGAGTGGACTTGGGAAGCACGACGATGCCGCGCTGGATGTGCCAACGAATCACTACCTGTGCAGCAGACCTGCCGTACTTGGCACCGATTCCGGCCAGTACTGGGTTGCTGAGTAGGTTACCGCCGGTGCCGCCGAGCGGACTCCAAGCTTCAGTGTGAATGCCCTTGGCACGCAGCTGGCCAATAAGCTCTTGATTGGTGAATTGTGGGGAAGACTCAACCTGGTCTACAGCAGGCACCACATCGCTATGGGTCAGTAGCTCATCGATATGATGCTTTTGGAAGTTGCTGACGCCAATGGCCTTGGCGCGGCCGGAGGCATAAATCTCCTGCAAGTCGTCCCATGCCTGCTGCCAGCCGTCTGCCGGCCAGTGAATCAGATACAGATCCACATAATCCACGCCCAAGCGGTCGAGGCTTTCTTGGAATGCATCCTTGCCGCGGCGTGCGCGAATATCGTCATTCCACAGCTTGGTGGTCAAGAAGAAATCGCTGCGCGGCACACCAGCACGGCGAATACCTTCACCCACTGAAGCCTCGTTGTGGTAAATCATTGCGGTATCGATATGGCGGTAGCCATTCTCCAGAGCCGTCTGCACCGCGTTCACTGTAGTATCACCATCCGGTGTCTGGAATACGCCCAAGCCCACCTGCGGGATGACAGTGCCGTTGTTCAGCATGATTGTCGATTGAATTGCCATAATGCCTCACTAGTCGTAGTATTCGTTCAATTTCCCATTCTAGAAACAAGACGATGCAATAAGCCGCGTTTTGCTGGCAAAGAATGATTCTTTTTTTTTCAGCGCTACGATGAACGATATGACTACGGAATATGTGGCTGCATTTGATGCGGGGACCACGGCGTTGAAGGGTGCCTTAGTTAATGGGCAGGGTTGCATTGTAGCTAGTGCGAGTAGCGAACTTGACCTTATTATCAACGGCGACTATCGGGAGCAGAGCCCCGATCAATGGTGGCAAGCTTTCTGCTCGGCCTCCAGGCACATGATTGAGCAGGCGCGGCAATCCGAGTCAGAATTCAATGTGACTCGCATTCGTGGCATCATTTTCAGCGGTCAGATGCAGGATGTTATTGCTTTGAACGGCGAGCTCAATCCCGTCCGCAATGCCATTCTGTATTCGGATGGCCGAGCCGAGGAACAGGCCAAGCAACTCGCCGAGACATATCAGGGCGGTGCAGAACGTTTCCTGAACACCGTTGGTAACCGGCTCGAAGGCTGCTTGCCGTTGCCCAAGTTGATGTGGCTGCGTGAACACGAGCCGGAAACGTACGCGCGCATTCGTCATGTATTGATCAGTTCCAAGGACTACTTGATCGCCCAATTAACTGGCGAATGCGTGGGCGATGTGGCGGCGTGTTCCACAGCTGGGGCCATGAATATCCGTAATGGCCAGTGGAATGCCGAATTATGCGAGGTCGCAGGAATCGACATGACCATATTGCCACACCTGCACAATCCGCAAGACAACATTGGCACAGTGACGGAATCCGCTGCACAACGCACCGGTTTTTCCGCCGGAACTGCGGTATACGCGGGCATTGGAGACGCGGGTGCCACCACACTTGCCAGCGGTGTCAGCCACCCTGGTCAATACAACATCAATATCGGCACCTCAGGCTGGATCGCCACCGTTTCGCCCGAGCCGTTCACTGACAAGCCAGGTGCTGCGAATCTGGCATTTGGCGTGGAAGAAGGCTTCGTGAATGCCGTGCCATTCCTCAACGCCGGTGACGTGCATAAATGGGTTACCGGCGTATTCTCCGATGGCGATTACGTAGAGGCGCATCGTCTTATCGAAACATCCAAACCCGGCTCCAACGGTGTGCTATGCCTGCCATATCTGGTGGGGGAGCGATTCCCTGTTATGAATCCGAATATTCGCGGTGCCTATGTGGGCCTCGATCCAGACACCGCCAAGGCAGACATGATGCGTGCCGCGCTTGAGGGTGTGGCCTTCTCCATTCGTCAAGGTATGGAAAGTTTTGACGCCAAACCCACCGAGATTTCCCTGATTGGCGGCGGAGCCAGAGAAAATGCGTGGTGCCAGATTCTGGCCGATGTGTTGGAGCATCCTATTGAAGTGTTCGCCAATGCCGATATTCTGCCAGCAGTGGCAATGGCCTCGTTGGTATTCAATGTACCAGACCTGCTGCAATCAGTATGCGAATGCACTGTATACCAGCCGAATCCTGACACCGCACGCACATATGCCGACGCATACCGGCGATTCCTGAGCCTCTACCCAATGCTGCGAACGATGGATTAGGAACTGAGCATCATGAGGCAATCGGCGAATTTGGTCCGCAAACATATAGTGGTCACCGGACTGGTGCAAGGCGTGGGATTCCGTTATTTTACGGTGACTCAGGCACGTCGGCTTGGTGTACGGGGCTGGGTGCGTAATTGCCGCGATGGCTCGGTTGAGCTGGAAGCACAAGGCAGCAGCGACGCAGTGCAAGCCTTGGTTGAGCAATTAGCCATTGGCCCGCGATGGTCCGAAGTGAGTCACGTCGCCGTGCATGACATGCCGATTATCGATGAGACCGCTCGGGCATTTGGCGTGCGTCAATAACCTGTATCACGAACCCACATCACGCACGATAATCTCACGATACGGGTGAACATGGGCGTTCCTCGCCGCTTAGGCCTCGCACATTGCTACGATGGGGCGTTATGAGTGAGAACATCATGCGAATCATTGACCTGCGTGGTCAGAACCTGTCCCGTGCCGAACTGCTTGCCGCGATGCCGCGTGCTGCAATGGGTACTTCCGAAGCCACCGATTTGGTGCGTCCGATTCTGGACGATGTCAAAGAACGCGGCGCCGCTGCCCTGCGCGACTTCGAGGAGAAGTTCGATCACGTGCGTCCCAAGAACCTGCGCGTGCCGGTCGAGGCGATCAAGGACGCCCTGACCACGCTCGACCCCGAAGTGCGCGCCGCCATCGAGGAATCGGTGCGCCGCGCCCGCGCCGTGGCCGCCAACCAGGTGCCGAAGGACTTCTACACCGACCTCGCCGAAGGCGCCCGCGTGGCCGAACGCTGGATTCCGATTCAGCGCGTCGGCCTGTATGTGCCCGGCGGCAAGGCCGTCTACCCGAGCTCCGTCATCATGAACGCTGTGCCGGCCCAGGCCGCCGGCGTCGAATCGCTGGCCATCGCCACCCCGCCCGCCCGCGACAATGAGGAAGGCCTGCCGAACAAGACCATCCTCGCCACCTGCGCCATCCTCGGTGTTGACGAGGTATACGCGGTCGGCGGCGCTCAGGCCATTGCCATGTTCGCATACGGCGCCAAGGGCAGCGAGCCGCAGGACGGCGACATCCTGTGCGATCCGGTTGACAAGATCACCGGCCCGGGCAACATCTTCGTGGCCACCGCCAAGTCGCTGGTCTCCGCATTCGTGGGCATTGACGCGGTTGCCGGCCCCACCGAAATCGGCATCATCGCCGACGAAACCGCCAACCCGAGCCTGCTGGCCGCCGACCTCATCGGCCAGGCCGAGCACGATGAGCTCGCCGGTTCCGTGCTGTTCACCGACTCCACCGAGATTGCCGACAAGGTGCAGGAGAGCCTCAAGTACCGCGTGCCGCGTACCGAGCACGCCGAGCGTGTCCACACGTCGCTGTCCGGCACCCAGTCTGCCATCGTGCTGACCGGCGGTCTCGACCAGTCCATCGACGCGGCCAACGCCTACGCCGCCGAACACCTTGAGATTCAGACCAAGGATGCCGATGCGGTCGTCAAGCGCATCAAGAACGCCGGTGCCATCTTCCGCGGTCCGTACTCCCCGGTGCCGCTGGGCGACTACATGTCCGGCTCCAACCACGTGCTGCCCACCGGCGGCACCGCCCGCTTCGCCGCAGGCCTCGGCGTGCACACCTTCATGAAGCCGGTCGAAGTCATCGAATACGACGAGGAAGGCCTCAAGGCCCTCGCCGCCCGCATCAACGCCTTCGCGGTATCCGAGGACCTGCCCGCCCACGGCGAGTGCGTGCTCTCCCGCTTCGTCAAGGATCCGTATGACAAGGCCACCCTGCGCGAGCAGGAGAAGGAAGCCGGTCTGCGATGAGCTCGATTCCTGCAAACCTGCCGCTGCGCAACGACCTGATCGGTGAGGAGCCGTACGGCGCTCCCCAGCTGGACGTGCCGGTGTGCCTGAACGTCAACGAGAACCCGTATGCGCCGGACCCGGCCGTATGCGACACCATCGCCAAGCGTGTGCGTGAAATCGCCCCCACACTCAACCGATACCCGGACCGTGAGCACATCGAATTGCGTCAGGCATTCTCCGATTACCTGGCCCGCGAATCCGGTACCCGTCTGGACGTGGACGAGCTGTGGGGTGCCAACGGCTCCAACGAGATCATGCTCCAGCTGTTCCAGGCTTTCGGTGGCCCGGGCCGCACCGCACTCGGTGCCGACCCGACGTACTCCATGTACCCGGAGTACGCCCGCGACACCTTCACCGGTTGGAAGCTCGCCCACCGCAACGCCGACTTCACGCTGAACGTCGACAAGGTACTTGAGGCCATCGCCGAGGTCAAGCCCTCGATGGTGCTGCTCACTAGCCCAAACAACCCGACCGGCACCCCGTTGCCGATGGAGGATATCGAACGTATTCTCGCCGCCTGCGAAACCGCTGAAGTGGTCGGCGCGGGCGAGGGCGTGCACCCGATTCTCGTCATCGACGAAGCGTACGTGGAATTCCGCAAGCCCGGCACCCCGAGCGCCGTGAGCCTGATCAAGGACCACCCGAACTTGGCCGTCAGCCGCACCATGAGCAAGGCCTTCGCCTTCGCCGGTGCGCGAGTCGGCTACCTGGCCGCGTCCAAGGGCATCATCGACTGCGTGCGTATCGTACGTATGCCGTACCACCTGTCCGCCGTGACTCAGGCCGCCGCACTGGCCGCCTTCGAACACACCGACGAGCAGCTGAGCCGTGTCGAGCACCTGCGCGAAACCCGCGAGGCCACCGCCGCATGGCTCAAGGAACAGACCTACAAGGACCAGCCGCTTGAAGTGGCCGAATCCGGCTCGAACTTCCTGCTGTTCGGCGGGCACTTCGACAAGCGTGAAGCCATCTTCGACGAGCTCCTGAAGCGCGGCGTACTCATCCGTGTGGTCGGACCGGACGGTTGGCTGCGCGTGTGCATGGGCACCGACGAGGAGATGGAAACCTTCCGTAACGCCCTTGTTGAAGTGCTTCGTATAGTGGAAGCAGCATAAGGGACATTTCTTTCCGATTGCGGCGAGACCCGAAGCGATTCGAGTCCCGCCGCAATCCAATATGACGAATCACACAGGAGACATGATGGCAAGAACCGCGCACATCGTCCGCGAAACCAGCGAATCACACATCGACCTCGAACTGAACCTCGACGGCACCGGCAAAACCGATATCGATACATCCGTGCCGTTCTACAACCATATGATGACCGCGCTCGGCAAGCATTCGCTGATCGACCTGACCATCCACGCCCACGGTGACACCGACATCGACGTGCACCACACTGTGGAAGATACGGCCATCGTGTTCGGCGAAGCTCTGAAGCAGGCTCTCGGCGACAAGAAAGGCATCCGCCGCTTCGCCGACGCCACCGTGCCGCTCGACGAGGCGCTGGCCAAGGCCGTGGTCGACATTTCCGGCCGCCCGTACTGCGTGTGCAGCGGCGAGCCCGAAGGCTACGAATTCTGCATGATCGGCGGCCATTTCACCGGCTCGCTGGTCCGCCACGTCATGGAATCCATCGCCTTCCACGCCGGCATCTGCCTGCACATGCAGGTGCTCGCCGGCCGCGACCCGCACCACATCGCTGAAGCCGAATTCAAGGCGCTGGCCCGTGCGCTGCGCTTCGCCGTGGAAATCGACCCGCGTGTAGACGGCGTGCCCAGCACCAAGGGAGCCCTGTGATGACCGACGACAAGTTCGATCCGGACGAATCGCACTTCTCCGACGAGGAGCTTGAGGCTGCGCTCGCCGGATTCGAGAAAGAATTCGCGGACGATTCGGTATCCGGCGATGTCAGTGATACCAGTGATGCCGATAAAACAGCGGACGCTGCTTCAGCGAAGTCCGATTCCGACGCGAATGATGATACGGCTGATAAGGCTTCCGCTGATTCCGGCCAGCCTATGACCGACGACGTCACCGGGTCCGTTGCGGATGCGGTGAACGAGGCCATGGCCGACGTGGTCGACCCCTCGCTCGGCTTCGACAACGAACTCGCTGGACTGTTGGGTAACAAGGCGAAGGTGGCGCTGATCGTTACCCGTCTTGCCTCCGCCGAACTGTTGGCCGCGTTCTGCCAGCTGTCGGACATCTCCGCCGCATGCATCGGTGCCAATCAGGGGGCCGTCGCGGTGCTGAAGAATCTGAACGGCGACGGCCCGGAAGCCGCAGCCAAGGACCTGACCACCGTGGTATCCGGCATGGCCGTGATTCTTGCAGTCAACCGTGCCGACAAGCTCGAAGTGGCCATGTACGTGCAGGGAGAGGCCGGCCAGAGTTTCGCGCCGCCCGTGCTGTTCACCTCCACACCGCGCTTCGTCGAGGACCTGATGCTCGGCATCGTAACCCTGAACCAACTCAAGACCCAAGGGTTCGAAGTGGTGGATTCCGCTGGACTCGACCATGATCAGGCGATGCAGATTCTCGCCAACCACACTAGGCGCGGACGTGGCGGGCGCGGCTCCCGCATCGAATAGACGCCAACCAAACCAGTAGGGGATAGGAGAGCAGATGACCACAGCGGTTGTTTTCGATTACGGTTTCGGCAATGTACGTTCCATGGTGCGTGCGCTCGCCAATCTTGGCGTCGACACCACCCTCACCTCCGACTACCGGCAGTCGTTGGAGGCCGACGGCCTAGTCGTGCCGGGCGTGGGTGCGTTCGCCGCATGTATGGAAGGACTGAAGAAGGTCGACGGCGACCGTGTGATCTATGATCGCATCCGCGCTGGCCGCCCGGTGCTCGGCGTGTGCGTGGGCGAGCAGATCATGTTCGAACACGGTCTGGAGCACGGTGCCCATGCCGCAGGCATCGGACTGATCGGCGGTTCGGTGAACCTGCTGGACGCCGACGTGGTGCCTCACATGGGATGGGACACGATCGAGGCCGTCCCCGATTCGGTGCTGCTCAACGGCGTGGAGAACGAACGGTTCTACTTCGTGCACTCCTACGCCGCGATGGAAGTGAAGCCGGCGGATACGTCCCGCTTCGACATCGATCTGAGCGATTCGCCCGAACGCGTGAGCTGGTGCTCGTACGGCCGATCGCGCTTTGTGGCCGCCTACGAACACGGCCCGCTGTCCGCCACGCAATTCCACCCGGAAAAGTCCGGGGACGCTGGCTCCCAGCTCCTCAAGAACTGGATCGCCACGCTGTAAAAAAGCATGAAGCTCCCTCTGACGAGGGAGCTCAAATTGTGTATAAGTAACTGAAGAAAGGCTCTTCTTATGTCGTTGACTCTGCTGCCCGCCGTCGATGTACGCGATGGCAAGGCCGTGCGCCTGCGCCAAGGCGAATCCGGTTCCGAAACCGATTACGGTTCGCCGTTCGAGGCCGCCCGTACTTGGGTTGAGGCCGGTGCCGAATGGATTCACCTGGTCGACCTTGATGCCGCTTTCGGTACGGGCAACAATCGCGATCAGCTGCGAGAAATCGTTCATGAGCTCGGCGACCGCGTGAACATCGAACTGTCCGGCGGCGTGCGCGATGACGCTTCGTTGGACGCGGCCCTTGAGGCCGGTGCCGCCCGAGTGAACATCGGCACCGCCGCTTTGGAGAATCCGGATTGGACCGCCTCGGTCATCAAGAAGTACGGCGACCGCGTGGCTGTTGGTCTGGATGTGCGCGGTCACACACTGGCGGCGCGCGGCTGGACGCGCGAAGGCGGCGACCTGTTTGAGACCATGAAGTTCCTTGACTCCGTGGGCTGCTCGCGTTACGTGGTAACCGACGTGGCTAAGGACGGCATGATGTCCGGCCCGAACATTCAATTGCTGAGTGAAGTCGCTGAACGCACCGACGCCAAGGTCACGGCTTCCGGTGGTATCTCCAAGCTGGACGATTTGCGCGCCATCAAGGAACTGGCTGAAATTGGTGTTGATTCTGCCATCCTCGGCAAGTCCCTCTATGCACGTGCGTTCACGCTCCAGGAAGCGCTTGAAGTAGCGAAGTAGGCAAAGGACTCGCCTTAGCGAGACTGTTAATCTACCTTCGCTCAGCTATCGCTTCACTCAGACCCCTCCTACGGACAGCCCAATGGGCTGTCCGCTTAACGGCTCAGCAAGGGAGGTCGCCGGATTTGAGGAGCTTTTTGAAGACGGCGTAGTCTTCATCATTCTGTTCGGCGTAGCTGACGGCGAATGAGGCGATGGCCTGATCGAATTCGTCGGTGCCACCCATGTAATTGGCGATCGCAATCGAATCGCCGGTGCGGGCGTGGGCGTGCGCCAACGACCATGCGCACATGCGTGACAGATCGCTCAATCCCGAAGCGTTGAGATTGTCGATATCAATCGACCCCTTGCCATTCCACAACTGGCGCACGTAATAGTCGCGCGGTCGGCCATCCTCGGCCATAAAGCTCGACCAACCCAACAGCACATCGGCCGTATTCTGAATCAGCTTCTGCCCCTGAACCACGCGCTCACCGTGCGTGGCGTACGGCGACGCGCCGCAGTAATGCTCGAGCACGGAATACGTGGCCTCCTTCATCTGAATCATCATCGGATCGTCGATATCACGCGCGATCCACACCGACGTCCACGCGCGCTGGCCCACCGAGCCCACGCCCACCACCTTGCGGGCTGCATCCTGATAGCGCAAATGATCGAACACCCAACGGCGATCGTCGTACAGGGAATGCCGGTAGCTCTCGAACAGCGTGTCTATACGTGCCTGCAACGCATCCAAGTCGGCGTAATCATCCAGCTGATTGATCGGCACCAGCTCGGGCGGATTGGATTTGAACCTGAGCTTGCCGCTCTCATAACGGCACAGTTTGGCCGCCGCCGCGTCGTTATCCTTCAGCAGCGCCTTCATGGCCGCCTCACGCAGCACACGGCTGCGTTTGGAACCGGTGGTCTCGAAGCGGTCGAGCGTCTCCTCCACGTCCAGGTGCTCATACCACGCGTCAAGGTAATCCATTTCGGAGAACCACTTCATGCGTGTGCGGTACGTGTGTACGCACTGGACCACGGCGGCGCGACGGTCCTTCTCCTTGATTTTGTTGGCGCGTCCGCAGATCTCCACCGAGGCGGCGAGACGTTTCAGATCCCATTCCCACGGGCCGATAGCGGTTTCGTCGAAATCATTGATATCGAACACCAGACGGGCGGAAGGGGAGCGGAAAATGCCGAAATTGCCGATATGCGCGTCGCCCACGCACTGCACCGGAATGCCAGTGACTGGCGTGGAAGCCAGGTCATTGGTCATGATGAGCACGGTGCCCCGGTAGAAGGTGAAGGGGCTGGCGCTCATACGCTTGTAACGCAGCGGAATCAGATCCGGTACGCGAATCGCGGACTGCTCCTCCAAAAGGCTGATCGCCTCACGCCGGCCCTCCTTGACCTTCCATATGGCATGTGCGTCCAGCGGCGCCTTGGTACGAGTGGCGATGCCGGCGCGCGAACGGTCGCGCGGGTCGGTGGCCTGCGTCCAGCTGGTCACGTCGACGGGCGGATTGGCGGATGGGGTGAGATGATCTTCGCTCATAGTCACTACCATAGTGCCGTGCCGGCATGGGCCTGAACCATGCCTGACATGCGGACCGGGGCATGTTGATGAAATCTCGCGACTCGCAGGTGACGAACAGTGAGATGTTAACGCCCTTCGTAACACGGTTATGGAACGATAGGCGACTATGGATAAACAGCAGGAGTTTGCGCTGCGCACGGTCGAAGAACGCGACGTGCGCTTTATTCGTCTGTGGTTCACGGACGTGTTGGGAACACTGAAGTCCGTGGCGATTGCTCCGGCCGAACTGGAAGCCGCGTTTGAGGAGGGTCTCGGCTTCGACGGTTCCGCCATCGAGGGCATGACCCGCGTGTCCGAAGACGATATGATCGTTCAACCCGATCCCTCGACGTTCCAGATCCTGCCGTGGCGCGGTGGCCCGCAAGGTACCGCCCGCATGTTCTGCGACATTCTGACCCCGGACGGCGAGCCTTCGCTCGGCGATCCACGTCACGTGTTGAAGCGCACGCTCGCCAAAGCCAAGGACAAGGGCTTCACGTTCTACGTGCATCCGGAAATCGAGTTCTACCTGTTCGAAAGCCAGGACGACTGGTCCAAGGCCCCGACCCCGATCGACGAGGGCGGCTACTTCGACCACGTGCCGCGCAGCCCAGGCATGGACTTCCGCCGTGCCACCGTGAACATGCTCGAGCAAATGGGCATCTCGGTGGAATACTCGCACCATGAGGCGGGGCCAGGCCAGAACGAGATCGATCTGCGATACGCGGACGCGCTCACCATGGCCGACAACATCATGACATTCCGTACGGTGGTCAAGGAGATTTCCTTGGAGCGTGGCATTCACGCCAGCTTCATGCCCAAGCCCCTGGCCGACGCGCCCGGTTCCGGCATGCACACGCACCTGAGCCTGTTCGAAGGCGATTCCAACGCCTTCTACGAGGCCGGTCAGGAGTTCAACATGTCCCTGACCGCCCGCCAGTTCGCCGCCGGCATCCTGTACCATGCGGCCGAAATCTGCGCGGTCACCGACCAGTACGTCAACTCGTACAAGCGCCTGTGGGGCGGTAACGAGGCACCAAGCTACATCTGCTGGGGCCACAACAACCGTTCCGCGCTGCTGCGTATCCCGCAGTACAAGCCGGGCAAGGGCAACTCCGCGCGCATGGAGTTCCGTGCGCTCGACCCGGTGGCCAACCCATACCTTGCCTACTCGGTGCTGCTGGCCGCCGGTCTCGACGGTATCGATAAGCAGATGCAGTTGGGCGAGCCTACCAGTGATGACGTGTGGGAGCTCACCGACGGCGAACGTCAGGCTATGGGCATTCAGCCGCTGCCGCGCTCGCTGGACGAGGCGCTGAAGATCATGGAGAAATCCGACTTCGTGGCCGACGTGCTCGGCGAACACGCCTTCGGCTACTTCCTGGACAACAAGCACCAGGAATGGGAGGAGTACAACCAGCAGGTCACGCCTTACGAGCTGAAGAAGTATCTGCCGAAGCTGTAATCGCAAGCGTTGCACATGTGCCAAACCCCGTCGATGATTGGTCATCGGCGGGGTTTTCTATGGCGTGTCGTGGTGGTGGGTAGTGGGCAGAGGTGGGAATAACGTTGTCGCTGAGTTGATACGAAAAAACGATTGACATAACCGACGAATCAGCTTGTAGTACGAGCGAGAGCACTCAAGAGAGCACCCATGACGAACGCACCTGCGAACACCGCGCGTACCGGCCGGCACTTGGGTGGCCGATACCTTTGGTTGGCGTGTCACCTTTGCCTTGGTCTCGGTGCTCACCGCCGTGCTGATGGCATCGATGGCAGTGTCTCTGCCACGCAACTCGCATCCGGCGAAGATCGGTTTCCTGAGGCAATTCCGCCTGTTCTTCGACCGCCGCATCCAGCTCGGCGTGGCGGATGTGGTCTTCGGCGCAGCCGCCTCCTATGTCTTCTACACGTATCTTTCGCCGATCATGCGCGACGAAATCGGCGTGCCCGAACGCTATATCAGCATCGGCTTGGTGATTTACGGCTGCGCCTGCCTGTGGAGCAACCTGTACGGCGGCAAGCTGGCCGACAAAGGTCATGGCGTGGAACCATTGACCCACATTCGACCGATCTACTGCGTGCAGGCCGTCTGCCTGTGTCTGCTGGCTTTCGCCTCGCTGCTGGCGGTTGGCGCCACGACCCTGCTGCGTCCATACGTCGAACGCTGACAGTGTTGGCCGAGTCCAATCGGACAAGACCGGTCAGCTGCCGTTATCAGCTTCGCGGCGAACCGAACCAGCTGGTGTAGATAAGCGCGAAGTTGCGGTTGCCATAACTGGAGCAGGAATCGCCGGTACCGTTGCCAGCGGCCAGTGCGGCGATGTTCGGCTGGTAGGGCGTATAGATGTAGAGCAGGGCGGTCGCCTTGTTCTCGATATACACTTGTGCGCCGCCGCATGCCGCGTTCGGATGATATTGGATGTAGTTGAGATTGTGCGCCGTATACCCGTACTGTTCCTCGTGCTCGAGATAGTAACGGTACCGCTTGGCCGCGCCATACACCTGCCGAAAGAATCCGGCATAGGCGGGATCGCAGTCGGCGGTATCCGGACAGTTCAACCCCATCGCCGCCATAAGCTGATAGTCGCTGGGATCGACGGCAGTGACCAGATGCTGCTCCTTCTGCATCACGGTGAGCAGCACTTTCTGGCTCACCTTGCAGGCGCGGGCCGACTGGTCGATGATTGCCGCCGCCGACTCGCCTTTGGTGCCTGTATAGTCCGCGCACAGGCCTTCGCCTGACTCGTTCGATGTGTCGAAGGTCATCGCGGCCAGCGAGCCACCTTGTGTGTCCAAAAACGATTGGACTTCGGCCTGACTCATCGCCGAACCGTTGAAGAACTGACCATCCGAAATAATATTGCCCGGATTGAAATCGTATGTTCGCGTCAGTTCCAGCTGTGCCGCCTCGGCTGCGCGAACCTGTGCCCGCCAGTTTGTGAAACGAACCAGCCCGGCCACCAGCGCTACGACAACGACCACCGCCACCGTGGGAATCAGCACCATCTTGATACGGGTCGGCCAGTTCGCCTTACGCCAGGAACGCTTCAGAGCATTGATCGGACCGTGCCTACGATTGCGTTTCCTGTTCCGATTGCCGAGGCATCCGCGCACTTGCCCACGCTGTGATGACGGCTTGCGCGTGCGCTGGCGCGTGGCCTGGCGACTTGTTTGCCGTCCGGTCACGCCAGCGCTTTCTTGATACGGTTGAGCGAAGCCGGCCCCTTGGTGCCAAGCTCCTGCGCCCATAGGGACACGTAGAACTCTTCAAGCATCCAACGGGCCTGTTCGGCCTGCTTCATCAATGCCTCATGCTTCGGGCCGGCCGGCTCCGCCTTGGCACGGGCCAACGCCTTATCAACCACCTGACGGGCCTCGTCGGCCTGCCAAGCCCACTTGACATCACGGTTCTTATCGGTTTTCGCCTTATTGAGTCGGCTCAGATCGGCTCTCAAATATCGGCTCAACGACTTCAGCGCATCCGGGGGAGTGCGCCCGATGAATCCGGGGTAGACGAGCGTGGCGATATGGTCGCGAATCGACTGCAACACCGAAAGCATCGGCAGATCAGCCTTGCCGCCAGTGGCCTTGTCGACCTCGGCATAAGCCTTGAGCACGGCGATCACGTCATGCGCCACCTGATAGACGGTGTCCTCGTACACTTCGCGCACATCGAGCACCGCATTGGCTAACGCCTCATCGTCCGAGAGCCTGTCGACATTCGGCATCAGCCGTTTGACCGTGGCCAGCTGCAGGTCTTCGACCAGATCCTTGGTGGACTTGTACGGAGCAGAAGCCAGCATCAACGCCTCGGTACCCAGCCAGCGCGACGAAATGCGTTCGGCCGGCAATCGCAACGCATCCAATGCGCCACGCCAGAGCATCGTGGCCCGGGACTCGGTGGTGGCACCCGCCTTATGCAACAGGTTCGCCTGACTGACCAGCTTGCCCTGTTCTCCAGCCTGATCGGCCTGCTTCTTGACCATTTGACGGGCCGACGCCTCCGCCTGCGCGGCGAACTTGCGTTGCAGCGCCTTCAGATCCTTGGACACACCCAGCACCTTGATGGGGCCGCGCGCATGCCGGCGTCCACGAGGGTGCTTGCCGGCCGGCAGTTGCTGCTCCACCGAGAACGTGACTCTGAGATACGGGGAAAGACGCTCGACCAGTTCCGGCCCCAACACTTCGGGATGAATCTGCGCACCCTTGGTGGCGATGGCCGCCTTGGTGAACACATGTGCCAGATCGGGCCAGCCAACGGTCGTGCCATCCTCATCCACCGGCGGCAGATTCGGCTTCTGCTGCGAGCCCGAGCCCGGCAGATCCGGGTAATGCTCGTCGATCCAGTCACGAATCGCACGCGCGGCATCCGGGGCCGGCACGAACTGGACGCGCAGCTGCTTGGGCAGCGCCTTGATCATCGACAGGATCAGCTCATCCAACAGACCCGGCACATTCCATGTGAACTGGTCGGGCGTGATACGCGAGAGCGCCTTCAACGGCACATGCACGGTGACGCCGTCGGCCGGGTCGGCCGGATCGTACACGTAGCTCAGACGCAGGTCGATGGGTTGGCCGTCCGATCCGGTCGTATGCCAATGGTCGGGGTAATCGTCCAGACTCACCGAATCGCTGGATGCCAGACGCTCCACCTTGGCCGGGTCGAAATCAAGCAGATTCGGCTGACGGTCATGCTCGGACTTCCACCATTTCGCCAGATCGGCCACGCTGGTCACATCGTTGGGAATGACCGCGTTGTAGAAGTCGAACAGATCCTCGTCGGACACGGTATCCGCCAGCTGGCGGGTGCGGCTCGCATCATCGGCGGCATCCTCGAGAATGTCGCGGTTTTTGCCCACGAAGTCGTCGTAACTGAAACGCTGCTGAATATCGCCCTCGACCAGACCCTGGCGAATCAGGAAGTCGCGCGCCTCAAGTGGATTGATGCGTCCCCACTGCACGGCACGGTCCTGTACGATCGGCAGACCATACAGCAGCACGCGCGCGGTGGCCACAGCCGAGCCACGCGAACCCGACCAGTGCGGCTCCGCATACGTGGTGCGGGTCAATTGGCCGGCCAACGGTTCGGCCCACGCGGGGTCGATGGCCGCCGAATAGCGGGCCCACAGGCGAGAGGTTTCCACCAGTTCGGTGCTCATCACCCATGACGGGGTCTTCTTGGCCACGGCGGAAGCGGGGAACAGGGCGAAACGGGTGCCGCGTGCGCCCTGATAATCGTTCTTCGACTGCTTCTGGGCGCGTTTCATCGCACGGGCGCGCGCCGCACCGGTCAGCCCCGCGAAATCGGAGGCCTTGGGCTCGCGCACCACCTGCATGCCCATCATCGACAGCAATCCGGCGAGCATCGACTTGTGGATGCCGTCCGCATCCCACGCGCAGCACAGCGAATGCGCGGCCTGCTGATTCAACGGCAGCTGGCGGATCTCCAAGCCTGGGCGGGAGGCGGGCAGCGGGTCGCCGACCTTGAACTTCAGCTCCTTGCACATCTGGCGTAGCTGGGAGACGAGATCTTTCCACTGGCGCATCCTCAGCCAGCTGAAATACTCGGTTTTGCAGATACGGCGCAGCGCGTTGTTGCTCGGGTCGCCGTCTGCTTGGAACACGCGGTCCCAGATATTCAGGGCCGTCAGGAAGTCGGAGGTCTCATCCGCATACCGGTTGTGGATGCGGTCGGCATCCTCACGCTTGTCGTCCGGGCGTTCACGTGGGTCCTGCAAGCTCAGGAACGCCACGACCACGAGCACCTGGGCCAGAAGATTCGGCGAACCGGTTTTCGCGGCCTCGATAACCATACGTCCCAGACGCACGTCGATGGGGATGCGCGCCAGCTGACGACCGGTATGGGTGAGCGTCACCTCGCCGCGCTTGCGGCCGATGGCCTTGAGCTCGGTGAGCTCATTGAAACCGTCCGACACGGCCTTCATATCCGGCGGATCGATGAACCCGAAGTTCGTGACGTCCTCGGCCGTGCGGGCCACGCCCACCGACAGCATGTGGAGTACCACGGCACCCAGCGAGGTACGCAGGATTTCCGGCTCGGTGAAGCGCGGACGGGTCTCGTAATCCTCACGCGAATACAGGCGGATCGCGATGCCGTCGGCCACACGGCCGCATCGGCCGGACCTCTGGTCGGCACTGGCCTGGCTGATCGGCTCGATCGGCAGACGCTGAACCTTTGCGGTCTTCGAATACCGGGAGATACGGGCGGAACCGGGGTCCACCACATACCGGATACCGGGCACGGTCAGCGAGGTCTCAGCCACATTGGTGGCAATGACGATGCGCTGGTGAAGGTGCGATTCAAACACCTTATGCTGGTCGGCGGCGGACAGTCGCGCGAACAGCGGCATGATCTCGATGGCATCCGGCCGGCGCATGTCGTCGGCGCGCGGGCCGTAATGATGCCGCAGTGCGGCCTCGAACTCGTGGATGTCGCGCTCGCCGGAGGCGAAGACCAGAATATCGCGGGGACCGCGCTCGTGGGAGGAGTGAATCACCAGCTCGGCGCAGGCTCGAGCCACGGCGGTAGGCATATCGGTGATGCCGTCATCGGCATAGGAGGCACCGGACCGGCCGCGGGGCCGGTCGGAATCGGATTCCGCGATGGCGCTGGCCAGCTCGTCGTAATCGGCGTCGCCGGGGCGGGCGCCCACCGCGAATCCCGGCACTTCGCGCATCAACGCGGGCGCGGTGCCAAGCGGCTCGTAGACCACCTGCACGGGGAAGGTGCGGCCGGAAACCTCGATTACCGGCACCTTCTCATGCAAGGCGTGCTCGAAATGCTCCTGGAACTTGACCGAATCGATGGTCGCGGAGGTAATGATGAGCTTCAGATCGCGGCGCTGAGGCAGCAGTGCCGTCAGATAGCCGAGCAGAAAGTCGATGTTAAGACTGCGCTCATGCGCCTCGTCGATGATGATCGTATCGTATCGGGTGAGTTTCGGATCGCGCTGGATCTGGGCGAGCAGAATACCGTCGGTCACGACCCTCAATCGTGTGCCGGGCGAGCTTTCGTCGGTGAAACGCACCTGATAGCCGACCTCGTCACCGAGCTTCACGCCCATCTCCGAGGCGATACGTTCGGCCACCGTGCGTGCGGCGATACGGCGAGGCTGGGTGTGCACGATCTGCTTGCCGTGCGTGCCACGGCCAAGCTCAAGCAGGATTTTCGGCAGCTGTGTGGTTTTGCCCGAACCGGTCTGGCCGGACACAATAACGACTTGGGAACGTTTGACCGCGCTGGCTATCTCATCACGCGCGGCAGATACGGGAAGTTCTGCGGGATACTCATATTTCATGACGAACTTCAATGATACGGAAGCCCTTGGAGCTCGCGTATTTGCTCGCAGTGAACCCCTCGCCGAGCGCATCGTCCAGCCAGGGGATCAGCGAATCGGAACCGAGATTCTTCTGCACTACGAGATAGGCGGCACCGCCCACCTTGAGCTTCGGCAGCCAAGCCATAAGCAATGTATGCAGCGCTTCCTTGCCGACTCGGATCGGTGGGTTCGACCAAATCACATCAAACGTGAGGTCGCTCGGCACCGTCTCGCAGAACGCCGGCTGGTTCTCGGCAGGCAGGGGAGTGCTGGACTCGTCCACCTGAGCCGTATGAATGTTCGTGTGGCCGTTCGCCTGTGCGTTGGCATGGGTCAGGTCCACCGCGCGCTCGTTGACATCCACCGCCCACACGTTCGCTTCGGGCGACTCAAACGCCAATGTCAGGGCGATAGGGCCCCAGCCGCAGCCCAAATCCAGAAAATCGCCGGTAAGCGGCGGCTCGGGCGCATGCTTCAGCAATACCGACGTACCGAGGTCCACGCGCGAGCCGGAGAACACGCCGTTCGACACCTGAGCGGTCGCCTCATGGCCGCGCAACGTTACGTTCAATGTGCGGCGCACATCCTTCGATGCGGGTTCCGCAGAGAAATACTGTTCTGCCATGGTCGCTCCATTTCTGCGGGATTCGCCGCTCTCGTATGCCGACCTGTATCAGCCGGCCTATGCCGGTACGTGCCGATCTATGCCAGCATGTCACCTCATGTGATGATAATAAAGGACCATAGAAGAATCGTGAACCATTCCAACCAAACGAGGCGCACTTGACCGACAACACCCAGTACACCGACATCAACCGCGGCAACAACGACGTTACCCCTGAAGGTGTGCTGGCCGAGCAGTCCGAAGTGTTGCTCGACGACAGCCAGCGCGCGACCGGCTGGCATGAGGACGCCAACCAGGAATGGGAGGAGCGCGAGGCCCGCAACGAGCTCAAGCATGTCGCCGGTCTCGGCGAGCTGCAGGACGTCACCGAAGTCGAATACCGCAAGGTGCGTCTGGAACGTGTGGTGCTCGTCGGCGTCTGGTCGTCCGCCGTCACCACGCAAGCCAAGGCCGAGGAATCATTGAGAGAGTTGGCGGCGCTCGCCGAAACCGCCGGTGCGGTGGTATGCGATGGTTTGCTGCAGCATCGCTCCAAGCCGGATGCAGCCACGTACGTTGGTTCCGGCAAAGCCAAGGAGATTGCCGGCATCGTGGCGCGTGAGGAAGCCGATACGATTATCGTGGACGACGACCTGCCGCCGTCACAGCGCCGTGCATTGGAGGACGCCGCCAAAGTCAAGGTGGTGGATCGCACCGCGGTGATTCTGGACATCTTCGCCCAGCACGCCACCTCGCGTGAAGGTAAGGCGCAGGTGGAGTTGGCGCAGCTCGAATACATGCTGCCCCGACTGCGTGGTTGGGGTGGTTCGCTGTCCCGTCAGGCCGGCGGTCGCGCGGCCGGCGCGGATGCGGGCATCGGATCGCGAGGCCCGGGCGAGACCAAAATCGAAATGGACCGTCGTGTAATTCGCACGCGTATCGCCAGACTGCGCCGTCAGATTCGTGAGATGGCCCCGGCACGTGAGGTCAAGCGCGGTTCACGCCGTCGCTTCGGCCTGCCCACAGTGGCCGTGGTCGGCTACACGAACGCCGGCAAATCCTCGTTGACCAACCGTCTGACCGGTTCGGCCGAACTGGTGGAAAACGCGCTGTTCGCCACATTGGACACGGCCGTGCGCCGCGCCAAAACCCGCGACGGACGCGCTTACGCCTACGTGGACACGGTCGGCTTCGTGCGCCGCCTGCCCACCCAGCTGGTCGAGGCGTTCAAATCCACCCTGGAAGAGGTGGCCGAGGCCGACGTGATCCTGCATGTGGTCGATGGCTCCCACCCTGACCCGTTCTCTCAGGTCGACGCGGTCAATGACGTGTTGGCGGACATCGAAGGCACGGCCTCGATTCCGCGTATTCTCGTATTCAACAAGGCCGATCAGGCGGACGAGGCGACTCGTGAACGACTCGCCGCGCTGCAGCCAGATGCGTTCATCGTCTCCGCCTATACCGGTGAGGGATTGGACGAGCTGCGTACCGCGGTCGAAAGTCTGCTGCCGGTCCCGCATGTGCATGTCAACGCTCTGCTGCCGTATACCGCTGGCTCCCTGATCTCTCGTGTACGCGAATACGGCAAGGTAGACAAGGTGGAGTACCGCGATGATGGCATACAGCTTGAAGCGGACGTTGACGCCCATCTTGCCGCTCAGGTGGTCGAACAGTCCATTGACTAACGTGATAAACATCACAGTATATTCGTGAGCGCTAACAACCGTTGAAAACATTACCATACGGTTATCAAACAGGGTGGTGTGCTGGTAGCAAAACGTCTTAGCGGGTTTATAGAGTGAAGACGTTAGTTACAAGGCCTGCCATTCATCAGCAGACCGCCTTTGAAGAGAGGTTCATCCATCATGGCGGAAACTACCGTTAAGCCCACGAAGCTTGCTGTTATTGGTGCCGGTGCCGTTGGCTCCACCCTCGCCTTCGCCGCTGCCCAGCGTGGCATCGCTCGCGAGATCGTGCTTGAAGACATCGCCAAGGAGCGCGTGGAAGCCGAAGTGCTCGACATGCAGCATGGCTCCAGCTTCTACCCGACCGTGTCCATCGACGGTTCCGACGATCCTGAGATCTGCCGCGACGCCGACATGGTCGTCATCACCGCTGGTCCGCGTCAGAAGCCGGGTCAGTCTCGTCTTGAGCTCGTTGGCGCTACCGTCAACATCCTCAAGGCCATCATGCCGAACCTGGTCAAGGTGGCTCCGAACGCCATCTACATGCTCATCACCAACCCGGTCGACATCGCTACCCACGTGGCTCAGAAGCTCACCGGTCTGCCCGAGAACCAGATCTTCGGTTCCGGCACCAACCTGGACTCCGCTCGTCTGCGCTTCCTGATTGCCCAGCAGACCGGCGTCAACGTCAAGAACGTGCACGCCTACATCGCCGGCGAGCACGGCGACTCCGAAGTCCCGCTGTGGGAGTCCGCCACCATCGGTGGCGTCCCCATGTGCGACTGGACCCCGCTGCCCGGCCACGATCCGCTCGACGCCGACAAGCGCGAGGAGATCCACCAGGAAGTCAAGAACGCCGCTTACAAGATCATCAACGGTAAGGGTGCCACCAACTACGCCATCGGCATGTCCGGCGTCGACATCATCGAAGCCGTCCTGCACGACACCAACCGCATCCTGCCCGTGAGCTCCATGCTCAAGGACTTCCACGGCATCTCCGACATCTGCATGTCCGTGCCGACCCTCCTCAACCGTCAGGGCGTCAACAACACCATCAACACCCCGGTCTCCGACAAGGAGCTCGCCGCTCTGAAGCGCTCTGCCGAGACGCTGAAGGAAACCGCCGCCCAGTTCGGCTTCTGATAAAAAATCGCTGTACGGAGCGCCTTTCGCACCGCACAAGACTCGACCTACCTTTGTAGGCCTTCAACTTGTGCGGCACGAAAATCGCACACGTACAGCGATTTTTTATACCCTGCTGAATGCTCCCGTTGGGAGCATTTTTTATTCGTGGATTTCGTTGGAGGAGGGGGAGCTATAGCCCTCGGGCTCGAGCTGGAAGGTGGTGTGGGGGACCGAGACCGGGAAGTGCTCGCGCAGGCAATCCTGCAGTTGGGTGAGGATTGTGGCGGCATCTTCCATGGTGAGGTCTTTGTCAACTACCACGTGGGCCATCAGAATCGGCATGCCGGTGGACACCGTGCTGGCGTGGAGGTCATGCACGGCAAGCACATGCGGCACGTCTTCCAGATGTTCGCGTACCTTATCGAGGTCAAGTCCATCCGGTGTTTCCTCCAGCAGCACCTTGACCGCGTTGTGCAGCAACTTGATGGCGCGCGGAATCATCATCAGTGCGATGACGGCACCGGCCACGGCGTCGAAGCCATTCCATCCGGTGGAGATCATTACCAGGGCAGAGGCCACCACGGCCACCGAGCCAAGTGCGTCATTCATCACCTCGAGGAACGCGGCCTTCATATTCATGTTGTCTTCGCGCTGCGAGGCAAGGATGAAAATCGAGATGATATTTGCGGCAAGACCCAGAATGCCCACGAACAGCAGCAAGCCGATATCGTCGATTTCCGCTTTGGAACCGCCGAACAGACGCATGCCGGCCTCCATCAACGCATAGATGCCAACGACGAGCAGCACCACGGCACCTGCGGCAGCGGTGAGCACCTCAAGCCTGGCCCAGCCCCAAGTACGAGTGTTGCTGGGCTTGCGGCGCATCAGTATGGCGGTGATTGTGGATGCCGCCAGCACGGACATGTCGGTGAGCATATGACCGGCATCCACCAGCAGGGCCAATGAGCCGGTTAAGACAGCCGACACCACTTCGATGAGGAAGACCGAACCGGTTACGGTCAACGTGGCAATCAGCCTACGCTGGTGCGCGGCAGGGTTTACGGATGTGGATGGTGCGGGTGCATGGGTATGAGCCATATGTACTCCTTCGCTCTATCGAGTTGAAACCGCTTCTCATTTCCATTTGCGATATGGTCTGAATACGACGAAACCCCGGCGCGAGGCCGGGGTTTCGTAAGCTGTGCGTGACTATAGCACGACCAGCGCGATTCGGTGCACGCTGATCAGCTGGTGGCGAACAGGCTACAATTTGCGCAGCACGGTGACCACCTTGCCCATAATCGTGGCATGTGTGCCGTCGATGGGCGAGTATGCGGGGTTGTGCGGCATCAGCCAGACATGGCCGTTTTCCTTGCGGAAGGTCTTCACCGTGGCCTCGTCGTCCAGCAGAGCGGCGACGATATCTCCGTTGACGGCGGAATTCTGTTCGCGCACCACCACATAGTCGCCATCGCAGATAGCGGCATCCACCATGGAATCGCCGTGGACTTCCAGCATGAACAGGGTGCCGGAGCCGGTCAGCCGTTCCGGCAGACGCATGACGTCGTCCACATGCTGTTCGGCGGTAATTGGCACGCCGGCGGCAATACGGCCAACGAGCGGCACATCGTGTGATTCGGCAATGGCTTCGGCGGGGAATTGGTATATCTCCGCCACATTACTGGTGCTGGTTGCCTCTTCGCTGGCTTGGGAGGGCTTTTCGGCATTCGGGGCGGATCCTGCCACCACCTCGATGGCGCGACCCTTGTTCGCGTTCATGCGGATGAAGCCCTTGTCTTCCAAAACTTGTAGCTGATGCTTGACCGAAGACGGACTTTTGAGCCCGGCGGCATTTCCGATTTCCCGGAAAGAGGGAGCGAAGCCTTGTTCGTCGATATGCGTGCGAATGGCGTCCAACACTTTGCGCTGGCGGTCGGTCAGGGTGGACTCGTCCGGCTTCTGCTTGGGGGAGAAGGGAATGGTGCTCACGTCAGGGCTCCTTTCGTTATGTCACCAGCATAACGTGTTGTTCGTGTGAAATCAAACATCTGTTCGAGTTTCGACTTGACCGTGTCGAACGTTTGTGTCATTATAAGAACAGTTGTTCGATAGAACATCTGTTCGAGAGAGGTGGTCGTGATGACTGGTTCAATGGTGATGGCCCCGGCCCGTAGCGCACGTGTAGCTATGCAGCATGCTGGAACGTTCCACCGGAATGTGCGTGGGAAGATTATCGCAGTGATGGTCGCCTTGGCGCTGGCCTGGTGTATGTGTTCAATAGGGAGTTGAGGTTTTAGTCACGTAGTTTTTTCGGGTTTAGGCAGAAAGGCATGCCGACCACCCGTGGGCCTTAGCCTGATGGTGCTTCGAATCCATTCGGGAAAGGGCCGGAAAGGCAAATGATCAGCATGCCCAAAATACAGTCTATCCGTCAGAGGCGCAGGAATGGGGAGTCCGTCGCCTCGATCGCGCGCGGCGAGAAGGTCAGCGAGCCGACCGTGCGCAAGTATCTCAAGGCCGACGACCTGTCGGCCAGGCCTCCGGTAAGGAGACGCCGTGGCTCGGTGCTCGACGAGTGGATTCCCGTGATCGAGGGCATGCTCGCCGAGGACCGGGAGACCTGGCACAAGCAACGTCACACGGCGACGCGCATCCACGAGCGGTTGCGTGACGAGTACGGGGTGGAGGCGTCGTTGTCGACGGTGACCCGGACGGTGGCCCGGTTGAAGCGTGAGTTCATGGCGGAGCGCGAGATGGGTTTCCTGGACCTGTCGTGGCATCCGGGCGAATGCCAGGCGGACTTCGGCCAGGTCGACGTGCGCTACCGGGGCGTCGTGACGCGGATGCGGCATTTCGTGTTGGATTTCCCGTACTCGAACATCTCGCCGTGCCAGCTGATGCCCGGGGAGAACGCGGAATGCACGTGTCAGGCTTTGCTTAACCTGTTCGAATGGCTGGGCGGGGTGCCCCGGCGCATCGTGTACGACAATGCCGCCGGCGTGGGCCGCCGACGGTTCGACGAGATCCGCCTGACCCGCCTGTTCCAGGCGTTCCAGGCCCATTACGGGTTCGAGTACTCGTTCTGCAACCCGTACTCGGGCCACGAGAAGGGCGCGGTCGAGGCCAGGGTCGGGGCCGTGCGCCGAAGGCTGTTCGTGCCGGTGCCCAGCGTGTGGAGCCTCGACAACTTCAACCTGCGCCTTCCCGACCGCTGTCTCGAGCTGGGGGACAAGGACCATTACAGGAAGGGCGAGAGCCAGGCCGGCCTGTTCGAGGATGATCGCAAGGCGCTGCTGCCCCTGCCCGCCAAGCCGTTCGACGTGGTCACGTGGACGAGGATGAAGGCCGACAAATACGGAAACGTCACCGTCCAGGGCCGCCACCGGTACGCGGCCGGACCCGAACACGCCGGCCATGAGATGATCGTCGGCCTGAGGGCCCTGGAGGTGGAGATCCTCGATGCCGAAGGCAAACGCGTGATCACGCATCCGAGGTCCTACGGGGACAAGCCGACCGACAGCGGCGACCCGTCGAGCCAGCTCGGGCTGTTGTGCGACCGGCCGGCGGCCTGGCGCAACAGCCGGGTGCGCGACGCGATGCCCGACCCGCTTCGCGAATGGATCGACGCGCAGGACGAGGCCACGCGGCGCGACAGCCTGCGTGCCCTGCTGCACGCCGACGGCGAGAGCGGCTGGCGGGCGGCCGTGGCCGGCATGCTCGAGATCCTCGAATCCACCGGAGGCACGGACCGGGCCGGGGTATGTCTGGCCGCGGCACGCCACGCCTCGGGCCTGGGACCCGTGGCCTACGACGACCCCGTGGACCTGAGCGAATACGACATCGCCTACACCAAGGAGGACGAGTGAACCAGAAGAACGGACGGACCGACCCCGGCCCGCTGCGCGAGCGGGCGAGGAGCCTGTTCATCTCGCAGGCCACCATCGACGAAACGCTCGAATGGGCCACGCCCCGCCAACTGGACGCCATCGACCGCATGCTCGCCACGGAACTGGCCAACAGGGAGGCCTCCAAACGGGCAAGGCTCATGCGCCAGGCCCGGTTCCCGGTGCCCAAAAGCCTCGACGGCTACGACTTCGCGAACGTGCGCCTGCCCGACGGATACACCAAGGAGCAGCTGACCGGCCTCGATTTCGTGGCCAAGGCGCAGGACCTCGTGTTCTACGGCAAGACGGGACGCGGCAAGACCCACCTGGCCACCGCCCTGGGCATGCTCGCCATCGAGCAAGGCAGGAGCGTGAGGTTCCGGCAGACCGCGGAGCTCGTGCTCCAGCTCGGCAAGGCCAAACGCGACGGCGCCCTCGACAACCTGCTCAAAGACCTCGCCCGTGCCGACCTGATCATCCTCGACGAGTTCGGCTACGTGCCCTTCGACATCGACGGGGCCCGCCTCCTCTACCAGATCATCGCCGGCAGCTACGAGCGGCGCAGCATCATCTTCACCACGAACATCGAGTTCAGCAAATGGGGGACGATCTTCGCCGACGACAAACTCGCCGCCGCGATCATCGACCGCATCGTCCACCACGGACGCCTCATCGAATTCACCGGCCCCAGCCGACGCGTCAGCCAGGCCCTCATGTTCGGCAAGACGGACAACCAGTAAAACAAACCACCGGCCGGCACTCCTCATGCCGAAAACCGAAAAAAATTAGTGACGAAACACGAAACACCGACTTGACTAAATACAGGCCTGGTGTGGTTTCGGCGCGCTTACCGCTCAGCGGGCCCAATCGGATACGGGGGCCACGCAGGTGACCAGTTATATCGTGCGGCCGGGGGATACGCTCTGGTCATATGCTTCGGCTATCACGCCTGCTGGTCATGATGTATCGGAAACGGTGGATGAGCTGATTGCGTTGAACAATCTTGAGTCCGGATCATTGCAGGCCGGGCAGCGCATTATTGTTCCGGTTGAGTAAATGAAACCCGAGCGGCATGGTTTTTCCGCCCGTACACGTTATTCTGGGGAGCATGCATTGTCCTTTTTGCCAGAACCCCGACACCAAAGTCATTGATACGCGCATTAGCGATGACGGTCATTCCATCCGTCGGCGTCGCGTATGCCCGAAATGCAGCAAGCGTTTTACCACGGTGGAAACCAGTATGCTGCTGGTCACTAAACGTTCGGGTGGCGTGGAGCCATTCAGTAGAGACAAAGTGATTTCCGGCGTACGCAAAGCTTGTCAGGGGCGGCCGGTCAGAGAAGAGGATCTGAAGCTGCTGGGACAGAAAGTCGAAGAGGATCTTCGCTCCCGAGGCCTTGCCGAAGTCACCTCAGATGAAGTGGGCAAAGCCATCCTGAAACCGTTGCGTGACTTGGATGTGGTGGCGTACCTTCGATTCGCGAGTGTGTACCAGAACTTTGCAGGTCTGGAGGATTTCCAAAGCGCCATTGATGGTTTGCGTGAATAATATGCGAATGCCATGCACCGTGATATGCGAGTGATTCGCAAACCATGGTGCGAGCCAATCATGAAGCCCAGCACTTATGAAAGAGACCCGTCATGATGACGGGTCTCTTTCATATCAATCGAGGATGAGCTGCGTCAGCTGATGACACGCATGCGAATGGTGCCTTCGATGTTGCGCAGTGCTTCAAGCGTGGCGGCGCTGGGCGTCTGAGCCACGTCGGTGACCACATAGCCAAGTTCGCCTTCGGTTGCCAGCGACTGGAAGGAAACGTTGATGTTCTCCTCGCCGAGCACATGATTGACATGAGCCAGCACACCAGGAAGATTGTCGTGCAGATGGGCGATACGGCACACACCCTTGCACTCACCGAGGTTGATCTGTGGTAGGTTCACGGACAAGGAGGTAGAACCCTTGAACCAGTAATCCTCAAGACGCTGAGAGACGAAATGGCCGATGGATTCCTGAGCTTCCAAGGTGGAGCCGCCAATATGAGGAGTCAGAATCATATTGTCTTCATTGGCCAGTGAGGTCTCGAACGGATCTCCGCTCTTCTTCGGTTCAACGGGGAACACGTCGACCGCCGCGCCAGACAGATGGCCGGAATCGAGGTGCTGCTTCAGAGCTCCCAGATCGGCGACGAAACCGCGCGAAAGGTTAATGAAAATCGCGTCCTGCTTCATGTGGGCGAATTGGTCTTCGCCGAAGAATCCGGTGTTCGACTTGCGGCCATCCACGTGCAGGGTCACGGCATCGGACTGTTCCAGCAGTTCGTTGAGGGTGTCGCAACGGTGGGCATTGCCCAGTGCCAGTTTCTCCTCAATGTCGTAGAACACCACGCGCATGCCGAGGGCCTCGGCCAGTACCGACAGCTGGGAGCCGATGTTGCCGTAGCCGATGATGCCGAGGGTCTTGCCTCGCACTTCATGCGAGCCGGAAGCGGACTTGTCCCACAGGCCATGCTTGATGTGATGCGTGTGTGCGGGAATGCGGCGCATCAAGCAGATGATGTCGCAGATCACCAATTCCACCACGGAACGGGTGTTGGAGTAGGGAGCGTTGAACACGGCGATGCCACGCTTGCCGGCATGTGCCAGATCGACCTGATTGGTGCCGATGCAGAAGCAGCCGATGGCGCTTAGCGTAGGACGCGCATCCAGCACGCGGGCTGTGACGTTGGTCTTGGAGCGTACGCCCACCAAGTCCACGCCATCCAGCGCATCGATGAGTTCGTCCTCGCTCAGGGCTCCCTTCATGGTCTCGACTTCGAAACCGTGATCACGCAGCGATTTGGCCGCATCGGGGTGAATGTTTTCCAATAACAGTGCTTTGGGCATGCTTCATACCTTAGATGTTCAGGGACTTTTCGTCCGCTTTTGTCCGAACTATAACCAGTTTCTGGGTCGGCCTGGTCATTGCCACGTACAGGTCCGAGGCGGCGACCAGGCGGCTCGGCGCGTCATCCTCGATGAGACCGGGCTCGACCACCACGACGGCATCGAACTCCAGACCCTTGACCGTTTCAGTGCCGCAGACGCTGATTTGCTCATCCCATTCGGGCTGCTCGATGAGCCTTGCGTATTCGGCCGGGTCAAGAATGACAGCCAGTTTGCGGCGCACGGCATCGCGCACCGGGGCGATGAGATTATCCGGACAGATGACGGCGATGCGGCCGGTGCCGTCTGCCGAAACGAATTGTTCGGCAAGCTGCGCCGCCTGCTCGGCCGTCGTTTCCAGCAAGGACGACATGTCGGGCACCACATTGCGGGACACCGAATCGGGGATGGTGCGCACCGCATTGACCGTGGAGATGTAGAGGCCTTCCTCCTCGGCAAATCGTGAGGCAAGTTCGGAAACTTCCTGCGGATTACGGTAGTTGATGGTCAACTCGTTCAAATCCCAGTGGCTTTCGCCGAACAGGCGGTTCATCGATTTGCTCCAGCGTCGGGTGCCACCCAGCGCCGAAGTCTGCGCCACATCGCCCACGATGGTGAACGAGCGGGAGGGGCAACGGCGGATCAACATACGCCAGTCCATGGCGGTCAATTCCTGCGCTTCATCGACCACGATGTGCCCGTAGGTCCATTCACGGTCGGCCGCGGCCCGCTGCGCGGTCAGCTCAGCGTCGTCCCCGTTCATCTGGTCGAGCAGCATCTGACTGGAGACGATGCCTCCACCCAGACCGGTCGCGGCCAGAGTGTCTTTGGCATACTGCTCTTCGGCGGCACGACGTGCGTCGGCGGCGGACTGGCGGGCCACCGCCTTGGGATCGGGGCCCAGCATATCCATTGCTTCGTCGAGCAGCGGAATATCGGAGCGGGTCAACGGGGAGCCTTTGGGGCGGGCAAGTGCCGCGATGTCGTTGTCGGTCAGCCAACCAGCCAGAGACTTCAGACGTTCGGGATGGGCGAACAGCTGATCGATGAGCCATGGGGCGGTCATCGGCAGCCAGCACAGGTTCAGGGTCTTGCGAACCTGCTCGTTCATACGTAGCAGCGACATCGCGCGGTTCAGCTCCGCCTGATCCGGCGTGTAATCAAGCTGTTCGGCATAACGGTTCTGCATGCTGGTCAGCATCGAACGGATAAAGGTCTCGCGGGCCTTGTTATGAGGTTGTCGGGTGCGCTTCGCGTCCGCCTGCGCCTGCTCGATATCAGTGGCCAGCATTGGTACCTGAATGCCGCTAATGGTTACTGTCGGCAGAGCAGCGGGAACACGCACGCGTGCGGCGATGGCATTGGCCACTACGGAGGTCATGCGTCGATCGCCCTTGAGCTTGGCTGCATAAGGGGAGTCGACCGCCGTGGCGGTGATGCCGGGAATCAGATCGCTGATGGTGCGTGAGACCACGCCGGTCTCGCCCAAGGAGGGTAGCACCTGATCGATGTAGTGCAGGAACGCCGAGCTGGGGCCAACAACCAGCACGCCGGAACGTTCCAGCGTGCGCCGGTGCGTGTACAGCAGGTAGGCGGCGCGATGGAGCGCCACGGCCGTCTTGCCGGTGCCGGGGCCGCCCTGCACCACCACGGCGCGATTCATGTCGGAGCGGATGATGCGGTCCTGCTCGGCCTGAATGGTGGCCACGATATCGGTCATCTTGCCGGTGCGGCGTGAGCTCAACGAAGCCAGCAGCGCACCCTCGCCGGTCAATGTGCCGGCGGAAGACGCCTGGCCGACCTGGTCTGAATGCACGTCAAGCACCTCATCCTCAACGCCCACGACTTCGCGGAAACTCAAGGTGATATGCCTGCGCATCACGATGTCGCCGTGATTGGAAGGGGTCGCCTCATAGAAAGGACGTGCGGCTTCGGCACGCCAGTCGGTCAGAATCGGCTCATGGTCCGGGCTCGACAGGCCGATGCGGCCGATGTAATGACGGTCGCCGTTCTTGGCATCGAGGCGGCCAAACACCAGCCGATCCTCAACGCTGCGCAATTGCGTGAGGCGGTTTTCGTACATTGTGGCAAAGGAGTCTCGTTCGCTGCGTTGCGTGGGGGATCCGTGGGAGCCGGCGGCGCGTACGGTGTCCAGGCGTTGCCACATTTCGGCTCGCAGATCATCCAATCGTCCATAGGCGCGATCGACGGCCTGCTGCTCTTCATGCAGCTGGGAGGCGTAACTCGACATGCTGTTCTCTTCGTTCCATTTCCGTGGGGCAGAAAAACTTAAGGCATTCAAATTTACCGCACACCCCCTACGTCAGTGATGCGGACAACCCGGAATAGGTGAATTCAGCGTGAATTCACCATGCTGCTCGGTCGGTGGGGTGCGCGACGTGGATTGAATGTGCGGAGCGTCCATTCGTGCGACAGTCGTGGCCGACACGCGCAATCCATCGGTAATTGCCCTAAAAGGGTGAGCAAATCGTGCATGAGTGGGGAGAAATGGGGAATCGTGGGGTAGAGTGGTGAGCCAGTTGGCCGAAGTGTATCCCACGTAACGATGAAGGAGGTGGAGCCATGGTTGCCGATCAGACGATTCGCGACGCTGATGCCAACGCACAAGGCTCCACCACTATGGCCGATCTCATGGCTGGTCTGCCGCCATTGCTTCTCGGAACATATACGCCGAAGATCGATGCCAAGGGCCGTATGGCGCTTCCGGCCAAATTCCGCTCCCAGCTGGGGCAGGGCCTGGTCATGGCCCGAGGCCAGGAACGGTGCGTGTACCTGCTGCCGTTCGACGAATTTCGACGTATCGCCTCGCAGATTCAGCGTGTGTCGGTGGGAAACAAAGCCGCCCGCGAATACCTGCGTGTGTTCCTTTCCGGTGCCGTCGACCAGCAGCCGGACAAGCAGGGCCGCGTGCTGGTGCCGCAGATGCTGCGCGATTACGCCAATCTGGGTTCCGACGTCGTGGTGATCGGCGTTGGCACCCGTGCCGAACTGTGGAATAAGGACACGTGGGAGTCCTACCTCGCCGAGAAGGAAGAGGGATATTCCGATATTGCTGACGATGTGTTGCCGGAGGTGGAATTCTGATGGTTGATGTGGCGAATATTCATCTGCCGGTATTGCTTGACGATTGCGTGAACCTGATGGCACCTGCCCTGGAACATGAGAACGCCATCGCAGTGGATTGCACCCTGGGCCTTGCCGGCCATTCCATCGCCTTCCTCAAGGCCGCGCCTCAGGCTCGGCTCATCGGCATTGACCGTGACAGTGAAGCGCTGGGGCTGGCCACCGAACGTATGGAACGGGAGGGGCTCGCCGATCGATTCATTCCGGTGCATGCCGCCTTCGATCAGCTCGATCAGGTGTTGGCGGACCAAGACATCGAACGCGTGGACGCCGTATTCATGGATCTGGGATTATCCAGCCTGCAGATCGACGAAACCGATCGTGGCTTCTCCTATTCGCATGATGCGCCGCTGGATATGCGCATGGACGTCAGCCAGCCGTTGACGGCCGAACGGATTCTTGCCACCTATGATGCGGCGGAACTGGTCCGCATATTCAAGGAATACGGTGAAGAGCGTTTCTCGCGTCAGATCGCCCGCGCCATCGTGGCGCGTCGAGACAAGGAGCCGTTTACCACCACCGCACAGCTCAACCGTCTGGTCGATGAAGTGGTGCCGCAAGCCCACCGCCCGGCGGGCAATCCCGCCAAACGCGTCTTCCAGGCGTTGCGCATTGAAGTCAACGGCGAATTGGACAAGCTCGCCTCCACATTGCCGCAGGCCGCGAACCGACTGCATGTCGGGGGACGACTGGTGGTGGAGTCCTATCATTCGCTCGAAGACAAAACCGTCAAATCGTTCATGGCACAAGGGCTGCGAGTGGATGTTCCGGCTGGCCTGCCTGTCATACCGCCGGATGCCCAACCGTTTTTCACGGATCTCACGCGAGGTGCCATCAAGGCCGACGAACATGAAATCGCAGCCAACCCGAGATCGGCTTCGGTGCGGTTGCGGGCGGTGGAAGTCAGCCGTGAGATTCCGTCACGATGGAGGAAACGCTTTACGCAAACCGCGCAGGGCCTGAATGACGTCAAGATACAAGGCTCCGCGTCTCCGGGCAGAGCCAAAAACACGGCACGAATTCGTACAAGGAGGGGATAACAGCATATGGCAACTGCACGTAGCATTCGATCGAACGCGGCTCCAGCCTCGAACCGACCGCACACCAAGCATCAGTCCTCCTCCCGACCTGAGCTGCGGGTGGTCTCCAACCCGCGTGGAAACGAGCAGGGCAATGTCGTCGGACGGGTCATCGAATGGACCAGAACAAGAAGCGCACCGCTGGTGCACGTGGCCATCGCAGTGATCTTCCTCGTCGGCACCTTGTTCGGCGCGCTGATGCTGCGTACCCAGATGGTGCAGAACTCGTTTGAGGCGGCACAGATCGAAACCAACATCAACAGACTTACCCAAGATATCGAAGACGATCAGGCCAAACTCGATCAATTGGTCGCGAACCTGCCCGACAAGGCCAGCGACATGGGCATGGTCCCGCAGCAGGGATCAGTGTCCATCGACTTAAGCGGATACCAGTCCAACAAAGGCGGAACCCAGTGAACACCATTCGTCGCATCGTAGAGTTCGCCAAGGTCAAGACCTTCGCGTTCAAATGCATCGCCATCGGCGCCGCATTGGCGTTGGTGGCGTCGGCATGCGTGATTCAGCTGGCCTCCACCCAGCTCATCGGCGGCCGTCAAACCGCACAAGCGGCCACGGCTAACCGCACCCTGACCGTGACGTTGAGCGCCAAGCGTGGGCGTATCCTCGACGCCAACGGCTCCGTGCTCGCTCAAAGCGTGGAGCGTTATACTATCGTCGCCAATCCGGAGGCTGCACAGGAGTTCGAGCCGATTACTTGCAATGACAACACCCGTGATTACTGCCACGAAATTGACGGCAAACCCGTGGGCGCTACCGGAGCGGCGGCCGTGGGCCGACTGCTGGCCAAAGTCCTGGATATGAACGCCATGGAACTGGGCGCTGATCTGTCCGGTACCGGGCAGTATGTGATTCTGAAGAAAGATGTGACTCCGCAGGTCAAGCGCAGCATCGAGTCGTTGCACCTGGGCGGTATTGTCTGGGGTGAGCTGAGCAGTGAACGACTGTATGCGGATGGCGATCTCATGGGCGCGCTGCTTGGCGGCGTGAACGACAACGGCGATGGCGTCGCCGGCATCGAGCAGGTCGAGAACAAGACGCTTACCGGAACCGATGGCCATGAAACCTACCAGCGTGGTAATGGCGGCGAAGAGATTCCCGGCACCATGACCGAATCGGTGGCGGCCAAAAATGGCGACGATGTCACCCTGACCATTGACCGTGATGTGCAATGGTATGTCAAAAAGGTCTTGAAGGAGGCCGAATCCAAGTATGGTGCAGCGTGGGCGATCGCCGTGGTGCAGGATGTCCAGAGCGGGGAGATTCGCGCACTGGCCGATAGCGATGAAGTACAGGCTGGTACCGATGCGGCGAAGATGAGCCCGTCTCGGGCCGTGTCCGAAACCTTCGAGCCTGGTTCGGTGGGCAAGGTTATCTCCATGTCCGGCTATCTGCAGATGGGACTGCATAAGATGAGCGATCAATTGTCGGTCCCGGACCACATCACACAGGAGGGCCAGACCTACAAGGACTCATTCGACCATGGCACTGAGCGCTGGACGCTCGCCGGCATTCTGCAGAACTCATCGAACGTCGGCATGATTATGGCCGGGGAGAACTATCCGGATGAGCAACGCTACGAGTACCTGACCAAATTCGGCATCGGACAACCGACCGGACTGAACCTGCCCGGTGAATCGAGCGGTCTGCTCACCAACCCTTCGGCGTGGGATCTGCGTACGCGCAACACCATCCTGTTTGGTCAGGGCTACACCGTCAACGCCCTGCAGCTCAACAACGTGGTGGCCACCATCGCGAACAAGGGTGTCAAGCAGCAGCAGTCGATCATCAAATCAACCACCGATGCCAATGGCAAGACCACTGAGACCAAGAAGGGCGAAGCCACCCGCGTGGTGGATGAAAAGGTCGCATCGGACATGATGAATGCGATGGAATCAGTGGCGGAAGGCTACAACAAGTTCGTCAAGGTCGATGGTTACCGCATGGCCGCCAAGTCCGGTACCGCAGAGGTGCAGGGCTCGGATGGTACGCTCTCGTCCATTATCTCCGATTATTCCGTGGTGATTCCCGCGGACAACCCGCGCTATGCGGTCACCGTGGTGATGAAGGATCCGAATGGTGTGTTCGGCGGTCTGACGGCCGGCCCTGTTTCCGCACAGATTTGTGAGTTCCTTATGCAGAAATACGAGGTGCCTGTCTCCAGTCCACGCAAAAATGCTATTCCAGTCACGTGGTAAGGATCAGGGGAGAAAGGCGATAGCCCATGAGTGCAGTGAGCGAATCCATCGCCCAGCGGGTGACCCTGGGAATGCTGGTCGAACGGTACGGTTTTGAAGTCGATCCACCCTTCGCCACCAATGTCACCATTACCTCACTCAGCGATGCCGTGGACACCGTGATTCCCGGCTCGCTGTTCATCTGCACGCATGAGCAGGAACCCGATGTACTGCATGCCGCACAGGCCGGTGCCTATGCGGCGTTGCTGCCACGCGCGTCCAAAGGGCAGATCGCCAATGCCGATATACCGTTGCTCTACGGCGATTTCGACGATCGCGTACTCGGCGATCTGGCCAGCGGTCTGGCCGGCGGACCGTCCAATGCCATGGCGGTGTTCGCGGTGACCGGTGCGGATGAGCAGGCCGTCGACGCAGGCGTGTCCCAGCTCTCCGAATTCCTGCACATGCTGGGCAATCCGGTGGCGGTAATCACCGCATCCGGGTCCACGTCGATGACACGTACCATGAACCTGAACTATCCTCTGGGCATCCTCGATATGCAGCGCGCGCTGTCCGTGTGCGCCGAAGACGGTGTGGCGGCCGTGATCATCGCCATGGATGACCGCACGTTGGCCGAGCATGCGTTGGAATCGGTGAACGTGGATGTACTGGGCACGGAGGATGTCAACGCAAGCGCAAGCTTGAACGAATTGAAGACACGCTACGCATTCGTTGCGGAACATGACATGTCCATGACCTCGTCGACACCCGAATCGGATGAAATGGCTGCGGATTCACCGGCAATGTATGACCGCGTCCGACTCGGGCACATGTCCTTGGCCATCGCCATGGTGCTGGCCGCCGGCGTGAGGAAAAACAACATACGCAGTGCCCTGCATGTGGCCAATAATCTCAATTAAGTCCGTGGATACGGGACGAAGCGTAATCGTAAAGGAGTTTGAAACACCATGGTTCCGATGAGCGTGGAGGAGATCGCCAAGGCCGTCGATGGTCGATTGATCGGAGACGCCGGTTCCGAGTCTCGAGCCACCAATACGGTCAGCGACTCGCGGCAGGCCGGCCCCGGATCGGTGTTTGTGGCCATCCGAGGCGAGCGTGTCGATGGGCATGACTTTGTGGCGAAAACCGCTGGACAGGGAGCCACGGTGGCCATCGTCGACCATGAGGTGAAGTCCGATGGCCTTCCGCAGATCGTAGTGAAAGACACGGTCGACGCCCTTGGCGAACTCGCCCGATACAACATCGTTCGCCGCCGCGAGCTGGACGGCGACTTCGACATCATCGGATTGACCGGTTCGGTGGGCAAGACCACCACCAAGGATCTGCTCTCCTCCCTGCTTGCCACCGTAGGTCCGACCGTGGCTCCGGTGGGATCGTTCAACAATGAGATCGGCCTGCCGCTCACTGCGTTGCGGGTCGATGAGCACACCCGGTTCTTCGTGGCTGAGATGGGTGCCAGCCATATCGGCGAAATCGCGCGACTGACCCGTATCGCACCGCCGAACACGGCAATCGTATTGAAGGTCGGCGTCGCTCACCTTGGAGAATTCGGCTCCCGCGAACGCATCGCACAGGCGAAAAGCGAGATCGTGCAGGGATTGCTTCCCGGAGGCACCGCGGTACTGAACGCCGATGACGAACACGTGGTTCCCATGGCCGGCCTGGCCAACGGCGACGTGCTGTGGTTCGGCTTGGGATCGTCGCAGGAGCCCGAGGTGCGGGCCATTGATGTCACTGCCGACCGGTCCGATCATGCTGAATTCACGTTGGTCGATGCGGACGGCAACCATACGCCGGTGCATCTGGGCATTCCTGGACGTCACAATGTGATGAACGCGTTGGCCGCCGCAACCGTGGCGATGCGTTACGGTATGGCACCCGAAACGGTGGCACGGATTCTGGCCTCGCAGCACACCATCAGCCCTCATCGCATGGCATTGTCCACGGTGAATCGCGAGGGGACTTCCTTCACGCTGATCGATGATTCCTTCAACGCCAATCCCGACTCCATGAAAGCCGGCCTGAACGGGTTGAAGGCCTGGAACTCAAATGACGGCAAGGAGCCGTTCCGCGTGGCGCTGCTGGGTGCCATGCTGGAACTCGGCGCCGATGAAACGGCATTGCACACCTCGATCGGCACGTATGCGGACGAATTGGGCATCGACGCGATCATCGCGGTCGGTTCCGCCCAAGACCAACATCTCGATGCACTGGCACAGGCTCTGGCGGACGGTGCCCGTCAGAGCCAATCCGCGTCGGTGGATTGCGTACACGACATCGATGCGGCCGAACAGCTGGTCATCGACTTGGCTCGCAACCATCCCGACGCTGTGGTACTGCTCAAGGGATCGCACGCGTCAGGCCTGAGCGCTTTGGCTGAACGCTGGGCAAAGAACTGACCTGATAACCACCCCAAGAAACCGACAAGAAAGAGAAGCTGCACGTGATTGCTCTGATCATTGGAATGCTGGTGTCGCTCATCGTCACCTTAGTCGGCACCCCGCTGCTGATTCGGCTGGTCCACAAGCTGCACTATGGCCAGTACATCCGCCAGGATGGGCCGCAGTCGCATCTGGTCAAGCGCGGCACCCCCACGTTGGGCGGCGTGGTCATCAACTTCGCGATTCTGCTCGGTTGGGCATCCTCCGCACTGTACCGATACCTGCGTTCGGGCGACGTGCCCTCCTGGTCCGCGGCGCTCGTACTGTTCGCCATGCTGTCGATGGGTCTGCTGGGCTTTATCGACGACTTCGCCAAGGTGCGTAAGAAGCAGAACGAAGGCCTATCGGTGGGCGGCAAGTTCATCGGCCAGTTCATCTTCGCCACCATCTACGCGGTACTTGCGCTGCTGATTCCCACCAAATCGGGATTCCCCAGTGCGCAGGCAGGCATCAGCTTCATCGAACAGCCGTTCTTCAACTTCGACTTCGCCGGCCGTGCCGTAGCCATCATCCTGTTCGTCATCTGGGTGAACTTCCTGATGACCGCATGGACCAACGCAGTGAATTTGACGGATGGACTTGACGGTCTGGCGGCAGGTTCGTCGATGATCGCCTTCACTGGTTTTGGCATCATCGCATTCTGGGAAAGCTACCACATCAAGGGCGGCAGCCATGGCGGATATTCCTATGCCGTGTCAGATCCTCTCGATCTGACCGTCATCGCCGTATGCGCGGCCGTCGCCTGCTTCGGCTTCCTGTGGTACAACTCGAACCCCGCATCGATTTTCATGGGTGATACCGGTTCCCTGGCCTTGGGTGGTCTGTTCGCAGCCCTGTCCATCGCCACGCACACCGAATTCCTGGCGGTGGTTCTGGGCGGACTGTACGTCATGGAAGCCATGAGCGACGTCATCCAGGTCGGGTACTTCAAGATGACCCACAAACGTGTATTCAAAATGGCGCCGATTCACCATCATTTCGAACTGGAGGGTTGGACCGAAACCAAGGTGGTGGTGCGGTTCTGGATGATCGAACTCATCTTCGTGCTGCTCGCCCTGACGATTTTCTACGGCGACTGGGTCACCCGCTCCGGCCTGCTGTTCAGCTAGCGGAAATCTGGGTGGATTATGCTCACCCACGGAATTCCTATATCAGGAGGAACAATGCAAGTAGCGGATAAGACAGTGGTGATCGCCGGACTGGGGGTGTCCGGCACCTCGTTGGCGGAGGTATTGAGGGAACGCGGCACCCACGTGATTGGCGTCGACGAGAGGAAGCCCGAGGCCGATCTCCACTCCTTTGATGACGTGGACTGGGACCACGTGGACTACGTCATGTCGTCCCCGGTGTTCAACCCCCGCACCCCGTTCGTGCTGGAAGCCCAACGCCGTGGCATCCCCGTGATGAGCGAGGTGGAATTCGCATGGCAGCTGCGTGTGAATAACGAGCGCACCGGTACTCCGGCTCCATGGATCGGCATCACCGGCACCAACGGCAAAACCTCCACCACCGAGATGACCTCGGAAATGCTCACCGCCTGCGGACTCGACGCGCCGACCGCCGGCAATATCGCCTCCGGAGACATGAGCATGAGCCTGTCTCGTTGCGCCACCAATCCGCAGCACGACGTACTGTGCGTGGAACTGAGCTCCTTCCAATTGCACTTCACCGATTCGCTGGCACTTGACTGCGCGGCGATCACCAATATCGCCGACGATCACCTCGACTGGCATGGCGGGCGCGAGAATTACGCCGCCGACAAATCCAAGGTGTTCCACAACGCCAAACGCGCCATCGTCTACAATGCGCAGGACGCCAAAGTCAGCGAACTGGCGGCCGAGGCTCAGACTGCCGAAGGATGCCGCAAGGTGGGATTCACGCTCGAGGCCCCTCAAGCCGGCCAGATCGGCATTGAAGATGGCTGGATCGTGGACAGGAGCGGCGTGGCCGGCGGCGCAGTAGGAGAGTCGGTCAGACTGGCCGCCATCACCGATTTCACGCATCTGGCAGAGCCGGACGGCTCACTGTACCCGCATCTGGTGGCCGATGCATTGACGGCATTGGCGTTGGTGCTGGGACTTGGCGCTGATCGCGATACCGCGTTGAAGGCGCTTACCTCGTTCAAGCCGGGCGGCCATCGCATCGAAACCGTGGCTGAGGCCGCAGTCGAGGGCGGCTCTGTTCGTTTTGTGGACGATTCCAAAGCCACCAACGGCCATGCGGCACGCGCCTCGCTGTCCAGCTTCCCGGCCAAGTCTGTGATCTGGATTGCCGGAGGTCTGGCCAAGGGCAGTCGATTCGAGGACCTGGTCAAGGACCAGGCACACACCATCAAAGCGGCCGTCATCATCGGCAAAGACCAGCAGCCGATGATCGAAGCGTTTGCCAGCCAAGCTCCGGACATCCCGGTGACCATCATCGATCCCGAAGACAACGATACCGTCATGGATCGTGCCGTCGAAGCCTGCGGCACGTATACCGCCGCCGGCGACATCGTGCTTATGGCTCCGGCCTGCGCCTCCATGGACCAGTTCAAGTCCTACGCGGATCGAGGCAATCGATTCGCCGCCGCAGCCAAGACGTGGAGCGAGGTGCATGGCCTCCACTGATACCCATAAGCGTAAGGCATACAGAGTCCCTGACAAGCCCGCACTCGAAATCACTGACTACACGGGTTGGCGAAGCTTGCTCAACCCGCTATGGTGCTACCACGGCTTCCGCATGGCCGTGGTGGGGCTGACATGCTTCGGCCTGATCATGGTGTTCTCCAGCTCCACGGTCACCATGGCCGCACTGGGCAAGTCGCCGTTCCTTCAGCTTCTGAACCAGGGCGCGTTTTGCCTGATCGGCTTGGTGCTGGGCTTCGTGGCATTGATGATGCCGGTGACGTTCTGGAAACGGACCGGCGTGCTCTTTGTGGTGGGTGCCTGCCTGTTGCAGGCGCTGACCTTTACTCCTTTGGGTATCGACGTCTATGGCAACAAAGGTTGGCTGAACCTCGGCTTCACCACTATCCAGCCGGCTGAATTCATGAAGTTCGCGATGTGCATATGGCTGCCCTCGTCGTTGCATGCCTGCAGCAAGATGTACCACAAGAAGGGAATCAAAGCATATGCCGCGCCGTTGGTGTTGTATGCGATAGGCGTGGCGCTGGTGATGGGCGGCAGGGACCTCGGCACGGCCATGATTCTGGTCTTCATCGGAGGCGTGGCCTTTCTGATCGTCGGGTTCCCCGGCAAATGGATGGGAGTCGGCGTATTGGGCGCGGTGGTTATGGTCGGTGCATTGGCGGTTTCCAGCCCGAACCGCTTGCGTCGTATTCTGGCCACATATGGCGATTGCTCGGCCGCTGACGCGCAGAGCGTATGCTACCAGTCCATTCACGCCAAGTACGCCATCGCCTCCGGAGGTTTTCTGGGATTGGGCATCGGCAATTCGCGGGAGAAATGGAACTACCTGCCGGCCGCCCATAACGATTTCATTTTCGCGATCATCGGCGAGGAGACCGGATTCGTCGGTTGCGCCATCGTATTGCTGTTCTTCGCGATTCTCGCCTGGTGCATGATCGTCATCGCATTGCAGGTCACCGATCGTTATGTTGCCATGGTGCTGATGTGCGTCGCCATTTGGATCGTGGGCCAGGCCATGGTCAACATCGGCGTGGTCGTGGGTGTGTTCCCGGTATTGGGCGTGCCTATGCCGTTCGTCTCCGCAGGTGGCTCATCCATGATTATGTGCTTGACGGCGGCCGGACTGGTTGTGGGACTTATGCGCTCTCAACCGCAGATAAAACAGTCGCGTCAGAGCGCGTAAGTAGACTCGGTAATCATGAATCAAGGCACACCACATATCGTTCTTGCTGGCGGCGGTACCGCCGGACATGTCAATCCGCTGCTCGCGGTCGCCGGGGCGATTCGCGACATCGAACCCACGGCACAGGTCACCGTCATCGGCACTGCGGTGGGTTTGGAGAAGGATTTGGTGCCGGAGGCCGGCTACGAGCTCGACACCATCGAAAAAGTGCCGTTCCCGCGTCGCCCTAACCTGTACATGCTGCGCTTCCCGGCAAAATGGAAGCGAGAAACCGCCAAGGTGCGCTCCATTCTTGAAACGCGGCATGCGGATGTCGTGGCCGGATTCGGCGGGTATGCTTCCGCCCCCGTCTACGCCACCGCACACAAGATGGGCATTCCGATTGCCATCCATGAGCAGAATGCGCGTGCCGGCATGGCCAATAAACTGGGCGCTCGTTGGGCCGATTTCATCGGTACCGTGTACGAGGGCACCGGTCTCAAACCGCGTGCCGGAGCCGACGTCGAGCGCGTCGGTCTGCCGTTGCGCCCGGCCATCGCCTCCCTGACCAAACGCATCGGTGACGACCGTGCCGCCGTACGCCGTGAATCGGCCGCGCAGCTTGGCGTCGATCCGAACCGTCCGCTGGTGCTGGTCACTGGCGGATCGCTGGGAGCGCAAAGCCTGAACCGCGCCATCGCCTCCTCCGCCGCAGACCTGTTGGCCCACGCACAAATCATCCACTTGACCGGGCGAGGCAAAATCAGCGAAGTACGCGAACTGGTCACGGCCTCGGCCGGCGCGGACGTGCTTACCGGCATCGGCCCCGAATCGGCCGGACAAGGTGACTACCATACCGCCGAATATCTGGAACGAATCGATCTGGCCTTTGCCTGTGCCGACTTGGTGATTTGCCGTGCCGGAGCCGGATCGGTATCCGAGCTGGCTGCACTGGGCCTGCCGGCCATTTACGTGCCGCTGCCCATCGGCAACGGCGAGCAGCGTTTCAACGCCGAGCCAGTGGTGAACGCCGGCGGCGGCCTTCTGGTCGCAGACAAGGACCTGACCCCGCAGTGGGTGCATGAGCATGTGCCCGATCTGCTCGCCGATCACGAACGACTTGCCGAATTCGGCCGCAAGGCATGGGAATACGGCATCAGAAACGCTGCCGAAATCATGGCCCGGCACGTTCTGCAATTAGCCGAACCATCCAAGTAGTATTCAGATATCATTCCGTGCGCGATACTGACCAATTCCGTTCCGCAGCACGAGATACGGTCATAATATAGGGTGCTGGAATCCCTAAAGGAGTTTTGAATTGTCTCAAGATCAGCCCATAGTGCTTGACCCTACGTATGCCTCATTCGATGCTGCGGCCCGCCCTGCGGATCTCGGCGCCACCCATTTCATCGGTATCGGCGGTGCCGGTATGAGCGTTCTGGCCGAAATGCTGCACACCGAAGGAGTCGCGGTGGACGGCTCCGATCGCGCACACAGCGCCAAAACCGACCGACTTGAAACGCTGGGCATCACCGTTGAATTCGGGCAGCGAGCCGAAAATGTCGCCCAGGCCGAGACCGTGGTCTACTCCAGCGCCATCAAACCGGACAATCCGGAAATCGTCGCAGCACACGCGGCGGGCAAGCGCATTGTGCATCGCAGTGACATCCTCGCCCTGCTCATGAACGGCAAACGAGCCGTCACCGTGGCCGGAGCGCACGGCAAAACCACCACCAGCTCCATGCTGTCCCACATTCTGGTGAACGCCGGTGCCGATCCAAGCTACGCCATCGGCGGCTTTATCCAAGGCCCGGACGGCACCACGCTGGACGGCGGACACGCGGGCAAAGGCGACATCCTGGTGGCCGAAGCCGACGAATCGGACGGCAGCTTCGCCAAATACCATCCGACCATCGCCATTATCACCAACTGTGAAGCCGATCATCTCGACCATTACGGCGACGAAGCCCACTACCGTGCCGCGTTCGTTGCCCACGCCGGCCGGGCCACCGGTCACGTGATCATCAGTATCGACGACCCCGACGGACTTGCCGTGCTGGAGGCCCTGCCCGCCGACGTGAAATCCCATACCGTTGCCTACGGCACTACCGCGCGTGAATCCCTGCCCGATTTGGGCGGTGCCGCGTATGTCTGGATCGCTTCGGAAAGCGAGACCGCTGGCAGCGGCGTCGAACAGCTCACCCTGCATCTGCCGGCCGCGGTGACGGCGGGGGAGCCGGTGTCTCAGAGCGTTGCCCTGAAGGTTCCTGGCGTGCACAATGCGCGCAATGCGGCCGCCGCCATCAGCGCTGCCGTGCTGCTGGGCGTGAGCCCCGCAGACGCGGCCAAGGCGGCCGGCACATTCCTCGGTGCGGCACGCCGCTTCCAGGTGCGCGGCACGGTCAAGCAGGTCACTGTAGTGGACGATTACGCCCATCATCCCACCGAAATCGCGGCCCTGCTGGATGCGGCCCGACGCCGGTACCCCGATTCGACCATTCGTGTGATCTTCCAGCCACACCTGTTCTCCCGCACCAAGTTCTTCGCGCACCAGTTCGCCAAATCCTTAGCCAAAGCCGATGACGTCATTATCACCGGCATCTTCCCGGCCCGTGAAAAGCAGGCCGATTTCCCGGACATCAGCCCCTCCACCATCGTGGACGCGGCTGCGGGACTCAAGGATGCTTCCGCAGGCACGTGGATTCAGCCGGTTGAGGATATGTGCCTGGCCGCCAAGATGATGGCCATGCGCGCCCACCACGGCGACGTGATCTTCACCGTGGGCGCGGGCGACATCACCGACATGGATCAGGTGCTGCTCACCGCACTTGAGGCCCATCGGGAAAGCTGCGAGTGATGTCCGGGCGCACGGTCAGATCCGGGGGCAATGACAACGGCTCACGTCGTTCGTCTGGGAGCTCCCGCAAGCCGCGCACCATCGGTTCACGCGGAAACACGGGTCGCTCGTCGAAGTCTCGCGCTCCCCGGTCCGTGTCTTCCGGTCATGAGATCGACGAGCCGGAGATCATCGACGATGCGACGGTAGCCAAGGGCCAGGCCGGTGCCTTCGTCGATGCACGGCGGTTGCACAGCGAGGATTACGTTGCCGAAACGCTGCATCAGACCACCGGCTCCCTAGGAGTCGCATCACGCCCGAAAGTGGTGAATTTCACCGAACGCGCCAAAGAACGCAAGCGTGCAAACGTGCGCGTCGTTGCGTTACGCGTGTTGATTGCGGTCGTCAGTGTGGCTGTAGTGGCGGGGCTGGCATGGCTGCTGCTTTTCTCGTCGGTGTTTCGTCTGGAAACCAGCGAGATCGGCGTATCCGGTGCCAACGAATGGGTGAGTGCGCAGACCATCCATGTCATCGCCGATAAGCAGGCTGGAAAGTCGTTGTTCCTGGTCTCCGCCCATGAGGTCACAGAGCAACTCAAGTCCATTCCCGGCGTCAGCGAGGCCAAGGTCTCCAAACAGTTCCCCAAGTCGATGAGCGTGGAAGTCAAGGCGCAACGGCCCGCGGCCATGCTGAAAAGAGGCGATACCCTGACCGCGGTGGATTCCCAGGCGCGTGTGTTGAACTCGGTGAAGAACGCCAACGTGGATGGCATCCCGGTGATCGAGGTCAAGGATATAGACGCCAGTCTCAAGAACCGTTCGGTGAAGGAGACGCTGACGATTCTGGGCGCGTTGCCGGAATCGATGCGTAAGTCCATTACCAAGGTCACCGCTGAGACGCAGGATTCGGTGACTACCACGCTTAACGACGGTGACCGCGTAATCATTTGGGGCGACTCTTCGCAACTGAAGCTGAAGTTGGCGGAAGTCGAGGAAATCGACAAGAACATCACCGCTGGCACGGCTGGCTTTGCCGGGAAACATCAGATTGATGTTTCCTCATCCCAGAAGCCCATCATCAAGTGACGGCGATTTCGTTGGCTTCGTTGGTTCCGGGGCGATGTTCGCTGCTGGCGATTTGCGCGAGTAGCGCCATAGGGTGTATGCTGAAAAGTCCGGCCGAAAAGCCGGAAGCTTGATAACTCAAGATTGGGGGCGATCGGTTTCGACGGTGACCTGTTCGCTGCAGGGAAGCGTGCCGAGAACGCCGGGTCCGCTCGTGGATGACCCCGGCAAAAGAATAAGTGCTAAATCTAACCGCACTGAGTTCGCTCTCGCTGCCTGATTTTTAGTCAGGATTAACCAGTGAGCAGCCGCTCCGTTCACTCCTCCTCGTCTTTGGGAGGATGCTGAGCGTCGTTTAGAAGACTTGCTGATGCAGTTGAGCCTCAGGGCTGCATCGGGACTTTAACTGCGGATATGCTCGCCATCAGTTGTCTGCGACATCGATGGGGGCAGAAAAATCGCCAACTTGGCCAGCAGACTACGCACGTAGAAGACTGTGGGCTCGGTCATCGGACCGGGGTTCAATTCCCCGCGCCTCCACCAATCCGCCTCGGCGGAAACAAGCCGCTTGGCTTTACGAAAGTAAGGCTGAGCGGCTTTCTGTTATTGCTCCGTTGATTCCTTGTTTTCCCGCTATTCTCTCGTGTCGGATATGTCAGTTGGACGAACTTGCGGGGAAGAAACGATTTAGACTTAGTTCAGGGCTGCCGATTGCACGATGTGTAGAGGCTATTATGCTACGCCGTAATCAGGGAGGATATATGCCGCTGGAATTGGTCCGACAGGATATTACGAAGATGAAGGTGGACGCCATAGTCAATGCGGCAAACACGCAGCTCGCCATGGGTGGGGGAGTGTGCGGCGCGATATTCCGCGCTGCGGGAGTCTCGCGCATGGCTGCTGCCTGCGATCGGTTTGCTCCCATTCATACCGGTGAGGCGGTTATCACTCCGGGATTCAATTTGCCATCACGCTATGTGATTCATACCGCAGGCCCGATATGGCGAGACGGCAAGCATGATGAAGAACGTCTGCTGCGTTCGTGCTATCGCAATTCGATGGAACTCGCGGCACGGCAGGGGTGTGCCAGCATCGCCTTCCCCTTGATTTCCAGCGGTATCTATGGATATCCGAAAGCCGAGGCCCTTCATGTGGCCCTCGATGAGATTCGCCGATTCCTGGGCGACGCAGCCGACTCCGGACACGATCTCGACGTATACCTATGCGTATTCGACAAAACCGCTTTCGAAATAAGCAGCAGTATTGACAAACGTCTTCGCGCATATATTGATGATTATTATGTAGCGGAGCATGAAGATACGCTAGGAAGCAGAACGTATGAGCTGCTTGCTCTCCAACGGTTTTCGGATAATAAGCCGAAGGCGGATAGGGCCGTACCTTCCGGCGTCTTGGACATGCCGGATTTCCTGGGCGATATGGGTGAAACGCCTGTCTACTCGGCGCCGTCGGCAGCTCCATCGCCGAAATCCGCCGGGCATGTGGATGATGCGGTGCTCTCCAATCTGGATGAACCTTTTAACATCATTCTCTTGAGGCTTATCGACGCCAAAGGATATTCCGACGTGGAGGTATATAAACGAGCGAATATCAATCGTAAACTGTTCTCTAAAATTCGCTGTGGCGATGGCTATATGCCCAGCAAGAAAACGGTTTTGGCACTGGCCATTGCCTTACGGCTGAATATTGACGAGACGCAAGATATATTGGCGTGCGCCGGGTATGCGCTGTCGCACAGCGTGAAATTCGATGTGATCGTGGAATTCTTCATCGTCCATGAGATGTTTGATGTATTCACTATTAACGAGATGTTGTTCCGATACGATCAGCCGTTGCTTGGGCAATGATGCGGAGCGGTACGCTCGTCTCCTGACCTGCTGCCGATACGCGGCATATTGTCGCTTGCCAAGCGACCTAGGACTGGTCCCATGATGCGAAGCTCATTGATATCGCCGACAATCCGGCTGGCGAATGAGCGAAAGGATTCATCATGGGCAAGAACGACAATGGCAATAACGGCCGTACGGAACTGGTGTTCGTCGTCGACAGAAGCGGATCGATGGGAGGTCTGGAATCAGACACCATCGGTGGCTTCAACAGCATGCTGTCCAAGCAGCGAACAATTGCCGGCGAGTGCAGGGTAACGACCCTACTGTTCGATCATCGAATCGAAACCTTGCATAATCACCTCGACATCCGCGAAGTGAACGATTTGACGAGCCGGGATTACTGGGTGCGCGGTAGCACTGCGTTGTTGGATGCGATTGGGCTGGCCATTGACCGCATGATCGTGACGCAACGACATACTGCGGCAGCGTACCGTGCTCAACATGTGCTGTTTGTCATCATTACTGACGGGTATGAGAACGCGAGTCGTCGATATTCGTTGCATCAGATCAAGCAGATGATTACCTATGAGCGTGAACGCTATCATTGGGAGTTTGTGTTTCTGGGCGCGAACATCGACGCCGAACAGACGGCTGGTGATTTTGGTATCTCACCGCGATGCGCCACTGATTTTCATGCCGATGGACAGGGAATCAAAGCCTCGTTTGAGGCCGTTGCCTGTGCCGCGACCGCCGTGCGCGGAGGTGCTGACCTTGATGACCTCAGCGCGCCGGACTTTCTTGGTGGTGTTCGTGATGACTATCGGTCTCGTCGTCGAATGAAGCGGTAAACGATGAACTGCAGTGCAGATATTACCGGTCACCAGTCGGTCGTGTACGTTACCGGCTGGTGACTGCACACGTTGTACTGTAGGGAACCATGAAAGTCGTATTGCAACGAGTATCCGAAGCGTCCGTGGACGTGGTCAATGAATTGGGCACGCTGGATCCCACGTTCGAGCCGCAGCAGATTGGCCCGGGATTCATGATTCTGGTGGGCGTCACCGATGAGGACGGCGACAAGCAGATCGCCTGGTTGGCCCATAAGATTCTGAATCTCAGGGTGTTCGAGGATGCGCAGGGCAAGATGAACCGTTCGATTCAGGACATCGGCGGTGAGATTCTCTCCATCTCGCAGTTCACGTTGTTCGCCGACGTGCACAAGGGCAATCGCCCGAGCTTCATCAAGGCCGGCAAGCCCGAGCATGCCGATCTCATGTGGATCAAGTTCAACGAGGCGTTGCGCTCCGGGGGAGTGCCGGTGAAGGAAGGTCGTTTCGGCGCGCATATACGGGTCGGACTGGTCAATGACGGGCCGGTGACCATCGTCATCGACACCGAAACTGATATGCCTGACGGGTCCCGCTGAGCCAAGCGACAAGTACATATACGAAAAGCCCTGTGCGGATCATTCGCACAGGGCTTTTCGTATATCGGCTTCAGGAAGCCGCAGCCAGGCCGATCGTCAGGCCTTGACGGCTGCCTTCTTGCCTTCAATGATGGCCTTGTATCCAACGCCGATGACCAGCACGTAGATGCAGCCGACGGACATCACGATGATGGCGCCGAGCTGGGCACTCATGGCGTCGGCCAGGGCACCCATGATGGGCGGGAAGATGGCGCCGCCGATCAGGGCCATGAGCATCAGGCCGGAGATTTCGTTCTGGCGCTCCGGACGGTACATCAGCGCGTGGGAGAGGAAGAGCGAGAACACGTTGGAGTTGCCGAAGCCGACCAGGGCCACGGCCACCCAGAACAGGGCGACCGGCGGGTTGGAGGTGATCGAGCAGAAGATGGCGAAGCAGACGGTGGAGGCGGTCATGATGGTGCCGCACACCAGAATGCCGACGCGGTTGGAAATCTTCGAGAGCACGATGCCGCCGGTGAAGCAGCCGATCATACGGGCCACGAAGTAGACCATGGTGGCGGTGGCGGCGATTTCGGTGAAGGTGTCGCCGGTGTGCTCGGTGAGGATACGCGGCGCCTGGGCGTTGATGCCGACGTCCACGCCCACGTGGGCCACGATGCCGAGGAAGCAGAGCAGCACGATGCGGTCGGAGAACAGGAGCTTGAAGCAGCGGCCGATGGTGGTGGTGCCGGCGTCGGGGGCGGGTTCGTCGATCTTGTCGATGGCGAGCAGCACGTAGCCGACGATGCCGACGACCAGATAGATCACGAACAGTATCCACCACATGCCGAGCTGGGTGGCGCCCCAGATGGCGATGTACGGGGCGAACAGGGAGGCGAAGGACTTGACGAACTGGCCGAGCGTCAGGGTGGAGGCGAGCTTGTCGCCCTTGACGAACACGGTGAGCAGCGGGTTCAGAGACACCTGCATCAAGGTGTTGCCGATACCGAGGAAGGCGAAGGAGATGACGATGAGCACCAGACGTGCGGTGCCGGATAGGGCCACGTAGGCGATGATGGGCAGTGCCATGGCGACCAGCGTCACGAGAATGGACCACAGCACGGTCTTGCGGCGGCCAATCTTGTTCATCAGCATGCCGGTGGGCACGGCGAAGATCAGGAACCAGAAGAACACCATGGTGGTGAACAGGTTCGCGGTGCCGTTGGCCAGATTGAACTCAGCCTTGACGTAGTTCGTGGCGGTGCCGACCAGGTCGACGAAGCCCATGACGAAGAACGCGAACATCACAGGCGCGATTTTTACGAGACCGGCGTTGCCGGTCTTGGTGGTTTCGCTACTCATTTTGAATTCCCTTTTTCTCTATGAATGGACGTACGACAGATCTATCGGTCAATGGATGATGACTAGTGAATAGTGATGGTTCCGTTATCGGATGTCATCATGGCGTTACATGATTTGGCAGAATTCGATGACCTCGTGGTTCGGCCCAAGCACGTTGAAGTAACGGATGCCGTTGCTCCAGAAGGTGTCGATGTGCTGGATGGAGCCTTCCACGAAGTTCAGGCCGAGCTTCTGGGCTTCGGCGAAGGACGCTTCGATATCCGTCGAATCCAGCGCGAAGTGGTTGATGGCGCCGTTTTCCATAGGCGTGGGGTTCATGGTCCACACCTCGAGGGTCAGGTTGTTCAGGCGCAGGAAGGTGCAGCGGTCCTCACCGTTGGGATAGATGCCGAGGCATTCGAAGCCGAGACGCTCGTAGTAGGCGATGGTGCCTTCGAGGTCCGTGGTCGGAATGCCGACATGCTGGACGCCGGTGACGGTGTCGCGAATGGACATGGTGACTCCTCTGAACAAGATGGCTTTGCCGGTATAGAGCGGCAAAGCCATCGGGAAAATGGGGTGGGAGTGGATTACTTGCCGATTTCAGCCAGATAGTCGGGCATCTCGGCCGGGTACTCGGGCCAGGCACCGGCCTGGGTGCAGACGAAGGCGGCGGTGTTGACGGCCTTGCGGTGGGCTTCGGCGAGCGTGTCACCCAGCAGGATGCGTGCGGTGAAGGTGCCGGAGAAGGAGTCACCTGCACCCACGGTGTCGTTCACCTCGACGTGCGGAGTGTCCAGCGTGGAGACCTCGCCCTTGCGGGAGATGATGGTGGAGTAGGCGGAGCCGGCGGTCAGAATCACGTAGTCGAGGTCGAATTCCTCGAGGAACCAGCGGGAGGCGTCTTCGCCGGAGGTGCCGCGAATGTCGAACATGTCGCGCAGCAGCAGGAGTTCCTCGTCGTTGATCTTGAAGACGGTGGCCGCCTTGAGGAGTTCCTCGATAAGTTCCTTGGAGTAGTGGTCGCCGCGCAGGTTGATGTCGAAGAACTTCATCGCGCCCGGCTTGGTGTGCTTGAGCAGCTCCGTGATGGTGGCGTGCGATTCGGGGGAGCGCAGGGCCAGGGTGCCGAAGCAGACGGCGTCGGCCTTGGAGACCACGTCGATGAGCTGGCGGGTGTACAGGATGTGGTCCCAAGCCACGCCCTTGACGATGGTGTACTCCGGGATACCGTTCTTCAGTGCGACTTCGACGGTGGAGGTCGGCCAGGCGTTGCGCTGAAGAACGGTGTTGATGCCGGCCTCGTCGGCCTTGGCAATCAGTTCGTCGCCGAGTTCATCCTCGCCGACCGCGCTGATGGCCCAGCCTTCGGTGCCGTTCTTCATCGCGTGGTAGGCGAAGTTGACGGGGGCGCCGCCGGCTCGCTTGCCGCTCGGCAGCATGTCCCACAGCAGTTCACCGAGGCTCAGAACGATCGGGGTAGTCATGGTTGGTTTCCTTTCCTTTGTTTCCTTTATCGGGTGTTTCGTATGGAAAATCTTGTGATGTCGGCGCTTGGTTTAGGAGACGTCGAAGAACACCGAGGGGTGTTCGAGGAATTGGGTCACTGCCACTGCTGCGGCACCGGAGACCGCCGCGTCGGCGGACAAGGTGGATAGGCTGATGGAAGTGGAGGCATTGATTTCGGGGATGGCCCGTTCGGCCACCGTGGCGCGCACCTCATCGAGCAGTATCGGGCCGGCTTCGGACACGATGTCGCCGATGATGATGTGCTCGGGATTGTATCCATTGAAGATGGTGACGCATCCGTAGCCGACGTATCGGGCGACTTCGCGGACAATGGCGATTGCCGCTTCGTCGCCGTCGCCGGCTTTGGCGAACAGGGCGCGGGCGGCTTCGGTGTGGGTCATATCGGCCGCGCCGGGAACCACGGTGCCATCGGCGATGAGCGTATCGTGAATGGCGGGGGTGGAGCAGTAGCGTTCAAGGCAGCCGATGTTGCCGCAATCGCAGGGGCGGCCGTTGACGTCAATGGAGATGTGTCCGATTTCGGTGGCGGCACCGAGGAAGCCGTTGATGAGGCGACCGTTGTCGATGACGCCGAGGCCCACGCCTTCGCCGACCAGATAATAGGCGAGGTTGTCGTCGGCGTGCACCGACGGGTCGAAGAGATAATGTGCGAGGGCGCCGGCGCGGGCGTCCTGTTCGATGAACACTGGCACGCGGAAAGCGGTGGCGAATTCGTCGATGAAGTTGATTTTGCGCCAGCCCTGCATGTTGGACACCACGGCGGTGCGGCCTACGTTACGCAGATAGGGGCCGGGCACTGCCATGCCGATGGCCACGATGGATGGGTCGTTGTCGAGCAGTTGTTCGACGCGCTGGTGGATGGTGACGATGGAGTCGTTGATGGTGTTGTCGCACACCGTGGGCAGGTTTTCAAAGCTCAGGGTGTTGCCGCACAGGTCGAACACGCCGATCTGCACCAGCGAGCGGGCGAATTTGATGCCGATGATGCGGAAGTGCGTGGTGTTGAGCTTGAGTCCGATGGAACGGCGGTTCTTGGAGCCTTCCAGATCGCCGGTCTCTTCAATCATGCCGGCCTCGATAAGGCGTGCGGTGATTTTGGTGATGGCCGCGGGGGTGAGTTCCAGTGCCTTGGCGATTTGCGCGCGGGAACTGATGCCGTTGTGATACAGGTGCTTGACGATGCGGGAGCGGTTGGATTCGGAGACACTGGCCTGGGAAGTGGCGTGGGTGGTGTTTGTTGCCATCGGTCTTAAGTCCTCCTTGTCTGCACTGCTGCGAGTTGTTCCGCTCGTCTTTGAATCTGAACTTGATTAAGATATTAACGCTGTTAATTGATTGACGCAATCAATATGTCATTCGGCGTGTCGTGCATGTGAGTGTCGTCTTGGGTGAATTTGTTAAGATAGTTGTCAATAGTCAGATGTACACTGATATCAAGCGAAACGTTCGATGAAGAACAGGGGAGGACTGATGTCCGAAAACACTATGAACAATCTCAAAATCGGTGTTGACGTGGGCGGAACAAAAATCGAAGCTGTGCTGGTTGACGCAATGGGCACGGTATTGGGTTCCGCCCGTATTCCCGCCAGACATGGCAACGATGCCGTGATCGAAGACATCGTCGCTGTAGCGCATCAGGCGGCGGGTGAGCGTTTTGACGAGGTGAGGGCCATCGGTGTCGGTACCCCGGGCACGGTGGATTCGGCCAGCGGGCATGTGGGCAATATCGTGAATCTCGACGTGGTCTCGCTGGATATGGGGCCGTTGATCTCGCAGCGTTCGGGCGTGCCGGCCCATGTGGAAAACGACGTCAACGCCGCCGCCGTCGGCGCGGCCACCGTGTTGGGCGGTGCAGATGGCATGGCCGGTACCATTGCGTTCCTGAACTTCGGCACCGGACTGGCTGCGGGCATTGTCGAAAACGGCGTGCTGATGCATGGCTATAGCGGTGCGGCCGGCGAAATCGGCCATATCCCAGTCGAACCTCATCGCCTCAAGTGCCCTTGCGGGCAATACGGATGCTTGGAAACCGTCTGCTCGGGCGCATCCGTGGGACGTCTGTGGCCCAACGCCGACCCGCCGATGCCCGACCTGATTCGTCGCGCGAAAAAGCGGGAGGCCGAGGCCGTCGATGTGCTGGACATGGTAGTGCGCGCCATCGGCGACACCATACAAATCCTGGCTCAGTCCGTTGATCCGCGACTCATCATCTTGGGCGGTGGCATGGCCAAAACCGGCGAACCATTGGTCGAGGTGATCACGGCTGAGCTGCGCCGGCGCGAATCGCAATGCCGATTCCTCGAAACGCTGGACCTGCCGGCCCGGCTGCGTCTGGCACCTGTCGGCCAACCAGTCGGAGCCATCGGTGCCGCCATGGCGGCGTAGCCTGGCATAGTGCCGGGGCATGGGAGATGAGGCCTCAGATTTGTCTCCGAGGCCCCATCTCCCACGCAGTCCTATATCGCTTTATGTCGTGCTGTGCCGCGCTTGGTCTTGCGCGTTTCGTTGCCGGGGTGACCGGCTTTTATTTGGCCAAGTGTTGGAAGACCACGGCGATGGCCTCGCCCTGTACGGTGATGTCAGGTCCGCATTCGCAGCGCCGAATCACCGTGTGTTTGTGGAAGGACGAGGATGTGGCGGCATCCAGATATTGCTGGGCCGCGCCGATGAACGTCGCGTTGATGATGTTCGGCTGGCCATAGACGCATACGTCTGCCATATCCAAAAGGCCCACAGGCATGGCCAGGGCTTGGCCAAGATAGCGGCCCGCCCGAGCAAGGATATTCTGATGCTGCTCCACGTCTGCTGCGCTGAGTTGCTTCTTCAATGCGGTTCCGGAAATCATCGTCTCCAAGCAACCGTGCTTGCCGCAAGGGCACGGCGGCCCGTCAAGATCGATGGAAATATGGCCGAGCTCGCCAGCCGCGTGCAGTTCGCCGATTACCGGCGTGTCCGAGAGCAGAATCGCCGAACCGATGCCTCTTTCGATGCGCACGAAAAGCATATTCGGCCCGCCTTGGCCAAAGAAACGTTCGGTGAGCATGGCTGCGGTGGCGTCGTTGCTGACGTTTACTTCAAGTCCGAAATGTTCGGCGATTGGCGTGGACAGGTCGAGATTGTTCCAGCCGCGCATCGTGGAGGAGCGGACCACGCCGTTGTCTACCACGCCGGGGGAGGCGACTCCGATGCCGATGACCTCGCCATCGGACATGCCCAGCATCTTCTCAATGAGCTCGATGATCACATCCACGGAAACGAATGAGCCGGTGTTCAGGGTGACTTCGGCGTGACGCAGCGGCTGGCCGAGCAGATTGGTGACTGCGCCGTGCAGCAGGTGCTCCTGCGTCAGGTCGATGCTGATGATGCGCAGTCGATCGATATCGATGCTCAGCAGTGTGCCTCGTTTGCCTTTGCCGCCGCTGGGTGCCTGACCGGTCTCGCGCAGCAATCCTTCCTCCAGCATCCGACCGACCACATCGGAAACGGCCACGCGGCTCAATCCGGTGCGTCGGCCGAGCTCGGCGCGCGAATACTGGTTGGTGGGGAACAACAACCTGAAGATAAGTTGGCGGTTCTTGCGGCGCACATCGGCGGGGGAAGCCTTGGCCGCATGGTCGTCGGTCGTTGTGTTGAGACCGAGATATGACATGTTTCCTCCTGCCTGATGGTGAGCGAGTGGACGGCGATTGTTGTTCCATACACAGCTTAGACGGTGAAGCGCAATTTCGTCGTTGAAACTGTTATGAAACTTCACTAATAAATTCCAGTGTACCTGTGTGAAGCGTCAGGAAACACCGTGAGTGTTCATAAGGTCCAAAATTGTTAGTATCATTAACAAATAGCGAATCACCAATCGGCGCTACGCCGAACGGTGGTTGGAACGCCGCGCGGCACCCGGACGTGACAAGGATGTTGCCATTATCCGCAAGACGGGCGGCGGTACAGCGACTCGCATCGGGCGGGCCGCACGGAACTGGAGGAAACCGATGCCGGAAATCATCATTGTCAAGAACGAAGCCGAGGCCGGCGAGATCTACGGCCGTTGCGTGGCGGACCTGATCAAAGCAAAGCCGGACGCTGTGCTGGGCCTGGCCACTGGCTCCAGCCCGCTGGCCGCCTATCAGGCGCTCGCCAAGATCGTCAAGGACGAGGCCATTGACGTTTCGGGCGTGCGTGGTTTCGCGCTTGACGAATACATCGGGCTGCCGCTGACCCATCCCGAGTCCTATCATGCGACCATCCATCGCACCGTGGTCGAACCGCTTGGCCTGGACCCGGCCAAGGTCCATGTGCCCGGCGACGTACTCAACGGCACTCCGCTCGAAGACGGCGACAAAGTCGCGCTGGCCGGCCCGGCCTATGATCGTGCCATCGAAGCCGCTGGCGGCATCGACGTGCAGATCCTCGGCATCGGCACCGACGGCCACGTCGGCTTCAACGAGCCCGGTTCCTCGTTGGCCTCCGGCACTCGCGTCAAGACCTTGGCCGAACAGACCCGCATCGACAACGCGCGCTTCTTCGACAACGACATCAACCAAGTGCCCACCCACTGCATCACGCAGGGTATTGGCACGATCATGAAGGCCCGTCACCTCGTGCTGCTGGCGTTCGGTGCCGGCAAGGCCGAAGCCATCGAGGAGACGGTGGAAGGCGGCGTGTCAGCGTTCTGCCCGGCTTCCGCGCTGCAGATGCACCCGCACGCCACGATTATCGTGGACGAGGAGGCCGCGTCCCGCCTGCGCCACAAGGACTACTACCGTTATGCCTACACCCACAAGCCGGCCTGGCAGGGCATCTGAGTTATCGTGTGCTGGCTCCCGCCAGCGGGAGCGCATGAGCGGTAAGGAGAACAACATGTCTGATAGGAACGAGATAGTCTCGCGCGTGACCGCGGCACTGGAGGGCAAGCCGGCTCCGGTGGCGATTCGTAACGCGCGCAAGGTGGATGCGCGCGGCGAACGGCGCGGATATTGGGTCGTCTCCGATGCCGCCGGCGTCATCGTGGCGGCCGGCACGGGGGAGGAGACCTTCGAGCACTACTGCCGCACGGTGGGGCTCGACCCGGCCGATCGCAACGCGGTCATCGACGCCGAAGGCCGTATTCTGACCCCCGGCTACGTGGACATCCACGCGCACGGCGCATGGGAGAAGAGCTTCGATGACGGGCCGGACGGCATCGACGTGGCGCGGGCCGGCCACGCCGTGCACGGCACCACGCGCCAGGTGCTCTCGCTGATCACCAACCCCGTGGACGTGATCTGCCGCAACATCCGCACCGTCCGCGCCAAGATGGAGTCCGGCCGCCCCGACATCCTAGGCTGCCATCTGGAAGGCCCGTTCCTGGCCCTGGCGCGCAAAGGCGCACATGACCCGGAATGTCTCAAGGATCCGGTGCCTGACATCGTCGATAAGATGCTTGATGCCTCCGGTGCCGACCCCGCCTCCGGCAAGCTTGGCTGCATCCGCCAGATCACCATCGCCCCCGAACTGCCCCACGGCATCTCCGCCATCCGCCAGTTCGCCGCTGCCGGCGTGGTGCCGGCCGTGGGCCACTGCGACGCCGACTACGAGACCGCCAAAGCCGGCTTCGACGCGGGCGCGGGCATCATGACCCACATGTTCAACGCGATGAACGGCCTGCATCACCGCGAACCCGGTCCGATTCCGGCTGCGGTGGAAGATCCGCGCGTCACCATCGAGCTCATCAACGACGGATTCCACGTGCAGGATCCGATGGTGAGCCTCTCCTTCCGGTTCGCGCCTCACCGCACGGCCTTCGTGACCGATGCGATGGCCGCCACCGACTGCCCGGACGGCGCCTACAAGTTGGGCGCGCTGGACGTGAACGTGGTCGATGGGCATGCGCGCCTGGTCTCCAACGGCGCCATCGCCGGCTCCACTCTGCTGCTGGAGGTCGCCGTGCGCCGTGCGGTGGACGAACTGGGCTTCAGCCCGGTGGACGCGGTCGAGGCGGCCACTCTGACGCCGGCCAAGGCGTTCGGCTTCGACCGGCCGAACCCGGTCACCGGGGCGCCGATCGGCCTCATCGCCCCCGGCTTCGCCGCCGATTTCAACCTTGCGGACCCGGCCGACTGGACGGTCGAACAGGTGTGGTGCGCGGGCCGCAAGCTCAAGTAGCAGTAGGCCGACCGGTTGACGAATGGAAGGCATTCGTCTACGAACATGGTCACATGGTGAGATGATAGTATATTTGTCTCACCATGTGACCGTTATTCACGTCGTAATACAAGAATCCGTAATACTGCTCGATACCGCATAAAACCGGCCTTGGTCGCCACAAGCGAAACATAAGTCGATGACTATGGAAACGCAGAGGTAACACATCCGCACCATAGTCAGGCGGTAATCCACGCCCGCAGTGATGACGTGGAAACAAGTTATGAGAGAGGATTCCTGTTGAATTCCAAGAAGATTCTGGCCGCCGCCGTCTCCGTGGCCGCCATCGCATCCCTGACCGCCTGCGGCGGCGTGAAGGATGACACCGCCGCAGGCGCCGATTCCGGCAACGCCATCACCATCGGCACCACCGATAAGATCACCAGCCTGGACCCCGCCGGCTCCTACGACAACGGTTCATACGCCGTGCAGATCCAGGTGTTCCCGTTCCTGTACGCCCAGGACTACAACACCTCCGAACTGAGCCCGGACATCGCCGCCGATGACGGTACCTGGAACGATGACGGCACCGAATTCACCGTCAAGCTCAAGGACGGCCTGAAGTTTGCCAACGGCAACGACCTGACCGCTTCCGACGTCAAGTTCTCCTACGATCGCATCAAGAAGATCAACGACCCGAACGGCCCGAGCTCCCTGCTCGCCAACGTCGAATCCGTGACCGCCAAGGACGACACCACCGTGGTGTTCAAGGATTCCGTGCCCTTCGACGTGACCCTGAAGCAGGTCATGTCCAGCCCCGCCGGCCCGATCGTCGATGAGGATACCTTCGACGCCGACAAGCTCGCCGACGCCGACACCATCGTCTCCAAGAAGGCCTTCGCCGGCCCGTACACGCTGACAGCCTTCAAGATCAACGAGTCCGCCGCCTACGCCAAGAACGACTCCTACAAGGGTCTGACCCCGGCCAAGAACTCCGTCGTGCAGGTCAAGTACTTCGCCGACGCCTCCAACCTGAAGATGGCCGTCCAGCAGGGCCAGGTCGACGTGGCCTACCGCTCCCTGAGCCCGACCGACATCGAGGACCTCTCCAAGGACTCCAAGGTCAAGGTCGTCAAGGGCCCGGGCGGTGAGGAGCGCTTCATCGCCTTCAACTTCAAGATTCAGCCCTACGGCGAATCCCAGCCCGATGCCGACGCCAACAAGGCCAAGGCCGTGCGCCAGGCCGTCGCCAACCTCATCGACCGCGAAGAGCTCTCCACCAAGGTCTACAAGGGCACCTACACCCCGATGTACTCCTTCATCCCGGACGGCCTGGCCGGTCACGATGACACGCTGAAGTCCGCCTACGGCGACGGCAACGGCAAGCCGAGCACCGAGAAGGCCAAGAAGGTCCTCGCCGACGCCGGCGTCACCACCCCGGTCGACCTCAAGCTCCAGTACAACAACGACCACTACGGCTCCGTCTCCGCCGACGAGTACGCTGCCCTGAAGTCCCAGCTTGAGGCAGGCGGCCTGTTCAAGGTCGACATGCAGTCCACCGAATGGACCCAGTACAACAAGGATCGTGTGGTTACCGACGATTCCGACGGTGTGTACCCGGTCTACCAGCTTGGATGGTTCCCGGACTACTCCGACCCGGACAACTACCTGTCCCCGTTCTTCCGCGATGGTAACTTCGTGAACAACGGCTACTCCAACAAGGAAGTCAACGACCTGATCGTCAAGCAGGCCGGCGAGAAGGACGAGTCCGCTCGTGGAGACATCCTCAAGCAGATTCAGAAGCTCGAGACCGAAGACCTCTCCACCATCCCGCTGCTGCAGGGTGCCCAGGTCGCCGTCACCGGCACCTCCGTGAAGGGTGTCACCCTCGACGCTTCCTTCCGCTTCCGCTATGCCTCCGTCACCAAGGGCTGATCCAGCATGAGCTCCCCTCTTTGAGGGGGGGGGGAGCTGTCTGCCGACGGCAGACTGAGGGGAGCCCAACTCGTATGACTCCCCTCAGTCGGCTTCGCCGCCAGCTCCCCTCGGAGAGGGGAGCCTTTATTGCTTTATATACCGATTACCAACACCAAGGAGCATCGCGTGTCAGACAGCGCCATAGCGACCTCCAGCACCACTCCGGCGAAAGCCAAGACGAAGAAGAACCGACTGTCAGGTAGTTTCTTCCGCTTCGTGCTGACGAGGTTCCTTCTCATTATTCCCACCGTTTTCATTCTGGTCACCATCGTGTTCTTCGTGATGCGCGCCACCGGCGACCCGATTTCCGCCGCCCTGGGCGGCCGCCTGACACCCGCCGAACTCCAGCAGCGCATCCACGCGGCCGGCTATGACCGCCCGCTGATTGTGCAATACGTCGACTATCTTGGCGGCCTGCTGCACGGCGACCTCGGCACGACGCTGACCGATAACCAGCCGGTGATCAGCATTCTTACGCACTACGGCGCCGCCACATTCGAACTGGCCTTCCTCGCCCTGATTGTGGCGCTGATTGTCGGCATCGGCCTAGGCCGACTCGCCGCCCGCAAACGCGACCGTGCCGCCGACGCCGGCATCCGCACCTTCGCCATCCTGTGCTACGCCACCCCGGTGTTCTTCCTCGGCCTCGTGCTGAAGCTCATCTTCGCTGTCTGGCTCAACATCCTTCCAGCCTCCGGCCGCTCCGACCTGAACTCCGAAATGCAGTTCACCCGTCTGGTATCGCCGACCGGCTTCTACATCATCGACGCCATCCAGCTCGGCGACATGAACGTGCTCGTCGACGTGCTGCGCCACGCCGTGCTGCCGGCCGTCGCCCTAGGCCTCCTGACCGCCGGCGTGTTCATCCGTCTGGTACGCACCAACGTCATCTCCACCTACAATTCCGGCTACGTCGAGGCTGCCCGCTCGCGCGGCGTCTCCGAAAAGCGCCTGCTCAACAAGCACGCCTGGCGACCGGCCCTGATCCCGATCATCACCGTCATGGGCATGCAGATCGCCCTGATGCTCGCCGGCGCGGTCCTGACCGAAACCACCTTCGAATGGAAGGGCCTGGGCTTCATGCTGTCCCAGTACCTGAAGGCCCGTGACTTCGTGGCCGTGCAGGGCATCGTGATCCTTATCGCCATCATCGTGGCCGTCGTCAACTTCCTCGTCGACGTCATCGCCGCGCTTATCGACCCGAGAGTGAGGTACTGAGATGACCACCGCATCCCAAGACAAGATCACCGTCCCCGGTGACGACCGCCTCACCAAGCTCAACGTCAGCACCAAGACGCCGTTCTGGACCAAGATCCCGATCATCAAGGAACTGCGCGTGGCGGTCGGCTGGCAGAAGGGCATGCTGATCACCGGTCTCGCGATCACCGCGTTCTTCCTGCTCGTGGCCCTCTTCGCCCCGCTGATCGCCCCCTACGGCCACGCCCAGATCAAGGCCGCCGACGGCACGTCCTTCCCGGCGCAGGCCGCACCCTCCGCCGAACACATCTGGGGCACCACCGCCGCCGGATTCGACGTGTTCTCCCGTGTGGTGTGGGGCGCACGCACCGCCGTCATCGCCATCGTCGTGGCCGTGCTGCTCTCCATCTTCGCCGGCGTGCTGCTCGGCCTGGTCTCCGGCTACTACGGTGGCTGGGTGGACCGCATTCTGGTGATGATCGCCGACGCCGTCTACTCCTTCCCCTCGCTGCTGCTCGCCATTCTGATGGCCATCATGATCTCCCACGGCCAGTCCGGCCTGTGGAGCGGCATCCTGGCCTCCGGCATCTCCATCACCGTGGTGTACATCCCGCAGTATTTCCGCACAATTCGCGCCGAAGTGATCCGCATCAAGGAATCCGCGTATGTCGAGTCCGCGCGCGTGGTCGGCGCCTCCACCTGGCGCATCATGACCAAGCACCTGTTCAAGAACTCCACCCGCACGTTGCCGGTGATCCTGACGCTGAACTCGTCCGAAGCCATCCTGACCCTCGCCGGCCTGGGCTTCCTCGGCTTCGGCATCGAGCCGACCGCCGCCGCCGAATGGGGCTACGACCTGAACCGCTCGGTTTCCGACGTGACCGCCGGCATCTGGTGGACTGCCGTGTTCCCGGGCATCGCCATCGTGCTCATCGTGCTCGGCATCACGCTCGTGGGCGAATCGCTCAACGATCTGGCCGACCCGCGTCTGCGCGCCCGCAAGTCCGCCGGCGAAGTGGTCGGATCGATCGAAGACACGTCCGTCGACCCAAACGAGAAGCCGACCGCACGCAACGAGGTGATTGCCGAACTCGACGCGAACGTCGACCCGCCGGCCACCGTCACCGACCATGACCCGACCATCGTCGCCTCCGAATGGACCGGCGAGGGCAAGCCGGAAGGCAAGGAGTGAGAGATGAGCGAAAACAACAAGAATCTCGCCGATATCAAGGACCTGTCCGTCTCCTTCATGACCGACGCCGGCTCCATCAAGGCCGTTGAGGACGTGAACTTCACCATTCCGCGCAAGACCGTGGTCGGCGTGGTCGGCGAATCCGGTTCCGGCAAGTCCGTGACCGCGCGCTCCATCATCAAGCTGCTGCCGGAGACGGCCACCACCTCCGGTGCCGTCTACCTGTCCAAGCGCGATGGCTCCGATTCGCTGGACGTGCTCTCCCTGAGCGGCGAACAGCTGCGCGAAGTGCGTGGTTCCGAGGCCGCGATGGTGTTCCAGGAGCCCAATTCGGTGCTGAACCCGGTGTACACCATCGGCTGGCAGATTGAAGAGGGCCTGCGCGCCCACGGCATGAAGGACAAGAAGGAACTGCGCGCCAAGGCCATCAACATCCTGAAGAAGGTCGGCATCCCGGATGCCGAAACCCGCGTGGACTACTACCCGCACCAGTTCTCCGGCGGCCAGAAGCAGCGCATCGTCATCGCCATGGCGTTGGTGCTGAACCCCGGCCTGATTCTGGCCGACGAGCCCACCACTGCCCTCGACGTGACCGTGCAAGCCGAAATTCTCGACCTGCTGCGCCTCGCCCGTGACGAGTTCGACGCCTCCGTGCTCATCATCACCCACAACATGGGCGTGATCGCGGACATCGCCGACCAGGTGGTCGTCATGTACCGCGGCCACGTGGTCGAGCAGGGCGACGTGGAGCAGATCTTCTACCATCCGAAGGACGACTACACCAAGCGACTGCTGGGTGCCGTGCCGCGCATCGGTCAGAAGCTGGTCGTGCGCGACCGCGAGGGCAAACCGATCGAGCGCAAGGCCGATTGGCGCGAACAGCCGATCGCCGTCGAGGCCAAGAACCTGACCATCACGTACCCGGGCCATCTCATGCAGCCCGACTTCAAGGCCGTGGACGGCGCGAACTTCACCATCCACCGCTCCGAAGTGCTGGGCCTGGTGGGCGAGTCCGGTTCCGGCAAGTCCACCACCGGCCGTGCCATCGCCGGCCTGCAGAAGGTGTCCGGCGGCTCCCTGAACGTGCTCGGCATCGAGATGAACGGCGTCAAGGAGCGTGACTTCAAGCCCAAGCGCGCGGACATTGGTTTCGTGTTCCAGGATCCGGGCTCCTCGTTCAACCCGCTGATGACCATCGCGGAGAATGTGGCCGAGCCGCTGCTCGTGCACCACAAGTACGGTTCCGTGGCCGATGCCAAGAACTATGTGGGCGATCTGCTGGAGATGGTCCAGCTGCCGCGCGCCTACATGAACCGTTTCCCGCATGAGCTGTCCGGCGGCCAGCGCCAGAGGGCGTCTTTGGCGCGTGGTTTGGCGTTGAAGCCGTCGCTGCTGATCGCCGATGAGCCGACTTCTGCATTGGACGTGTCGGTGCAGGCCAAGGTGTTGGAGCTGTTCAAGCGACTGCAGGCGGAAATCGGCTTCGCGTGCCTGTTCATCACCCATGATTTGGCGGTGGTCGATATGCTTGCCGACCGCATCATGGTGATGCATAAGGGCCAGATCGTGGAGCACGGCGATGCCGACCAGATTATGCAGCACCCGGAGAACCCGTACACCAAGAAGCTGCTGGCCTCCCTGCCCGTGCCCGACCCGCGCGAACAGCAGCAACACCGCGCCCACCTCCACGAGCTCCTAGCCCAAGAGGCGTAATCGCATAGCATTGGAGCTCCCTCGTCAGAGGGAGCTAACTTTATATCCGCTAGTACTGCTGCCCATCGAACTGGAACAGGGCGTGGGCGTCGCCGTGTTTTTTGTTCTCGATGTAAGTATGGAACAGCTCCAGCCGCTCGCTCGTGCTGGCCGCCAGGGGAGTGGGCAGGTCATCCAGATCGAACCAGCCGACGCTCAGGCTTTCCTCGTCGCCTACGAACGGCTCGGCATTGCCGCCGGGCTTCAGGGCGCACAGGAACGAATGATCCATGTACATGGTGTTGTCGCCATTGGCGTAGGTCAGCACCTTGTTTGACGAGGTGACGGCCACCAAATCGGTGACGATGGCATCGATGCCCGTCTCCTCCTTGATTTCGCGCACCACCGTGTCCGCCGGCTGTTCGCCCGGCTCGTTGATGCCGTAGACCATCGCCCATTCGCCCGTGTCCGAACGACGGCCCAACAGCAGTTGACCATGTTCGTTCAGTACACAACCGGTCACGCCATTGAGCCACAACAGATCATGGCCGATCTTCTTACGCAATTCCAACACAAATTCCGGAGTGGACACATTGCCTCCTTAGTAGAAAAGAAGCTCCCTCATCAGAGGGAGCTTAGGTTACTTCGCTTGGGCAGCCTGCTCGGCCATCCAGGCTTCGACGTCGTCGATCTGCTTCGGGATGCCGGCGGAAATCCATTCGGGGCCGTTCTCGGTCATGAGCACGTCGTCCTCGATGCGGATGCCGATGCCGCGGTATTCCGGCGGAATCAGCAGATCATCCTCGCGGAAGTACAGGCCGGGCTCGATCGTGAAGATCATGCCCGGGCGAATCGGCGCGCCCTGATAGGACTCGAAACGGGCCTGCGCGCAATCATGCACATCAAGACCCAGGTGGTGGGCCACGCCGCAGGCGAGCCAACGGCGGTGCTGCTGGCCTTGCGGGGACAGCGACTCCTCGACGCTCACCGGCAGCAGACCCCAATCGTGCAGACGCTCGGCGATCACACGCATGCAGGCGTGGTGGATGTCGGAGTAGGTGGCACCCGGCTTGGCGGCTTCGAAACCGGCCTGCTGCGAGTCGAGCACGGCCTGGTACAGACGCTTCTGGAAGTCGGTGAACTTGCCGTTGGTCGGGAAGGTGCGGGTGATGTCGGCCGTGTACAGGGAATCGACCTCAACGCCGGCATCCACCAGCAGCATGTCGCCGGTCTTCACCACACCGGTGTTGCGCATCCAGTGCAGAATCGGAGCGTGGGGGCCGGAAGCCACGATGGAGTCGTAACCGACGGCGTTGCCCAGTTCACGGGACACGGCGTTGAACGCGCCTTCGAGGATACGCTCGGAGCGCGGCTTGTCGAGCGCGGCCGGCAGTGCGGAGAGCAGACGGTCGAAGCCATGCTTGGTGGCGTCCACGGCCTTGCGCATTTCGTTGATTTCGTAGCCGTCCTTGACCATGCGTGCCTCGGCGGCGAACTCGTGCAGCTTGTCGTCGGATGCGGAGTTCTTGTCCGGATCGGCGAAACCGTTGGCCTCGCGGATGGATTCAACCATCGAAGTGATTTGCGGGTCGGTTTCGCTGACCACGCGCACGCGTACGGCGCCGGCTTCGGCACCCACGTCCTTGGACAGGGCGTCGGCCAGCTGGGCGATGTCGTGGGTTTCGATGCCGGTCATCGCCTGCATCTCCTTGAGACCGGCACGCGGGCCAACCCAGTATTCGCCGTAGTGGGCGGACATGAAGAAGTCCTCGGTGGAATTGTCGGCGCGCGGCGCCACGAACAGTTCCGGAGTGTGCGTCTTGCCGGCGGCGGCTTCGGGGGAGTCGGGGTCGACCGGGTTCAGGACCAGCACGGCGCCGGCCTCGTAATCGGAACCCAGACCGGTGTAGTAGGCGAACGTGGTGTCCGGGCGGAACATGTAATCGCAATCATTGTTGCGCACCTTCGGCTGGCCGGCCGGAATGACCAGACGTTCGCCCGGGAAGGCCTTGCCCAGCGCCTCAAGGCGGGCTGGCGTGAACTTGGAGGATTCGAGAGGATTAATCTCCGGATCATCGTCGGCCCAGCCGGACTTCATGAACTCCTTGAATGCGGCCGACTGCGGGCGCAGCGAGCGGTTGTTCACGCGGTCGCTCATCGACTGGTTCGCGCCCGGTGCCGTAGCGCGCTCTTCGGCCTCATATTCCTTGTCCTTGGCGGTGATCACTTCACCCATTGCCACTCTCCTGTATGTAGTTGTTGTCGAATCATCGATTCCCACCTCATATTAGTCGGCTTTATGCGATGTGCCACGATTGACGGCTGACGGTAAAACCAAGTACGGAATTTGGACGGTCTTCCGGATATGCCCATATGGCGAGTGCGGCGGGCTGGAATGCGGGCCCGTTTATTGTTCTCGGTAGGGAAGGAGAGGGGCATGGGCTTGGGCTGGAGCTTGCCGATTGATATTGACATATTCTGTGGGCTGAATCCATGTGAACCCATGCGATGAAGGTTTATCGCGTCGCGGGACTCACTGCTATGCGGAGGTCTCCACCTGAGGCACCCCGGCTTTGATCAGTTTTACCCGCAGCGGAGTACGTTCGATGACGTCGGCGTATGTGAAATGGACGATTTCGGTGGCACCGGCTCGTTTCAGTCCCTCGTCGCGTGCGCGTTCCTTGGCCACCACCTCCTGAATGCTGCGGTTATCGGTCATGGCTGGGTCCACGTATTTTTGTGTGCCGTCGTATTCGGCCACTATCACGCGCCCGTCATCGAGCTTCCATACGAAATCAACGCGGTACTCGGTATTCGTCTGTGGGTCGGTCACCGTTACCTGAATACGCGGCGTGAGGAAGCGATCTTCGATGATGGTGCCTCGCGCGAGGGATTCTCCACCATTCTCGCTCCTTTCGTTTGCATAGCGCAGCAGGCGGAATACTCGGGCATAATCGATTCTCCATTGAACGCAGTCGGCGGCTATCTCTTCCTTGGTTATTCCCTTGGCAAGGGCCGAGTCAAAGATCGGTAACGCAAACCGAAAATCAAGGTCTATAGCGGCCTCGACCAAGGTTCTAGCCGGTGATATCAGGGATAGGCCGGAGGCCTCGTAATGTGTCTTCGGATTGTTCATATCGGGCATATAGACATGTCGTAAGCGCTGATGGCATTGACGAGATCCATGATCGGAAGTCACGATGGTTATGCAGTCATCATGCAAATGCCATTGATGTTCGAATCCATAGGCACTTACTGCCACCAAGCCGCCAAAAACCCACTGAGGATGCTCTTGCGCAAGAGCGCGGGCTATATGCAACGTTCGCTCCGGCGGCGTCAAACCATCCCAGTATGCAGTATTTGCATAAAGACTGGGAATGCCGTCATACACTTTCAACAACTCACCACTCTGGGCACGGCGGCGTAGAGCGGTCTGTTCCGCTTCATTTCTTGAATAGACGCATCTCAGCTCATTCTGCGCGGCTGATATGAGCGAGGCCACTGCTTTGTGTGTCTTCATGACGTCGAGCGTAGCCGGAACGAAGCAGCGTAAGTATGAATTTCAGCCATTGTGGTTCTAGCCTCGGAGCTTGGCTGTCTTGGAGCGAGATACTCCCGATAATTTCAAGGTATTAGGCCGCTAATTCGGAATAGTGGATAACACACAAAACTTATCCACCATCAGTAATGTCATTCGAACAACGTGCTTTGGGGATTCGAACAAGATATCATCGGCGAAGGCGGATGTAGCTGGTAGAGGGCGGCGAATTGACGGTTAACGGTGCTTATGCTTTGTACGCCGTCGGTGCTGGTTCAGATATTGGCTGGCTTCTGTCTGAGTGTGGAATCTAGCGTCGGCGTGAGTCCAATGGTTGTATCGGGGCCGACGATTTGCTGCAATTTATTGGCGGCATAGATCCAGGGCTTGGACGGCTGCCGACGGTGAGAGCAGTCATAACAGTGAATGAGCCTCTGCGAGTTCAAAAGATGATGTAGAGGACGTTTGTGAGAGTCGTTTCCGGGGCAAGACATGGTCGATTGACGACGTTGAAATTTCTCAACGACGGCAGAATGGCATGCCTTGGCGAGGAGACGACACTGAGAGGCGATGGAGTCGGGATTAATCCAGGTTTTGGCCAGCCACCGACTCGCAAGAGCATCATAGCGTCGGTGTACCGCCAGAAGCTGGCACTGTACCGACGCTGAATAGCATCAGCGTCGCCGGACATACAAGTTTTGGATTGCAGCCGACTAAGAATGGGATGCCGACGGCAAGAGCCGCATTGCAACTATATGAGACGGCTTCACTGTGCGTGGCTGCAGGTAGAGACTGCCCGCGCGGCGGCGACATATGAGACGGTTTCACTGTGCGCGCACGATAAACCACCCCGGCGGCTAGGATAGAGGGAATTGAGGGAGTGCGGCTCCACGCGTGAAGGCAAGAATCCCGAACCATGCAGAGCAAACCTGTGCAAGGGGAACTTCCTGCGCATGCGGAAGCGGAATATATGCGGGCATGCGTAGACATGACGAGAATGGCGCGAACACGTAAGTGGCATACGCACTCCGAACGGCGCAACAGCAACACGAGCAGAGGTTAGAAGAGGATATGTCATTCGAGCATCCGAATCGGAACAATGAGAGCATGCGGGACGTCGAACTGGACATCATGAGCCGCCCGCCGGAGCATAACACCACCAATCTGGATCTCGACCGGATGAACCTGATGCTCGACATCCTGGGCCACCCGGAGCAGTCGTTCCGCGTGATTCATATCACCGGCACCAACGGCAAAGGCTCCACCGCACGCATGGCCGAGGCCATCTGCCGCGCCTACGGTATGCGCACCGGCCTGTACACGTCGCCGCATCTGGAGAAGATCAACGAGCGTATCGCCATCGACGGCCAGCAGCTGTCCGATGACGATTTCATCGACATCTGGGACCAGACCAAGGATCTCGTGGCCCTGGTGGACGCCAAGATGGAGGAGCAAGGCAAGCCGAAGATGAGCTTCTTCGAGGTGCTCACCGCCATGGCCATCTGGAAGTTCGCCGACACGCCCGTGGACGTGGCCATCGTCGAGGTCGGCATGGGAGGCCTGTGGGACGCCACCAACGTGCTCAACGCGGATGCGGCCATCATCGGCCCGGTGGACATGGACCACATGCAGTGGCTGGGCGACACCGTCGAACAGATCGCCACCGAGAAGGCCGGCATCATCAAGCCGAACTGCACCGCCATCATCGGCCCGCAGCCGCATGAGGAAGCCGTCATGCCGATTCTCGCCGAAGCCGCCGAACGCAACCACGCCATGCTCGTGCGCGACGGCTACGAAATGACCGCGTCCGACCGTATGGCCGCAGTCGGCGGCCAAGTCGCCACCCTGACCACGCCCAACGGCACTTACGAGGGCGTGCCGATCGCCAAGTTCGGCGAGCATCAGGCCCACAACGCGCTTGCCGCGCTCGCCGCTTCCGAAGTGGTGATTCCGGTCAACGGCCCGCTGGACGGCGACTTGGTGGCCGAGGCGTTGAGCTCGGTCAAGATTCCCGGACGCATCGAACAGATCCGCACCTCACCGACCATCATTCTGGATGGCGGACACAACGTGAATGCCGCCGAAGCCCTGCGCAAGGCCATCGAGGAAAGCTACGACTTCAAGCAGCTGGTCGGTGTGGTCGCCATGATGCGCGACAAGCAGGTCGAGGAATATCTGGGTGTTCTGGAGCCGATCCTGAGCTCCGTGGTGGTCACCGAGAACTCGTGGCGCGAGCGCGTGATGCCGGCCGACGAGCTTGAGAAGATTGCCGTGGACGTGTTCGGCCGTGACCGTGTGATCAAGGAAGCGAACCTGCCTGACGCGATTCAGACCGCCGTCAATATGGTCGATGCCGAGGACGAGCTGGGCGTGGGCTACGGCCACGGCGTGCTTATCTGCGGCAGCTTCGTCACCGCCGGCGACGCACGCCTGATGCTTGAGGAACACGCCAGCCCCACGATGAGGCAGGCTATGGCCGTTCATCAGCCGGCGGTTGACCCGGACGATTCGGATCAGCCGGCAGACAAGGCCGAGGATGAGGCCGCCGACAACCTCGAGGATTCGGTAAGCCCGGACGACTTCGACGTGTTCGACGTCCTCGGCCTCGGTAAGGAACAGGCCGGTGACGCCGGCACCGGCACGGCCAGTGCCGACACCGACAGCACTGACACAGCCAGCGCCGACACCGACGATTCCGCCGACGCCCGGTAACCCGCATCCAAGGCATATCGGATACCCGGACACCCGGCATACGGAAAACAGTCTCACGCCATGTATCTCAAGGAACTCACCCTCCGCGGATTCAAATCCTTCGCCTCCGTCACCACGCTGCGCTTCGAGCCCGGCATCACGGCGGTGGTCGGCCCCAACGGTTCGGGCAAGTCGAACATCGTCGACGCCCTGATCTGGGTAATGGGTGAGCAGGGCGCCAAAAACCTGCGCGGCACTTCGATGGAGGACGTGATTTTCGCAGGCACGTCCTCCCGCCCGCCATTAGGCCGTGCACAGGTGAGCCTGACCATCGATAATTCCGATCACACGCTCGATATCGATTACACGGAAGTCACCATCTCCCGCACCATCTTCCGCAACGGAGGCTCCGAATACGCGATCAACGGCTCGCAATGCCGCCTGCTCGACATTCAGGAACTCCTCTCCGATACCGGTCTTGGCCAGCAGATGCATGTGATCGTAGGCCAGGGACGATTGGATGCGATTCTGAAGGCCGACCCGTCCGGCCACCGTGCGTTCATCGAAGAGGCCGCCGGCATCCTGAAGCACCGCAAGCGCAAGGAACGCGCGTTGCGCAAGCTGGCCAATACCGAAACGAACCTGAGCCGACTCGACGATTTGCTGGGGGAGATTCACCGCCAACTCGGCCCCCTCGGACGCCAGGCACGTATCTCCCGGCGCGCCGACGCGATTCAGATATCCGTACGCGACGCCCAAGCCCGCCTGTACGCCGAAGACGCTCAACGCTCGATGAGCCGTCGCGACACGGTACGTCAAGAGCTTGGCGCTGTGCGTAACCAGCTGGCCGTCGCCCAACGTGAACTCGCCCAAGTCAAAGTACGCATCGAACAGGTCGAGGCGTTGAGCTCCGAATCCAGTCCGGCCATCGCCAAGGCCAACCAATACTGGCATGAATTCTCGCAGACCCGTGAACGACTGAACGCGCTCGCCCAGTTGGCCGAAGAGCGCAGCCGGTCACTCGCCGGCCAGATCGTCACCAACTTCGGTGAGGATCCCGGCATGCTTGTCAAACGAGCCGAGGAACTGGAGTCTCAGGCAGCGGCACAAACCAAGGCCGTGGCCGATGCGCGCATCGCACTCGACAAGGCCACCGAGGAACGCGCCGACGACGAGAAAAAGCTTGCCTCAGTCCGCCAGACCTTGACGGAACTGCGCAAAACCGCACAGGAACGCGATGCGCAAATCGCCCGACTGCGCGAACTCATCGCCCGCGAGGAATCCGCCGTACAACTGGCGACCAGCCGCGCCAAGGATTACGCCTCCCAACGCGACTCGCTGACTTCCCAGCGCGACGATGCCCAGCAACAGCTGGACGCATTGCGCAGCGAAGCGGACTCCATTGCCGACGATGACGGTGCCGCATTGGACGCCGCACGTGCAACGCTCGCCGAATGCCGCGAACGACTGAATGAACGCGCCGATAAGCAGCGCGAGATACAGTCCAAGATCATCTCGCTCAAATCCAAGGCCGATGCGCTTGCCGACACGCTAGACAGCCGCAATGCCTCCGGATCGTTGGAGCGCGATACGGACGTGGCCTCGCTTGGCCGACTCACCGACTTCATCCATGTGGCCGAAGGCTGGGGAGAAGCCGTGGCCCACGCGCTCGACCAGTATGCCAGCGCCATCGTGGTACCCGCGGCAGGCAACATGTTGCACGCCCTCGAACGCGCTCGGGAAGATAAGCTCGGCAAAGCCGTGGTGCTGACCGCGAGCATTGCCGGCGATCCCGCCACAGAGCCGGGCACGGAGTCGGAGGAGAGTAGCGCCGAGAACGCGGGGGCCGCTCCGCAATCGGGCAACGCGCTGGCAGCACTCGTCACCGCGAACCCGGATGCCGAGAACCCGGCACAGGCCGAAGCGGTCGTGCGCACCGTGCGTCTCCTGCTGGCTGATGTAGCCGCGGCCGGCACCGCCGACGAAGCCCAACAGATTGTGGCATTCGGCGAAGCCATGCGGGCCGTCACCAAGAACGGCGAGACCTTCACACACGGCGTGGCGGCGGTCGGCGGCTCTTCAATCTCTCAATCGGACCTGTCTCTGGCCGCCCGCCGAGACAAAGCATTGGCACAGGTCAAACAGTTGACCGCCCAAGACGGCGGAATGGCTGAGCAAGTGGCCGAGGCCAAAACCAAGCGCGATGAAGCGGCTCGACTCGTCGACCAGGAATCCGCCAAACGCACCGAAGCCCGGCTCAAAGCCCAGCAGGCGGAGAAATCTCTGAAATCCGCCACAGATCGCGTCGCATCGTTCACCCGTCAGCTCGAGCAGCTGGATAGGAAAATCACCGAGACCCAAGAGAATTGCAACGAGCATCAGCTCAAGCTTGACGACCTCAATCGCGCTTTGGCATCGGCCCGGCAATCCACAGCGGAACATGCCGATTTCGACGAACTCGATGAACGCGAACGTACGCTGGAGCGCGGACTGAACCTGACTCGCGAGCATGAGGTCGCCGCGAAAATCGCGTGGACCGAGGCAAGCCGCAAAGGGGAGTCCCTGAGCCGACAGGCCGGGCTGCTGCGGGACAACGCCAAAGAAGCCGCCGAACGCCGCGCCCGCATCGAGGCGTTGAACGATCGCAGACGCGAGCAGGCCGCACACCTGCAAGGCGTGGCCGATGACGCGCGAGCAGTGGCCGCCATGGTAGAGCATACGCTGCATGACGTGGCCGCCAAACGAGACGAGCTGCAGGCCGCCGCCTCCAGCCATGACGAGGAACTCAAGGCCCTGCGCGCGCAGCGCAACCAGATCGAGCCCAAGGTCACCGATCTGACCGGGCGCGAACATGCCTTGGATGTAAACCGCGAACGGTTGGCCGCCGAATCCGGGCAGCTCATGCAGAAAGTGTCCGACGAACTCGGTCTCACTTTGGAGGAATTGGTTGGTGATTACGGCCCCGAACAGCCGGTGCCCGTGCTGGATGATGAGGGCAACCCTGTGCCGTTGGATGAGACGGAAGCTGAGGCTGGGACCGAAGAGGGAGAAACCGGGGGAGAGGCCGGCACCAACGGCGATTCCGCCCTCTTTAAGACCGTGCCGTATAACCGTCAGGAGCAGAAGAAGCGTCTCGATAAGGCTCGCCGCGATCTGGCCGCACTCGGCAAGATCAACCCTTTGGCCACCGAGGAATTCGAAGCGCTTGAGGAGCGGAACAAGTATCTCAATGATCAGCGCAACGATGTGGTCAAATCACGTGACGATTTGATGCAGCTCATCAAGGATCTCGATTCCACGATGGTCCAGGTGTTCAAATCCGCGTTCGACGATACCGCCGAGGCGTTCGAGCAGATGTTCGCCACGCTGTTCCCAGGCGGCACCGGGCGACTGCGCCTGGAAAACCCGGAAGACATGCTCACCACCGGCGTACTGGTCGAGGCCAGCCCGGCCGGCAAGCGCGTCAAACAGCTGAGCCTCCTGTCCGGCGGCGAACGTTCGCTGACCGCGCTGGCGCTGCTGTTCGCGATTTTCACCGCCCGCCCCAGCCCGTTCTATGTGATGGACGAGGTCGAGGCCGCGTTGGACGACGTGAACCTGACCCGTTTGATTAATGCGTTCAATGAGTTACGCGCCCATGCGCAGCTCATCATCATTACGCACCAGCAACGCACCATGTCGATTGCCGACGCGCTTTACGGCGTAACCATGAGAGCCGACGGCGTAACAGCCGTGGTGAGTCAAAAACTCGAACGATAAACGAATGGTTCCCGCTGACAGGAACTGGTGCCACAGGTGACAGAGGGCGGTCCATATCGAAAGACCGCCCTCAGTCTCGCTTCGTTCGACAGCTCCCGCCAGCGGGAGCGGGGCGGTATTAGCGCAATGCCTTGCGCACGCCCTGTACAGTCTGCAGCGTCTTGTAGAAGACCTTCTTGATGGGTACGTCGCGGGCGGGGGCCACCGGGGTGATTTCCTCGGTGAACTTGCATTTGAACTCGTTAAGGCCCTTGAGAGACGGCGCGAAATCGGAGCCGATGCCCATGAGATCGTATTCAGTAATACCCTGCGAGCCCAGGATGCAGCATTCGGAATACAGCAGCTTGTCGGTCACATGCAGACGCATAACCTCGTTGCGCATGCCGGCATAGTAGCGCACCGCATGTGTGCCATTCACGGTGACAATCGACCATGCCACCACACGGTCTTCAATACGTGCGGCGAACACACGGCAATGATCGGCACCCAACGCGCCGATCATATCGGAGTAGTCGCTCATCGGAGCAGGCGTGAATCCATCGCGCTGGCCGGTCTCGACCATCACATCGTAATATTCGGAGAAATCGGCCAGCGCCTTATCCGTCTCATCGGCAACCTCGGCCGGGCACTCACGCAGAGACTTGCGCACGTCACGGCGTCCACGACGCTTCATCCGAGCCAGAATCTCATCATCGCCACCGGTGACGTCGATGACCACGGTCTGGTCGTACGGCACTGTGGAGAGCACCTTCTCCGTACCATCGGCGAACCAGGTGTCGATACGCAGGAACGCGATGTTCTTGTCGGCCTTCTTGACGGTGTCCACGATGGCGTCGACGACCTCGCGCTCCTCAGCTTCGGTGGGCTTGGCAGCCCACGCCGGCCCATGCATCGAGCGCAGATAATGATAACCGTGCGTCTCAAAATCGATAAAGGAGATCACGGCGACCAATTCACCATCACGCTTGATCAGATAATCGCCCCATGGCGTGCGTCCGTCGATATCCGCCTGAAAACCAGACCAAACCTTGGTCTGTTCGATGGGCAATGTGATGCCGGCCTTCTCGGCTTCGGCTTCCAGTGTGGCTCCGTCAACTTTCTCCAACGTGATCATTACGATTCAGCTATCCTTTTTCGTTCGTATCCGTATGTCGTGTTTCTGGTTTGGTCGTATTGCGCGTGATCTGATGTGGGCCAATCGGGATCCGATCAGGATCTGATTGGCTGGAATCCCGTCACAAGCCAAACATGCGTTCGACGACGTGATCGTCGCCGTCGAACGGCACATGCTTGTGATGGTCCTTGATCCAACGCTCGTTGCCCTTGCCGATAATCAGCAGGATGTTGAATCGGTCGGCGTGCGCACGGGCATCGTAAATGGCGTTGGTGATGGCCGTCGGACGGTCGGAAATCACCGTGGAGGCCACATCCTTGTTCGTGATGTAGCCTTGCATTTCCATGCAGATGTCGATGAACGGCTCGGTGTCCGTATCTTCGGCGGTGAAAATGAAGTTCGCGATGCGGTTCTCGGCAGCCTCGACGATTTCCTTACGGCGATCGTAGGCCTTGTTGCCGGCCGATCCGGTCACCAGCGTGATACGCGGGTTTTCCTCGCCCCAACGCTCGTAGACGAAGTCAAGCAGCGCGGTGACGGATGCGTAGTTGTGCGCATAATCGACGATGGCGAGCGTGTTCGACTGCGGGTCGCGGAACTGTTCCATACGGCCGGCGATACGTACGGATTCGATGGCGTGCAGTGCGTCGGCGTCATCGAGCGATACGCCAGCCGCATGGGCGATGGCGATGGCCGCCGCCGCATTGAGGTAGTTGAAGTCGCCATCGATGGACAGATGGTAGTCGCCAAGGGTCTGATCTCCGTCGGCGATGTGGAAGGAGGCGTGCGCCGTGTCGGCGGGCCAGGCGACGACGTCCGCACTGGTGCCGGCATTATCCGCGTCATGCAGGGCGAAGGTGGTTGCGCCGATGCCGGCTGCCGCCGCGTCCTCCCGCAACAGATCGGCGTGCAGACTGTCCGCGCCGAGTACCAGCGACTTCGCGTTGGCGATGATCTGGCGCTTGCAATACAGGTAATCCTCGAACGTGGGGTGTTCGATCGGGCTGATGTGGTCGGGGGAGATGTTCAGGAACGCGGCCACATCGAAAGTCAGGCCATAGACGCGGTCCACCTTGTACGCCTGGGAGGAGACCTCCATCACCAGATACTCCATGCCGTTATCGGCCGCCTCGCGCATCATGCGGAAGGCGTCCATCGATTCGGGCGTGGTCAGATCGGACTCGACGTAGGTGTGGCCGTCAAGGCAATTATCGACCGAGGAGAACAATGCGGCCTTGCCACCGGAGACGGCGTTGATAAGCGCCTGCGTGAAGTACGAGGTGGTCGTCTTGCCCTTGGTGCCGGTGACGCCGATGACCGTGAGCTCGTTCTGCGGATATCCGTAGAACGCGGCGGACAGCAGGCTCATCGCCTTGCGTGCGTCGTTGACGATCAGGCCGGGGGCGGCGGTTGCGGCTGAGTACTCGGTTTCGGCCACGTATGCGGCCAGGCCGGCTTCGTCGATGCCGTTCAGATACTCGGCCTTGAATCGGCCCTTGCAGCACAGCAGGGTGCCCTGCGTGACCTTGCGGGTGTCGTAGGTGATGCCGGCGAACGGTTCATCCGCCGAAGCGATACGGGCCGGGTCGTCGGTCCAGACATCCCCTTGGATGATTTCACGCAGCAGATGGTGTTCCTTGAGCAGGTCAGCGGCCGAAGCCAAAGTCAAAGCCATAATTGTTTCTCCCTATTATCTAGCCGATACGCCATTCTACAGGTGGGGTGCAGCGTGTTGTGGCTCACACGTCATCGACCACGATATGGGCACATGATTTGATTAGAATGGTGAACCGTGACGACAAGCGAAGCAACTACGCAATCCGGGCAGTCAGCCGGATCGGGCGAGTCCATGGCAGCCAAGCGCGCCAGATTCGAGCAGCTCGCCATGCCCGCCGTCAATGCACTGTACCGGCAGGCGATGAGGCTGACCAACAATCCCGATGACGCGCAGGATCTGGTCCAGGACACCTTCGAACGCGGGTTCAAGGCCTTCGACTCATTTCAGCCGGGCTCCAACTTCGAGGCGTGGATGACCACCATCGAGCGCAATGCCTACTTCAACCAGTATGCCAAGGCCAAGCGGCGCCCGCAGCGTGCCAACGACTCCACTGGCGAATACGACGATTGGGACATTTACGATGCCGCCGAACATACGTCGGACGGGCTCAAGTCCGCTGAAGAGGAATATTTGGACGCCTTCGCGCCCGAGGAAATCATGGCCGCGCTCGCCAAACTCTCGCCGGAACGCCGGCAGGTGTTCATCGACGCCGCCATCGACGGCAAGTCCTACCAGCAGGTGGCCGATGAGCAGGGCGTGAAAATCGGCACGGTAATGAGCCGCCTGAATCGCGCCCGCACGCAACTCAAGCGTGAGCTCGCCTCGTATGCGAAAGAGCGCGGGTACGTGACTGGTTCGTCGGCTGGTTCACCATCCGCGAAGTTGAGCGAAAACGTTGGTCGAATCGCCGATTCCGGCCATAATGAAAGTAGTGAACAAACTGTTGGTAGCAATGGCGACACGCAAGCCGTAGTGAGACATAGTCATGCGACTGGCGCCCGCACGCCACAACAGTCAAGCAAGCTTTCGGGAAAGGAGATCTGATGAACGATCAGCCGGTAGAGCGTACTCGCCATATCTCCATAACCCGTACGGCGGCCGATGGCACGGTAAGCCAGACCGAAGTGCATATCACGGCGGTGCATCATCGTTCAGTAGATACCGGCTCGGCCGCTGCGTCGGTCCAGACAGACGTGCATATCGTTACGGAGGGCGACTGTTTTGACCCCCGTACCTGCTGCGACGAGCGTGAACAGGCGTTGATTGCCGCGTTGCGTGCCTACTTGCGCCCGGATGTGGCGCCCGAATGTCTGATGGCCCGGCTCAAGGCCACGCTTGATCACTGCTGCGGGGAAGATAAGTAACGACATATACAACAAGGCCCGTCTGATGTATCATCAGACGGGCCTTGAGCGTTCTATAAGAAACGCGAAGAATCAGGCGTTAGGACGCTTGCCGTGGTTGGCGGCCTTCTTACGACGATCCTTGCGCTTACGTCCGCGCATGCCCATGATGGACTCCTTTGCTGCAGTAAAAAAATAAGCCTTCGGAATTATGCCACATAAGTACGACGTGATGCAACACGTGTGTCCATGTGGCGATGATCGTCAGGCTTGGTTATTCGGTTTTTCAGATTTGTTCGGCGTGGAAGGTGACCACGGTGGTGTAGTCATCGCCCGGCTCGAGCACAACCAGATCCTTGCCGGTGCGGAAGGCGTCGGCGTAGGCGGTCATCGGTTCGACGGCCACGCCGGCCTGACGAGCCTTCTCGCCGATTTCGTTGCCGGTGCACACCTGCCAGGAGTTGATGGTCTTGTCGCCGGTCAGCGTGACCTTGATGCCGTCGGGGCGGGTGAACGCGGCGGAAGTGCTGCCATCTTCACCGCGGTTGGTGATATCGGTCCAGGCATCGTCGAAGCCACGTCCCTCCAGCGTGGGGTTATCGCGCAGGTCGAAGATGCCGGAAACCGGCTCTTCGCCGGTGGGCAGCAGGTGTTCGTCTACGGTCACGTGGGTGTCGCAGTGCAGCTCAAGACGGCAGGGCTCGTTGTCGGCGGTAATGGCCTGACCGGTGGCGTGCTTGCCGTTGGCCAGCCACGGGTGGATGCCAAATGCCCACGGTGCCTTCACGCTGTCGTTGTTGTGCACGGTGAAGGTTTCCGTGAGACCGTTCTCGTCAAGTGCATAAGTGGCGGTGATGGTGATATCAAACGGGTAGCCGGCGATGTCGGGGGAGCGCCAGGAGAGCGTCACGTGTGATTCCTGCAAATCAACGAGCTCCCACATGTAGCGGTAGGCATAGCCGTGCAGGGAGGATTGGCGGTCGAACTCGTCGATCGGCATCTGGTAGTCTTCGCCATCGAAAGAATACTGACCATTGGTCACTCGGTTCGGGTACGGTGCCAGCACCCAGCCGTTGCAGCAGGGAATGACCTTGTTCGGGTCGAAGGGGACGATGAGGTCTTCGCCGCGCCACTTCAGCTCGCGCAGGCTGGCACCCAGTTCGGTGACGACGGCACTCCATTCGCCGGACGAGATGACATATTGGTTACCAGTGCGAGGCTTCAAAGCCATAGTGCACACTCCTTTGTGGAACAAATTGTTATCGCTCACAATCGTATCGCATAAGTCCCAAGACGCGGCGGCACATAAGGATAAAAAATTGGCTCCCCTCTGGAGGGGAGCCAGCGTAACAGAACTACTTCTGGACTACTTCGTAGCGGACCACAGTGGTGTAGTCGCCGTTGGGGGCGAGCGTCACCAAGTGGTCACCAGTGCGGAAGGCATTGGCCGGGGCGGTCATCGGCTCGACGGCGATGCCATACGGATGCTCGGCGAACGGTGCGCCAGTGGCGGTGTAGCACTGCCAAGCATTAATCGTCTCATCGCCAATGATTTTCACTTCGATACCGTCCGGGCGGGTGAATGTGGTGGTGGTCGTACCATCGGCGGCACGCTCCACGTCAACCCAGGCATCATCAAAGGCTCGGCCTTCGAGCGTCGGGCCATCGTTCAGGTCGTAGATACCGGTAACCGGTTCGGTGCCGGTGGGAATCAGCGCCTCGTTCACCGTCACATGACTGGCGGCCTTAATCTGCAGGTGGCAGGCGGCGGAGTCGGCATCGCGTTCGGCGGCAGTTGCGCCCTGCTTGCCGTTGGCCAGCCACGGATGCAGGCCGAGAGCCCACGGTGCCGGTTCGTCGCCATCATTGCGGGCATTGACGGTCGCGGTCATGCCGTTGTCGCCGAGTTCGTAGGTGACGGTCACGGTCACATCGAACGGGTATCCGTCCAAGTTGGGGAAGCGCAGCGAAAGCGTCACGGCGCTATCGGTCAACGATTCAAGCTTCCACATGTAGTGGTAGGCGTATCCGTGGTTCGCATTGTTGCGCGGTGCGGGATGATATTCGTTAACCGGCGCGCAGTAATGCTTGCCATTGAAATCGTATTCGCCGTTTTCGATGCGGTTTGGCCACGGGGCCAGCACATAACCGTTACAGGTGGGGGTCAGGTCGTTGACGCCGAACGGGCAGAAAATTTCCTTGCCTTGATAATCGAATCGGCGAATCTTGGCGCCGAGTTCGCAGATGACGGCGGAATAATCGCCATAGTGAATCGAATACTGATTTCCGGTGCGTGGTGTTTTACTCGTCATGGAATCACTCCCGTAGTGAGGTTGGTGGGCCGGTAGCTCCTGCTATCGCTGGCCCCAGTCTAGCGCGTCTCCTCTATCGAGGCGGGGATTGGCGATATGCGGCATATAATAAACAATTCGTATAAACACGGTAGCAATACGTGGAGTGACGAGTCTCACACCATCATGCGAGAAGCACGTGGATTCCTTGGAAACCGGTGATTTGTGGGAGACGCGGAAAAGTTGTGACGGCAGATTCCTGTAATCCCTGCCTTACACTGGAAAACACTATTGACGTTCAGGAGGTTCCGATGACCAAAAGCGTTGTGCTCGCTGATCCGCGAGGCTTCTGCGCGGGTGTGGACCGTGCGATTCTTACCGTACAGACCATTCTCAAAGCCGCGGAGGCTTCCGGAAAGCGGACGCGCGAGGATGGGCTGCCCCCGGTATATGTGCGCCGGCAGATCGTGCACAACAAGCATGTGGTCGAGGACTTGGCCGGGCAAGGCGCGGTGTTCGTCCAGGAATTGGCGGAGATTCCGGATGCTGCTGCCCAAGCGGGTATTCCGGTGGTGTTTTCCGCCCATGGCGTATCTCCGGTAGTGAAGGCGGAAGCCGAACGTCGTGGCATGCATGTGGTGGATGCCACCTGCCCTCTGGTGGGTAAGGTGCACCGTGAGGTGCTGCGTTTCGTGCGCGAGGGGTATGAAATCGTCTATATCGGGCATAAAGGTCACGATGAAGCGGTCGGTGTAGTGGGGGAGAGCCCCGAACACGTGCACTTGATCGAGCATGAATCGGATGTCGATTCGCTGGATTTTGCGCCCGACACCAAGCTGGTGCTGCTCTCGCAGACCACGTTGAGCGTGGACGAGACCGCCGATACCATTGCCGCGCTGAAGGCCAAATTCCCTTGGATTCAAGAGCCGCCGAGTTCGGATATCTGCTATGCCACGTCGAATCGTCAGGCTGCGGTCAAACTGGTGGCCCAGCAGTCCGATTGCGTGGTGATTGTCGGATCGGCCAACTCCTCGAATTCCGTGCGACTGATGGAGGTGGCGCAGGAGGGCTTGGGGGAGCGCGGCAAAGCGTATCGCGTGGATGATGCCAGCGAGCTTGACCCGGCATGGTTCGTGGGTCTGGAATCCGTAGGTATCTCCTCGGGTGCCTCCGTACCGGACGAACTGGTGTCCGGTGTGATTGACGCTCTGCAAAACTTGGGTTTCACCGGTATGAAGTCCGTCGAAACCATCAAAGAAAACATGCACTTTGTGCTGCCGGCGGAGTTGCGCAGGAAGAAGTAGTCATTCTTGGCTCCCCTCCGTGAGGGGAGCCAAGAACGGTCACCACGTGCCGATTGGTGCGGCAACGGCGTTCAAGACCTTGAGCAGGTCCTGTGGATTCACGCCCACAGACAGGCCTCGCTTGCCGCCGGAGACCAGAATTTGGTCGAATTGCAGGGCGCTTTCATCCAACACAGTCTTATGACGTGTCTTCTGGCCTAACGGCGAGATGCCGCCAACCACATAACCGGATTCACGCATCGCCACCTTGGGATCGGCCATAGAGGCCTTCTTGGCACCTACGGCTGCAGCCAAGGCTTTCAAATCCATATGACCGCTCACCGGTACCACGCCCACCACGCGTTCGGCACCGGTGTCCGCCATCAACGTCTTGAACACCTGATGCTCGTCGAAGCCGAGCTTGGTGGCCGCCTCCACGCCGTAGCCGTCATCCATATGGTCGTTGGAGTGCTCGTATTCGTATACGTGGAATTCCACGCCCGCCTTCTCCAGTTGGACTGTCGCCGGAGTGGAACCCGCGCCCTTATCATGCTTGCTTTTCTTTGCCATGATTACCGTTCTACTACGAAGAAACCCCCGCACAAGGCGGGGGTCTCACAGCTTAGTTCTCAAACGAACCGTAGCGGCCTAGACCGCAATGGTTCACTCGGAGATCTCAGCGAAGTACAGCAGGGTACGGATCATGTTGGAGGTGAAGCCGTACTCGTTGTCGTAGAAGGACACGGTGCGAGCCAGGGTCACGCCATCAATGGTGTTGACGTCGGTCTGGGTCGGGTCGAACACGCCACCGTGGGTGTCGCCGAGGATGTCGGAGGAGACGATGCCCTCATCGTTGTAGCCGTAGTAATCGGTGTCGGAGAAGGCAGCCTTGAAGGCGGCGTTGATCTCGTCGGCGGTGGTCTCGGTGTTCAGAACGGTGGTCAGCTCGGTGACGGAGCCGTCCGGAACCTGGACGCGCTGGGCGTGGCCCTGCAGCTTGCCGTTCACGGACGGAACGACCTTGCCGATGGCCTTGGCAGCGCCGGTGGAGTGGGCGATGGTGTTGATGGCGGCGGCGCGCAGGTTGCGGCCGGTCTTGGTGCCACGCGGGCCATCGAGCAGCATCTGAGTGCCGGTGTAGGCGTGGATGGTGGTCATGAAGCCGGCCTTGATGCCGAACTTCTCGTCCAGCAGCTTGACCATGGCGGCCATGGAGTTGGTGGTGCAGGAACCGGCGGAGACGATCACGTCGGAAGCCTTGAGGATGTCGTGGTTCACGCCGAACACAACGGTCGGGGTGGTGTCATCCTTGGCCGGGGCGGAGATCAGGACCTTCTTGGCGCCAGCGTTGATGTGAGCCTGGGACTTCTCGGCGGAGGTGTAGAAGCCGGTGCACTCGAGCACGTACTCAACACCGTCGTTCTTGACCCACGGAATGTTGTTGGCGTCCTTCTCGGCGTAGACCTTGTATTCCTTGCCGTCGACGATGATGGAGTCTTCGGTGGCCTTGACGTCAACCGGAGTGCCATCGTCATGACGGAAGGTGCCGTGGGTGCTGTCGTACTTCAGCAGGTAAGCCAGGGTAGCCGGGGTGGTCAGATCGTTGATGGCGGCAACTTCAATGTCACCAGCCTGGCCGCCGCGAGCCTGCAGCTCGAAGATGCGACGGAAGGCGAGACGACCAATGCGACCGAAGCCGTTGATACCAATCTTAACTGTCATGTAATTCTCCCTTGTAGGGTGGCCTTGGCGCGCTTTGGCACACCGGGCCATTGTTTACCAACAGTTGCTACTGTAATGCCGACTCTGTACACATGGCAACGTTTCAGCGTGCGTTTTGGGCAAAAATGCCGTATTTTCTGTGAGCGCTCACAATTCGGATTGCCCGCAACCGACATGTGATTTTTCCTCTCCTTTGGAGGAATGTCTCGAATCATCATGAGCAAGCGCGCGGCATGCAAGTCAGCGAACCAGCAGCTTGGACACTGCGGTGTCCAGCTCGCCGATATCGCCGCCAAATTCGTGGAATCGACTCACCTGAGGCAACGCCACCTCGATGGGGAAGGTGACGATCAGTGTGCCGTGCTCCACGCTGATGGCCGCGTCCACGCCGTCGCGGAACTCGTTGCTGACCCCCTGCACCACCGTATTGGTCAGCGTGCCGTCTTTAAGCTCATATTTCAGCCCCGGCTCGTTCACGCCAAGCGAAACATCGGAGTGGGAGAACGCAGACACCATGCGGCCGTCCTCGGGCACCGGATGCGCGGGGAACGAAAGCCTACCATCGGTGATGGCCGTGACGATGAGCCCATCACCATACAGATACCCGCTTGCCCCATGCCGGGCCAATAATGCCATCAGTTGAATGCCGGAAATCGTATGGTCAATGCGGCCGCCCAAACCGCCATAGACATGGAATTCGCGGCAACCCGCCGACCAACCGACCTTCAGCGCGGAGAGCATGTCCGGATCGTCCTTCAGCGCGGGCAGCGCGATGGTGCGCACATCGGTGCGGGGCGGCCGGCCCTCCAGCGAATCGAAGTCGCCCACCACCACATCGGGCACGATACCCAACTGGCGCGTATGGTCGAGCCCGCCATCGGCCGCAATCACATACGCGCCGGCCGGCACCACGGGCGTGCCCGCATAGTATTCGCCCGCACCAAAAATCACGCATACCTGAGTCATGATGCCTACTGTAGCCGGTATCCACCCATCGGCCGGGAAAATGCTGATAGGCTACGCATCAGAACAGTAGTCGATAGGCGCACAGGCAGGGGAGCGGAGCGATGGCACAGATCACCGAGGCAAGCGAACGGCCGATTCTCAAATCAAAGATATTCCTCTACATCACCGAATTCTTCTCCGGCATGTCCGCTGATCTACTTCATCTCGATCAAGGCCAAGCGCATCGCCTGCGTGGTCAGCGCCGTGATCTTCGTGGCCACGTCCTGTGTCTCGCCCCTGACCGGCTTCGCGTTCTGGGAAACCAACCTGGCCTATGAGGGCGAGTCCATCTACAACTACCTGCAGGTCAAGAACCTCTCCGACCGCACGATCCTGTCCACCAACGTGCTGTTCGGCGTGCAGTCCGTCACGATGAAAGACAAAGGACTGACAGGTATGTACTACGACACGGCCCTGGCTGCGCCGGCGCTCGCCGACAATGCCAATTCCGCGCTGATCCTCGGCATGGGCACCGGCACCTACGCCCGCCAGCTGAAGCAGTATTATCCGAAAATGAACATCACCGGCGTGGAGATTGACCAGAAGATCACCGATCTGGCCGGCGAATACTTCGATGAGCCCGCCGACATCCCCGTGACCACGTATGACGGCCGAGCCTGGCTCGCCGCCTCGCATGACAAGTACGACGTGATCATGGTCGATGCGTATCAGGACATCACCATTCCCTTCCAGATGAGCTCCACCGAGTTCTTCACCATGGTCAGAGAGCACCTGAACCCCGGCGGCGTGATGGTGGTGAACATGAACATGATCTCGGACGGCCAAGGTTCGATCAACGAGGCGTTGAGCGATACCATCGCCAGCGTGTTCGGCAATGGGAACACACTGACGGCCGACGTGCCGAACACCACGAACCGTGAACTGTTCGCCAAGAAGCCGGGTTCCGGCTCCGAAGAGAACTCCATGCAGCAGGCCTCCAAGGCGCTCAACCTGCGTGAGACCACCTACGAGCGCACCGGCAGCGAAGATCTCGAATGGTATATGGAAGAGGTCGCCTCTCGATTCCGGAAGGTGAACGAACCGGACTCAGCGTCGACTATTCTCACCGACGACAAGGCGCCGGTCGAAGTACTCGGCATGCATGCCATCGATCAAATCATCGCCGATGAGGCCGGCCCATATCGGCAGATTCTCAAAGACGAAGGCTTCGGCGGTCTGCTGCGCGCCGTGCAGTAGGTTCGACACACGGACCGCGAATGTCCGGGCGTATGGTAGACTTTCTATTTGGCTTGAGAAATCAAGAAAGCGGGGCAACCCCACCTGGAAGCCTTTCAAGGCCTCGGGTTCAAGGCAAACAGCCTAGCGATTGCGATATACAACGCGTAATCAGGAATGACGCAAAGAACTGATATGCGTCTGCAGAAGCTGAGCGCATATTGGCGCGGGCTTTGGCTTGCCATGAACCCAAAGCATTGAACAGGACTCCAGCAAAGGCCCTCGCCACGGAATTGAAGTAGAGGATTGGAGTCATCATCAGCGACGAACCACGTATTAACGACGAGATTCGCGTCCCGCAGGTACGCCTGATCGGCCCGAAGGGCGAGCAGGTGGGCGTCATCGCGACTTCCGTCGCGCTGAACCTGGCCAAGGAGGCAAACCTCGATCTCGTCGAGGTGGCCCCGAACGCGAAGCCTCCGGTCGCCAAGCTCATTGATTACGGCAAGTTCAAGTACAACGAGAAGATCAAGGCTCGTGAAGCTCGCCGCAACCAGAGCACCGCGGAAATCAAGGAGATTCGTTTCCGCCTGAAGATTGACGACCACGATTTCGACGTGAAGAAGGGCCATGTGACCCGCTTCCTTAACGGAGGCGACAAGGTCAAGGTCACCATCATGTTGCGCGGTCGTGAGATCTCCCGCCCGATTGGTGGCGTGGAACTGCTGCAGCGTCTGGCCGACGATGTCGAGGAATACGGCACCGTCGAGTCCAAGCCGAAGCAGGAGGGCCGCAACATCATCATGACCCTTGCGCCGAAGGGCAAGAAGGTGCACACCCAGTCCGAGCAGCGTCGTCGTGGCGCCGAGTCCCGCGCCGAGCGTCAGGCTCGCCAGGCGGCTCGTCTCGCGGCCAAGCAGGAGTCTCAGGCTCAGGCCGCGGCCGACGCGCAGTCCGCGATTTCTCAGAAGACTTCCGACAAGAAGCAAACCAGCAAGGAGGGCAGCAATGCCGAAGATGAAAACTAATTCCGCCGCTTCCAAGCGCGCCAAGATCACCGGCACCGGCAAGGTGAAGCATGTCGGTTCCGCCATGCGCCACAACCTCGAGCACAAGTCCGCTCGCAAGCGCCGTGAACTGTCCGCCGACGATGTGCTGCGCGGCGGCCAGGCCAAGAAGCTGCACCAGCTTCTGCAGAAGTGAGCATAGGGCTTACCCGGAAATAACAAGACTTTAGAAAGCTGAGGAATAGATTATGGCACGTGTCAAGCGCGCAGTGAACGCCCACAAGAAGCGTCGCGTTGTTCTCGAGAGGGCTTCCGGCTACCGTGGCCAGCGCTCCCGCCTGTACCGCAAGGCCAAGGAACAGCTGCTGCACTCCTTTAACTACAACTTCCGTGACCGCAAGGCTCGCAAGGGCGACTTCCGCAAGCTGTGGATCCAGCGCATCAATGCTGCCGTCCGCGCTGAGGGCATCACCTACAACCGCTTCATCCAGGGCCTGCGTCTCGCCGGCATCGAGCTGGATCGTCGCGCTCTGGCTGAGATCGCCGTCTCCGACCCGGACACCTTCAAGACCATCGTGGACGCCGCCAAGGCCGCCCTGCCTGAGGACGTCAACGCTCCGGTTGAGGCCTGATTGCTTGAAGTCGTGACTTCACACTAGAAACCCCGCTTCCGAGCGGGGTTTCTTTGTACCATGGGCACTATGACCAACGGATTCACCAGACTCACCGAGCAGTTCCTCGTCCACATCGGCGTGGAGCGAGGGCTCGCCACGGCCACCGTCACCGCCTACGAATCCGATATCGCCAAATACATTGATTGGCTCGAAACCCGCGGCATCCACGAACCGGACGCCATAACCAAACAAGACGTCGAAGACTACATCGCCGCCCTTGACCAGGCGGGGGAGTCCGCCCGCTCCAAAGCCCGAAGACTGGCCTCGATCCATGAATTCCATCGCTTCGCGCTCGGCCAGCACGCGGTGACTGCCGACGTTTCTGCCGCAGTCAAGGCACCCAAAGGTGCCAGCACCCTGCCTGACGTACTCACCGTGGACGAGGTAACCCGTCTGCTCGACGCGGCGGCAGCCGGCGGCTCAACCGATCCGGTGGTATTACGGGACAAGGCCCTGCTCGAATTCATGTACGCCACCGGCTGCCGCGTCTCGGAAGCCACCGGTGCGAATCTGGACGACATCGACCTGGACGAGCACATCGCGCGACTCATGGGCAAGGGCTCCAAGCAGCGGCTTGTGCCATTGGGCAGTTACGCATGCCGGGCCATCACCGCATACCTCAATGCGGGGCGTGGCGAGTTGGAACAGCGCTCCAGCGCCAAGATTCCCGAGAGGCGCGCACTGTTTCTCAACAAACGCGGCAAGCGCATCTCGCGGCAATCGGTATGGGAAATCGTCAAAGCAACCGGGGAGCGGGCCGGCATCACCAAACCACTCCATCCGCACACCTTGCGCCATTCCTTTGCCACGCACCTGATCCAAGGCGGCGCGGACGTGCGCACCGTGCAGGAACTGCTCGGGCACGCCAGCGTGACCACCACGCAGATCTACACGCACGTAAGCCCTGAAACCCTGATCGAAACGTATCTGACCTCACATCCCAGAGCGCGGTGAGACACACCATTTTGCGACGCGTCCGCCCATAGCGGAATCGCGGCGGGGGAGCACCAAAGTCGGCCGGAAATTCAAGGCGTGACAATACAGTACATAACAGCGAACCGTCAGCCAGGAAGAGGTATTCATGCTGCAGATCAAATCGATCTCGAAGCGCTATAAAACCGGTGATTTCGTTCAGCAGGCGCTTGACAAAGTCAGCCTGAACCTACGCGACAGCGAATTCGTCGCGATTCTGGGTCCCTCGGGTTCCGGCAAGACCACCTTGCTCAACATCATCGGCGGCCTCGACCGGTATGACGACGGCGATTTGGTGATCAACGGCATCTCGACGCGCCAATACAAGGATCGCGATTGGGATTCGTACCGCAACCACACCATCGGCTTCGTGTTCCAGAGCTACAATCTGATCCCTCACCAGACGATTCTGTCGAATGTCGAACTCGCGCTGACGATTTCCGGCATCGGCAAGGCCGACCGTCGCGAACGTGCGCGCAAGGCGCTGGAGAAGGTCGGACTCGGCGAACACATCAACAAGAAGCCAAACCAGCTGTCCGGCGGCCAGATGCAGCGCGTGGCGATCGCCCGCGCACTGGTCAACGACCCGGACATCGTCCTGGCCGACGAGCCGACCGGCGCGCTCGATTCGGACACGTCCGTGCAGATCATGAACCTGCTCAAGGACGTGGCCAAGGACCGCCTCGTGGTCATGGTCACCCACAACCCCGAACTTGCGGAACAATATGCCACGCGCATCGTCAACCTGCGCGACGGCGTGATCCGCTCCGACTCCGACCCGTTTGTCGTGGATGAGACGGCCGAACAGCCGGCCGTGTACAAGACGATGGGCCGCGCGTCGATGTCGTTCGCCACGTCGCTGGCGTTGAGCTTCAACAATCTGAAAACCAAGAAGGCGCGCACCCTGCTGACCTCGTTCGCCGGCTCGATCGGCATCATCGGCATCGCGCTGATTCTATCGGTGTCGACTGGCGTGAACACATACATCAGTGACATCCAGCGTGACACGATGACCGCCTACCCGATCACCGTCGACTCCCAGACCTTCGACCTGAGCAGCATGATGGGCGGACAGATGGGCGGCGATGGCGGATACGGCGGCAAGACGCACAAAACCGACGGCATCTACCCGGACGACCGCAGCGTCAAGCAGGCGTCCAGCCTGACCAGTTCGATTACCGAAAACAACCTGACCCGCTTCAAGAAATACCTGGATAATTCCAAGAGCGAGATTCACCAGTATGTGGGTTCCACCGGCATCCAGTACACATATGACGTGAAATTCTCCGTGTTCGACCACGACCCCGACGGCACGCTGGTCAATGCGGACGGCGTGACGATCGGATCCAGCGACTCTGCCTCGATGGCCTCGCAGATGGCGTCCACAAGCTCGTCCGGCATGTCCGGCACCTCGTCGATCACCTCGCAGCAGATGTCGATGCTGACCGGCAAAACCGATGAGAACGCCGCGCCCGACTCGTTCAACGAGATCATGCCGGGAGCGGACGACAGCAAGCTCGTAGGCAAGGTTATCACCGACAACTACCAGGTGGTCAACGGTTCATGGCCGAAGTCCAAGGATGAAGTGGTGCTGGTGCTTGACGACAACAACAGCGTGCCGCTGACCACGCTGTACGAGCTCGGCCTGCTGCCCGCCTCCGATTACCACGAGATGATGTCCAAGCTCAACGCCGGCGACAAGGTCAGCACTCCACAAGACAAGATCGACTATGCTAAGGCCCTCGATCAGACGCTGTACATGATTCCGGCATCCGACCAGTACGTCAAGGGCGATGACGGCCACTACCGTTTCATCGGCAACGACAAGGACGAAATCGAACAGCGCCTCGAAACGGCCACCAAACTCAAGGTGGTGGGCGTCGTCAAGGCGAAGAAGGATGCTTCGGCCACGCCGTTGGCCGCTGGTGTGGGGTACGCGCGCGCTCTGACCAATGATTTGATCGACCGTGCGGCCTCCAGCGCCATCGTTACCGATCAGAAGGCCAACCCGAACACGAACGTGCTCAACGGCATGACGTTCTCGCCCTCGGACGATGCCACCAAGGTGGCCGACGCGCGCACCTACGTGGCTTCGCTGGGCGTGACGCAGAAGGCGAACATGGCCAAGTCGATGATGAGCGCCGGGCAGCAGTCCGGCACGGGCACATCGGACGCCGCTGGTGCTGGTGCTGCAGGTGTCGCTGGCGCGGCGGGTGCCGGCGATCAGGCCGCCGCCATGGCCGCGATGAGCGAACAGCAGCTCGCCGACAGTTTCGACGCGTATATCGCCACGGCTTCGAACGACGTGCTTGTCGCGATCTACGACCAGTACGTGTCGACCGGCACCTACGACGACAACCTCGCCGCATTCGGTGTGGTGAGTCGTGACGCGCCCAGCTCGATCAACATCTACGCCGACAGCTTCGAAGACAAGGACCACATCGCCGACGCGATCACCGACTACAACAACACCGTCTCGAAGAAAGACAAGATCACCTACACGGATTACGTTGGGCTCATGATGAGTTCGGTGACCACCATCGTCAACGTGATTTCCTACGTGCTTATCGCGTTCGTGTCCGTCTCGCTGATCGTCTCCTCGATCATGATCGGCATCATCACCTACATTTCGGTGCTGGAGCGCACCAAGGAAATCGGCATCCTACGCGCAATGGGTGCCTCGAAGCACAACGTATCCCAGGTGTTCAATGCGGAGACCGGCATCATCGGCCTATGCTCCGGCCTGTTGGGCGTGGGCTTGACCGTGCTGCTCAATATTCCGATCAACGCCGTGCTACACCACTTCATCGGCAATGCGGACGTCAATGCCGCCCTGCCGGTGACCGGTGGCGTGGTGCTGGTGATCCTAAGCGTGGTGCTCACGCTGATCGGCGGCCTGATTCCCTCGCGTAAGGCAGCCAAGCAAGACCCGGCCACCGCACTGCGCACCGAGTAAGCGCATCGACATAGTACGAGACGAGATCCATAAACCTCGGAACACTGGAATACCAGCGGCAAAACGGTGTTCCGAGGCGAGCCCGGCGAGTACATTAGGATGGGCGAGCAGGTATTCCCGACAAAGGGGGCGAGGGCAACGATGGACGACTGGCGAGATACCCGCGATAAAGACAGCGCATTCCGTCAAGGAACGCTGCCTATGACAGGAACGTATGTCGTTGCACCCCCAGCGAACCCGGATGTTGATAAGGTAGACAGTATGCCTACCGATTTGCTTGGACGTGAATACGAAACCTTCCCCGCACCCGAACCGCTGCAACAGCACGGTCCGGCGCGTGTCATTGCCATGTGCAACCAGAAGGGTGGCGTAGGTAAGACCACCAGCTCCATCAATATTGCCGGTGCGTTGGCCCAGTATGGCCGCCGCGTGCTTATCGTCGATTTCGATCCGCAGGGTGCCGCCACTGTGGGACTGGGCGTCAACGCGAATACCGTGGAGAACACGATTTACACCGCGCTGTTCGATATTTCCGTGGACCCACATGATGTGGTGCAGCACACCGCATTCGAGAACATCGATGTGATTCCGGCGAACATCGATTTGTCCGCCGCCGAGGTCCAGCTGGTCACCGAAGTGGGCCGAGAGCAGATCCTGAACAGCGTGCTGCGCAAGCTCAAGTCGGAATACGATCTCATCATCGTCGACTGCCAGCCATCGCTCGGCCTGCTCACCGTGAACGCGCTTGCCGCAGCTGATGGCGTGATCATTCCCGTGGCCGCCGAATTCTTCGCCTTGCGCGGTGTGGCCCTGCTTATGCAGTCCATCGAAAAAGTGCAGTCCCGCATCAATCCCGCATTGGAAGTGGATGGCGTGCTCATCACCATGTACACCAAGACACTGCACTGCGAAGAGGTCTGCCAGCGCGTTTACGAGGCGTTCAGCGAAAAGGTGTTCCACACGTTCATCTCCCGCTCCATCAAACTGCCCGATTCCACGGTTGCCGCCGCGCCCGTGGTGGTCTATGCCCCTGAGCACAAGACATCAAAGGAATACCGTGAGGTGGCACGTGAGCTCATTGCTCGCGGCATCGTGGCGTAACGATTGTTTCGATAAACGATGAATGAGACTTCCCTTTCTCGGCTCCCCTCTCTGAGGGAAGCTGGCTCGCGTAGCGAGGCTGAGGGGAGCTCCGCGGAAGCCGAAATCAGCACGGAGGAATCCGCCACTTCCGGCTTCCGGGTCAACCTCGAAGTCTATTCCGGTCCGTTTGATGCCTTGCTCGGCATGATCGCCAACAACAGACTCGAGCTGACCGAAGTTTCCCTCTCCTCGATCACCGAGGAATTCCTGACATACGTGCGCGGGCTCGATTTCACAAAAAACATGGATGAGGCCAGCGCCTTTCTCGATATCGCCTCTATTCTGGTCGAGGCCAAAAGCGTGGCGATTCTGCCCGGCGGCGAAGACAGCCAGCACGACGAGCAGAGCCTCGAAGTGCTGCGCGAACGCGATTTGCTGTTCGCCCGACTCCTCCAATACCGCGCCTACAAGCAGGCCGCAGGTGACTTCCGGGCGCGTATCGCCGCCAACTCCGGCCGATTCCCGCACCCGGCGGCCATGGACGAGGGCGTTGCCGCCATGCTGCCTGAGCTGGTATGGACGCTGACTCCGCTCGAACTCGCCCGACTGACCGCCCAGGTCATCGCCAACGCGCCCGCCTCCGAAGTGTCGATCCATCAGCTGCACGTGCCGTTGGTCGATCTGCGGGCCCAATCGCTGGTGGTGCGCGACCGGCTGATCGCGGCATTGGAATCCAAGGGCGACCAGTCGATATCGTTCAGCGAATTGACCCGGGACTGCACTTCTCGTATTGAGGTGGTGGCTCGGTTCATGGCCGTGCTCGTGTTCTTCAAACAAGGTGTGCTGCAGTATCAGCAAGATGGTCCGTTTGCCGAACTGCACCTGAGGTGGGTACCCGGCGTAGCCGAAACGATGAGCGACGTGAACATTTCCGAAGGTGATTTTGCGTAAGGACGGCGATTGGTGACTGAACAGATTGACGCAACGAATACAACCGAACACATGGCGGATGCCGAATCGACGGCTGAATCCGCAAAGGCCGCGGTGAGGGGAGTGGAGGAGACGCACCCCGAATACGTGGATTTCGCGGTAGACGATTTTCCCGGCGGGCTGCCCGCCTGTCTGGAAGCGATTCTGATGGTCGCCGACCAGCCGCAGACCGCCACCGAGCTGGCCCGTATTTTGGCATTGGATCGCAACACAGTCGAAGAGGCATTGCGAGCCCTGCACGATGACTATGAGGGCGATGAATCCCGTGACATCCGCCCGCGCGGCTTCGAACTGCGCCGCACCGCTCGTGGCTGGCAGTTCGCCAGTCGCGCCGCGTTCGAGCCGGTCGTCTCATCATTCGTCACCGACGGCCAGACTGCGAGACTCAGTCAGGCCGCACTGGAGGCGCTTGCCATCGTGGCCTATCGCCAACCCGTCACCCGAGCCCAAGTGGCCGCGATCCGCGGTGTCAACTCCGATGGAGTGATTCGCTCGCTCACGGTACGCGGCCTTATCAAGGAAGACGGCGTGGACCCCGAATCCCGCGCGGCCCTCTTGGTCACCTCCGAATTCTTCCTCGACCAAATGGGTCTGAAGAGTCTCGACGAACTACCCTCCCTAGCGCCATTCCTCCCGTCCGTCGCCGAAATGACACAGTCGAAATCGGAAGATACGGACGTGATTTCGTAGCGATTGGGGCCCGCTGCCTGACCAATATTCGTGCGCTAGACCATCCGATATGTGATTTATGGTCATTGTGACTATAAGTAGTGCTATGCTCTCAATGCAGGGAGAACAACCGGTATGGAAAGAGGCATGGCATGGGATTCGGCAATGTGTCCGAGCGCCGCAGCGCACCGCCACAGGTCGGCGTGTCAGTGGTGATTCTGGCACTCGGCCCGGAAGGCGATACCGGCAACAGTGCCGCCGATTCCGGCAACGCCGCGAACTCGGCCCATTCCTGTCTCTGGTTGCCCCTGGTCAAGCGCGTCCGTCAGCCGTTCCTGGGCTGCTGGGCGTTGCCCGGCGGTGACCTGCGCTCCGACCGGTCGTTGGAACAGTCTGCCTACGCGGCCCTCGAATCGACCACAGACCTGCACCCGCGATACCTCGAACAGCTGTACACCTTTGGAGGCCCGACCCGGTCCCATGGCGGATTGCCCATGGTATCCGTCGTGTACTGGGCGCTCGTCGGCCAGACCGAGGCCGCGGGCTTCGAGGACGGTGACAACGTACGATGGTTCCCCGAAGACGAACTGCCCGAGCTGGCGTTCGACCATCGCCAGATCATCGACTACGCGCTGCTCCGCCTGCGCTCCAAAATCGAATACTCCGACGTGGCCACCCGACTGCTCGGCCCCACGTTCACCCTGCGCCAACTGCACGGCGTCTATGAGGCGATTGGCGGCGAACCCCTCGACTTGGCGAACTTCCGCCGCAAAATGCTTGCCTCGGGCGACCTTGAAGACACCGGGGAGAAGATGCGCGAAGGCCGCCAACGACCGGCCACCGTCTACCGCTACATCCCCAAACGACCTGTCGAGAACGGTACGCCCCACGAATCCGATGGTGACGACATCGTGGAACTGTCCAGACAAGGCGAGCGTGAAGACGCTCTCGACGCGCTGATCCCATCCGCGCGCATCTGATTTTTCCCGCCGACCCGCTTCGGGCCGGTATCACAGACGTATATAGGAAAGGAACCACTATGACCGCACTATTCACTGCGCCGTCCGTTGACGAGATCATCGCCAAGCTGGGCGCGCAAAGCACCTGCGATGCAGGACTGACCCAGGACCCATGGCACTTCGACACCACCACACCCAGCTACGGTCCCGGTGCCTCGATGCTCGACCGTCTGCCCGCCAACGCGCCGCGCCAGCAGGTGTTGCCGGACGAATACCGCAAGGCCTCCGACGAGGAACTGCAGCAGCGCATCTCCGACGCCAAGCAGCGTCTCGGCTCCAAACTGTTGATTCTGGGCCACTTCTACCAGCGTGACGAGATCATCAAGCACGCCGATTTCGTGGGCGACTCCTTCCAGCTGGCCAAGAACGCCACCGAACGCCCGGACGCCGACCACATCGTGTTCTGCGGCGTGCACTTCATGGCCGAAACCGCCGACATCCTCTCCACGCCCGAACAGAGCGTGACCCTGCCCAACCTGTCCGCCGGCTGCTCGATGGCCGACATGGCCAACATCGACCAGGTCCAGGAATGCTGGGACCAGCTCGGCGAGATCTGCGGCACCCAGCCGGACTCCGATGGCTTGCAGCAGATCATTCCGGTCACCTACATGAACTCATCCGCCGCGCTGAAGGCGTTCTGCGGACGCAACGGCGGCATCGTATGCACCTCTTCCAATGCGCACGCCGTGCTGGAATGGGCGTTCGCCCGCGGCAAGCGCGTGCTGTTCTTCCCGGACCAGCATCTGGGCCGCAATACCGCCCGCGCGATGGGCATTCCGCTGAGCGAGATGCCGCTGTGGGATCCGTTCAAGGCACAGGGCGGCGCCGCCGATCCGGCCGATTACGCCCGCGCCAAGATGATTCTGTGGAAGGGCTTCTGCTCCGTGCACCAGCGTTTCACCGTCGAACAGGTCGAACGTGCCCGCAAGGCATACCCGGGCGTCAAGGTGATCGTGCACCCCGAGTGCTCGATGCAGGTGGTCGATGCCGCCGACGGTACTGGCTCCACCGCGTACATCGTCAAGGAGATCGCCAACGCGCCCGCCGGATCCGCCATTGCTGTGGGCACCGAAATCAACCTGGTGAACCGTCTGGCCGCGCAGTACCCGGACAAGACCGTGTTCTGCTTGGACCCCGTGGTCTGCCCCTGCTCCACGATGTACCGCATCCACCCGGCCTACCTGGCTTGGGCTTTGGAGAACCTCGAAGCCGGCAACGTGGTCAATCGCATCACCGTGGACGAAGACACCGCCCGCGAAGCCAAGGTGGCACTGGAGCGCATGCTGCGCGTTCACCCGTGATCCATCCCTGACGCCCCTCGTACATGAGGGGAGCTGTCCGCGTAGCGGACTGAAGGGAGCAGATGACGCAAAAACAGAGGAAAGCAACACAATGAGCAACACTGAAATCGTCGTCGTGGGCGCCGGCGTCGCCGGACTGTCCGCGGCACTGGCCGTGGCCGGCACCGGACACGACGTGACCTTGGTAACCAAGGCCGAACTGGTGGAATCAAACACCTATCATGCGCAGGGCGGCATCGCTGCAGCCATCTTCTCCGACGACGACCCGAAGCTGCATGCCGCCGACACCATGGCCGCGGGCCACGGCCTGTGCGACCCGAAGGCCGTGGACATCCTCACCCGTGAGGGTGCGGAGCGCGTCCGCGAGTTCGCCGCGGCCGGCGTCCACTTCGACCGCGACGCGCATGGACACATGCTGCGCGGCCTGGAAGCGGCTCATTCGCGCGCCCGCGTGGTGCATGCCGGGGGAGACGCCACCGGCAAAGTGTTTGAACTGGACGTCTCCGCCATGGTGCGCAAGAACCCGCGCATCCACATCATCGAGAACGCCTTCCTCAAAGATCTCATCGTGCGGGGCGGCCACATCGCCGGCGTCCACCTGCTGATCGACGGGCAGGACAAGGATCTGGCCGCCGACCGGGTGATCTTGGCCGCCGGTGGAGCAGGCCGTATGTACCCGTACACCACCAATCCGCCGGTCGCCACCGCGGACGGCCTCGCCGTCGCATGGCGTGCCGGTGCCCAGGTCGCCGATCTGGAGTTCTACCAGTTCCATCCCACCGCCATGGCCGTGGGCGAGCACTTCCTCGTCTCCGAAGCCGTGCGCGGCGAAGGTGCGGTGCTGCTGGATGAGCATGGCCACAGGTATATGAAGGACATCGATCCGCGCGCCGAACTCGCGCCGCGTGACGTCGTGGCCCGCGAGAACTTCCGCGTGATGCAGGCGCAAGGCGGCAAGCCCGTGATGCTCGACGTCTCGCCGATGGCCCGCGAGAACCCCGACCTGGCCAGCTTCCTGGCCCACCGATTCCCGACCATCGACGCCTATACGCGTTCGCTTGGCTTCGACTGGAGCAAGGAGCCGATTCCGGTGGCGCCCGCCGCGCACTACTACATGGGAGGCATTCGCACCGATCTGAACGCCCGGACCTCCATTCCCGGCCTGTATGCGGCCGGCGAATGCGCTCGTACCGGTGTCATGGGCTCCAACCGTCTTGCCTCCAACTCGCTGCTCGAGGGGCTCGTCTACGGACGCCGCGCCGGTCTGGCCGCCGTCGCGGACGGTGACGACGCGGTCTGGGCACCCGAACCGTTCCTGAACTCCGCCACCGGTGCCGTGTTCGACCATGCGCCGATCGCGCTGGCCGCCCCTGCCGCTACGGCTGCTGCTGACGATACCGCCGCCGACAAGGTGTGGAATCGTACCCGCATCCAGAACACCATGTGGCATGGCGTCGGCGTGCTGCGCGACGAGGCCGGACTGAAAACCGCCATCGCCGAACTCGGCCAAGGCCTCGCCGCCGCAAACGCCCAGGCTGATGTAAACGCCGATGGTGCTGCAAGCAGCGTTGAGGCTTTGGAGAACCGCAACATGCTCACCGTAGGCTATGTGGCCGCCACCGCCGCGCTCGCCCGCACCGAGTCGAGAGGCGCCCACGCCCGCACCGACCACAGCGAGCCAGTCGACAACTGGGCCCACTCCGTCGCCTACATCAAGGACTGACCCATGCTCACATCACACATCATCCGCGTCGCCGTCGAAGCGGCGCTCGCCGAAGACGCGCCCTACGGCGACATCACCTGCGAGACCACCATCCCCGCGGACGAAACCGGCTCGGCCCACCTCACCGCGCGCGAAAACGGCGTGATGAGCGGCATCGACGTGTTCGCCGCAGCCTTCGCCGCACAGAACCCGGCCGTCACCGTCACCGCCGCCATCAAGGACGGCGAGCGATTCCAGCGCGGCCAGATACTCGCCACCGTGAAAGGCCCGGTACGCGACCTGCTCACCGCCGAGCGCATCGCCCTCAACTTCACTCAGCGCATGAGCGGCATCGCCACCATGACCGCCGCCTTCGTGGACGCGGTGAACGCCATCTACGGCGATGATTATGACGGACCCGTCACCCGGCCGCGCCGCTACGAGCGCACCCGCATCGTCGATACGCGCAAAACCACGCCCGGCCTGCGCCCGTTCGAGAAATACGCCGTGGTCTGCGGCGGCGGCCACAACCATCGTTACGGACTGTCCGACGCGGTCATGATGAAGGACAACCATCTGGCGGCGCTCGCCGCGCGCGGCATCGACCTGGCCGGCGCGATCCGCCACGTGCGCGAACAGGTGGGCCACACCACGCATATCGAAGTGGAAGTCGACCGCCTTGACCAGATTCCCGCCGTGCTCGCCGGCGGAGCGGACACCATCATGCTGGACAATTTCTCGCTCGACGACACCCGTCGCGGCGTGGAGCTCATCGACGGTAAGGCCATCGTGGAAGCCAGCGGCAACATGAGCCTGGAGCGAGTGCCAGCCGTGGCCGTCACCGGCGTGGACGTGATCTCCGTGGGCGCGCTCACCCACTCTGTGCGCAGCATCGACCTCGGATTGGATTGGAACTAGTCATGGCCGATACCCCCAACGCATCCGGTGAACCCGGCGAACTGTACCTGGACGCCGCCGCCACCGAATCAGTGAGCCCGGCAGTCATCGAGGCCATGACCCCGTTCCTGACTGAGGCCTACGCCAATCCGGCCAGCGTGCACCAGCCCGGCAAAACCGCGGCCCGCGCGCTGGACGCGGCTCGCGCATCATTTGCCGCGGCATTGGGCGCCCGGCCGGATGACGTGATCTTCACCTCAGGCGGCACCGAATCGGACAATCTGGCCATCAAAGGCATCGCCATGGCGCGCATGCGCAAACTGGGCTTGCGGCCGGTCTGCGGATTCGCCGAAGCCGATGGCAAACAGCCGGCAAATTGTCGCCCGCGCATTATCATTTCCGCTATCGAGCACCCGGCCGTGGCCCAATCGGCGGCATGGCTGCACGAATGGTTCGGTTTCGAAGTCGTGCGCATTCCCGTGGATGCGCAAGCACATCTCGATCTCGACGCACTTGAACGCGAGCTCGACGGCGAGGCCAGTGAACGTACCACGATGGTCTCCACCATGCTGGCCAACAACGAGGTCGGCACCGTGGAACCCGTGGAGGAACTGGTCCGCATCGCCCACGCGCACGGCGTGCCCATCCATGTAGACGCCGTACAGGCCGCCGGGCAGATTCCGATTCGTTTTCGTGACTGGGATGTGGACGCCCTGTCCGTATCCGGACACAAATTCGGCACCCCCAAAGGTCTGGGAGCGCTGCTGGTACGCGGCCGCACACCCATCGAACCGGTGCTGTCCGGAGGCGGGCAGGAACGCGGCCTGCGCTCTGGCACGCAGAACGTGGCCGGTGCCGTGGCGCTCGCCATCGGACTCAACGAATCGAATGCGCGCATGCAGGCGCAGTACCGTGAGTTGGTCGCGTCCCGAGACATGCTCATCGACGCGGTTCGCCGGGTCGCGCCTCGCGCCGACCTGACCGGCGACCCCGAACGCCGTCTGCCCGGTCACGCCTCCTTCATCTTCCCCGGCGTCACCGGGGAAGCGCTGCTCGTCGACCTGGACGCGCGCGGCATCGCTGCCTCATCCGGCTCGGCCTGCGCCATCGGGCGCCACGAGATTCCTGCCACGTTGCTGGCGATGGGCCTCGAACCGTCCATCGCCAAATCGGCATTACGCATGACCTTCCGCAAGCCGCTGACCCGCGAACAAGTCGAACGCATCAGCTTGGCCATCGAAGAGTCCTACACCGACCTGACCCGCCATTAAATCTGACGCCACTTACCAGAAAGGAAACGACGTGAGCACCACCACTTCAGCGCAACCCGCGCAGCTCACCCGCAACGAGCGCCTCGACCGGCTGCCCTTCAACAAGGCGCACCGCAAACTCCTCGTCGCCTCCGGCATCGGCTGGGCATTCGACGCCATGGACGTCGGCCTCGTCTCCTTCGTAGTCGCCGCCATCGCCGCCGACCCGCACTTCAACCTCACCCCGACCGAAAAGTCATGGGTGCTGTCCATCGGCTTCGTCGGCATGGCCATCGGCGCGGCAGTGGGCGGCTTCATCGCCGACCGCGTGGGCCGCAAAACCGTGTTCACCGCCACACTGATTATCTTCGGCATCGCCAACGGTGCCATGGCCCTATCTTGGTCACTCGGCATGCTGCTCGGCGCCCGACTGATCATCGGACTGGGCTTGGGAGCGGAACTGCCGGTCGCCTCCACGCTGGTCTCCGAGTTTTCGCCGACCAAACAGCGCGGCCGCATGACTGTGCTGCTGGAATCGTTCTGGGCCGTCGGCTGGATCGTCGCCGCCATGATCGGCTACTTCGTGATCCCGAACACCGGCGACTGGGGCTGGCGCTGGGCGCTGGCCATCGGCGCGCTGCCACTGCTCTACGCAATCGTCACCCGCGTGCACATCCCAGAATCCGTGCGATTCCTCGAAGCCAAGGGTCGCGAAGACGAAGCCGAAAAGGCCGTGCGCTACTTCGAGGAAGCCGGGGGAGTAGCCCCGGTAACCTCTCCCAAGGGCAAGCCGCTGCCGAAGATCAAGACGCGCGAACTGTTCGGCTCCAAGTACCTGGCCCGCACCATCGCCATCTGGGCCACGTGGTTCTTCGTGAACTTCTCCTACTACGGCGCGTTCACATGGATGCCGTCGCTGCTCGCCGACCAGTTCGGCTCCCTGACCAAGTCATTCGGCTACACGCTCGCCATCTCCATCGCCCAGCTGCCCGGTTACTTCCTAGCCGCCTGGCTGGTGGAGGTCTGGGGCCGCCGCAAGACGCTGAGCATCTTCCTGGCCGTCTCCGCCGTGGCCGCCTTCGCGTTCTCGCAGGCCGGATCTGTGGCCCTCGTGCTCGTGTTCGGCATGCTGCTGTCCGCCTCCAACCTCGGTGCGTGGGGCGTGCTGTACGCCGTGACCCCGGAAATCTACCCGACCCGCCTGCGTGGCGCGGCCGCCGGTGCCGCCGCAGCGGTGGGCCGCATCGCCGCCATCATCGCGCCGCTCCTCATGCCGTGGTTCCTGACCCTGTCCGGCGGCAACAAGGCCGTGGCCTTCATCATCTTCGCCGCCGCCTTCATCATCGCCTGCGTCGCCGCCCTCTGCCTGCCCGAACGCAAAGGCCTCGATCTCGAAGACTGACGGAAGTCGATGACGGGAGAACAGATATTTGCCTGATTACCGGCAGAACCCCCGCGTCCCGGCGAAAGGGACGCGGGGGTTCTGCCGTTTGAAGGCCGTAAAAACGGCAGAAATCCCGCGAGGGGTTCGTCGAGACGCGGGAGTTCTGCCGTTGTGAGGTGCTTTTCTATGTTCCGACATAGTCAAGGTGTGCGAGTACCATCGTGACGGTTTGTGTGTAGGTATGAATAAACACCTCAGAGTAAGTACTTAAGTACTCGAGAACGCAAGTACCGAACGATTACGCAAAAGAATCAGTATTAAGAGAGGTTTCGATGGCGGTTCGTGGAGATATCCGTAATGTGGCGATTGTGGCTCACGTCGATCACGGCAAGACCACCCTGGTCAATGCCATGCTTCAGCAGTCGCACGTGTTTTCCGAGCGTGAGGAAGTGCCGGATCGTGTAATGGATTCCAACGATCTGGAACGCGAGAAGGGCATCACCATCCTCGCCAAGAACACGGCCGTGGAATACACCGGTCCGCTGGCCGCCAAGTACGGCCACCCGGAGGGCATCACCCTCAACATCATCGACACCCCCGGCCACGCCGATTTCGGCGGCGAGGTCGAGCGCGGCATCTCCATGGTTGACGGCGTCGTGCTGCTCGTGGACGCCTCCGAAGGCCCGCTGCCGCAGACCCGCTTCGTGCTGCGCAAGGCCCTCGAAGCCAAGCTGCCGGTCATCCTGTGCGTGAACAAGGTCGACCGCCCCGACGCCCGTATCGAAGAGGTCGTCGGCGAAACCTCCGACCTGCTGCTCGGCCTGGCCGACGACGTGCAGCACGAGGGCATCGACCTGGACCTTGACCAGCTGCTTGAAATGCCGGTCATCTACTGCGCCGCCAAGGCCGGCTACGCCTCCGTGAACCAGCCCGCCGACGGTGGCCTGCCGGACAACGACAACCTCGAGCCGCTGTTCGAAACCATCATCTCCACCATCCCGGCCCCCGAATACGAGGAGGGCGCCCCGCTGCAGGCTCACGTGGCCAACATCGACTCCTCCGACTTCCTCGGCCGACTCGGTCTGGTCCGTATCTACAACGGCACCCTTGAGAAGGGCAAGACCTACGGCCTGTCCCGTGTGGACGGCTCCCTCGAGAACTTCCGCGTCTCCGAACTGCTGCGCACCCAGGGCCTCGAGCGTATCCCGGTCGAATCCGCAGGCCCCGGCGACATCGTGGCCGTTGCCGGCGTTAACGACATCATGATCGGCGAGACCATCGTCGACCCCAACGACCCGAAGCCGCTGCCGCTCATCCATGTGGACGATCCGGCCATCTCCATGACCTTCGGCACCAACGACTCCCCGCTGGCCGGCACCGAGGGCAAGGACCACAAGCTCACCGCCCGCATGATCAAGGACCGTCTGGACCGCGAGCTCATCGGTAACGTGTCCATCAAGGTGCTGCCCACCGACCGTCCCGACGCTTGGGAAGTCCAGGGCCGTGGCGAGCTGGCGCTGGCCGTGCTTGCCGAGCAGATGCGCCGCGAAGGCTACGAGCTGACCGTCGGCCGTCCGCAGGTGGTCACCAAGAAGATCGACGGCGTGATCAACGAGCCGATGGAAAACACCACCATCGACGTGCCGGAAGAGTACATGGGTACCGTCACCCAGCTCATGGCCGACCGTAAGGGCCGTATGGATGGCATGACCAACCACGGCTCCGGCTGGGTCCGTCTGCAGTTCACCGTGCCGTCCCGTGGTCTGATCGGCTTCCGCACCGCGCTGCTTTCCGCCACTCGTGGCACCGGCATCTCCTCCTCCATCTCTGCCGGCTACGCGCCGTGGGCTGGCGCCATCACCATTCGCCAGAACGGTTCCATGGTTTCCGATCGCAAGGGTATCGCCACCCCGTACGCCATGCAGCGTCTGCAGGCCCGTGGCAACTTCTTCGTCGAACCGCAGTCCCCGGTGTATGAAGGCCAGGTCGTGGGTGTGAACAACAAGCCCGACGAGCTGGACGTGAACATCACGCTGGCCAAGCACATGACCAACATGCGTTCCTCCACCGCTGACGTGCTCGAAACCCTGACCCCGCCGATCAAGATGAGCCTTGAGGAGTCCCTGGACTTCGCCAACGAGGACGAGTGCGTGGAAGTCACCCCGGAGTCCATCCGCGTGCGCAAGATCATCCTCGGCCGTGAGGACTGGTACAAGTGGCGCGCCAAGCAGCGCCGCCAGAACGCCGCCCAGCAGGGTAAGTGATTTGGTGCGGCTGTAGCCGACCATTCTCTCTAGCTCCCCTCTCTGAGGGGAGCTAAGTTTATTCCTCACCAAGTCATATCCCCACCTATACTGAAACGCATGACTGTGAAGAGCACTACTGAATTGCGTCCGTGGTCGTATCGCCAGAACGCGCTGGTCAAATCGTTGATCACGATTGCGGCGGGCGTGGCTTCCGCCTTTGTGGGCACGTTCGCCCACCGTATGGGTGCGGAACTGAATATTCCGTATGGTCTGGTGCTGGCGTTTCTGCTGATCGGCCTATCGACATGGTGCGCCCGTTCGCGCATGGGCGCGGTCGGACTGGCCCTGCACCTCATCGCCTCCTCACTGACCGCATGGGGCATGGCGCTGACCACCACATCCGGCAAAGCGCTCATCGTCGCCGGATTCCAAGGCGACATGCCGTTCTTCTCCCAACATGCCGGCTACATCTGGCTGTACGGCCTGATACTGGTCCAAGTCGTCCTGCTCATTCTTCCCGCCCGCTGGTTCGTCATTCCCACTCATTCTGAATCGCGCGCGTAACTATATATGGCGATACATTCCCGGGAATGCGTCGCGTATCGGCGGGCGTAGGGGATTACGGCCGCTACCATAGAACTTTATGGCACGCATGAAACTGTTTTACTTGGGCCCGGAGGGCACCTTCACCCATCAGGCGGCAATGACGGCCGCCGACCAGTTCGCCACACTCGGCGACTTCGACCTCATCGCTCTGCCCGACGTGCCCGCGATCATGCAGGCCGTACAGTCGCGCCAAGGCTGGGGCGTCATCGCATGGGAAAACAACGTCGAAGGCTATGTGGTCCCGAATCTCGACGCGCTGATCGACGCCCCCAACGCGGCCGGCTTCGCCCGGATCAGTGTGGACGTGGCCTTCAACGCCTTCACCGTGCGCGGCCACAGCATCTACGACTGCACCGGCAACCCCGTCAGCGCCCACCCGCACGGTCTGGCCCAATGCACCCGGTTCATCGCCGAACACCATTTGCAGCCCGAACCCGCATCCTCCAACGCCGCCGCCTGCCGCGACCTGAAGCCCGGCCGCGTGGCGCTCGGCCCCAGCATCTGCGGCGAACTCTACGATCTCGACACCCTCGCCGAACATGTGCAGGATTTCGATGGCGCGCACACCGAATTCCTTGTCATCGCCCCGCGTGATGTGGTCCAGGAACTCAACGCCCGCGCCCACAGCAATGACGCCGGCGACTTCGAAACCATCATCACCTTCATCCCGCTGGTCACCGGCCCCGGCGTACTCGCCGACCTGCTGGACGTCCTGCGCGATGCGGGACTGAACATGACCAGCTTCATCTCGCGCCCGATCAAAGGCCACGACGGAACCTACAGCTTCATCGCCACCCTTGACGCCGCCCCCTGGGAGCCGAGATTCCGCACCGCACTGGAAGAGATCGCCGGACACGGCGACTGGGCAAAAACCCTGGCCGTCTACCCACGCCGCGAACGCCCGAACCCGCCGGTCGACGCCTGGATGCTGCCCGAGGGCGGCGTCCACATCACCAATCGCGCGCCGGAAGGCTGGCAGTACACCGAGGAAGCAAGGAAGGAACTGCTGTGGTAGATACAGTCGGAATCGTCGGACTCGGATTGATCGGCGGCTCGCTCGCACGCCGCCTGACCGAGCGCGGCGTGCGCGTCGTCGCGTGGAACCATCGCCCGCACCCCTACGCCCAGGCCGAAGCCGATGGCATTTTCTGCAAGAGCACGCTCTCCGAACTCATGGATGCCGAGCCGGATGTGGTCGTGCTGTGCAATCCGCTCAAGGCGATGCCCGCAATCCTCGCCGCCCTGGCCCCGCTCATGGGCGACCATCCGAACACCACGCTCACCGACGTGGGCTCGGTCAAGGGCATGGTCCGCGATCAGGTCAAGGCTGCCGGGCTGGGGAAGTGCTACGTCGGCGCCCATCCGATGGCCGGCAACGAACTGTCCGGCTGGCAGGCCGCCGACCCGCATCTGTACGACGGTGCCCTATGGGCCATCACCGTGGACGAGTCCACGGACTACCGCCGCTTCCTCGACGTCGCCGCGATGATCACCAAGGACGTCGGCAACCGCGTCATCGTCGTGGACGACGAAACGCATGACAAGGCCGCAGCGATGATCTCCCACATGCCGCATGTGGTGTCCACCGCGCTGATCAACGAACTGGTCGCCAACCCGGACCGCAACATCGCCGCCGCGCTGGCCGCCGGCTGCTGGAGGGACATGACCCGCGTGTCCCTGACCGACCCGGACCGCACGCGCGCGATGGTCGAGGAAGACTCGCTGAACGTCGAAGCGCTGCTGCGCCGCATGGCGGCACGTCTGACCGATATGGCCGACCAACTGCACGCTGGTGCCGCCGGCGAGCAGGATGTGATGGGATTCTTCGCCGAAGGCGACCCCTTCCGCCGGTACAAGGCCGCCGTGACACATGCCGGCATCACCGCTGCACAAGACGGTACGGCCACCGCTGCGCCGCAAGCCGGCACAACTGCCGCCGGATTCCCGGAACGCGAGCTCGTCGTCCCCGAAGCCGGCTGGCAGCAGACCCTGCTGTTCTCCGCACGCCGAGGAGAAGCCATCACCGGCTTCGTCCATCCACGTCAGGCCATCATCCAACTGCGCCCCGCCATGTAACTGCGTACCGCCATGTAGGCCCGTGCGCAGGTTCCCCTCGCCGCCTGTCACGAAGAAGGCCGCGCGAGGGGGATGAAGTTCCCGCTTGTTTTCGTGAGAAGACCGTGTGGCTCCGCTGTTCGAAAGGCTCAAAGGAGTAAGGTAGTCTGTACCGTTTTTCGGGAAACGCATCGAAGTTGATGCGGCGAATGGTTAAGGGGGATGATGACGTATGACGTTACCAAGGCAGATTCCGGCCGGTGCCCGCGTGGTGGTGCGCATCACCGACGGCATTGACCCGGTCGACCACCGTATGAAGTTCCGCGACTATGTGGGTCACGTGGTTTCCTGGGACGGATACACGTTGGAGATGGTGCGTGACGCCGCCGCCAATGGTTCGCGCCCGGCCCAGAACGTGACCATCCATCAGGAACAGATTGCCACATTGAAACCCGTGCCGGAGCGGCGCAACACGCCACCCCGGCCGTAACCCAAGGCCATAAAGAATTCGGAGGAGAACGAGAGTGTCATCTACGCAGTTCGACGGCGATATCGACTCCTTCGTCTCCTATCTGAAGTCCAACCGCGGCCTGTCAGCGAATACGCTCAAAGCGTATCGCGCGGATCTCACGGCATGTCTGCACCTGTTCGAGCTGCGCGGCGTGACCGATCTGAACGAGATCACGCTGGATGATCTGCGTAGCTGGATGGCGGTGGAATCGCGCGATCACGCCCGCAGCAGCATGGCCCGCAAAACCGTGGCCGTGCGCGGGTTCTTCGCGTGGGCCTATGAGCATGGGGTGACCAACACCGACCCGGCCGCCACACTGATGACTCCCTCGATTCCCAGCACGCTGCCCGCGGTGCTCACCGAATCTCAAGCTGAGCAGTTATTGGATGTCGCCGAACAGGCCGTTGCAACAAACCAGTACAAGGGCGATGGGGGAGCGGCAGCCGCGTCCGGCAGTGGCAGCGGCAAGGCAGTCGGCAAGACAGCTGATAAGTCAGCCGACACCGTAAACCGCAACGAGGCACCCGCCCGTGCAGACAAGCGCGACAGCGCCCGAGTCGTCGCCGAATCGCAGCGCAACGCCGCGATTCTCGAACTGCTGTATGCCACCGGCATCCGTGTCGCCGAACTGGTGTCGATGAATATCGCCGACATCGACTTCTCCACTCGCACCATCAAAGTCACCGGCAAAGGCAACAAGCAACGCGTGGTGCCGTTCGGACTACCCGCCCAGCGTGCGCTGGAGACTTGGCTGGAACAGGGGCGGCCGGTACTGGCCCGTACGGCAACGGATGCAGTCAAGTCCCGTGCTGCCAACGCCCTGTTCCTCGGCGCACGAGGCGGCCGTATCGACCAACGCATAGCCCGTGACATCGTACACAGAGCGGCCCGAGAGGCCGGCGTACCGGACATCAGCCCCCATGCGTTGCGCCATTCGGCGGCCACGCACATGCTGGACGGCGGTGCCGATCTGAGGGAGGTGCAGGAGATGCTCGGGCATTCCTCCTTGAAAACTACACAACGCTATACGCACGTCTCCATCGAGCAGCTCAAGAACCGTTACGGACAGGCCTTTCCCCGGGCATGACCACTATGTGGGCATTGGTTAACAAACTTAGCAAAGACTGAACCTAGCCGGTAAAAGCCCCCGAATTTTACATGGGTGTAACAAAAATACGCTGCTTGTCTCCCAAGTGCGCAAAAATGACAGGTAACAGCAACGGGGTTGGGTGTCCGAAGCGGCGGGAAGCGTAAGTGTCCCGACGATGAGGAAATCCGACCCCGTTCGCATGAGGCGAGGCTGAAACGCTTCGCAACCTAATGAATAGGAGAAATCATATGAAGAAGAAAGCTCTTGCTTTCGCTGCCATGGCTTGCTCCGTGGCCATGCTGCTGAGCGCCTGCGGCGGCTCCAACAGCAACGCTGCCTCCGGTGACACCGCTGGCTCCAACATCATCACTGCGTACAACTCCGAACCGCAGAACCCGCTGATCCCGGGCAACACCAACGAAACCGGCGGCGGCAAGCCGGTCGACCTGCTGTTCTCCCGTCTGGTCTCCTTCGACAAGGACGGCAAGGCTTCCAACGAAGTGGCCGAGTCCATCACCCCGAACGATGACGCCACCCAGTACACCATCAAGATCAAGTCCGGCTGGAAGTTCACCGACGGCACTCCGGTGACCGCTGAGTCCTTCACCAAGGCCTGGTCCTACGTGGCCAACGCCAAGAACGCCCAGAAGTGCTCCTCCTTCTTCTCCGCCATCGCCGGCTATGACGATCTGCAGAAGGATGGCCTCAAAGGTGACGAGCAGCTCTCCGGCCTCAAGGTCGTGGACGACACCACCTTCACCGTCGACCTGAACCAGTCCGACTCCGTGTTCCCGATCAAGGTCGGCTACTCGGCCTTCGCCCCGCTGCCCGAGTCCTTCTACAAGGATCCGAAGGCCTTCGGCGAGAAGCCTGTCTCCAATGGCCCGTACAAGCTGGACCACTGGGATCACAACAAGGAAATCGCCCTCGTCAAGAACCCTGACTACAAGGGTAACGAGCAGCCCAAGAACGACGGCGTGACCTTCAAGGTCTACACCGACGACTCCGCCGCCTACCGCGACATTCAGGCCGGCAACCTCGACGTGATGGAATCCGTCCCGGCTGCCTTCACCAAGACCTTCAAGACCGACAAGAAGGTCCAGGCTTACTCCGAGGCCGGCTCCGTCATCCAGACCTTCACCATCCCGTCCTCCCTTGACCACTTCAAGAACGACGAGGAAGGCCAGCTGCGTCGTCAGGCCATCTCCATGGCCATCAACCGTGACCAGCTCATCGACAAGGTGCTCAACGGCAACGCCACCGCCGCCACCGAGTTCACCTCCCCGAAGACCCCGGGCTACTCCGACTCCCTCAAGGGTGCCGACAACCTGAAGTTCAACGCCTCCAAGGCCAAGGAACTGTGGGCCAAGGCTGACGCCATCTCCAAGTACGACGGCCAGCTCACCTTCTCCTACAACGCCGATGGTGGTGCCAAGCCGCTCTACGATGCTATCGTGAACCAGCTCAAGAACAACTTGGGCATCGACGCGGCCACCAACCCGATCCCGACCTTCCAGGAATTCCGTGACGCGGTCACCAACCGTCAGATGAAGGGCGCCTTCCGTACCGGCTGGCAGCCTGACTACCCGTTCGCCGAGAACTACCTGTGGCAGCTGTACTCCACCGCTGCTGCTGATGGCAACGGCTCCAACGATGGTGACTACAAGAACCCGGCCTTCGATGACCTGTGCAAGCAGGCTGCTGCCGCTTCCAGCACTGATGACGCCAACAAGCTGTACCAGCAGGCTGAGGAAATCCTCCTCAACGACCTTCCGGCCATCCCGCTGTACTACTCCAACGCCTCCGGTGTGGCTTCCCTCAACGTGAAGTCCGGCTACGCCTTCGATTGGCAGAACCTCCCGACCTACACCGAGATGTCCAAGAAGTGAGTCTGACTCACTGAACGGATACCGTTAGGTAGTTCGGAAATAAAGGGCGAGGATCGCAAGATCCCCGCCCTTTTTGTTGTGTGAGGGGTGCTTGCTCACGCCATCGGGAACCAAGTTAAAGTATCCACTATCCGACCGCAACCATGGACATATCCACCAACATTGCCCAATCTCAAACCTTGCGTTAACGCAAATTTACATATCACAGTCCGGGCATGCGGTAAACTGTCGGAGTATTTATCGACCGGCGGGGGCGTACTATGCCCTTTCTGGCCGGTCTAGGAAATAAGGAGCAACCGTATGGGTAAGTATCTTCTGCGACGCATTCTGCAGATGATTCCCGTGGTTCTCGGTACGACTCTTCTGGTATATGCCCTTGTATTCGCCCTGCCGGGCGACCCTGTCAAGGCCATGTTCGGAGACAAGCCCGTCAATGACGCCGTCGCAGCCCAGATCCGCGCAGAATACCATCTCGACCAGCCGTTCATCGTTCAGTACTTTATCTACCTGAAGAATGCACTGACCCTGAACTTCGGCGATACCTTCGCCGGCCAGCCCGTTCTCGACGAAATCACCCGCGCCTTCCCGGTCACCATCAGGCTCGGCTTGATGGCGTTCGTGTTCGAGGCGATTTTCGGTGTGGTCTTCGGCATTATCTCGGGCCTCAAGAAGGGCAAGTGGTACGACACCGTCATCCTGATCGTCTCTCTGCTGCTTATTTCCGTGCCGACCTTCGTCACCGGCTTCGTCATGCAATATGTCTTTGGTATTCAGTGAGCGATATTGCCGGTGACGGCAGGCGCCGACCCCGGCTTCCTTGATCTGCTCATGCCGGCCATGGTGCTCGGTTCGGTGTCGATGGCCTATATCATCCGACTGACCCGCTCCGAAATCTCCTCCAACATCGCCGAGGATTACGTGCGCACCGCACGCGCCAAGGGCATGTCGAACGGTCAGGTCATGCTGCGCCACGTGTTACGTAACTCCCTGATTCCAGTCGTCACTTACCTCGGCCAGGACATCGGCGCCCTGATGGGTGGTGCCATGATCACCGAGCAGATCTTCAACATCCACGGCATCGGCTTCCTCACCTACCAGTCCATTCTGAAGGGCGAGGCAAACCTGGTGGTGTCCATCGTCACGTTGCTCATGCTGATTTTCGTAGTGTGCAACCTCGTTGTCGACATGCTGTACGCGGCCCTCGATCCGCGTATCCGTTACGCGTGATAGGGAGGAGTGAGTCACATGGCAAACGAAACCACTGAAAACGAGCTCAACGAGACCGGCGAGCCAGGAACCGAATACTTCATGGAAACCCTGCCCGGTCAGGACCGTTACGTAGCTCCTCTCGACGAGACCCCGTTGCAGGACGTCGATTCCGTCGACGAATCCGCACCGGCCACCAGCATGTGGGCCGACGCATGGCGAACCCTGCGCCGCAATCCGCTGTTCATCATCTCCGGGCTGCTGATCCTCTTCATCATCGTGGTGGCCATCGCCCCCGGTCTGTTCACCAAGCAGGATCCGAACGCCTGCGATCTGGGCAACTCCTTGAGCCCCGCCTCCGCCGGACACCCCTTCGGCTACGACCTGCAGGGCTGCGACGTGTACACCCGCGTGGTCTACGGCACCCGTACCTCACTGTCCGTCGGCGTGCTCTCCACGCTACTGGTCGTGATTGTCGGTACCCTGATCGGTGCCGTCGCCGGCTTCTTCGGCGGTTGGGTCGACGCGGTGCTGAGCCGTATCACCGACATCTTCTTCGCCCTGCCTATGCTGCTCGGCGCCATCGTGGTGCTCCAGATGTTCAAGACCTCCAAGTCCATCTGGAAGATCGTGCTGGTGCTGACGCTCTTCGGCTGGGTCGGCGTATGCCGTATCGCCCGAAGCGCCGTGCTGGAATCGAAGAACCTCGAATTCAACACCGCCTCCACGGCCCTCGGCTCCACGCCTGCCAGGAATCTGTTCCGCCATATCCTGCCGAACTCCTTGGCCCCGATCATCGTCATCGCCACCACTTCGCTGGCCTCCTACATCGTGGCCGAAGCAACCCTAAGCTTCCTTGGCGTCGGTCTGCCGACCACCACGGTGAGCTGGGGTGGCGATATCTCCAGCGCACAGACCAACCTGCAGACCGATCCGATGGTGCTGTTCTACCCGTCCGCCGCACTGGCCATCACCGTGCTTGCGTTCATCATGATGGGCGACGCCGTCAAGGACGCCCTCGACCCGAAGAGCCGTACGGCCTGAGTGAGGGGAGTGGAGAATCATTATGACTGACAACACCAACGCCAAGATGCTGGCTATGCAGAAAGAGCATGGTCCGCTGCTCGAGGTCAAGGATCTGGCCATCGACTTCACCACTGACACCGGCAAGCCGGTGCATGCGGTGCGCGACGCCAACTTCACCGTCTACCCCGGCCAGTGGGTGGCCATCGTGGGCGAATCCGGCTCCGGCAAATCCACCTCCGCCATGGCTGTGCTGGGCCTGCTGCCCGGCACCGGTCACGTGGTCAACGGCTCCATCAAGCTTGACGGCGAGGAAATCGCCGGCGCCAAGCAGAGCGAGTTCGACAAGCTGCGCGGCACCAAGATGGGCCTCGTGCCGCAGGACCCGATGAGCAACCTCAACCCGGTGTGGCGTATCGGCACCCAGGTCAAGGAAGCACTGAAGGCCAACAACATGGACGTGGACCATGAGAAGCGCTCCGCCCTCGCCAAGGCCCTGGCCGGCGACGAGGTCGAAGTCAAGGGCAACGACGACGAGACCTTCCTCGGTGCCAAGGAACTGCCCGAGCTCATGACCGAGGCCAAGAAGGCTTTGACCGAAGCCGGCGTGTCCGGCGAGGCCTTCGACAAGGCCGTCGCCCGCTTCACCAACGAATGGGTTCCGGGCTCCGAAACCCGTTGGCGCGTGGCCGACGACCTCATCAAGGCCGGCGTGGCCGACGATCAGGCCTGGTACCTCGCCAAGAAGTACGTCATCGGCTCCACAATGGATGACCGTATCGCGGGTCTGCTGTCCGAGGCCGGTCTGCCCGACGCCGCTACCCGTGCCCGTCAGTTCCCGCACGAGTTCTCCGGTGGTATGCGCCAGCGTGCGCTCATCGCCATCGGTCTGGCCTGCCGCCCTGACCTGCTGATTGCCGACGAGCCGACCTCCGCTCTGGACGTGACCGTGCAGAAGCGCATCCTCGACCACCTGCACATGCTCACCGACTCGTTGGGCACCGCCGTGCTGTTCATCACCCACGATCTGGGCCTTGCCGCCGAGCGTGCCCAGCACATTGTCGTGATGTACAAGGGTCAGGTCGTCGAATCCGGTCCGTCCCTCGAGGTGCTGCAGCACCCGCAGCACCCGTACACCAAGCGACTCGTGGCCGCCGCCCCGTCGCTGGCCTCCCAGCGCATCATCTCCGCCAAGGAGCGCGGTGAGAACGCGGACGCCCTGCTCGATCACCACATCGCCGGCGAAAGCACGCTTGAGAAGAGCGAGCACATCATCACCGTCGACCACTTGACCAAGGAATTCAAGCTGCCCCGCAAGAAGGAGATGTTCAAGGCCGTCGACGACGTGTCCTTCTCCGTCAAGCGCGGCACCACCCTGGCCATCGTGGGCGAATCCGGTTCCGGCAAGTCCACCGTGGCGAACATGGTGCTTCACCTCCTGAAGCCCACTTCCGGCAAGGTGTTCTACGAAGGCCGCGACACCTCCACGTTCAAGGCCAAGGATCTGCTCGGTTTCCGCCGCCACGTTCAGCCGGTGTTCCAGAACCCCTACGGTTCGCTCGACCCGATGTACTCCATCTTCCGTTCCATCGAGGAGCCGCTGCGCATCCACAAGATCGGCGATTCCAAGTGGCGAGCCAACCGTGTCAAGGAACTGCTGGACATGGTCGAGATGCCGGCTTCCGTGATGGGCCGTTACCCGAACGAGCTCTCTGGTGGCCAGCGCCAGCGCATCGCCATCGCACGAGCCATGGCTCTGGACCCGGACGTCATCGTGTGCGATGAGGCCGTGTCCGCTTTGGACGTGCTGGTGCAGGACCAGGTGTTGCGCCTGCTCAACGATCTGCAGGCCGAAAAGGGCCTGAGCTACCTGTTCATCACCCACGATCTGGCCGTGGTTCGTCAGATCGCCGACGAGGTTGTGGTGATGCAGCACGGCAAGCTCGTGGAGCATGCCACCACCGACGAGGTCTTCGACCACCCGCAGAAGCAGTACACCCGAGACCTGCTCGACGCCATCCCCGGCGGCAAGCTCCAGCTCGGTTTGGACTGATAGGACATTCTAAATTAGCTCCCTCTTATGAGGGAGCTAATTTTTTATACCTCAATGTAATCGTGAGTGCGGTACTGGTAGAGAGGCCAAAATAGTATGGCTGCATGACCATCACCATCACCACATCGAACGTCAACGGCATTCGCGCGGCAAAGCGCAAGGGCATCGAGGACTGGGCCGGCAAACATGCTCCGGATGTCTGGTGTATGCAGGAAGTGCGCGCCCCGCAAGAGGATGTCGATTCGATTTTCGGCGAATTCGGTTTCGAGTATGCCACCGCCGGCAAGATCGCCTCACCCTCTGACCTGCATTCGCTGAACGAGGTCTGCCGTGTCAAGGGTCGTGCCGGAGTCGGGCTCCTCACCGATCTTGAGGTGACCGATAAACGCTATGGACTTCCGGGCTTGAGCGAGGATGTGGATTCCGGCCGTTGGATTGAGACCGATGTCAAGACGCCGCAGGGATACACGATCACCGTGGCCTGCGTGTACGTGCACGCCGGCAACACCGATGATTCGACCAAGATGGAACAGAAGTACCGTTTTCTGGACACGATGCTCACTCGCATGGGCGAGTTGCGCGACGAGGCCGCGCACGGCGGCAAGCAGGCGGTATTGTGCGGCGATTTCAACATCGCGCACACGCCGCTCGACATCAAGAACGCCAAGGCCAACGAAAAGCACGCCGGCTTCCTGCCCGAGGAGCGCGCCTACGTGGACAAGTGGCTGGATGAATATGAGTTTGTGGATGTGATGCGTTCGCTCGCCGGTGATATTCAGGGTCCGTACACGTGGTGGAGCCAGCGCGGGCGCGCTTTCGACAACAATGTCGGCTGGCGCATCGACTACCAGTTCGCCACGCCCGAGCTGGCGGAGACCGCGCGCGGCTTTGTGATCGACAAGGCCCCCACATACGAGTTGCGTTGGTCCGACCACGCGCCACTTACCATCACATACGACGTGTGACTCAGCTTTCTCTAAGCCTGAGTGCTAGTGTTAGCAAGGTTGCAACCGTTACATGAAACGAGGAATTATGGGACTGTTCGGATTCGGCAAGAAGAAGAGCAAGAAGGAAGCCGAGCCGGCCGTTGAGCCTGTCGATGAAGACAAGGTGGCTGCCGCAGAAGCGAACGCTGCCGCAAAGGCCGAGAGCGCGGAGACCGTGCTCGCCGAACCGGCCAGCGAATACCAGGGCCGCGGAGAAGAGCGAGGCCCGTGGGACGTCAATGATGAGGACGTGCCCGATTATGACGATTATCTGGATCTGGGCGCCTACTACCTGCCCTTCCTCCGGGGCATCCAACTGCGTATCAAGGCCAACCGCGCCACCCAGCAAGTGCTTGGTTCCACCATCACCTTCGGCTCCTCCAGCCTGGAGATCGAAGCCTTTGCCGCACCCAAGACCCTGGGACTGTGGGATGACGTTCGCGGTGACCTGCTTGAAGCCAACAAGGCCGCTTCTGAAGTGGACGGTGTGTTCGGCACCGAACTGAAGCTGCCGGTCAATGTCAAGGGCGGCAAGACCGTGAACACGCGCATCGTTGGTGTGGACGGCCCGCGCTGGATGCTGCGTGGCATCTTCTCCGGCAAGGCTGCTATCGATCCGGACAGCCCGGAGACCGAGGCGCTGAACAAGTTCTTCGCCGGCATCGTCGTCGAGCGTGGCGAGGAGCCTTTGGCGCCGCGCGATCTGATCCCGATGCATCCGCCGGTCGCCCCCGCTGAGCGTAAGGCCGCCAAGGCCGCGGCCGAAGCCGGCGAGGCGAACGGCAAGGAACACTTCAAGGACATTCCGGACAACAAGCCGAAGGGCCCGTTGAGCCAGGACCAGCAGACCGAAGTGAAGACCACGCTGTCTCGCGGCCCGATGTTCTCCGAAGTTCGCTGATTTATAGGAAGAGACTTGGCAGACAACAAACGCACCGGCCTGTCCGCTCTAGCCGACGCCGGCAATGAAGGCGAGGATTTCTCCGTCATCGACGCCATCGGTGGCCCGCGTGGCGTCATCGAATCCATGCTGCCTGGCGTGGTGTTCGTCGTACTGTTCGTGGCCACGAGCAATCTGAATCTCACCATTGCGGTTTCGGCCGTGTTGGCGGTATTGCAGGTTATTGTGCGACTGATTCAGCGCCAGTCGGTAATGGGCGCGGTCTCTGGTCTGGTGGCGGTAGGCATCTGCCTGATTTGGGCATGGCAGACTCATGAGGCCCGCAATTACTACATCTTCGGATTCATTACCAATGCTGGCTATGCCGCGTTGCTTGCCGTGTCGCTGATTGCGCGCGTGCCCGGACTGGGTTTGGTCGTCGAATTCATCCGTAGCCTGCCCACCGAGCATTTCAAGGCATGGTTCCATGACTGGATGGACGACAAGGCCCTGAAACGCGCCTATATGATTGTCACCGGCCTGTGGGTCGGTCTGTTCCTGCTGCGGCTGGTGGTGCAGGTGCCGCTGTATCTGACCAACCATGTAGCTGCACTCGGCGTGACCCGCCTGCTCATGGGCATTCCGTTCTGGGCATTGGCGATTTGGGTGAGTTACCTCATTATTGCCACGCCGATGCACCGGCATAAGGTCGCGGCTAGGAAGATACAGACTGAAGTCGCTGTTGATGCCGAACTCGAACCGAGCGCAACCGGAAAGGACGATGATGCAAGCTGAAGTTCGTATCGAACGATACGCCGACCAAGGCCGCTGCGTGGCCCATATCGACGGTCGTGTGGTGTTCGTCCGCTTCGCCTTGCCCGACGAACTCGTGCGAGTCGAACTTGACGAGCCCCACGACCGGGACGACCGGTTCTGGACCGGCGAAGTCGTCGAGGTTCTCGAGCCGTCCGAAGACCGAGTCACCCCGGCATGGCCACTTGCCGGTCCCTTGGCGATGGGCGGGGGAGTGGGCGGCGCGGATCTCGTGCACGTCTCTTTGCCCGGCCAGCTCAAGTGGAAGGCCATCACCGTCTCCGAACAGATGAGCCGACTCGGCCATATCGACGTGGCCGTTCCCATCGAGCGCATGCCCGGCGACAAGGCAGCCGGCGGCCTCAATTGGCGTACCCGCATCGAAATGATTGCCGACGACAACGGCATGCCATCCATGCGCCGGCGCGGCACACACAACCGCGTGGCCATCGACACCATGCCGCTTGCCACGCGCACGCTGCTGGACGTCGCCAAGCGCGAACACGTGTGGGAGGGCGGCTTTGAACCCGGCTCCCAGATTCGTCTTTCCGTGCCCGAACCGCGCGGCGAGATCGTCGATACCGCGGCAGCAGACGACAATTACGCCGTACTTGTGGACGGCGAACTGCGCGCCGGCTCCCAGCTGCTCACCGAACAGGTGACCATCAACGGCACGACCTTCGACTATCAGGTTGACGCCAACGGTTTCTGGCAAGTGCATCGCCAAGCGCCGATCGCCCTCGGTACGCACGTGATCAACCTGGTCAACGGGCAGCTGCAGTCAGCGGCGGACGCCGTAATCTGGGATTTGTATTCCGGTTCCGGCCTGTTCACCCTGCCGCTGGCCACAATGACCGGTGAACGCACCCGCATGCTCAGCGTTGAAGGCGCGCGTGTGGCCGTCAAGAACGCCCAGCGCAATCTGCGCGCCATGAACCTGAACGACGTGGACGCCCGCGCGGGTGACGTCTCGCGCACGCTGGACCATGTGCCGGCGCATCTGGCCAAGCCGAATGTCGTAGTGCTTGATCCGCCGCGTGCCGGTGCTCGTGCCAAGGTCTGCCGCCAGATTGCCGCGGCCGGCGCATCCAGCGTGGTCTACATCGCCTGTGATCCCACCAGCCTCGCACGCGACACCGCGACACTCATCGGCGAAGGCTACGAGCTCAAAGACATCCGTGCCTTCGATATCTACCCGATGACCCACCATGTTGAGACGGTGGCCCTGTTTACCCGCTGACAGGTGAGCATATGACACGACGAATTCTCGGATTGCTGGCCTGCATGGCGGCTGTGTTGTCCCTGGCCGCCTGCACGCCGGCCGGTAGGGCGGTTGGCGATACCCAAGACAGCATGCCGGAAGTCGCCCACGATTCCACACATCCCACGGATGTCACAGTCGGCTTTGTGGGGTCGACTGACACCGCCGCAGACGAGTTCGTCATCAATGCGCTGTCTGATGACAAACTCAATGTCTACTATGCCTCGCTCGAAACATCCGCAAGCTCGGCAAACGCAACTGATGGTGTATCCGGTGAAACCGAATCTTCTGACGCCGGCACTACCAGCGAAAACGGTGCCGATAGTATGGATGCTCATACTGGCGTCGACAAGAATGCGGCCACCGCACAGCAGGGTGTTGCCGATTTCGTAGCTCGCGCGGTCAAAATCGTGGTTATCAGCGGCATCGACGTTACCGACGCCAACCGGGAGAGCTGGAACCAGACGTTGACCAATGCGCGTGAAGCCGGTATTCCAGTCGCTCTCATTGATCCAAAGCATGCGCCCGAAGATGAACTGCTGTACGCCGTCATCCTTCACCTCAACACCAACAGTGCCGATTCTGGCGACACTGCCGATACCAAGCCAATGACTATTACTGACGCCGTGCTCACCATCACGCGCGACGAACCCCACGAACGCGAGATCAAAGTCACCGTTTCCTGAGCCGAATCAGGCCCTTGAAGCTGAGAAAGCACCCTGAATCATCCCTGAGCCTTAGCGGATTGCGAAACAAGACGCGGTAGGCTGGGGAATATGAGTGCAACAACAGCCGTGGAAATGCCTGAGATCGGAGCAACCGGTCTTACCCCCAAAGAAGTGGTGCAGCGTATCGAAAGTGGCCAATCGAATGCGGTGAAAACATCCACCTCGCGTTCGGTTCAAGATATCGTGCGAGCCAACGTATTCACGCTGTTCAACGGCATCATCTTCGCCGCGATGGTACTGGTGCTGATCACCGGTTCCTGGAGGGACGCGGTGTTCGGTTTCGTCATCATCATCAACACGGGCATCGGCATCGTCACCGAACTCAGGGCCAAGCGCACGTTGGATAAGCTTTCCATCCTTGTGGCCTCCGAATTCCTCGTGCATCGTGACGGCAGGGACGTGGAGGTGCCCCACAACGAGATCGTGCTCGACGACCTGCTGTGGATCCGTGCCGGCGAACAGGTGCCGGCCGACGGGCAGATCATCCAGACCTGGGGACTGGAACTCGACGAATCCATGCTCACCGGCGAATCTCGTACCGTGCGCCACAAGGTGGGGGAGCAGGTGTATTCCGGTGCCACCGCGGTCTCCGGCATGGCATTGGTCAAGGTCAATGCGGTCGGCAGCCATTCCTACGCCGCCACGCTCACCGCGCAGGCCAAGGTATACAAGAAAACCGTGTCCGACCTGAACAAGGGCATCAACACGATTCTGAAATTCATGACCTTCCTCGTGGTACCGCTGTGCATTCTGCTGATTCTTTCGCAGATTCATACGGTCGGCGGTTGGGGCACGGCACTCTCCACCGGCGAATGGCGGCAAGCCGTGGTTTCCGCGGTCGCCGGCGTAGTAGGCATGATTCCCGAAGGCTTGGTGCTGCTGACTTCGCTGAACTTCGCGGTGGCCGCCATGCGTCTCGCCCGTCACAATACGCTGGTGCAGGAGCTTGAATCCGTGGAGACACTGGCTCGCGTGGACGCGCTGAACCTCGATAAAACCGGCACGATCACCGATGGCGGTATCGCCTTCAACCGGCTCGTGATGCTCGGCTCCGCCAATGCGACTGCGGAACAGGCAGCCACGCAGTCTCTCTACGACTGCTGCAACGAAGAGCAGCCCAACGGCACCGGCCAAGCCGTACTCGCCGGGCTTAAGGCCCAAGGATATGGGGCAGGTGCGGTTGAGTCTCGTGTCCCGTTCTCTTCGGCGCGCAAATGGAGCGCGGTGCGTAAATCCGGCGAGACCTGGTACATGGGGGCGCCGGAGGTTATTATTTCTGCGCTTGAGGGTGACTATTCGTCGGTGTTGCAGCGGGTTAACGAGTATGCCAATGACGGCAACCGTGTGTTGCTGGTTGCGCGGTCTACAGCTCCCCTCAGTCCGCTTCGCGGACGGCTCCCCTCGGAGAGGGGAGCCGAGAAGAGCGAGCTGGCTCCCCTCTCCGAGGGGAGCTGTCGCCAAAAGCGACTGAGGGGAGCAGTTGAGGGAGCCAATGTCTCGGACGACCCGCAACTGGATGTGCAGGCTGAGCCGGTGGCGTTGGTGTTGTGCTCTGAGAAGATTCGCGAGGACGCCGAGCGGACGCTCGCTTGGTTCCGTGAGCAGGGTGTGCGCTGTCGTGTGATTTCCGGCGACAATCCAGTGACCGTGGGTGCCATCGCCCGCAGAGTGAAACTCACCGGCGACCATGAGCCGGTGGCGATGGACGCGCGCGAACTGCCTGAGGACGTGAACGAACTTGCCCGCGTGCTCGAAAACGTCGATGTGCTCGGCCGCGTGCTGCCCGACCAGAAGAAGGCCATAGTGCAAGCGCTGCACACGCAGAACCACGTGGTGGCCATGACCGGCGACGGCGTCAACGACGCGCTCGCCATCAAGGAGGCGGACCTTGGCATCGCCATGGGCAATGCGGCACCCGCCACCAAGGCCGTGGCCCAGGTGGTGCTGGTGGATTCGAAGTTCTCGCACCTGCCGGACGTCGTGGCGCGAGGCCGTCAGGTCATGGCCAATATGGAGCGCGTGGCCAGCCTGTTCCTCGTCAAAACCGTGTACTCCGCGCTGATCTCGCTCGGCGTAGTGCTGACGCAAATCCCATACCCATACCTGCCGCGCCATATCACGTATATCGGCGCTCTCACCATCGGCATGCCCGCGTTCATTCTGGCGCTCGCGCCGAACACGCGCCGCTATATTCCGGGATTCCTCAAGCGCGTGGTCACGTTCGCGCTGCCGGGCGGCATCGCCACCGCGCTGTCGGTGTTGCTGGCTTCATGGACCCTGCCGAACGTCATGGGCTGGGATGTGGTGAACAATGACGCCGATCTGTCGGCTTTGCGCGCCACCAGCGCCATTATTCTGTTTTTGATGGGCGTGTTTGTGCTGGCCCGTGTGGCGAGGCCGCTCAACAGCTGGCGAGGTGCGCTGGTCGCGGGGTTCGCGGCGGCCGGCATCATCGGCGCGTTCATCCCGTTCGTGGCGAACTTCTTCGCGCTGATTCTGCCTACCGGCACTGCGTTGGTGGCCACGCTGATTGCGTTGGGCGGCGCGGCCATGATTTTCGTGATCTGTCTATGGCTGGCTCCGCTGGTCGGCAGAATATTCGGCAATCTACTGCGCCAGCACGGTTTCAATATCTAATAGCGGCGAATTGTCTCACACTTCAAGCCGACACGCCAGAGCCAAAGTAACGTACCCGTACCATTTGTATCGGATAATCAACGGCATCATAAGCCGATTCATGATTTCGGAGGAAGCATGTCCTTACGCGACGACCAGCTGGCTACCCTCAAGGCAGCCGGCAAGGACTTCGATTACTACAACATCGCCAATCTTGACGGCATCGATCATCTGCCGTACTCGCTGAAGGTACTGGTCGAGAATCTGGTACGCAACATCGACGGTGCCAACATCACCGACGAACACGTCAAGACCCTGCTCGACTGGGATCCGAACGCCGAACCCAGCCACGAGATCCAGTTCACGCCGTCCCGCGTGATCATGCAGGACTTCACCGGCGTGCCCTGCATCGTGGACCTCGCCACCATGCGTGACGCGGTCAAGGACCTTGGCGGCGACCCGGAGGTCATCAACCCGCAGGTCCAGTCCGATATGGTCATCGACCACTCTGTGCAGATCGACAAGTACGGCATCGCCGACGCGGTCCAGCAGAACATGGACATCGAATACCAGCGCAACGGTGAACGCTACCAGTTCCTGCGCTGGGGTCAGCAGGCATTCAAGAACTTCCGCGTGGTGCCGCCGGGAACCGGCATTATCCACCAGGTCAACATCGAATACTTGGCCAAGGTGGTCATGAGCAAGGCCGAGGCCAACGGCAACACGCTCGCCTACCTCGACTCCTGCGTGGGCACCGACTCGCACACCACCACCGAAAACGGTCTGGGCGTGCTCGGCTGGGGCGTCGGCGGCATCGAGGCCGAGGCCGCCATGCTCGGCCAGCCGATCTCCATGCTCGTGCCGCGCGTGGTCGGCTTCAAGCTCACCGGCTCCATCCCGGAGGGCGTTACCGCCACCGATGTGGTCCTGACCATCACCGACATGCTCCGCAAGCACGGCGTGGTCGGCAAGTTCGTGGAATTCTACGGCGAAGGCATCGCCTCCGTGCCGCTGGCCAACCGCGCCACCATCGGCAACATGGGCCCCGAGTTCGGCTCCACCTGCGGCATCTTCCCGATTGACAACGTCACGCTCGACTACCTGCGCCTGACCGGCCGCTCCGAAGAACAGGTCGCGTTGGTCGAAGCCTACGCCAAGGCCAACAAGCTGTGGGGCGACGCCTCCGACCCGGATTACGTGGAACCGCAGTACTCCGAATACGAGGAACTCGACCTCGGTACCGTGGTGCCGTCCATCGCTGGCCCGAAGCGCCCGCAGGACCGCATTCTGCTCTCCGAAGCCAAGGAGATGTTCGAGAAGACCGCTCCCGCCTATGAGACCGAGAAGACCGTCAAGGATCCGGTGGCCGTGTCCACCGACTTCCGCGGCGATTTCGACATCGAAAACGGCGACGTGGCCATCGCCTCGATCACCTCATGCACCAACACCTCCAACCCGTCCGTGATGATCGCCGCCGGCCTGATCGCCCGCAACGCACATGCCAAGGGCCTTAAGCCCAAGCCTTGGGTCAAGACCTCGCTGGCCCCCGGCTCGCAGGTCGTGGCCGACTATCTGAAGGCCGCCGGTCTGCAGGACGACCTCGACGCGCTCGGCTACCAGCTCGTCGGCTTCGGCTGCGCCACCTGCATCGGCAACTCCGGCCCGCTGCTGCCCGAGATCTCCGAGGCGATCAACGCCAACGACCTGACCGTCACCGCCGTGCTCTCCGGCAACCGCAACTTCGAAGGCCGCATCAGCCCGGACGTCAAGATGAACTATCTGGCCTCCCCGCCGCTGGTCATCGCCTACGCGCTCGCCGGCACGATGGACTTCGACTTCGAAACCCAACCGCTCGGCACCGACGCGGACGGCAATGACGTGTACTTGAAGGATATCTGGCCCACCAACTCCGAGGTGGCCGCCGTGGTCGACGGCACTGTGAGCCGCGAGATGTTCCTCAAAGACTACGCCTCCGTGTTCGACGGCGACCACCGCTGGAAGGGCCTCGACGTGCCGGAAGGCGAGCTGTTCGCGTGGAACGACAAGTCCACCTACGTGCGCAAGCAGACCTTCTTCGACGGCATGAAGGCCACGCCGGACCCGGTCGCCGACATCCACGGCGCCCGCGTGCTGGCCCTCCTGGGCGACTCGGTCACCACCGACCACATCTCCCCGGCAGGCGCGTTCAAGGCCTCCGGCCCGGCCGGCAAGTACCTGACCGAGCGCGGCGTGGAGCCGAAGAACTTCAACTCCTACGGTTCTCGCCGAGGCAACCATGAGATCATGGTGCGTGGTACGTTCGGCAACATCCGCCTTCGCAACCAGCTGCTCGCCTCCGTGGGCGAGGAGGTGACGCCCGGCGGCTTCACCTACGACTTCCTCGCCAAGAAGCCGACCACGATCTTCGAAGCCTCCCGCGACTACATCGACAACAAGGTGCCGCTCGTGGTGCTCGCCGGCAAGGAATACGGCACCGGCTCCTCGCGCGACTGGGCTGCCAAGGGCACGGTGATGCTCGGCGTCAAGGCCGTGATCACCGAAAGCTTCGAGCGCATCCATCGCTCCAACCTGATTGGCATGGGCGTGCTGCCGTTGCAGTTCCCGGCAGGCGAATCCTATGAGTCCCTGGGCCTCAACGGCACCGAGACCTACGATATCGCCGGCGTCGAGAAGCTCAACGAGGGCGTGACCCCCAAGACGGTCCACGTCACCGCCACCCACGAGGACGGCTCCAAGACCGAGTTCGACGCGGTGGTCCGCATCGACACGCCCGGTGAGGCCGACTACTACCGTAACGGCGGCATCCTCCAGTACGTGCTGCGCAACCTCATGAAGTGACTTATTCTGGCTCCCCTCTCTGAGGGGAGCTGTCAGCGAAGCTGACTGAGGGGGAGTAAAGGTCGGTATCCACCAACGGATGCCGGCCTTTTTCATGCACGTCAGTATGCTATACTGTATAGCATCTTTGGAATGGAGGTTGCCATGACCATGGTCCAAATGAACGTTCGCATTGATGCGAAACTGAAGAACGAGGTCGAAGAAGTCCTCAAGGGCAAAGGCGTATCGGTGAGTGACGTAATCCGGTCGCTGTGGTTGTACATCGCCGACCGCAAGGAAGTGCCGGCCTTGGAAACGACCGCCGAAGAGCAAGCCCGCGAGGAGGAAAAGCAGCGCAAGCTGAAACTGATTCGAGAAGGTGCCGGATACGTACACAAGGAACTGGTCAAGGCCGGACTGATCTCAGAAGACACCGACCTCATGGAAGGCCTTACCTACAAGCAGTTCCGCGATGAGATAGCTGACGAACGGCTGAAGGAATACAGGCATCAGTCGGACTATGCGCGTTATTTGGAGAAGGAGCGGAGTCTGTCATGAGGCAGTCAAAGCAGGTGTCGATCTTGTGCGACACCAATATCCTTATTTATTACATGCTCTGTACGCCTCGGTTCATCAAGGATGTCATGAAACTGTTCGAGCGATGCGTCGAGCGGGAGGTAAAGCTGTCCTGTGCGTCACTGTCGCTGAAGGACGTGTTCTACATCACCCCGGAACGATTCAAAGAACGATTCATGAATGACGAATCCATGGTCGTTGCGACCACCGCCAAGCTGATATTGCCGGAGGTGGCATGGTCGGGAATCAGCAAACTCAAGGAGCTCATGACAATCGTGCCGATTGGCGCGGAGGAATGTGAATTGGCGCAGTCGTTGCGGCACGCGCATAACGATTTCGAGGATGACCTTATTATCGCCGCCGCACAACAATCCGGGGCCACCTATGTGGTGACGTATGACAAAAAACTAGCCAAGCATTTTCCCGAATATTGCAAAACGCCGGCTGAAATCGTGGCGGCGCTGGCATAGACAAGCGTGTGGCTCCCCTCACGGAGGGGAGCCACCAATGATGTGCCGGCTACTGCGCCTGCAGACGGAACTGCTTCCAGATGTCACTGAGCTTCTGGCCGTTGCGCGTGCGCTTCCACACGTCCAGACCGCCGCCGCGACGTCCTCCGGCGGCGGCACGGGCCGCGGCGGTCGGAGTCGGATATTCGGAGCCGTCATCCAGACGGAGACGACCGTTTTCGGTGACCGTGACGAACCAGCGCTCGCCCTTGCGCGGCCGCTCCCACACCAGACGCTCGCCCGGCACCAGAAGACCCGCGTCAATCACCTGCCGGATCGTGACGCGCCGCGAACTATGAGACGGCCGTGGAGAGGTCTTCGACAACTCATCGACATTCTGCTTGGTCAGATCGCGGGCGTCCTTGTCATACCGGATGCCCCAGTATTCCACGATGAGTCGGACCGCCTCTTCCTGCCGCGCTTCCAACAGGGCAGGTGTGCAGTCAGCGAAATCCTTCAACTGATTGGTCAGCGGGAAACGACGCGAATCCGCGCGCAACAGCATGCGGTCGCGACGTGCCGGATATTCACTCAACCTGTCCAACTGATCCTCAGGGCCCTGCACCAGCGCCATATTGCCGAGTCGGTACATCCAGAAATCATGCTGATCCTGCGGCCAGTCCGCAAACGATTTCGACCGTTCGATATCCAACGGCATAATCGGCAGCGCACTGAACCGGCGTGGTCGATCCAACTGCATGCCGGCCTTCTGCTCGTTGGCGCGAATCAGCAGCAGACGGACCAAATCGCCGTCACCCTGCATCTCGCCATGCAAACGGACCAATGCGCCTTCACGGTCGCCGTCCGAGACATGCAACCCGTTCACGCGCTGGACCAGATAGCCCTTGTCAAGATCACGGATGGCGGCGTTCGCATAACCGCGCCGCTCCAACGCTCCAGTGCGATTCAGCGTGCGGATGCCGGTCACCTGTTCCAATGCGGTCAGAATTTCCAGCAGCCGACGCTCGTCATGGGCACCCAACGATTCCAGCGTGGCCGTGGTTCTGGCGATACGCGAGGCACGAACCACAAACGGCGACAAATCGGCGTCGCCCAGCCCGCGATACGAATTGACCAACGCCCACATGGCCACGGGCTTCCATTCGTGGCTGCGGTAATCATCCAATCCCTCAAGCCGGCTACGCACCTCGGCGGGCAGTACGGTATCGCTGGGGCGCGCGATGATCCGCCACGCCATCGCGTAGGGTGCCAGCACCTGGTTGATGAACGTGGGCACCGTGCCTTTGTCGATGTACGGTTGCAGCACGTCGGCCAGGAAATCCTCGATGAGCTTGTCGGTGGCCGGCTTGTGCGTGAGCACGAGATGCAGATAGGCGAAGAATTCCTCACAGTCATGCGGATCGTCGCCAATCGGGTCAATGATGTCATCCCAACGGGCGGCGTACACGTCAAGTTCGGCGGTCGACAGGCCGGCCGTGGCGCGCGCCTTGAACACGTCGGACGAGGTGAGCGGCAGGCCGCGCATGTTCATCACGTCGAAGATGCGATGCGCGCCGTCGAGATCGTCGGTGGTCACGATGACCAGCGTCACCTCGTTGACCAGATACTGCGCGAATTGCTGGCGTCCGGCATCCGACCAATTGGAAATCTCGTCGTACGTCTTACGGATGTTGGCTACGATATTGCGTTGCGCTGCGGTCGCTAGATCATCGTCGTTCATATCGAACACGGATTCGAGATTGTCTTCCTGCACGTGTTCGCGGAAGAACGCTGCGTCGCGCTCGCGCAACGTGAGGCGAGGCTCGGTGACGATGCCGCGCAGCTTGTCGCCGGGCTCCACCAGCAGCGCATCGAGTTGGCGCATGAGGTCCGGATCGCGCTCCAGATCGCGCAACACGGCGATGATGATCGACAGGGATACCAGCCGCTGCTGCCCGTCGATTACGTCGTAACGGTTATCGCCCTCGCGCACCAGAATTAGCGAGCCGAGGAAGTACGGAGTACCGGGCGACTTGCAGGCGTCATCCAAGTCGCTTACCAGTTGCAGGATGTTCTCGGTCTTCCAGATGTAGGCCCGCTGGAATGAGGGGATCGTGAACCGGAAATCCGGGGTGAACACTTTCCCGAGTGGTAGTTCCTTCGCACTGATTGCCATGTCAGCCCCTTCGTCGCCGGCCTGTGGACGGTATGCCGGCATACCAACTTGTGCTCAAGCCTACCAGTGTTTGCCCGACGGCGGGCACATCACGCCGGCTCGGGCACCGACCCCTCATACAAGTAGAACGAAGACGGGTTTTCTCCCGGCACGGATGCGGGCAGTGACTGCTCGCACACCTGCGTCAGGCCGCGATGCACATAGAACCCGACATCGCATGTGGTGTCCGTGAACAGGAAGTAGTCGCGCACGCCGGCCAGGCGGAACGCGTCCATCAGCGTCTCGAACATGCGCCGGCCCAGCCCGTGGCCGCGCGCCGCCGGGTCAAGTACGAACAGCACCACTTCCGCCGCATAGTCATGCCCGGCGCTCGCGGCCTGGGCGCGCAGCCGTTTGTCGATGCCGAGAATGCCCAGAATCTCGCCGGCGGCCTTGATTCCGCCCTTCGCGAACACGAGCCGCGCCAGCGCGTTCCACGAGTTGATCCGATGCGAGTTGAGCGGGCTCCGATGGTCCAGCGCATCGACGCGCCCCACGATCAGGGCGACCGGCTGGCCGTCCAGTTCGGCGACGAACGCGTTGGTGGTGCGCGCCAGACAGTTCTCCCAGTCCGCTTCGGCCGCCAGCAGACCGGTCCGCTCATCGAATTCGGCATACCAGGTGCGGCGCACCAGGTCGATCAGCGCCGGATAGTCATCCCTACGTAATGTTCGAATAATCGCTTCACTCATATTCCCATTATGACTGATACGGCTCAACAACCGGACGACTTACAGCCGCGCCGGCAGATCGGCCCGCTCCACCAGCCGCGCCATCTGCACGCGGCCCATGTCGAGCTTGTTCGCCGCGGAAGAAAGATGCGCCTTCGCCGTACGCTCCGAAATGAACATGCGGGAGGCGATTTCGGCGTTCGTATAGCCCTCGGCCGCCAGCATCACGGCCTCGCGCTCGCGGTCGGGCAGCGCGTCGAGCAGGGCGCGCGCCTCATCGCGGCGCGAACGCGGCCGCGTGACGCTCAGATCGTCGATCAGCTGTTTCTGACTGGCCGTGTTGAACTGCGGCGCGCCCTCGCATACCCCGATGATGCGGCGGATGATATCGTCCGCCGCATCGGTTTTCGACACGAACCCCTCGGCGCCCGCCTCCACCGCGCGTTCCACGGTGCCGGACGGACTCAACGAGGTCAGGATCAGCACGTGCGGCGCGGGGGAGAGCGAGCGCAGCAGACGGGTCGCCTCGATGCCGTCCACGCCGGGCATGGCGATGTCCATCAGCACCACATCCGGCTTTTCCTCGGCAGCCCGCCTCACGCAGGTCTCGCCATCGGTGGACGTGGAGACGACTTCGATGCGCCCGTGGGAATAATCGTTGAGGATCAGGCTCATCGCCTGGCAGATCATCGGATCGTCATCGATGACGCTGACCCGGATCGGCTTGGGCTCTAAGCCGGTGCCGCTTCCGGTCAGACCGCCGCGTTCGGGCTTTCCACCAGACACACTATTCCCGTTCTTCTCACTCACGCTAGCCATCTTAGCTGCGCCAAGGCAGTTGCACGTCGACATGGAACAGGTGCCGATCGTCCATCCCATACCGGCATTGCCCGTTGACCGAGTGCACGCGCGCTGCCAAACCAGGCAGTCCGGCCCCATGGGCCCGCTGCGTCTCGGTCGCATCCGTGGCGATCGGATTGCTGATATGGATATGTACGCCCGCCTGCGGCGTGGCGGAGACCTCCAACGACACCGGCGCTCCGGGCGCGTGCCGCCGCGCGTTCGTCAATCCCTCCTGGATCGCGCGGTAGGCCACCTTGCCGATTGACTCATCCATCACGCTCAGCTGCTGGATATCGATCCAGGTGTTGAGCGACGTGCCCGAGTTGCGCGTGTCCGCAATCAGCGCATCCAGCGATTCGCGGGTCAGCGACGTGTCGTCGGACGGGGCGAGCTGCTCCCATGCCTGGTGCGGGTTGCGCAGCATGTCGATGATCGAGTGGGCCTCGTCCAATGCCCCGGCCGACTGCCGACGGATGTCCTCGGCCTTATCCGCCAACGATTGCGCTTCGGGGGAGTCGCCGAGCTTGGCCGCCTCCGCCTTGAGCGCGCTGGCGTTCAGGGCCATCAGGGACAGGGAATGCGCGAGGGTGTCGTGCGCTTCGGCTGCGATGGCGTCGGCGAGCTGCTGGTTGGTCAGGTCGGTCTGCAGGGTCGCGGCATGCGTGGTGGCCGCGCTGGCCACCGCATTCGCCGTGCGCAGGCGGGCGCGCGAACGGATATGCAGGCCGATGAGCGTAGCGATGGTCACGAACACCAGTGAGGCCACCGTGGCGGTGATGATGACGGTCGGCTCCTCCACCAGCATCACCATCGGGGAGCCTGAATCGCCGCCGGTATGCGGTTGAGCGAAAATCAGATGCCAAATCGAGGCTTTGGGCTGTTGCAGGGCGTCGCGGAGCTGGGAGATGAGCGTCACGATGGTGCCGCCAACCGTGGCGCGGATGGTCGTGTTCCGGTTTGAACGACGGGCGAGCAATGAGGTCATCGCCATCAGTGCGATGAGCGAGTCATACGGGAACACGACCACCAGCGCGCAGGCGATCCAGAACGTCGCCTCCGGGTATTCGCTGCGGGCCAAGAGCAGGAACCCTGCCGGGAATGCCAGCAAGGTGCAGAGGACCATCAGCGTGTATCCTGCGGAATCCTGCGCAAAATTCTGGGCGAAGAACGAGGTTTGCGCCATGCACATGAAACTGGCCAATGGCACCATAACGACCGAACACCATACGCGCGTAGTCACGGGCACCTCGTCCGTATCCGGTGTAGGAACCGGGGACCCCGTGCCGGGCATAGGGCGAGCGTCAGGCCGTGAGCCGGGTCGGAAACCGGGGTATGGCCCGGCGGCGCGTTGTGGGTTCGTCATGCTTTCCACTGTATGACCTGCATCCGGCCCCCGCCACTGGACATGCGGGCACCGTTATCACCTCCGTATTGCCCGAACAGGCAACGAACAATGACCGTTCGTCCACTAACGTCGCTGTTTCGCGGCCGGTAGCGTCGTGCTCACATCCCTATTTCGGGGAAGAATACGAGAAGGAGCACATCATGTCCAACCACAACATCGCCCCGCAGCCGGTTCCCTCATCCCCACAGCAGTACCAGCCACAGCAGTACCAGCCACAACAGCCTCAGCCTCAGCCGCCGCAACCGCAACATCTGCATACCACCATCTGCGGCATCGCGGCCGTGGTGTTTGGCGCGTTGGGTTTGGTGCTGAGTTTTATTCCCATCGTCAACAATATCGCCGCAATCCTTGGCTTCATCGGCGTCATACTGGCGATTATCGCCATAGTGGGCACCTTCCGGGGCAAGAAACGCGGCAAGGTGCTGTCCATTGTGGCGGCGGTGCTGTCGGTGTTGGCCATTGTGATCACGCTGGCCATGCAGTCCGCTGCCAGCAAGGCCATTGACGATTCCATTAAGGAGTCCAAGGGCATCGACACGTCACAATCCTCATCATCAAAGTCCGCGGGCAAATCGTCTGATGCCTCCAAGAGCAAGGCATCCGAGCAGAAAGCGCAGGGCGAGCAGGATTTGGAAGGTGATATCGAAGGTGCCCACGTGAAAATAGTCTCCGCCGTGAAAAGCGTCAACGACTATAACGGCAAGCCCACCGCTCTGGTGACTTATGAATGGACGAACAACACGTCCAAGAACAACTCGTTCGCCACTTTGGCTCACCCGAACGTGTTCCAGAACGGCACCGAACTGGAGACGGCAGTATACTTCGATCAGCCTGAAGGCTATGACGCGAATTCGTATTTGGCCCAAGCACAGCCCGGGACCGCGGCAACGGTGACGCTGGGCTATGTGCTGCAAGACGATTCGCCGATTACGGTGGATGTCACTGCGTTCCTATCAACGGATCAAGACACCAAGGTGACGCATACCTTCACGTTGCAGTGAATCGCGCGGCGGTCCAAGCTGCGATCGAATGTCAATCGAATCTCAAGTGCATGCCACGCGCATGGTGGAAACGCCCGTTACGCTTTGAGATGAGCAGAACGAGCCGATCGATCATATTCATGGAATGTTCAGCTTTGTTCCTCTAAGATTGGTACTGGAACAAACGCTAAAGGAGCGATTATGACATTCGGTCAGCAGCCCCAGAACAACGGGCAATACAACCCGCAATACAACACGCCTGATTACAACGCCGCCCAACAGTCTGGATATGGCCAGCAATACGCACAGTCCGGTTACGGCCAGAACTACTATGCCCAGCCGCAGGGCGCTCCCACCTACCAATACGTGCCGCAGGGTACTGGTGCCGGTGCGGGTGCGGCCACCATCAACACGACGATGACCTACAACTATGAGGAAGCCCGCCGAGTCTCAGTGACCAAGGTGTACGGCGAGATGACCATCGGCATCCTCGTCACCGCCGTGGTCGCCGTGCTCGGCCAGATCACTGGAGCCTACTACAGCTTCCTCATGGCCACCGGCATGGTGGGCCTCATCGGCCTGTGCGTGGTGCAGATTGCCCTGGCCGTGGTGCTCGGCATGCGCGTCACCAAGATGAAGTCGGCCACCGCGCGCGTCATGTTCTATGTGTACGCCGCATTGATGGGCTTCACCTTGAGCTCGATCTTCATGGTCTACGACCTCGGCTCGATCGGCGTGGCACTCGGTGTCACCGCCGCGTTCTTCTTTGCGCTGACCATGTTCGGCATGACTACCAAGTTCAACATGCTCAAGGCCGGCCCGATCCTGATGATCGGCCTGATTGTGCTCATCATCTCGCAGATCGTGCTCGCCTTCGTGCAGGTCGACGGCATGACCAAGATCGTCTGCGCCATCGGCCTGATCCTGTTCGCCGGCATGACCATCTACGACGCGCAGTCCACGCGCGCGCTGCTGACCGAATACGAGGCCCAGGGCCCGGAAATGGTCAAGAAGATCTCCATCCTGTGCGCCCTGAACCTGTACCTCGACTTCGTGAACATGTTCCTGTACATCCTGCAGCTGCTCGGCAACAGGGACTAGCCTCGACAGCCGATTGGCGAGCGGCATGTAGCCTGCCCGTCAAACGTCACAGCCCGACCACATTGTGGCCGGGCTTTTTCATGTCTGTCACATTCGCACGTTAGGCTGGCTCCCCGTGAAAAGACAAGAACTCGTAGGCATGCTGAGCCTGTTGTTGACCGCGCTGATCTGGGGTTTTGCGTTCGTGGCGCAGGTCCAGGGCATGGATTCGATGTCGCCGATGTTCTTCAACGCCGCGCGCTTCACGCTGGGAGCACTGTCTTTGGTGCCGATTCTGCTGTGGATGCGTGGCCGGGGGAGCGCGGATAAGGGCGATACAGCCGGGGCCGATGTCGTTGGGACCGAGGCATCCGTGGCCGTCTCCACAGATGCCGCATCGAACGGTGCATCCGACGTCGTTACCATCACCGGTGCCAAGCTGAATGCGAACAAGCCCGATTCGGCCGTGGCGCGATTGCTCGCCAACCCGGTGGTCATTTCCGTGATCTGCGGCATCGTGCTGTTCACCGCCAGCACCCTGCAGCAGTATGGCATTCTGTACGGCAAATCGGCCGGCCGTGCGGGATTCCTGACCGCCATGTACATCGTGATGGTGCCGTTGCTGGCCTTCGTGTTCCTGCGCCGGCGCATCGGCATGCTGGTGTTCGTGGCCGTGGCGCTGTCCATCGCCGGCTTCTATCTGCTGTGCATCACCGATGGTTTCGGTTCGATCGGCCTGGCGGATATCCTGCTCGTGTTCACGGCCGTGCTGTTCGCCGTGCATATTCTGGTGATCGATACTTTGGGCGGCACCGTGGACGCCATCAAGCTTTCATTCGGCCAGTTCTGCACCACCGCCGTGCTGAGCTGGGCGGGTTCGCTGATCGAAGGCTCGGTCGACTGGGCCGGCGCTGCTCATTCCTGGATTCCGATTCTGTACGCCGGCATCGGCTCGGTGGGCATCGCGTACACCTTGCAGGTGGTCGGCCAGCAATGGGTGCCACCGACGCGAGCCAGCCTGCTGATGAGCCTCGAATCGTTCTTCTCGGCGGTAGGCGGTGCGTTGCTTCTCGGTGAAGTGATGACCCCGCGCGGCTACCTCGGCTGCGCCCTCATCTTCCTCGGCACCCTACTGGCCCAAGCGCCGGCCAGGCTGCCGAAGTGGCCGCAACGGTGAATGAATCGGCCGCAGGCCGATTCCATAGCACCTCAGTCCGAGGTCTTAGGCGCTTCGCCCACTTGCGGCGCGCCGTTGATGTCGCGGTGGATGTTCTGCATCTGTACCTCGATGTTCTGCAATGAGCGCGCGCAGTCGAGCAGCGTCTGGGAATGCTCGGCGAGCTTGTTGTCCGGCAAATCGGTCTTGTAGCGCAGCGCATGCTCCAGCGACGCCCAATAATCCATGGCGATGGTGCGGAACTGCACCTCCACCGGCGTGTAATGCGCGCCCGAGGAGAGGAACACGGGCACCGCGTAGATTACGTGCAATGAACGATACCCGTTCTGTTTCGGGTTCTTGATGTAATCCTTGACGCGCAGCACCTGAATATCGGACTGCGACGACAGATAGTTGGACACGGAATACACGTCGTCGCGGTAATTACAGATCACGCGGATGCCGGCCACATCGAACAGATTGTCCTTAATCGAATTGACGCCGATCGGCAGACCCTTGCGCTCCAGTTTGCCGATGATCGAGCTCACCGACTTCAGACGGCGTTCCATATGATGTATCGGGTCATGGCTGAACCGCACCTGGAACTCGTCGTCGAGAATCTCCAGTTTGGTGCTGATCTCGTACATCGCGCCTTCATACACCTGCATGAGGTCAACGAATTCAACGACCTGTTCGGGAGTGAAGGTGCCTCCCGGAAGATCCAACGCTTTGAGACGGGCTTGCAGATCGGAGGTTTTGAGTCGGCTATGTCGGTCAAGTATCACGTCCACCAATATACTCGGCGGATTCCAGCCAATCTGGACGTTCGCGGGGAATCTTTCCAAGAACCCATAATTTGACATCGTGACAACCAATGGCATACGTGACCGGAGCATGACGAACCCCGTCGATAGAATCGGTCGTTATGAATGAAGACATGATGACCGAGGCGGAGCGCGCCTCGATTGCAGCCGATGGAACCGATGGTTTGCTGGAGAAACGCGGCAAGGGCGTGTTCCATATCCATACGCTCGGCTGCCAGATGAACGTGCACGATTCCGAGCGCATCGCCGGCGTGCTGGAGGCCAATGGCTACGTGCCTGCAACCGAGGACCAGATCAATGACAATGACCTCGATTTGCTGGTGCTCAATACCTGTGCGGTACGCGAGAACGCAGCCGAACGCATGTATGGCACCATTGGCCGATTCAATCGCGTCAAACTGGTTCGGCCGAACCTGCAGATCGCCGTTGGCGGCTGCATGGCCCAGCTTGACCGCAAGAAGATCGCGGATACTGCGCCATGGGTTTCCGCGGTGTTCGGTACCAAGAACATCGAAGATCTGCCCAAGCTGTTGGATCAGAATCGTGCGACCGGCAAGGCGCAGGTCCAGGTCACTGAACAATTGCGGCAGTTCCCGAGCCAGCTTCCCGCCGCCCGCGCCTCCCGCATCAGCTCGTGGGTGGCGATTTCCGTGGGCTGCAATAACACCTGCACGTTCTGTATTGTGCCCACCACGCGAGGCAAGGAAAAGGACCGCCGCCCCGGTGACATTCTTGATGAGATTCGCCAATGCGTGGCCGATGGTGCCAAGGAGGTTACGCTTCTCGGCCAGAACGTGAATTCGTTCGGTTATGGTATTGGCGATCGATACGCTTTCAGCAAGCTGTTGCGCGCCTGCGGCACCATCGACGGTCTCGAACGCGTGCGCTTCACCTCGCCGCACCCGGCCGCCTTCACCGACGACGTCATCGCCGCGATGGCCGAAACGCCGAACATCATGCACCAGCTGCACTTCCCGCTGCAGTCCGGTTCCGACCGCATCCTGCGCGCGATGCGCCGCTCCTACCGCTCCGCCAAGTTCCTCGACATACTGGGCCGCATCCGCGCCGCCATGCCCGACGCGCAGATCTCCACCGACATCATCGTCGGCTTCCCCGGCGAAACCGAAGAGGACTTCCAACAGACCATGGACGTGGTGCGCCAGGCGCGCTTCTCCTCGGCGTTCACGTTCATCTACTCGCCACGCCCCGGCACGCCGGCCGCCGCAATGGAACAGATTCCGCGCGACGTGGTGCAGGACCGGTTCGACCGTCTGGTGGCGTTGCAGGAGCAGATCACCGAAGAGAACCTCGCCACATTCGAGGGCCGCGACGTCGAAGTGATGATCACCGGCAAACTCGGCAAGAAGGACACCGACACCCACCGTGTCACCGGCCGCGAGAAAACCGGCGTGCTGGTGCACATCGGCGTGCCTGAAGGCGAACCGGTACCTGAAATCGGCGATTTCGTCACGGCCACCGTCACACACGCCGGCCGCCATAATCTGCTTGCCGACCCCGACGTGGCCGCCGGCCAGACCTATTCCGTGCGGCACTGAGGGGGCGTATATGACGCAACGAGTCGTCTCCATCGTCGGTCCCACCGCGTCCGGCAAGACGGGGTTGGGCATCGCCATCGCCCGGCGTCTGGCCGAAGCGGGGGAGCGGGCCGAAATCGTGAACGCGGACGCCTACCAGATGTACCGTGGCATGGATATCGGCACCGCCAAACCCACCGCCGAGGAACAGGCGGCCGTGCCGCACCATCTCATCGACATCATCGACCCCGAAGACACGATGAGCGTGGCCCGATTCCAGCAGCTTGCGCGCGAGACCATCGCCGACCTGCAATCACGTGGCATACGGCCGATTCTCGTCGGCGGCTCCGGCTTGTACGCCAGAGCGGCCATCGATGACATCACCTTCCCCGGCACCGATCCCGACGTGCGCACACGTCTTGAGGAACGCGAGAAAACCGAGGGTGCCGGTGCTTTGTTCGACGAGTTGCGGGCCAAAGACCCCGAGGCCGCCGCGCGCATGGACCCACGCAATCCACGCCGCACCATCCGTGCGCTGGAGGTCATCGAGCTTACCGGCAAACCGTATTCGGCCAGTCTGCCGCGCTACCGGTACGTGATTCCGTCCGTGCAGATCGGACTCGACCTGGACCGCCCGGATTTGGACCATCGCATCGATTTGCGCACCAAGCAGATGTATGACGATGGGTTCATCGAAGAAGTCGAACGGTTGCGCCCGCATCTGGGTGCCACCGCCGTACGTGCGCTCGGCTATCAGCAGATCATCGACCTGCTGGACGGCATCTGGGATGTGAACGACGCCTTCGCGGACATCGCACAGAAAACCAAGCGACTCGCCCGCAAACAGATGGGATGGTTCGGCCGTGACCCGCGCATCCACTGGCTGCAGGCCCTGAACCCGAAACTGGTCGACAACGCGATGGCCATTATCGCGCACGCCGACGCCGGCGACTACGACCCGATCGACGCCCGAGCCGACGAATACACCCAGCATCATCTGGGCGATATCACGGCGTAGGAATCAGCCAAAGGCCGATGCAATCACCCGCAATCAGTGTGCAGGCCCCTGATTCCAGCCGGCGATCAAGAACACACGCGTCGGATTCGCCGGGCGTAGTATCGCGTCGAACATCGTCTCCAGTGCAGACGTGTCGCCCCGATATGCCGAGTGCTTGGCGGAGCGATACTCCTCGCGCGTCACTGAGCCCCAGTCGAGATCCCAGCCGGCGTCATGCGCCAAGCGTGAACCGAATATACGCAGCACCATCGCATTGCCGCCACGGAACGGATGCAGATAACCGAGCTCATCATAAATAGAAGCGAACGCGTGAACGAACACGTCGCGATCCAACGCATGCAGGTTGCGCTTGTCCGCCAACTCCATCGCGATGTTGTGCGCGCCGGTCTCAATGAGCCCAGCCGGGAAGAACGCCTCAGGATTCGCGGCTCGAGCCCGGTCGTTCGTCACCTCGCGTGTGGTGTTTGAGGTACGCAACTTGCCCGCATCCTCAAACACGCCTTCGAACAGCCCCTTATGAATGGCGGTCAGCTCATCCAAGTCGCCAGACGGATTCCATCGACGTTCCGCCAACAACACGGTACGTGCGAACACCGCATCCGCCCGATCCGTGGCATGATCATCCAGACTGCCGGCAGCCAGACGATCCTTTCCGGCAGGGTCGGCGGTGGCGCGCAGACGCATGGCGGTCTGTTCGTCCGCCACGTCGATGAGATGGGTCACGGGCTTCAAGCCGCGTTCGTAGGCAGCCGCGGCGCGCATCGTTGCCTCGCCCGGCGTCATCGCTTCCAGTGCGCAGTTCTTGAGTGCAAATGCGACTGCGCTCGCACGCTCTGCGGGTGTCATGCAACCCATGATAAGGCATATTCGCGCCCCAGCGGGGAATCGACTCAGACGAACGCGGCGAATCGGCTGTCGGGATTCGTCAATCGACCATATCGTCACGGTGTCGTCACCAACCATGCACCCCCGTACTAGTAGAATCAGACCCGATATGGCACGAACAGCATCCTCCAACAGCACCAAACCCCGTAAATCCAAAGACAACGGGTCTACCCATGATGGCGAAACCAAGGTCCAGCCCGAGCTTGACCTCGAACCTGAGCCGTTGTGGAAGAAGATCCTGCTCGCGATTCCGCGCGCGTTCGGCTCCGGCGTACGCGCCGTCACCGGCGTCGGCGAATACGATCCAGCCTACCGTCGTGACGGTTTGTGCTTCCTGCTGCTCGTGCTCGCCGTACTGTTCTGCGCGTCCGAATGGTTCCGCGTCAGCGGTCCATTCGGCCAGCTGCTTCACGCCACCGCGGCCGGTGTGCTTGGTCTGATGAGCGTCGTGCTGCCGGTGTTGCTCGCCGCCGTGGCCTTCCGACTCATGCGCAATTCCGGTAAAGGGTCCAATAACCCGCGTGTGGTCACCGGTTGGGTGCTGCTCATGTGGTCGATTTGTTCGATCATCGACGTGGCGATCGCCGCCGACCACACCGGATTCGACATCACGATTCTGCAATCCGCCGGCGGCCTGTTCGGCTTCTTCCTCGGCTCACCGCTCGCCTGGGGCCTTTCCAACGTGTTCGCCATCATCATTTTCGTGGTCGTCGGCCTGTTCTCCTTGCTGATGATTACCGGCACCCACGTCACCGATTTGCCGGAGGATGCGCGCAAAATCGCCGCTAAAATCCAACGCAAACCGTATGTGCCGATGGGCCAGGAGACGGATGGGAGCGCCAGCCAGTTCCCCAACGAGGTCCGTGTGGGAGATACCACTCTCGCCTTTGCCGACGGTGTTCCCTCGCATGACGGCGACGATGACGGAAGCGACAACGATCAGGCCGGCGATGCACGGCCCAGCCTGTTCGCACGACTGTTCGGCCGCAAATCCAAGACCGAAGACGACAAAACTCTTGACAAGTATGCTGCCGACGATCCATTCGACCGTGCCGCCAGCCAGCATGGTGCCACCGCCGAAACCCCGGTGGTCGATCCGATGACCGGCGAGATTATCGGTGCGCGAACCATTGCATCGTCTTCGTACGACGGCCGTCCGCACCTATCCAGCCCTGCGCCTGCTGCCGATGCAGATGATGGCGACGCTTCCCGAACCCGCGTCATCACCAGTGGCCAGACCGTCGCCATGCCCGGTGGGGGAGCGGTAGACGACCCGTGGGCACCCAGTGCCGCCCAGGCCGGTACTGTCGCGCTCGCAGGGGCAGCCGGTGCGATGGGAGCGGCCGGAGCCGCCGGTGCCGCGGCTGCGGCAGCCGCGACCGGAGCCTACGCGGGTGCCGATGCGGACGGCAGCGGAGTCGGCCAGGGCGTGCCCAATACGGGCGGCCAGCCGAATGCCACCGCCGGCAACGATACAGACGACGACGCCAATAGGCCGTATCAGTTGCCCGACCTGAACCTGCTGACCAAAGGCCAGCCCCATGCGATGCGCACCCCGGCCAACGATCGCGTGATCCGGGCGCTGACTTCCACCTTCGAACAGTTCAACGTGGATGCCAAAGTCGTCGGCTTCCTGCGTGGCCCCTCGGTCACCCAATATGAGGTCGAGCTTGGCCCCGGCGTCAAGGTGGAGAAAGTCACCAACCTGCAGCGCAACATCGCCTACGCGGTGGCCAGTTCGGATGTGCGTATCCTTTCACCGATTCCCGGCAAATCCGCCATCGGCATCGAAATCCCGAACGAGGATCGCGAAATCGTGCACTTGGGCGACGTACTGCGCTCCGACAAGGCCGTGGGCGACCCGAACCCGATGCTCTCCGGCATCGGCAAGGACGTCGAAGGCCACTTCGTGACCGCCGACCTGACCAAGATGCCGCACCTGCTGGTGGCCGGTGCCACCGGTTCCGGTAAGTCGAGTTTTATCAACTCGATGCTCACTTCGATCATCATGCGTGCCACGCCCGAACAGGTGCGTCTGATCATGGTGGATCCCAAGCGCGTGGAACTGTCCGCCTACGCAGGCATCCCGCACCTGCTGACCCCGATCATCACCGATCCGAAGAAAGCCGCACAGGCCCTCGAATGGGTGGTCAAAGAGATGGATGCACGCTACTCCGACCTCGAATTCTTCGGATTCCGCCACGTCAAGGACTTCAACGAGGCCGTGCGCGCCGGCAAGGTACATGCGCCCGCCGGCTCCCAGCGCAAGGTGGCCCCCTATCCGTACATCCTCGTGGTGGTCGACGAGATGGCCGACCTTATGATGGTGGCCAAGAACGATGTGGAAAGCTCCATCCAGCGCATCACCCAGCTGGCACGAGCCGCCGGTGTGCATCTGGTGCTCGCCACCCAGCGTCCGTCCGTGGACGTGGTCACCGGTCTGATCAAGGCCAACATTCCATCCCGACTGGCGTTCGCCACCTCGTCCGCCACCGATTCGCGAGTCATTCTTGACACGGTCGGTGCCGAGACCCTGATTGGTCAGGGCGATGCGTTGTTCCTGCCGATGGGTTCCGCCAAGCCGATTCGTGTGCAGGGCTCGTGGGTGTCCGAATCCGAGATTCGCAAGGCCGTGGAGTTCGTGCGCACCCAGCGCAAGCCGAAATACCGCGAAGACATCGAACAGATGGCCAAGGAAGCCGAAAAGAAAGACAGCATGGAGCCCGACGAGGAGATCGGCGACGACATGGACGTGCTGCTGCAGGCCGCCGAACTCGTGGTCACCAGCCAATTCGGCTCCACCTCGATGCTGCAGCGCAAGCTCAGGGTCGGCTTCGCCAAGGCCGGCCGACTCATGGACCTGCTCGAATCGCGTGGCGTGGTCGGGCCGTCCGAAGGCTCGAAGGCCCGCGAAGTGCTCGTCCAGCCGCAGGACCTGCCGCAGGTGCTCGCCTTCATCCGAGGCGAAACCAGCTCGCTCGAAGCCACCGCCCCGCAACAGCCCGAACTCGGCGAATAATTCACCCATCGACCTTCCTCTGATGAGGGAGGTGCCCCGAAGGGGCGGAGAGAGAAGCGCGGCCACGCGGCCATCAGCACGCAACCTGATTCCCGAATAATGGCAGTCAATATCCAGCCAATACTCACTCAAGGTAGAAGTGTGGGGGTAACGTGAACACTATGGATGAGAACACAATGGACAAGCAGTCATCGCCCAAATCATCGCTGTTCGACGGATGGAACGCGCCGCCGAACCTAGTCACCTACTCGCGCATCGTACTCGTGGTGTTTTTCCTGACACTCGACATTCTCGCCGGTGCCTGGGGTGAGAACAACCTGACCATGCGCTGGGTCGCCGCGGTGCTGTTCATCATCGCCGCGTCCACCGATAAAATCGACGGTTGGATGGCCCGCAAATACAATCAGGTCACCGAAATGGGCAAGCTCATGGATCCGATCGCGGACAAGCTGCTCACTTGCGGCGCAATGATTGTATGCTCCGCGTTCGGCGAGCTCGGCTGGTGGGTAACCATCCTGTTCCTGATTCGCGAAATTGGTATCACCGTTATGCGTTTCTTCGTCATGGAGCGTCCGGGCGGCAAAGTCATCGCCGCCGCATGGCCCGGCAAGCTCAAGACCGTATTCCAGTGCGTGGGTCTGTCCATGCTGCTGCTGCCGTTCTGGTCTCTGGGTAACGGACAAGCCACGCCGTTCTGGATGACCGCTTACTACTTCCTGACCTACGCCATCATCTACGTGGCATTGGTCCTGTGCCTCTACTCGGGTGCCGTGTACCTGTACAACACGTTCGTCGCCCCGAAGCGGAAGTGACGGATATTCCAATGCGGGAATTGTGCGACAGTCTCGCGGCCGGCATCCTCAAGATTTGCGAGGCGAACAATACGAAAATCGCCTGCGCTGAATCCCTGACCGGTGGCCTGCTTGCCGATGCGTTCGTGCGTATTCCCGGCGCCTCCAACGTGTTGTTGGGCTCCGCTGTCACCTACGACATCAATGCCAAGGCCTCGATCCTGCACGTGGACAAGGCCCTATTGGATCGAGAAGGTGCCGTACACCCCGAAGTCGCCCGGCAGATGGCCATCGGTACCGCTCGCCTATACAGCCAGCCGGAATACGGCGACCGAATCATCGGCCTTTCCACCACCGGCGTGGCCGGCCCCGGTCCGGACGGTGACAAGCCGGCCGGACTGGTGTATGTGGGCCTGCGCATCCCCGCAAGCCTCACCGCGGACCATGCCGAAGTGCTCAAAGCCGTCGAACTCCATCTTGATGGCATGCGCGAAGAGGTTCGTCGCCTCACCGTATTCCACGTTCTGCAAAACTTGAGTCTATTCACAGCAAGTTTTAAGGAATAAAACCGTTGGGTTGTCGTGTTGTACATAGTGGAAACACTGAACCGACCTGGGAAGGGGCGATGGCGATGGAAACGATGACCCGAGTGAACGAACAGATGGATGTGGCCGCCAAGAAGCCGATGGCTGTGCAGCCGGGTGTCGCCCGTATGCGTGAACTGACTCCGGCCCAGCGCCGTGCGGTGATGTTCGCCCAGCAGCAGGTGCTCAAGGCACAGGCCGCCAAGAAGGCCAAGGATCAGCGTCAAGCCGTTCGTGAACGTATGTGGGATGAGGATTCGCCGTCGTACAAGCCGACTGCCGCCGCCGAGCCCGTGGTGGCTGAGGAGGAGCCTCGCGAGTTTTCGCTGCGTGGTGCTATCGGTCATGTGCTGCGCGAGCTGCGCACGCGCGATCGCCGCACGTTGCGTGAAGTCTCCGAGAAGGCAGGCGTTTCGCTAGGCTACCTTTCCGAAGTCGAACGTGGACAGAAGGAAGCCAGCTCCGAACTGCTGAGCTCCATCGCCGATGCGCTCGGAGTCTCCACTTCGCGCATGCTGCGCATGGTGGCTGATTATCTCGACTCGGTCGAGGGCTGATCGGTTGGCGGTGTGAAGCCGCGTCCCGTAATCTATGTCTAGCTGTGAACCCGTATCGCTTGTGGCGATGCGGGTTTTTGCTGTCCTGCGGTTGGTGGCACACTGGCGTGTATGCGTGAACGGGAATTCTGGGAATTACTTGAAGAGGTGTTCGGTCGGACCTACGGTCGTTCGCTGTCGCGTGATCAACGGATGCCCAAACTGGCGAATATGACCGTGGTCGAGGCGCTGGACGCGGGGGAGGAGCCACGCGTGGTCTGGAATGTGCTCTGCGACCAAATGGAGGTTCCGGACTCCAAGCGTTGGGGCCACGATCATAACGCGCCGCCCATGCCCGCCGTCTGACACTGCGGGATTACGGAGTCGCTGAATCGTGAAATTGGCGATTTCGGCGTGTTGCACGCCAAATTCGAACAAATGTTCGTGTGTGTGGTTATAGTTATCCACAGTGACAAGAAGCCGCATACGTGTGCACAGGGTGCTTGCCATCTGCCATAATCCTTACCGCAGTAGGGTTTAAGGAGGCCAGGTGGCCAAGCTCGGGCAAGCTGGAACCACAATGGTTGGTTTGGATTGCCTCACATGGCATGTCCGTCATACGGTGGAGGCATCCGATTCGCACACGACTTCGACAAGGAGAAGATCATGGCACTTGAGACCAAGCCGGCCAAGGACCCGGCAGCCGAGGACAAGCACGAGCTCGATCCCAAGCGCAAGGCGGCGCTGGACACCGCGCTGGCGCAGGTCGAGAAGAGTTTTGGCAAAGGTTCCGCAATGCGACTGGGCGACCAGCCCGAGCAGAACGTCGAGGTGATTCCCACCGGTTCGTTGGCTCTCGATATGGCGCTCGGCATCGGCGGCCTACCCAAGGGCCGCATCGTGGAGATCTACGGCCCCGAATCATCCGGTAAGACCACGCTCGCATTGCATGTGGTGGCCAATGCCCAGAAGAAGGGCGGCGTGGCGGCCTACATCGATGCCGAACACGCGCTCGACCCGGCCTACGCCCGCAAGCTCGGCGTGGACACCGACTCACTCATCGTCTCCCAGCCGGATAACGGCGAGCAGGCCCTCGAAATCGCTGACATGCTGATTCGCTCCGGTGCGCTTGACGTCATCGTCATCGACTCGGTCGCCGCTTTGGTGCCGAAGGCCGAAATCGAAGGCGAAATGGGAGACAGCCATGTTGGTTTGCAGGCCCGACTCATGAGTCAGGCGCTGCGCAAGATGACCGGCGCATTGGCTCAGGCCGGCACCACCGCCATCTTCATCAACCAGCTGCGTGAGAAGATCGGCGTGTTCTTCGGCAACCCTGAAACCACCACCGGTGGTAAAGCTCTGAAGTTCTACGCCTCCGTGCGTCTCGACATCCGCCGCATCCAGACCTTGAAGAACGGCGACGAAGCGGTGGGCAACCGCACGCGCGTCAAGGTGGTCAAGAACAAGATGGCCCCGCCTTTCAAGTCCGCCGAATTCGACATGCTCTACGGTGAAGGCATTTCCCGTGAGGGCTCGGTGATCGACATGGCCCAGCAGGTTGGCGTGGTCAAGAAGTCCGGTTCGTGGTTCACCTATGAGGGTGATCAGCTCGGTCAGGGACGAGAGAAGGTCCGTCAGTTCCTTAAGGACAACCCGGCCATCACCGAGGAGATTGAGAACAAGGTCAAGGCCGAGTTCGGTCTGATCGGTTCCGCCGATCAGTTCGCGGAAGATGGCGAAGCCGCAGCAGCGGCCGCCGTCAGCGAGGCTGCTGCTGCCGACGTGGCCAAGGACAGCAAGGCCGCAGCGGCGCCTGCTGCCAAAACGACCCGTGCCAAGGCCGGCACAGCTAAGGCCTGAACATGATTAGTGCCGAAGCGTTCTTGCGGCGCAATCCTGTTGCGTCGCAAGACATGCCCATTGCCGAGCAGCATGTTCAGTCGAAACCGTCGGGACGTTTTTCTCGACGGGGGAGAGACGCTGCCGTTGTCGAAGATCCCAATGATTTGGACGCTTGCCGCGAGGCTGCATTGCGTTTGCTGGACGCGGCCCCGCGTGCATCCGGTGCGTTACGCGAACGATTGCTTGCCAAAGGGTACGGCGAGGCGATCGTGGACGAGGTCATCGAACGGCTGATTCGCGTGCAACTGATTGACGACGGCGCTTATGCCGAATCGGCCGTACGCTATTGTGCCGGTCGCATGATGGGCCGTCGTGGTACGGTCATGGAACTTGCTCGCAAAGGTGTGGACCGCAAGCTGGCTGAACAGGTGTGTGACGAAGCTGAGCAAAATGGCATCTTTGAAGATGCCGCATGGGAATTGGGCCGCCAAATAGCCCGCAAAACCCATGGCCTCGATCGTCGGGTCCGTCAGCGTCGGCTTTGGTCCGCCGGCGGCCGCAAAGGCCACAGCCCCGAAACCCTCCGTCGAGTCGCCGCCGAATTGTTGGTGTAGCCAAGAAAAAAATGAGACCTCTTATACCCCGGGTTCTGTCGTGCCGTGCGCGAACGCACGGCACGGATGGCCATCCATCTCGACCTGACGTTACCGCCAGGCTCTAGCAGCCTACCCGATGACACGGGCGAGCAGCCCTTACCGCCATCTGCTTGGCCTTGCTCCCGATGAGGCTTGCCATGCGACCTACTGTTACCAGAGGCCCGGTGGTCTCTTACACCGCCGTTTCACCCTTACCCGTCGAGGACGGGCGGTCTGTTCTCTGTTGCGCTATCTCTCAGGTCACCCTGGGCGGACGTTATCCGCCATCGTGCTCTATGGAGCCCGGAAGTTCCTCAGCCGATCCCAATGAAGATCACGGCCGCGGCCATCAAGAGGTCTCAAGCTTGCAATTATACATAAGGTGCGGAAAAGGCGGCATCCCGCCCTGCGGCGAGGCCATGCCGTTGCCCGGTTATCCTGTTTTCTCCATGGTTGGGCATAGTTGGGCGATTCGTGAACGACGCGCCGAATATCGGATGGGGCGTGTCGGGCGTGTTGTGGCGTGTCGTATGGAGACGAATCAAATCTGTAAGAGCTTGGTATGTGCGAGAAAGAGCAAGAAAACGCTGCCTATCCATTGCAGTATTTACCATGACGAACAAACGAGCCAGCCTGATAAACCGGTATCAAATCTTCTTATAGGAGACTGCTGCCAAAGCCCCAGTATATACATCGTTTCATTGCAGAGAAAAGCCCGGGAATAAACATATATTCTCTGGGCGAGTTTCCGGCCGTTCACCCATTGTTCGTCTACAATGAAACATACCCGGTCGGTGATGATGCCGTTCGGAACACATATAGCGGGTTACACCGCTTGAGTTAGAGGAGGTCAACATGGAAATCGTCGTTACCGGACGCCACACGCAGGTCAAGCAAAGGTTCCGTGATGTGGTCGAGACCAAGATGAATCGTGTGACCGCTATCGCCCCGGATGCTCAGCGCGCGCAGATCGTGCTGACCCATGAGGGCAACCCGCGTCAGGCCGATACCGCCAAGCGCGTGGAAATCACCGTTATCGCCGGACGTACCGTGGTGCGTGCGGAGGCTTCCAGCACCGATGAATTCAGCGCGCTGGACATGGCGCTGGATAAGTTGACGCTGCGTCTGCGTCGTACTCGTGACCGTCGCAAGGATCACCGTCGTGGTTACGCGAACCCGGTCCCGGTGGATCTGGGTGTTATCGCCCCGGAGCCCGAGCCGGAGGAGCCGGAGGAAGAGCCGAACAACAGCCCGCAGGCTGCGGTCGCCTCCGATCTTGGCCCTGGCGAATCCGTGGAGGTCCAGGTTGGGGATACGCCGATTGTCATCCGTCGCAAGCTGCACATCGCCGAGCCTATGAGCATCGACGAGGCGCTGTACGAGATGGAACTGATCGGACACGACTTCTTCCTGTTCGTGAACAAGGAGACCGGACGCCCGTCCGTCGTCTACCACCGTCACGGTTGGAGCTACGGCGTGTTCGAAATCGATACTCCGGAGAACGTCAAGAAGGCCTGAAGGTAAGGCCTGCTGACACGATCAGCTGATACCGCATGGACCGCTTCCAATATGGAGGCGGTCCATTTTTTCGTAAAAAGGTCGAAAAATTCGACTGCTGACGGTGTGAGGCGCTATCCTGATACGCGGACACCACCACTTATCAGTCAAGGGAGAACCCAGTGGTCGATATTATTGACAAAGCCCTGCGAATGGGTGAAGGCCACCAGCTCAAGAAGCTGGAGAACGTGGCCAAGGCCGTGAACGCTCTTGAGGACGAGATCTCCGCCCTCTCTGACGAGGATCTGAAGGCCCAAACCCCGAAGTTCAAGCAGGAAATCGAAAACGGCAAGAGCCTGGACGAGATCATGCCCGAGGCGTTCGCCACCGTGCGCGAGGTCTCCAAGCGCACCCTTGGCCAGCGTCACTTCGACGTGCAGCTCATGGGCGGTGCTGCCCTGCACTGGGGCAACATCGCCGAAATGAAGACCGGTGAAGGCAAGACCCTGGTCGCCACCCTGCCCACCTATCTGAACGCTCTCGAAGGCAAGGGCGTGCACGTGGTCACCGTCAACGACTACCTCGCCAGCTACCAGAGCGAGCTGATGGGCCGTATCTACCGTTTCCTCGGCATGAACGTCGGCTGCATCATCACCGAGCAGAAGCCGCCGGAGCGCCGCAAGCAGTACAACGCTGACATCACCTACGGCACCAACAACGAGTTCGGCTTCGACTACCTGCGTGACAACATGGCATGGGAGAAGGCCGACCTCGTGCAGCGCGGTCACCACTACGCCATCGTCGATGAGGTCGATTCCATCCTCATCGATGAGGCCCGTACCCCGCTTATCATCTCCGGCCCGGCCGAAGGCGACGTGACCCGCTGGTACCGTCAGTTCGCCAAGCTGGTGCTGAAGCTCACCCGCGACGAGGACTACGACGTCGACGAGAAGAAGAAGGTCGTCGGCATCCTGGACCCGGGCATCACCAAGGTCGAGGACTTCCTCGGCATCGACAACCTGTATGAGCCGGCCAACACCGCCCTGATCGGCTACCTCAACAACGCCATCAAGGCCAAGGAACTGTTCCTGCGTGACAAGGACTACGTCGTCACCCAGGGCGAGGTGCTCATCGTCGACGAGCACACCGGCCGTATCCTGCCGGGCCGCCGCTACAACGAGGGTCTGCACCAGGCCATCGAGGCCAAGGAAGGCGTGGAGGTCAAGGCCGAGAACCAGACCTTCGCCACCATCACCCTGCAGAACTACTTCCGTATGTACGACAAGCTCGCGGGCATGACCGGTACGGCCGAAACCGAGGCCGCCGAGTTCATGAACACCTACAAGCTGGGCGTGCTGCCGATCAAGACCAACAAGCCGATGATCCGCAAGGACCAGGACGACCTCATCTACCGCACCAAGAAGGAGAAGCTGGCCGCCATCGTCAAGGACGTGGCCAAGCGTCACGCCAAGGGCCAGCCGGTGCTGCTCGGTACCGCTTCCGTGGAAAGCTCCGAAGTGGTCTCCACCCTGCTCGACGTGGCCAAGATCCCTCACCAGGTCCTGAACGCCAAGCAGCATGAGAAGGAAGCCGCCGTGGTCGCCGTCGCCGGCCGCAAGGGAGCCGTCACCGTGGCCACCAACATGGCCGGCCGTGGTACCGACATCATGCTCGGCGGTAACGTCGAGTTCCTTGCCGACGCCAAGCTGAAGTCCGAGGGCTACTCTCCGGAAGACACCCCGGAAGAGTATGAGAAGCGTTGGCCGGGCACCCTGAACGAGATCAAGGCCCAGGTCAAGGACGAGCACGAGGAAGTCAAGGAGCTGGGCGGCCTGTACGTGCTCGGCACCGAGCGCCACGAGTCCCGTCGAATCGACAACCAGCTGCGCGGTCGTTCCGGCCGTCAGGGCGATCCAGGCGAGTCCCGCTTCTACCTGTCGCTGGAAGACGATCTGATGCGTCTGTTCAACACCCAGCTGGTGGCCCAGGTCATGGCCAAGGGCATGGAGGAAGGCCAGCCGATCGAGGCCAAGTCCGTGACCAAGGGCGTGCGCACCGCACAGAAGGCCGTCGAATCCCGCAACTACGAGATTCGTAAGAACGTGCTGAAGTACGACGACGTGATGAACAAGCAGCGTACCGTCATCTACTCCGAGCGCCAGGCTGTGCTCAAGGGCGAAGACATCCACAAGGACATCCTGCGTTTCATTTCCGACACCGTCGAGTCCTACATCAAGGGTGCCAACAAGGGATCCGAGAAACCGAAGGACTGGGATTGGGAGGGCCTGTTCAAGGCGCTCAACACCGTGATCCCCACCAAGGTCGACGAAGACGAGGTCAGGAAGATCGTCGGCGGCCTCAAGGGTGCGAAGGCCGTCGAGGCCGTGCGCGACCTGATCGTCGAGGACGCCAGGCAGCAGTACGGCGAAATGGAGGAGACCATCGGCGAGACCGGCTTGCGCGATCTCGAACGCCGCGTGGTGCTCGCCGTGCTCGACCGCAAGTGGCGCGAGCACCTTTACGAGATGGATTACCTCAAGGACGGCATCGGCCTGCGTGGCATGGGCCAGCGCGACCCGCTGGTCGAATACCAGCGCGAAGGCTACCAGATGTACAACTCCATGATCGAGGCCATTAAGGAGGAGACCGTCCAGCTGCTGTTCCACATCGACATCAAGCAGGTCGCCACCACCGACGAGGCCGTTGACGAGGTCGAGGAGACCGCCGAAAGCGCCGACACCATCGCCGTGGCCTCCGGCCCCGACGAGAACGGCGAATCCGTGGTCGAGGCCGCCGAGGGCGAAGTCGAGGAAGAGGACGAGGATACGGACGCCAAGCAGGCGATCGCCGAATCCGCAGCCGCCTCCGGGGCCGGCGAGTCCACGCTGCCTGTTGCCGGACCGGCTCCGATCAGCCACGCCGAAGGCAAGGTCCCGGTTTCCAAGCGTCCGAAGAGCGAAGAGCTCAAGACGCCGTGGGCCGACGGCCGCACCTTCCCTGGCACTGGCAAGAACGCCCCGTGCCCGTGCGGTTCCGGCCGCAAGTACAAGATGTGCCACGGCCAGAACGAGAAGTGACGCATCGCTAGTTAGTAACTAGCTCATGGCTCCCCACACGGGGAGCCATTTTCTATGCGGTTCATCAGCATGTATTCGTGCGGTGCCGTACGCGCGGGACGGCACGCGATTTTCGCGGATTTTGACGTCGTATCCCACACTGTTGCGGGATGGCACGAGTGTCAATCGATTGACTAGCGTGGCGTCCCGCAGTACGAATTACGGAATCGTTGAAATTCCGCCATTCTCGGTGTTATGGTGTCACGGTCCGCAAAGGGTGATGTGGGACGGCACGGCTCAAACGGCGAAAATGAGCTGCCGTCCCGCAGTTTTACGGGATAGCACAAAAAAGAGGCTTCTGCTGTTTTCGTGGGTTGTCGGGCGCGTCGCTCGTCCAACTGACGATGTGGAACCCGTCGGGCGCGCGTTCGGCGTTCGGGCACCACTCATGCACGCATGAGTCGATCCACCGGGCCCCGTCCCCGGCGACGACCCTGATGGAGGCGCGCTGTTCGGGCGTCAACGTTTGGAAGAACAGGCCGAACACGTCCCTGCCGTACCCGTCGTGCGCCTATATCGCCCGATGCCGTTCGTGGTCGACGACCACGGTGATGCACGTGTGGCCTTTGCGGTAGCCGGTCTCGTCCACGCCGATCGACGTGAGGCCGCCGAACGGAGACGGCATCGACGCTTTCAACCGTTCGGCGACCCTATGGGCGGCGTCTTCCGGCGGCGCGCCACGCGACGTGCGGAAAACCGCTTACGGTCTTCTGGTTCGCGACGCTCATCGGCCACGCGCGTTCCGATTCGAAATCGCGTGTGGACCGGCTGCCCGGCTCGGCCCACGGCACGGAAGCGACCACGACGCCGCACGCCGCCGCCCTGGTCATGCCCGCGGCGCCTCCTTCCGCATCGGGAGCATCGGAGCATACCCGCACGTGGACGCACCCGGATCTCGAGCACGGGTTCGGAACGCGGCGGCGAATCCGTGATCCGCGCATCCTCTGCAACCGTGCCTTTGACGTTCGGCAATCCGGTGAATGGGCTTTTGCCCAGGCGTTCTTCGTGATTCATTTCTTTGGTCGGAAAACAGAATACGCGGGAACGCCCCTCACGCTTACGAAACCAACGGCTCGACGACGAACCGACATCCACGAAAACAGCAATAGCGCCATATTTTGCAATATGGAAGATTCAGGGCCTTGAAATGACGAACCATTACAATGAGCGGCGAACATACATCACACGGCGTAGGAAACGCCAAGGAGGGCATCATGGCCGAGATCACATGGAAGTCGATTCTCACCAAGCTGGTCGGGGGAGACCACCTTACTGCTGAGGAATCGGAGTGGTTCGTGGACGACCTGATGCAAGGTAACGCCAATCCGGCCGCCGTGGGTGCCGCGCTCGCTATGCAGCAGCAGCTGGGACTGACCGCCGACGAGGTGCGTGGTGCCGCCAAGGCCATGGTCTCCCACGCCGTGCCGCTGAACGTTTCCGGTGGGACCACCGACATCGTGGGCACCGGTGGTGACGGCTTCGCCACCGTGAACCTGTCCACCATGGGCTCCGTGGCCGCCGCTGCAGCCGGCGTGAAGATCGTCAAGCACGGCAACCGCGCTGCATCCTCGAAGTGCGGTGCCGCCGATGTGCTCGAAGACCTCGGCCTGCCGCTGGATTTGAAGCCGGAGGCCGTCGGCGAAGTGGGCGACGAGGTGGGCATCACCTTCGCGTTCGCCCGCACCTTCCACCCGGCCATGCGCTTCGTGGGCCCGATTCGTGCCGCGCTCGGCATTCCGTGCGTCTTCAACATCCTGGGACCGTTGACCAACCCCGCCAACCCGGCACACGTGGCCATCGGCTGCGCCAACCGCAAGGTGAGCCCGATCATGGCTGCCGTCTACGCCAGCCGTGGTCAGTCCGGCTTGGTCTACACTTCGCATGAGGGCATGGATGAGCTCGCCCCCACCGGCCCGGTTTCCGTCTGGGAGATTCGCGACGGCAAGGTCACCGAAACCGAGTTCGACCCGACCGTGGATCTGGGCTTGGCCAAGATTACCGTCGAACAGCTCAAGGGCGGCGTTCCGGACGTCAACGCCAACGCATTCAAGGACTTCCTGGCCGGCAAGGACATTCCGTCCCGCACCACCGCACTGCTCAACGCCGCCTCCGCCATCGTGGCCGACGGCAATCTGGTCGGCAACGGCACACTGGCCGAGCGTTTCGCCGAAGCCTACAAGCTGGCCGAGGAAACCGTCGATTCCGGCAAGGCCGAAGCCCTGTTCGACAAGTGGATCGAAACCGCCAAGTCCAAGGCGTGATACACCGTACTCAGCCTCCTCTGATGAGGGGGGCTTATGTGTCTATATGGCGACTGTTATGGCGGCCGTGGCCTTGTGCGTGACTGCGACGCGCGGCACTTCGGTTGGTGCCGCTGATGTGCCGGTTGTGCCGGCCAAAGGGGACGTGACGATCCGTCTCAACTGGTGGGGAGGCGACGCCCGCATCAAGGCCATGATTGCCGAGTTACAGGAGTCCATCGACTTCAATTCGTGACCTATCGTGGCTCGACCGCAATTACGGACGAGACACGCCCGCAATACATTGGTTCGCTATCTCTCACACCTCGCCTACAAACAGCCCACTGGGCTGTTCGCTTAACGGCTCAGCCTCAGAGAGGGGAGCCAAGGACCACACAGCCTACGCGAGCTACACCCTCGCGCCGTCGTCGTAATAGCCGCCCTGATCACCGGGGCGGTCTTTGCGGTTGAGAATTTTGGCCACCAATCCACCCAAGCCCAAAATGACGCCCAGCCCGAAGAGAATATTGAGCAGCGCGCCCAAGAGAGGAATCGCGTTCAAGCCGGGGACGAATATCATCACCGCTTCGCCTACGAGACCAATGATAAGCAACGCCGTCAGCAGTACCGTAGACGCTTTGACCGGACCAAGATCAGGGTTCGGGGGAGTGAAGCCGCCATCATCATAGGTGTCCATCACATTATCGGTATCCAGCCAGCTGGAGCCGGTGAAATCACGGGGACCTGACTGCTTGCCTTTTTTGCCGCCACGGCTCGGGCGAGCATCATCGGTGAACGAGCCGATATCCAAGTCATCTACGGAAAGCAGCGCCTCCTTCTCGCGTTTCTTGGCCTGCTTCTCGAACTTTTTGGCCTGCCTGGAGGAAGCCACGTCATGCAAGTCGGCCTGATGCTCGGCTTCGAACGCGGCCCACGCCGCATCCAAATCGTTCGCGTCATGCGATTGCGGTGTATCGGCACCATTCGTGGCTTGTCCGGCGGCACCGGGAGTCGACGACTTGGACGAAGTATCGGAATCCTGTCCGTTGCCCGGCGTGGGGGTTGGCCGCTCTCCGTCGGCATTGCTATTCTGGTTCTCAGTCATAACTGTCACTCTAATCAGGCGACCGGCCAATGGCTAGTTCGTCTGCGGGAGGAATGCCAAGTGCTCTACTGGTTCTTCGTCAAAGGTCTCGGCCCTATTGCTCATCATCGTTTGAGCCCTGCTGTCAGCGGACTGAATAACGTGCCTCGAGAGGGTGGCGCGATTATCGCAGCCAACCATCTGGCGGTGATTGACGATGCTTTGATTCCGATTACCTGCCCGCGCATGGTGCACTTCATGGGCAAAGCCGAATACTTCGAGGGCAAGGGATTGAAGGGCAAGTTCAAGAAGTGGTGGTTCACGTCCGTGGGCGTGTTCCCGGTTGATCGTTCCGGTGGCAGCAAGTCGCTTGGCGCACTCGAGCATGCACGCGAGATTATCGAGGATGGGCACCTGTTCGGTATCCACATTGAAGGCACGCGCAGCCCAGACGGTCGACTGTACAAGGGACACACCGGTGCCGCACGACTTGCGCTCGAGACCGGTTGCCCGATTGTTCCGACCGCCATCATCGGCTCGGACAAGCTGCAGCCGATTGGCACGTCGATTCCCAAGAAGGGCAAGACCAAGGTGTTGTATGGCAAGCCGATTGAGGTTGCGAAGAAGCCGGCTGATGAAATTACACATGATGATTTGCGTTCGCTGACCGATCGTGTTTCCACCGCAATCCAGAAAATGAGCGGTCAGGAATTCGTGAACGAATACGCCCAGAAGGTCAAGGCCGAGCTCAAGGCCCAGCAGGCCGCTGAAGAAGCCGAAAAGTAATTAGCAAATGAGGCTCCCTCGTCTGAAGACAGAGGGAGCCTCATTCAAATCTCACACGATGGTGAGGGTGATGACGGTGGGGTTGCCGTTGGCATCGCGCAAGCGAATCTTGCCGCCGTTGGATAGGTCCGTATCGCCACTTTTCACGGTACGTACCGTGCCGAACAGGCCACCGAGCACCTTGTCGGTTTTCACCTCGAACCCGAGACCTTCAAGTGTCTTGGTTACGGCGCTTTCCTGTTTGCCGACAAGGCCGGACGGTATCGTCGCCATCTCCGGACCCTTGGAAATCACCACGTCCACGCTATCGCCCCACTTCAGCTGGGCTCCGGCTTCCTGAGACGCGGAAATGACTTGACCGGCCTCGACCTTGTCATCGTACTGTTCGGTGACATTGGCCGTGAGCTTCAACTCGCCGAGCGCGGCTTGCATCTCATCCTGGGTCTTACCGACGATGTTAGGCATGGTCACCGGCATCGGTCCCTTGCTCAAAGTAACCGTCACCTCATCGTTGTGCTTGGCCGTGGTACCGGGATCAGGGGAGATCGTCAATGCCACACCCTGCGGCGTGTCCATCGAATACTCATCCTTCGACTCGTCATGCTTGACATTATCGAAGCCGGCCTTCTTGAGCGCGTTCAACGGGTCCTTGCCATTGGCCGAATTCGCGTCGAGAATATCCTTCGGGATGGTGGTCATCCGCACGCCCTTGGACACCACCACCGTAAGCTCCTGATTGGCTCGCTTGCTTATGCGGCTGTTCACAACGGCCTTGGTCTTGTTCACGGAAGAAGAGATGATCTTGCCTTCCGCCACGTCGTCGCTGTATTCCTTGTGCGTCTTGTAGGGGATGCCGAGAGCCTTCAACGTGCTCTCATACGTGGCCCAATCCGCGCCGGCCAACGAGCATTCGGTGCTTGCATTCGCATCGCAGGTCACGTCATCCGGCTTGGGCACACTCCAATAGCTGCCCGGTCCGGCAAACCACCACCAGCCGGCGGTTCCGCCGATTGCAGCCAGTACCAGCACTATCACCAGTACGATGATGAGCGGTTTTTTGCTGCGCTGCTTCTTTGGCCCGGTGCCATTGGAAGCGACATCCGGCTCATCGGAAAGGGCAAGCGCTCGGGTGAAGGCATCGCCGGCCTGAGGCAGCACTTGTGTCTCGCTGCCGGACTGTGCCATGATCTGCGTCTTATGGGGAGCCGAAGCATCGGCTAACATCGACGAATCAAGTGCCGTGGTGGGGGCGACCGGAGGCGCCGGAGGATTGACGTCTGCGGCGCCACCGGTATCGGCGGTATTGCTTGCGGCATCATCGACCAAAAATGCCGGTACGGACGGCTCGAACGTTGCTGCACCGGCAGGTACGCCGGTCAGCGGGGCCTGCTCGGCGATATTGCCTACCAATGCTGCAGCGGTGGCATCGGTATGATCGCCTCCGATGGGTTCGGCATGCAAACGGTATTGCCACGCCTCCAGCGGCAATTTGGCGGCCAACTGGCTCAATTCCTCAGCTGCTGCCGCGCCATCGGCGGGGCGGGCATCCACCTGACGCGCGGTCAGATGGGCGATGAACGCCGCCACGGACGGATCAATGCCCTGGCAGACCGTGGCCACGGACGGCACGTCCTCATGAACATGCTTGAAGACAAGCGTCACCGGATTATCCGAATCGAACGGCACCTTGCCGGTCATCATCTCCCATGCCATGATGCCCACCGAATACAGGTCGCCTTGCGCGGTGGCCTGATTGTTCTCGATCATTTCGGGAGCCAGATAAGCGGCGGTGCCCAATAGCATGCCGGTGGAGCTCAATGTGGCCTGGCTGGCGGCCTTGGCCAGACCGAAATCGGTGATCTGCACATGGCCGCGATCATTGATCAAAATGTTCTCGGGCTTGATGTCACGGTGGACCACGCCGGCGCGATGCGCGGAAGCCAGACCATCCAGCGTCTCCGCGACCACGCGCAGCGTCTCACGCACGGAGAATGTGCCTTGGGTGTTCATCTCATGCCGCAGATTGACGCCATGCACATATTCCATGACCAGAAAATCAAGTCCATTGAACTCGCCGGTGTCATACACCTGAACGATGTGCGGGTTGGCGATGGACGCGGCCGAATTGGCCTCGCGGCGGAACCGTTCGACGAACTGCTCCCGATGCGGGCCTTTGGCGAGTTGTGTGTGCATGACCTTAATCGCCACGGTGCGCCCCAGACGCTCATCGACGGCCTCATACACGGTGGCCATACCACCCTCGGCGATATTGCGCACGATGCGGTAGCGTCCCTCAATCATCTGCGCGGGCTCGTTCTCACTCATGTTGTATCGTACGGTTCCTTTAATCACGACTAAACACGTTCAGTGTACATGGCCCCGGTTACGCGGCCGGAGCATCAGCGCATAGTTTTCATGGGTTTTCACCGGTGTCCATGGTCTCATGGTCCGGCGGCTCGCATTGCGGACTATCGCAAGGATTCGGGGATGAATCGCGCACAAGCCTCGGTCAGACGGCGTTGCGCTTCGGAATTCAGCTCAAGACCGGCAATCGCCTTACGGGACTCACCCCATAGGGCAGCGATGCGCTCGCGGGATCGATCAAGAGCACCGGTCGACGTGAACAGTTCAATGGTGCGGGCCACCTGGTTGTCATTGCGACAATCCGCTTCGAAGATGGCAATCAGATCGGCCTTATCCGCCGTATCTGCCGCAGACAGAGCATCAGCCAACAGCACTGTGCGTTTGCCTTCTCGGATGTCTCCGCCAATTGGTTTTCCGGTATTGCGGCTTGATCCGACGACATCCAACAGGTCATCCGCCAGTTGGAACGCCAGTCCGAGCGGCCGGCCGACGGCCAACGCGCAATGTCTGGCCTGATCCGGGCTCTCTCCTGCGGCCAGCAGTGCAAGCAGCAGTGGAGCGATGGTGGTGTAACTGGCTGTCTTCCAGCGGAATACGTTCAATGAGGCGTTCGCCAGAGCTTCGGGATTAGACAGCGGGGTCATCTCGACGGCCAAGTCCAGTACTTGGCCGATTTCCACCTCGCGCTGCATGGTAAGAAACGCCTCGTTCAGGGCATCGGTGTTGGGAAGACGGCTGGCGGACCGGCGTGTGATTTCAATGCAGGCAGTGGCCAGAATGTCGCCGAGCATCAGGCCCAAGCCACGGCCTATGGCACCGCTGTGTACGGCCTGCTCCAAGGCATGATGTGCGGAAGGCTTGCCCCGGCGCAGATCGGATTCGTCGATGATGTCGTCATGCACCAGTGCGGCCGTCTGAAACACTTCAATGGCGCAGGCTAGGTCGATCATGGCATCACGCCAATCAGGAGTCACGTCGCCGGCAAGAATATCGAAGGCGTCCAATGCGAGCAGCGCACGCAGTCGTTTGCCTCCTTGGCTGGAGGAGGCGGCTTGGTCCACAACCTGTTCCATCACCGGTTTCAGGGCGTCGGCAACCTCGTCGGTGGCGGGGGCGGCAGTCAGTTCCCGCACCAACTGAATGATGCGTGGCTCGATGATTTCGCGGTTGTTAGCAGTTGTGCACATGCCTAATAACTTATCCACAGGGTTTGAAGAACACAAGAACGTTGGAAATCAAGGGTTTTGAAGCTAGAACCACAATGGTCGTTTTTTCCTGCGTCATACGGCGTTTTCAGCCATAGTGGGCACACCCACTCGGTGCGTGAGCTACCTGGCTCAGCGTGCACCACAACACCAATAGATTGCACACCATTAGTCAAGGAGGACATGATGAACAACAACACGCCACACAAGCCGCGTAAGAACCGACACGCCAAACGGCACGCCGCCGAGCAGACGGAGCCCTTTGTCTTTGACGAGTTGAAGACGAGATCACAGGAATTTCGCAATGATCGCCGACTTCGAGGCGCGCAACAGGCTAATGCCGACTGGGTGGCCGAACCATTGGACGAATGGCTGTCTTGCCTCGATGCCGGGAACACCGACCTAGGCCGAGAGACGATGGCCGCGTTTGCGGTGGGCATGCGCGAGACCTTATCGATTCGTGATGCGCTGATTCTCTCGTTGGTTATTGATGAAAGCCGTTGCCCCAAGTCATGGCTCATGGAATTCGCGGCGCGACCGCATCTGGCGCGTACGAGAACACGAATGGGCGAGCTGCTGACCTGCGCATTCGAGGATGAAGGCATGATGCCGGATAAGGAGCGTTGCCATACCGGCATCGGTATGTTGCTCGATATCGCCGAAGCCTCACCGGTGCCGTACTGCATACAGCCATTGGCCGTAATCGCCTACACCTTATGGTGGCTGGGCGATCCGCGAGCAATGGTGTTCGCCTTGCGATGCCTGCTGCTCGATGAGGATTGTTCGCTGGCGGCGATGATATTCTCAGCCGCCGATCGAGGCGTGGCACCGGCATGGTGCTCGGGCTGAGTGAACAGAAACGGCGGATTTCCGAGGTTTTACGCGCGATGCGCGGAAGGAAAGCGTGTGGTGATCGGCAACACGTCGGGCAACGATGTGGGAATAATCGTCCGTGGAGGGTGGTTTACTCACATAGTTGACGATTTGCCCTTGCCAGAAGTGGGCCCATGTGGTATATGCACTTCACGGCGAGAGATCAGGAGGAGCAGTTTTGGCCACGAAGGAAACGACGGCAACCAAGCAGACAGCCGAGTCCAGCGAGGAGACCGAGACCAAGAAGAAGGCCAGCTCTACGACCACCGCACGCAAGACTTCCGCCAAGAAGTCCAAGTCCGCAGAGCCCTCGAAAAAGACCACGCGCAAGTCCGCTGCGAAGAAAACCGCGAAGAAGGCCAAGGACGATGAGCTCGTCAAAGACGAGGACACTCAGGTCGATGACGAGCTTGATGACGATGCCGAGGTCAACGACGACGATTTGGACGTTGACGACCTCGACGAGGATCTTGACGACGTTGACGAAGACGATGCCGACGACGAAGACCTCGATGAGGACGATGCCGACGACGATGATGTGGAAGACGACGAGGACGAGGAAGAAGCCAAGTCCAAGGCACCCGAGCAGCCCAAGGAAAAGGGTGCCTACGTGGTCTCCGACACGGATGATGAGGAAGAAAACATCATCCCCTCGGGCAATCCGAAGCGTCGTGTGATTGCGGCCGGCGCAACCGCCGACCCGGTCAAGGACTACCTGAAGCAGATCGGCCGTGTGAGCCTGCTGAATGCCGAGCAGGAAGTCGACCTGTCCGAGCGCATCGAGGCCGGCCTGTACGCCCAGCACCTGCTCGACACCGAAAGCGAAGGCATGGAGTTCAAGCGCAAGCGTGAACTCAAGTGGGCCGCCGCCGACGGCAAGAAGGCTAAGGACCATCTGCTGGAAGCCAACCTACGACTTGTGGTCTCGCTCGCCAAGCGCTACACGGGTCGCGGCATGCTCTTCCTTGATTTGATCCAGGAAGGCAACCTTGGTCTGATTCGTGCCGTCGAGAAGTTCGACTGGAAGAAGGGCTTCAAGTTCTCCACCTACGCCACGTGGTGGATTCGTCAGGCCATCACCCGTGCCATGGCCGATCAGGCCCGCACCATTCGCGTGCCTGTGCACATGGTCGAAGTGATTAACAAGCTGTCCCGTGTACAGCGCCAGATGCTGCAGGATCTGGGGCGTGAACCTACGCCGGACGAGCTGGCCCGCGAGCTGGATATGCCGGTTGAGAAGGTGCAGGAAGTGCAGAAGTACGGCCGCGAGCCGATTTCCCTGCACACCCCGCTTGGCGAGGATGGCGATTCCGAGTTCGGTGACCTCATTGAGGATACCGACGCCATCGCTCCGTCCGACGCCGTGGCCTTCTCCCTGCTGCAGGAACAGTTCAAGCAGGTGCTGGAAACCCTGTCTCCGCGTGAGGCCGGCGTCATCAAGATGCGCTATGGCCTGGAAGACGGCCAGCCGAAGACGCTGGACGACATCGGCCGTGTGTATGGCGTGACCCGTGAACGCATCCGTCAGATCGAGTCCAAGACCATGTCCAAGCTGCGCCACCCATCCCGTTCGCAGACCCTGCGCGACTTCCTGGATCAATGATCGTCTGGCTCCCCTCTGTGAGGGGAGCCAAGCATTTGAAGAGAAAAATAGGACTGTATGCCCAAAGAAGAATACGGTGCCAAGGACCTAGCTGTTCTTGAGGGCTTGGATGCGGTACGCAAGCGTCCGGGCATGTACATCGGCACCACCGACTCGCAGGGGCTTATGCACTGCCTGTGGGAGATCATCGACAACTCCGTGGACGAGGCCTTGGCCGGCTTCTGCAACGACATTGTGGTCACCCTGCACACCGACGGTTCCGTGGAAGTCGCGGACAATGGCCGAGGCATCCCGGTGGACAAGGAACCGAAAACCGGCCTGTCCGGCGTGGAGGTCGTACTGACCAAACTGCACGCCGGTGCCAAGTTCGGCAACTCGTCTTATAACGCCGTCGGTGGCCTGCACGGCGTGGGCTCCTCCGTGGTCAATGCCCTGAGCTCCCGACTGGACGTCGAAGTGGATCGTGACGGCAAGACGCACCACATGACCTTCCACCAAGGTCACCCTGGCGTATACACGGATGCCGACCCGGCCAATCCGTCTCCCGATTCCCCGTTCAAGCGCACTCGCAAGAACCGACCCACCGAGCTGGAAATCATCGGCAAGGTATCTCCCAAAACCACTGGTACCCGTATTCGTTACTGGTATGATCCGGAGATCTTCAACAAAACCGCCGAGTTCTCATACGAACAGCTCATCGACCGCGTGCGTCAGACCAGCTTCCTGGTGCCCGGCCTCAAAATCACCATCATCGACGAAAACGTACCGGAAACGGCGGCGACTGACACCGTCGAGGCCACTGATGACACAACAGTCGAACCTGCGCAAGACCAGGCACCGGCCTTGGATGTCTCGTCCGACGATGCCGAGAGCCCGGCCGAGGAGGACTTCTCACTGACGGCCGGCGACCAGGTCGTTGATGGCGCGTTCGGCGAACAGCCCGCGCACCCGCGCGTCGTGGAATTCCTGCACACAGGCGGCGTCAAGGACTTCGTCGACTTCCTGTCCAAAGGCGAGCCGATCTCCGACATCTGGCGCATCCAAGGCGAGGGCACCTATAAGGAGGAGACCCAGGCCGTGGGCAAGGGCGGTGAACTGCACGCCCAGGAAATCGAACGCACCTGCGGCGTGGATATCGCCCTGCGATGGGTCAACGGCTATGACACCACAATCATGAGCTTCGTGAACATCGTGGAGACGCCCGGCGGCGGTACTCACGTGGACGGTTTCATGAACGCCATCACCAAGCAGATTCGCAAGGCGGTGGAAGACAACGCCCGCAAGCTCAAGGTGAACATGAAGGACTCCGCCATGAAGGTGGAGCGCGACGATATCCAAGCCGGACTCGTGGCCGTGGTCACCGCACGCGTGGCCGAACCTCAGTTCCAAGGCCAGACCAAGGATGTGCTCGGCACCGCGCAGGTCAAGCCGATCGTCACCCGGCTCACCGACAAGCAATTCGGCGAGATGATCACCGGCTCCAAGCGCGGGTACAAGGAACAATCCGGCCGCGTGCTGGAGAAGATCGTCGGCGAAATGCACGCACGCATCCAGTCGCGCAAGGCCAAGGAGGTCACGCGCCGCAAGAACGCGCTCGAATCCGCCTCGATGCCGGCCAAACTCTCCGACTGCCAGCCGGGCAATGACGACGTGGCCGAACTGTTCATCGTCGAGGGTGATTCCGCACTCGGTACCGCCAAGGCCGCCCGCAACGCCGGTTTCCAAGCGCTGCTGCCGATTCGAGGCAAGATTCTGAACGTGCAGAAGGCGTCGATTACGCAGATGCTCTCCAACAAGGAATGCGCGGCCATCATCCAGGTGGTGGGCGCCGGCTCCGGCCAGAGCTTTGACATCGAACAGTCGCGCTACCACAAGATCATCATGATGACCGATGCCGATGTGGACGGCGCGCACATCCGTATCCTGTTGCTGACGCTGTTCTACCGGTACATGCGGCCGCTTATCGAACACGGCTACGTGTATGCCGCAGTACCGCCGCTGCACCGCATCGCGTTGACCGGCTCGCACAAGGGCGAATACATCTACACGTATTCCGATGACGAGCTGGCCGGCAAACTGGCCGACCTCGACAAGAAGCACATCGGTTACAACGACGACATCCAGCGATACAAGGGTCTGGGCGAGATGGATGCCGACCAGCTGGCGGACACCACCATGGACCCGCGCACGCGTATGCTGCGCCGCATCCGCATGGAGGACGCCGCCCAGGCATCCGAGATCTTCAGCCTGCTGATGGGCGACGACGTGCCGCCGCGCAAGCAGTTCATCGTCGACAACGCCGACGATTTCGACCGCTCCAAGATCGATACCTGATCGAAGACGTCGCTGATAATGACATCGTGCTTACCGAGAATTTCCGTAATTGGCGTTTGAGGTGAGCACGTTGTCATATGTTTTATGCGTGTTGCCCATGAGTCATTCGATAGACTGATGACATCGTTATCACAACCGGTGCCGTACTGTGAATGGGAGATGGGACATGGCCAGTCTGTTGCTTGCCGTCATCTATGTGGCGTTTATCAGTCTGGGATTGCCGGATTCGCTACTCGGATCCGCATGGCCCACCATGAGCCAGGATCTGAACGTGCCGGTGGCGTGGGCCGGCGGCATCTCCGCGGTGATTTCCATGTTCACGATCGTCTCGGCACTGCTTTCGGTCCGAATGACATTGAAATTCGGGGCAGGCAAGGTCACCGCCGTTTCGGTGGCGTTGACTGCGGCGGCCTTGGCCGGTTTCTCCGTTACCTCGAATTACTGGGTGCTGTTGGCCATCGCCATACCATACGGCCTTGGCGCGGGCGGAGTGGATGCGGCGCTCAATAACTACGTAGCCATTCACTACGAAAGCCGGCATATGAGCTGGCTGCACTGCATGTGGGGCGTCGGCGCATCGGTCGGCCCCTACATCATGGGCTATGCGCTCTCTCAAGGCCAAGGCTGGCCGTGGGGCTATCGGTACATCGCGATCCTGCAGGTGATGCTGACCGTCATCCTGGTGCTGAGCCTGCCGCTGTGGAAGAAACGTGGCGCAATTGCGGTCGGCGAATCGACCGATGACACCGCATCATCTGACGGCAATGCCGAGAGATTTGGCACTGCTGAAGGGGTGTCTGTTGCCGAACGCAAACCGCTCGGCGTGGCCGGCGTGCTCGCCATTCGCGGTGCCAAGGAAATCCTCGTGATGTTCTTCTGCTACTGCGCCGTCGAATCTACGGCGGGCCTGTGGGCCTCCAGCTATATGGTGATGCACAGCGGCATCGACAAGATCACCGCCGCCAGCTGGGCCAGCCTATTCTACGTAGGCATCACCGTGGGCCGTGCGCTTTCCGGCTTCCTGACCATGCGATTCAAGGACCCGGTCATGATTCGCCTCGGCCAAGTGCTGGTGTTCGCCGGCATCCTCACCATGTTCGTGCCATTGCCTCACCACCTTGGCGTGGTCGTTGGGCTGGTGGTCATCGGCTTCGGGTGCGCGCCGATTTATCCGTGCGTCATCCACTCGACGCCGGCCTACTTCGGCGAAGACAAATCGCAGGCCATCGTCGGCGTGCAGATGGCCTGCGCCTATGTGGGCTCACTGCTCATGCCGCCACTGTTCGGCATCATCGCGCAATATGCGACAATCAGTCTCTACCCGTGGTATTTGCTGGTGCTCTTGGTGCTGATGGTGGCCATGCACGAGCGTCTTCGCAAGTTGCGCGGCTGATCATATGCGCATTTGGGCCCGACGCCTACTATGCTTGGAGCCCATGGTGATAAGTGAAGAAGAACATGAACAGATGCCCGAGCCCGTACGGGAACGATTGAGAGCGCTGAAGGATGCGCCGGGCTCGGTAATCGTGGTCGGCTCGATGAACGCCGATTACACCGTAACCACTAAACGACTACCCAAGCCAGGTGAAACCGTCAATGGTGGTGCCATGAAAGTGCTGCCGGGCGGCAAGGGCGCGAATCAGGCATCTGCCGCCGCTCGTCTCGGTGTCAATGTCCAGTTGCTGGGCGCGGTGGGCGAGGACTCCAACGCGGACTTCCTATTAAGCAAGCTGGATGAGGCCGGCGTCGACACCGCCGATATCCTGCATGTCGAAGGCCCCAGCGGCACCACGGTAATCACCGTGAGCGCTGAGGGCGAGAACACCATCGTCTATTCGCCGGGTTCCAATGCCAAGGCAAGTGCCGGCTATGTGCAATCACATCGCACGACCATCGCCGAATGCGCGGTATTGGGACTGTGTCTGGAGAGCCCGATTGCCACCGTTATCGCCGCCGCGCAGACCGCGCATGACGCTGGCGTGACCGTGCTGCTCAACGACTCGCCATTTATGGACGAGCTGCCTCACGAACTGGTGGAAGCCACGGATATTCTGCTGGTCAACCAGCATGAAGTGGCTCAACTGCTGGGCCTGCCGGATGATGACGTGGAATCACTCGACTGGTATGAGGTCGCCGAACGATTCACCGATTACGGATTCGACCGGGCGATAGTGACGCTTGGTGCGTCGGGATCGGTGGTGATCGAGAACGGACGTTGGCATCGCGTATCCGCCGCGCAAGTCAATGCAGTGGACACCACCGGTTGCGGCGACTCGTTCATGGGGACCGTGCTGGCTGGCTTGGCCGCCGGTCATACGCTGCTGCAATCCGCGCAAATCGGCTCCTACGTCTCCGCCTATGCGGCCACCAAGCTTGGTGCCCAAAGTGCCTACGGTACCGCCGAAGAAGTCATCGCCTACTTCAGCTGACCTATAATCGTACATATGTACGAAAGCCTGAGCCTGTTTTCCGAACCCACCAAGATGTGGTTCGAGCATGCCTTCGGTCAGCCGACCGAGGCACAGGCTCAGGCATGGCCGGCAGTCCATTCCGGTCGCAATGTCTTGGTCATCGCCCCTACCGGTTCCGGTAAAACATTGGCCGCGTTTCTCTCAGCCATCGACCGATTGATGACCGTGCCACGCACGCGGCGTGCCGGTGTGCGTGTGCTGTATATCTCGCCGTTAAAGGCGCTCGCGGCCGATGTGGCCAAGAACCTAGAACAGCCTTTGGAGGGCATTGCTGCACAATGCGAGGCGCAAGGGCTGCCCGTACCGAAGATCGCGGTCGCCACTCGTTCAGGCGACACCACCGCACAGGAGCGGCGGCGCATAGCCTCCCATCCACCGGATATCCTCGTTACCACGCCAGAATCGTTGTATTTGTTGCTCACTTCGAAGGCAGGGCGGATTCTCGGCACTGTCGATACGGTGATCGTCGATGAGATTCATGCAGTGGCGGGCACCAAGCGCGGCGCACATTTGGCGGTAAGTCTGGAACGGCTGGAGAACCTTGTCGCAGAATCGCGCAAGCGAGATGCAATCGATGCAGATGCTGATGAGGGCGGTGATGCCGCCGTTGATGCTGGCCGTGGCGATCGTCATATGCAGCGCATCGGTCTATCCGCTACGGTGAATCCGCCTGAAAAGGCGGCGCGATTCCTGGGCGGCGGGCAACCGGTTACCATCGTGAATCCCGGTGGGCGGCCTGCAATGGATTTGCGCATGATTGAGCCGTTGGAAAACATGCGTGATTTGCAGTCCGTGAATGCCAAGCAGCGTGTCGGTGGCGTGGATGCTGAACGGTCCGCTCCGCATATCAGTGGTGTCACGCCGGCCATGCAGCGACTTGCTGAACGCAGGGGCATTGTGCCGGTGGATGATAGAGATGTTTCTTCCACTTCTGGGGACGATTCTGATGCGAGTGATGAGTTTGATTCCTCCGCGTTGGTTGGAGCGGCGGGCGACCGTACCTCCGGTTCCATTTGGCCTGTGGTGGAACGCAGTATTTTGGATGAGATTCTCGCGCACCGCACTACATTGGTGTTCGTTAATTCGCGTGGTGTGGCTGAGAAACTCACTGCGCGCTTGAACGATTTGTATGCGCAGACCCGGCATGGCACCAATCCCGACACTGTGCGGGATCTGGGCTCTCCGGAAGGCCGCGAAGGGTTCTCCACGCATTACGATGCTGTGGTCGGCTCCACCACCATGCTTGTCGGCTCACATGAGGGCGATGATGTCATCGCCATGGCTCATCATGGGTCGGTTTCCAAAGACCGTCGCAAAATGATTGAGGAACGGCTTAAACGTGGTGAATTGCGTTGCGTGGTGGCCACCTCCAGTTTGGAGCTCGGCATTGATATGGGCTCGGTCGACTTGGTGATTCAAGTCGATACGCCGTTGTCGGTCTCCTCCGGATTGCAGCGTGTAGGCCGTGCCGATCATCAGGTCGGTGGCGTCTCTCACGCATTGTTCTATCCGCTCACCCGTCAGCAGATTGTCACTGGGGCCGCAAGTCTGGAAGCCATGATTGCCGGCGATATAGAACCATTGGCCGTGCCGCGCAATCCGCTCGATATTCTTGCCCAGCAGACCGTGGCCGCTGCCGCGATGCACGATTTGAACGCTGATGACTGGTATGCCACGGTGCGTCGTGCTGCGCCGTTTGCCGAACTGCCACGTGACATGTTCGATGCGGTAATCGGCATGATGTCCGGCGAATACAACAGAGAGGAATTCTCGGCCTTCCGGCCGCGACTGGTATGGAATCGGGATAATGGCCTGATTTCCGCCCGTCCCGGTTCGCAGAAAGTGGCCGTTACCTCTGGCGGTACGATTCCCGATCGAGGGCTGTACACCGTGGTCCTGCCTGAGGCGGACGCCGGCAAAGGCCAGCGTCGCGTCGGCGAGTTGGATGAGGAGATGGTCTACGAATCGCGTGTGGGCGATGTCATTACACTGGGTACCTCCACATGGCAGATTCAGGAAATCACCCGCGACCGTGTGGTGGTGACGCCGGCTCCGGGCCGCACCGCCCGTCTGCCGTTCTGGCACGGTGAAGGCGCTGGCCGTGACTACGGTTTCAGCCGTACCATAGCCCGCTTCACCCGAGAAATCGCCGCCGGATTAGACGTGAAGCGGACTGGGGGGAGTTCTGCCGCAGAAGGTCCAGCTGTCCCAACCTTCATCCCAACAATCCTCACCCGTCTCCACCACGATGGCCTAGATGCCAACGCCATCACCAACTTGGCCCGCCTACTCTCCGAGCAACAAGCCGCCACTGGTGCAGTTCCCAGCGACCAAACCCTTATCGTGGAGCGCACACGCGATGAAGACGGCGGATGGCGCATCGTGCTGTTAAGCCCCTTCGGCCGCCGCGTTCACGAACCGTGGTCCATGGCCATCAGCCGCAGACTGCGCCAACGCTACGGTTTCGACGGGCAGGTATATGCCGCCGATGACGGTATCGTCATTCAGCTACCGGACGGTGACGGACATATTCCTGCTCAAGACCTGTTCCTTTTCGACCCAGAAGACCTCAAAGCAGATGTAGAGCGTCAAGTGGGCGAGTCCGTGCTATTTGCCGCACGATTCCGCGAATGCGCCGCCCGATCACTGTTCATGCCGCGATCCGACCCGGGCCGTCGCGTGCCCCTATGGCAGCAGCGACTGCGCGCCGCACAGCTCCTGCAATCCGCACGTATGGCCAAGAACTTTCCGCTGCTGCTGGAAACCGCGCGCGAATGTTTGCAAGACGTATACGACATGCCCGCCCTGAACGAGGTGATGACCGGATTGCAAGCCGGCACCATTACCGTGAAGGACGTGGAAACCGAGTCGCCATCGCCTTTCGCCGAGAACATTCTCTTTGGCTTCGTCGGCGTGGTGATGTACCAGTATGACCAACCTCAGGCCGAGCGTAGCGCGCAACTGCTGTCTCTCGATCCGCACGTGCTCGAACGCTTGCTCGGCACCACCGATATGGCACAAGTGCTCAACCCGGACGTGATTCGCGAAGTCGAACAGGAACTGGGGGAGCACACTTTCTGGAATGAGCTTGCCGACGATGATGTGACTGGTCGCGTGACCCGTTACGCCAAAACCCATGGTCCTTTCACCGCCGATCAGCTCATAGCCGATCTACACCTCGATGCTACGGATGCCGTGCACACTCTGGATGTGCTGGCTGCCAAAGGCGAGTTGCTGCAAGGCCACTTTGTAGATGATGACGAGCAAGGCCAACAGTGGCTCCATAAGGACGTATTCCGCCGTATTCGGTCTCGCTCATTGGCCAAGGCGCGTAAAGCAGTCAAGCCAGTAGAATCAGAGGCGTTCCAGATGTTTCTTATCGACCGACAAGGTATCGGGCCGGTCGGCGGCGAACGATATGAAGGTGCTGACGGGCTCATGCGCGTTATCGAGCAGCTGGAGGGCATATCACTGCCCACTGCACTCTGGGAGTCGGCAGTATTCCCCGCACGAGTACGAGACTACCAACCTGCATTGCTGGATGAGTTGCTGACCAGCGGCGATGTGGTCTGGGTCGGCTCAAAAACCGGGGGAACCAGTGCGATGGACCCCGGTGAGGTTGCTTTCTATCCGGCGGATTCAATATTGTTCAGCGGTGTGGAACATGGTACGACATCGAACGCCTCAGACGCCACCATGCCGGAAGCGATTCTGACCGCACTGGACTCAGGGGGAGCGTTCCATGCCCGTCAACTGATGGATGCCGCCAAACGTGCGTGGAATGAGACCGCGGAGCCGGACATCAATCCAAACACCGGCGAAATCATTCCGCAAGAGTGGAGCGAACAGCAGTTCAAGGATGCCTTGTGGAGCTTGGTCTGGCAAGGTAAGGTCACCAATTCCAGCTTCGCGCCGGTGCGTGCATTAACCGCAGGCGCAGCAAGCCCGCGTAAATCCACTACATCACGTCGTCGTGGGCGTGTCGCTCCGATTCGCCGAGCCACTACGGATATGACGTTAGGAGGTTTGTGGTCCGCCGTAATCGGGCAAGCTGAAGCCGAAGACACCGACCAGACCGAACGGGCACTCGCACTGGTCGAGACGTTGCTGGACAGGTATGGCGTCATCGCGCAGCCGGTGATTGACAAGGAAAATATCCCGGGTGGCTACTCAGCGTTGTATCCGGTATTGAATCGCATGGAGGAGCATGGTCGACTGGTACGAGGCATGTTCGTCCGTGGTTTCGGCGCGGCCCAATTTGCCGAGCGCGACACCGTGGATGCGTTGCGTCATCCGTCAGAGCATCGCGGCCAGTCCGTGGTGGCATTGAGTGTGCTCGACCCCGCAAATCTCAGTGGCTCCGCCATCGCGTGGCCGGACGCGCCTGCCGGTGCGGGTAAACCGGCACGCCGTATCGGAGCCACGGTCGTGCTCAATGCGCAAGGCGCGCTACTATACGCGGCCGCCAAAGCCAAGCACCTGACAGCGTTCGATCAATCGGTCGGCCATGAAGCCGCTGTCAATGATTCCGACGAACAAATGCGCAAGGCCGCCACAGAACTGGCCTACGCCCTCAAACGCAATGGCACCGGCTCCGTGACATTCAGCGACATCAATGGCGAACCCCTCAACGCCCGTCACCCCTTCGCCCGCATCCTCCACCAGTCCGGCTTCACCCCCGTTCCCCAAGGCATGCGGCTGTACTGATTGAGCCCAGCTATCGAATGCGGTAGTTGGAGCCTCGTTGGGTCATGATGAGGCCGGCGCGGGTGAGCTTCTTATCCAGTGTGTAGAGGGCGTTCTTGAGTAAGCCCTGTTGCTCGAAGAATGGGCCGCCGACAAGTTTGACCAACTCGCTGGTGTTGACGAACTGGCCATCAGCCTTGACCAGCGCTTCAAGCAAACTGTATTCCAGACGGGACAGTGAGATTGCGCTGTGAGTGGATGCGTAGTAGGCCTTGTGATTCGTGGTGTCCAACGTGAGATTGCCACGAATGATCATGGCGGGGGAGTCGGTGGCAAGCGAGCCGACGTATGAGAGCAGTTCGCCATCGGAGAATGGTTTGCTCAGCGCGGCATCTGGGCGTCGTACGTTAGCTTGTGCGCTAGAGGCAGCATTGTCCGAGCGTTGTTCGGCTTCGGCATCTGAGTTGTTTGTGCGTGAATTCGCGCTGAAGGAGCTGTAGGGCGTCTCTTCGATAGGGGCGTACTCGTCAGGCAGCGCTCGCCAGCGGCTGCCTTCACCAATGGTTTTGCTGAGTGGCGTCGAAGTCAGCAGCAGAATCTTGACGGAGGCACGGGCATTGCGTAGGGATTCGATGAGCTGCTCGGTGGAGATGCCGAGCAGGGATTCATCGAGAATCACTGCGTCAAATGACTCCTTGGCGACAGCGGCGAGCGCGATACTACCGGTGCTTGCCAAAGACACCTCATGACGACCGGCAAGCAGGGCACCATGAATGGCGTGGGCCAACGGTTCATTGGATACGGCAACCAGTAGTCTCATCGCCACCTCCTTAATGCTTAGTGTAGGCCGGGTTTAGGGTCTCTTCTCTATTGTTTGGCTCACTATCGTTCGCTCCTCGCCTACAAACACCCCACTGGGGTGTTTGCTTTACGGCTCGGCCCATCAGAGGGAGCTTAATTGAGGTTACGCAATGAAGGCGATGGGGGAGGCGAGGTCTACTCCGGAACCGTCTCGGCGCATATCGGGCTTGGGAAGCTCGACCGGAGAGCCTGCGGATGTAGAGGCGTGCAACGGGTAGAGGCCCACCCAGGCAAGAATCAGCGTGTTCTGGCCCTTCAGGAATCGCTGGGAACGCACGCCGCCGGTAGCGCGACCCTTGGTGGGGTACATTTCCAGCGGAGTGACCTTCGCCGCGCCGTTTTCGGTGCCGGGCAGTGCATCGGAATCGCCGGCCACGGTGAGCACCACTGCACCGGATCCGGAAGTCAAGCCGTTCTCGCCCTCTTCATAGGTCCATGCCACCTTGCCGGCGGGAACCACGTTGAAGGCCGCCACACGGGCGCCCTCGGCCAGCTTGATGCCGGCCATACCGCCCGCAGTACGACCCTGCGGGCGCACGTTCTTCGCCTCAAAGGTCAGTAGCGAGGAATCGGAGGAGATGAACACCAGACGGTCGTCATCCTCGGCCACGGCGGCGAATACCACTTCGTCGCCATCTTTCAGATCAATGACGGGCCAAGAATCCATGGTGGTGGGTGCCTCACGATTCCAACGCTTGATGACACCGTTACGGGTACCGATAGCCAGCGACGGCAACGGCTTGGCCTCGGCGGCCCCGCCATCCTCGCTCTCGTCCTTGGCACTGGTCTTGCCGGACGTCGGCTGCTCCATGGCAATCGCCGTAATCACACGCTCACCGCGAATCGGATCGGTGGATTCGGTCATGCCGATCAGTTCGTCGGCCTGAACTCCTCCCTTCAGCGACAATGTGGCGGTAGCGGGCAAGGCAGGCAAATCAACCACATGCGCGAGCACCAGGCGGCCGGCCGACGTGACCAGCCCATACGTAGCGCGCGTGGAAGTCTCGAAGATTGTGGTGATCTGATCGTCTCTCAAACGCTCATCGGAAGTGGATCGTGCATTGAACACGTCCATCGCGCTTGGCGTGGTACGGGCAATCAAACCGGTAGCGCTCATCATCACCACGCACGGCTCGTCCTCGATCTTCAAGGCTCCGGTCAGCGTGGACTGTTCGCCGGTCTTCTTGGCCGCAGCTGCGGCTGCGGCCACATCGGCTTCGGCGGAGGAGATCGTAGTGGCGGCCTTCACCGCTTCGAGCGCGGACTTGGACACGCCCGAAGCCCCGGCACCCTGCGCCACGACCGGCGTCAACGTGCCATCCGGGTCGGCATCCAGCAGCACGGTACGGCGCGGCGAGCCCCACTTGGCGACCGCTTCGTCCATCTCGTCGGTGACCACCTGGTCGAGCGCCTCGGCGGAGGCCAGGATCCGGGTCAGCTCCTCGATACGCTTCTTCAGATCATCGCGTTCGGCCTCAAGCTCGATACGGTTCATCTTGGTCAGTCGGCGCAGACGCAGGTCGAGGATGTACTGAGCCTGGACCTCGTCCAAATCGAAAACGACCATCAAACGGCTCTTCGCGGCATCCGCATCATCCGAGGTGCGGATTACCTGAATCACCTCGTCGATGTCCAACATGGCCAGCAGCAGGCCCTCGACCAGGTGCAGGCGCTCCAGCGCCTTCTTCTTGCGATATTCACTGCGGCGGCGAATCACCACACGGCGGTGGTCCACCCACACCTGAAGCATCTCCTTCAGACCCATCGTGTGCGGGCGGCCCTCCACCAACGCCACGTTGTTCATGGCGAAGTTGTCTTGCAACGGTGTGTGCTTGAACAACTGCACCAGAACCGCATGCGGGTCGAAACCAGTCTTGATCTCGATGACGATACGCGTGCCGTTATGACGATCGGTCAGATCGAACGCGCCGGAAATCCCCTCCAGCTTGCGGTTCTTCACACCGTCGGAAATACGTTCGATTACCTTCTCCGGGCCCACCATGTACGGCAGCTCGGTGACCACGATGGCCTGCTTGCGGGCCGTGACATGCTCGATATGCGTGGCGGCGCGCGTGGTGAGCGTACCACGGCCAGTGGCATAGGCCTCACGGATGCCGTCGCGGCCGATGATCGTGCCGCCGGTGGGCCAGTCGGGGCCGGGCACGTAACGCATCAGCTGTTCCAGGGTGGCGTCCGAATGCGCCATGAGGAACTTGGCGGCGTTTACCACCTCGCCCAGATTGTGGGTGGCCAGGTTCGTGGCCATGCCCACGGCGATGCCCGAGCCGCCGTTGACCAGCAGATTCGGGATGGCGGCCGGCAGCACGGTCGGTTCCTTGAGCTTGTTGTCATAGTTCGGCGTGAAGTCGACGGTGTCCTCATCGATATCCGCGTTCATGCCGAGAGCGGCCGGGCCAAGCCTGGCCTCGGTGTAACGGGAGGCCGCAGGGCCGTCATCCAGCGAGCCGAAGTTGCCGTGGCCGTCTACCAGCGGCAGACGCATCGCGAACGGCTGTGCCAAACGCACCATGGCCTCGTAGATCGCGGAATCACCGTGCGGGTGGAGCTTGCCCATCACCTCGCCCACCACGCGGGCGGACTTCATATACGGGCGGTCGGGAGTCAGATTCATCTCGCCCATCTGGTAGACGATGCGGCGCTGCACCGGCTTCAAGCCATCGCGCGCATCGGGCAGTGCGCGTGCGTAAATCACCGAATACGCATACTCGAGGAAGGACTTGCTCATCTCCTCGTTCAGCGGCGTCTCGACGATATGCTCCTTGACCGTGCGCGGATCATAGGTTTGCGCGGACGGTTTGCGGTGTGATGCCATGAAACTCCCTTTCGAACGCCCCCATATTAGCGGGAGGGCGCGAAACAGTGCGCAGAGAACGGTTCTCGATAACAACTGTGCGCTGGTTTCGGTGCGCCAATCGCACATGTTTGCCGATAAAACGGCGTGATTCCAGTGTTTCAGTCGATGTGCGTTTGTTTGATTATGTGCGTTGGAGCGCACAGTTGTTATTGAGAACCGTTCTCTGCGCACTGAGCCAAGGGGAGGGGTGCTACTTGAATGGGCAACTATGAGTGTTGAGACGCCGGATATGGACGAGTTGCTGCGGCTGGTGCCCACAGTGGGCTATGGGGATGACGCCCCGGCCGATCGGCGTGGGGGAGCACTGCACCTGTCCGCCGTGCTGCCCGCCTTGTCCGCCGCCATCGGACATCCGGCCCCCACCAAGGTCCACGCCGATCCCAAGGCATGCCAGCGCGCGTTGGGGCTGCCCGATGCCGAATCGGCCATCGTGGTGCTCGTGGACGGCCTGGGCTACTGGAACCTCGCCATGCGCCTCGGCCACGCGCCCTATCTGCGTTCGCTGATGAACGAAAGCGCCAATCAGCGTCCCATCGCTACCTGCGCTCCAAGCACCACTGTGGCGGCCATGGCCGCATTCGGTACCGGAACCTGCCCGGGACTGACCGCAATGGCGGGCTATACGCAGCTCGAACCCGCCAGCCATAAGCTCATCCAACTCATCCAGTTCAAAGACGCGCTGGCACCCAAACCAGCCAATCCGCACATTCCTGTGCCGCCCATGGTCGATCCGCTCGACCTGCAGCGCGAGGAGACGGTGTTCGAGAAACTTGCGGCTCAAGAGGTGCGCGTCACGAGCTCGGGGTTGCCCAAGTTCTCCAAATCGCCATTGACCGAAGCCGCATTGCGAGGCACCGACTATCAAGGCAACGTCACCCCACGCGATCGTGTGCTGGCCGCCGCACGCGCCTCCCGCACCCCCGGCCTGACCTACCTGTACATCCGTGACGCCGACAAAGTCGGCCACAATTACGGGTGGGATTCCGAACACTGGGTGGCCGCATTCGAACATATCGACGCCCAGCTCGCGCTCCTGAAACGCAGCGCACCCAAAGGCACGCTGATCGTCATCGTAGCCGACCACGGCATGGTGCAAACCGACATGGACCAGCGGATTGACATCGCCGTTGAACCGCAGCTCACCCGAGGCGTGTCACTGGTCGGGGGGGAGCCGCGCTCGCTGATGCTGTATGCCGAGCCGGATGAACGACCTGAGGATATAGCTTGCCGGTGGCGCGATTGTCTGCAAGACCGAGCCTTGGTGCGGACCAAGGATGAGGCCATCGCGGACGGATTGTTTGGACCGGTCTGCGAGCGAGTCCGGCCAATGCTCGGCGATGTGGTCGTGCAGGCAGCGGGAGCCGTGACCCTCGTCGATTCGCGTACGCAAGGAGACAAGGCCACCCACCTGCCGAGCGTGCATGGCTCCCAAACAGCATTGGAAATGGATATTCCCTGCCTGATCGATATGGCCTGATTCGGAAATTCAGTCTCCGAACAGAATCTCGTCCCAGCTTGGTACGGCCGAACGTCCTGATTTACGCTTGGCCGGTTTGGCTGGTGCCTCATGTTCGGTGGCGGCGGATTCGGCCGCCCGCTCCTGCTCGGTGGCTACTAGCTGTGCATTGGGGCCACTCCGTATGGTCTTGTCCGAAACATTGTCAGAGCCCTGCTCTGGTGCCGTGGCAGGCGATTGCTGTAATCCTGCGGCAGATGGCGAAACAGATCCGGCGGTCTGCGAAGAGACCGGACTGGGGGCCGTAGTGCCATGAGCCTGGGTCGTGGCCGGTGAGATGGACGTGGATAGATCCACTGGGGGCATGGAACCTGTGGAAGTGACAGAGGGCCGGATTGCGGCAGGCCGTGCGGCCGGAATCGAAGGCGTAGGAGCCGCCCAAGCAGACACGGCGCGCTCGATACGCGCGGAGCGTACGGAGTCGCCGGGCAGTTCGGGAATCGTCGGCTTGAGTTTGGAATCCGTGGCTGATTCCGGATTCTGTTCGCCGAGCAGTTTTCGAGCGGCATTGTTCAGGCTCATCACGGAATTGTCGTGCATATTCCACGTCCATTCGGCATGGATCTCACGGCCCGCGGAAGTGAATATCGCCACGATGCGCCAAGGCTCAAGTCCACGTCGGGTGGATTTCCAGGTCACTGATTCCATGCCGATTCCCGCAGAGGCCAGCGTGCGTTCCACCAGTTCGCTGATGGTGCGCACCCTGCTGTCTTTGGGTGCCGCCACGGCAAGGAACTGTTCGATGGCATACTGTTTCTCGGTCTCCACAGCCATGGAGAAACGACGTACCAGCATTTCGCTCAGATGATATTTCTCCGCGACACGGGCCGGATCGGCACCGGCGCGAATCAGCGACTGTATCTGGGAAATCGGCAAAGTGGACTGCTGATGCGGCTGGGGAGCCTGTCGCATCTCGCTTCTGACCTGCTTGGCCTCAAGAATCGCCCGTTCGAGCGTGTCGTCCACGCTCACAGCCATTTCCCTGCCGCCAAGGGAGAATACGAGGTCCCCCGTCTTGCTCACGCGCACGAAACGGGCTTTTTCAAGCCGATCATCTGGCATATTCGCACCACTTTCCGTCGCAAAGACATTACTTCTTTTAAGTATGCCCCACGTGTCGAACTTTACGAGTATTTCAAATCGTGTATCCTATGGGCGAGTACGGCGCTGACCGTGCTATATATATCGACTTACGAACCAAAGACGACGAAAGGACCATGATGGCTCAGGATTATGATTCCCCCCGCAACAAGGATGAGGACGAGGAATCGCTGCAGGCGCTGGGGAAGTCCTCGCAGAACGCCTCGAGCGACATCGACGACGATGAGAACGCCATCGCCGAAGACTACGAACTGCCGGGCGCCGATTTGAGCAACGAGGATTCCTCGGTGACCGTCATCCCCATGCAGGGTGACGAGTTCATCTGCTCGCAGTGCTTCCTGGTCAAGCATCGCAGCCAGCTCGCCTACACGGACGAGGATGGCCAGCCGGTGTGTGAGGAGTGCGCCGCCTGATGGCGTTCGACGAGACCTACAACGAGCCCGAATCCACCGAGGTCCTGGTCAAGAGCCTCGACCCCGAACATCCGGCCCAGCTGCACTATGCCCACGCGGGCGATGCCGGTGCCGACCTCATCACCACCGTCGATGTGACGCTGAAGCCTTTTGAACGGGCACTGGTTCCCACCGGCGTGGCCATCGCCCTACCTGCGGGCTACGTGGCGTTGGTGCATCCGCGTTCCGGGCTGGCCGCCAAGCAGGGCGTCACCGTGCTCAACGCGCCTGGCACCGTTGATGCCGGCTACCGTGGCGAGATCAAGGTGCCTCTGATCAACCTCGATCCGAAGCACACCGCCGTCTTCCATCCGGGCGATCGCATCGCTCAATTGGTGATTCAGCGGTATGTTGAGGCTCGGTTCATCCCGGCCGAGACACTGCCCGGATCCGATCGCGCCGAACGCGGGTTCGGTTCGACGGGAGTGGCGTCCTGACCGGATTAGGCCGGTTGAATGACTAAGGTGATGACGGCAACAACGGTTGTGGAACCAATGATGGCGAACAGGTGAATGCACAAGGCTCCGGTTCGCGGCTACAATGAACTTCATGACGAGGGAGGTGACTGGCATGGCAGAGATTGATGGCGAGCAGTACGCCGCCCGTAAGTTGGGTTGTGAGATCAGTGCCGATCCGCTCAATCCGCTGGATCCAATCAAGAAGGTGTGCAAGTCCCATCACCCCGATGAGGATTTGTCCATTCTTGACCGTGCCTACCGGCGTGCTGTCATCCAGCACTCCGCCCAGCGCCGCAAGTCTGGCGAGCCGTACATCATCCACCCGCTGGCCGTTTCCCAGATTCTCGCGGATCTGGGCATGGGCCCGATCGTGGTGGCAGCCGGCCTGTTGCACGACACGGTGGAAGACACCGACTATACGTTGGATCAATGCCGCGCCGAATTCGGCGACACCGTGGCCGGTCTGGTCGATGGCGTTACCAAGCTGAGTCAGCTTGAAGTGGGTGATTCCGCCCAAGCCGAAACCATTCGCAAACTCGTGGTGGCCATGAGCCGCGACGTGCGTACCTTGGTGGTCAAGCTCGCCGACCGCGTACACAACGCTCGCACCTGGCGCTATGTGAAGACCACGTCCGCCCAGAAGAAGGCGCGTGAAACCCTTGACGTGTACGCACCTTTGGCCAACCGACTCGGTATGAACGCCATCAAGACGGAGCTCGAGGAACTGAGCTTCAAGGTGCTCTACCCGAAGATCTACAACGAGATCGTGGTACTGGTGGCTCGCCGAGCCGGCCAGCGCGATGTGTACCTGAAGCAGATTCTGGCGGAGATCAACGAGGATCTCGACGAGCAGAACATCAAGGCATACGTCACCGGACGCCCGAAGGATTACTTCTCCATCTACCAGAAGATGATCGTGCGCGGCCATGATTTCGCGAACATCTACGATTTGGTCGGTGTGCGCATCATCGTCGACACCATTCAGGACTGCTATGCGGCGCTTGGTGCCGTGCATGCGCGGTGGAACCCGGTTCCCGGCCGATTCAAGGACTACATCGCCATGCCGAAGCTCAACATGTACCAGTCGCTGCACACCACGGTGGTGGGCCCCGGTGGCAAGCCGGTCGAAATCCAGATTCGCACTTGGGACATGCACCGCCGCGCCGAATTCGGCATCGCCGCGCACTGGAAATACAAGGAAAACGGCCAGGCCGGCCGCGCCCTGAGCTCGCCGGACAAGTCCGATCGAAAGCGTGATGAAAACAATCAGGAGCTTTCCGAGGTCGATAACCTCAAATGGATTCAGCAGCTCGCCGACTGGACCAGCGAAACCCCTGATTCCAACGAATTCTTGGGCTCGCTCAAGGAAGACCTTGGCTCGTCCGAAGTCTACGTGTTCACGCCGAAAGGCAAAATCGTATCCCTGCCCGCTCACGCCACGCCGGTCGACTTCGCGTACGCCGTGCACACCGAAGTGGGCCACCGTACGATGGGCGCGCGCGTCAACGGTCGTTTGGTGCCGCTCGACACCACGCTCGATAATGGCGATACCGTCGAAATTCTGACGTCCAAATCCGATACAGCCGGCCCGTCACGCGATTGGCTGAGCTTCGTCAAGAGCCCGAAGGCCCGCAACAAGATTCGTCAGTGGTTCTCCAAGGAGCGTCGTACTGAAGCCATCGAGGAGGGCCGTGACGAGCTGACCCGCGCGATGCGCAAGCGCAATCTGCCGGTCAACACATTGCTTACGCCCGAAGCACTGGTGGGTGTGGCCGACGACCTTAACTTCCCGAACGCGGACGCCGTGTTCGCCGCCATTGGTGACGGACAGGTCTCCACGCAGAACGTCATCTCGCATCTGGTCAAGGATGCGGGTGCCGACGAGGTCGATGAGGAAGTCGAGCAGGAAGTCCTGCCGCTGAAGCCCATGGAACGCAAGGCCTCCAGCAGCTCCACCGGCGTGTCCGTCAAGGGCGTGGGCGATGTGTGGATCAAGCTGGCCCGTTGCTGCATGCCGGTGCCCGGTGACAATATCATCGGCTTCATCACCCGTAATCAGGGCGTATCCGTGCACCGCACCGACTGCCAGAACATGATCGATCTGAAAAACAAGCAGCCTGAGCGTGTGGTCGAAGTCGAATGGACCAGCACCAAGGGCCTGTTCATGGTCAAGATTCAGGTCGAGGCGCTGGATCGACGAAACCTGCTTTCGGACGTGACACGTGTGCTTTCCGACCATGGCGTGAACATCATTTCCGGTACGATCGCCACCGGTTCCGATCGCGTGGCCACCAGCCAGTTCAGCTTCGAAATGGCCGATCCGCAGCATCTCAACTCGTTGCTGGCAGCCGTGCGCAAGATTGATGGCGTGTTCGACGTGTACCGCATCACTGGTGCCAAGGAATCCGCCGAACCTCGACTGCGCAAGATGAAGTAGGCCGTTACCTTACTCTGGCTCCCTCTCAGAGAGGGGAGCCAAGAACACGAAAAGGTCCTGACTGGAATACCTGAACTGCGCCCCGATTGTTGGACGTGGTTTATTAAGGGTACCTGATTAGGCTGTGGGGGACATGTTCCGGAATTCCTCCGGGGTGTGTCCCTCCAGTCGTATCTGGCGGCGTTTGGTGTTCCAGTGGATGATGTACGCGTCCAGTTCGTTCTTGAACTGTTCGTATGAGGCGAACTCGCGTCCGGCGTGGAACTCGTCCTTGAGGTGGCCGAACACCTGCTCGGTCGCGGCGTTGTCGATGCAGTTGCCCTTCCTGCTCATGGACTGGCGGATGTTCAGTCCCGCGAGCCGGTCGCGCCACCACCGGTGCCGGTACTGCCAGCCCATGTCACTGTTAAACCGACATCGGTTTAACAGTGATTAAGCCGGGTTTGTTGTTAAGCCGGGGAACGGTTCGGGGTCTTGGTGGCTGGCCGTGTCCCATGTGGTTTCCCGGCTTAACGTTCCGGGTTATTTGAGGGTGTGTAGTTGTCGGAGTCGTTGCTCGCTGAGCCATGTCTCCTTGGAGGGGTCGGGGCCGGGGTTGGCCGCATCGACGGCTTTGCGCATCATGTCGAGGGTCGCGAACGCGTAGAACGCGCTGGTTGTGCTCATGCTTTCGTGGCCGAGCAGTTGCATGATGAGCGGTAGCGGCACGCCCTGTTGGTAGAGGTCCATGGCGCGGGTCCGGCGGATCAGGTGGCAGTGGACGCGTTCGGGCATGGACGGGCACGTCCCGCGGCGTGCTCTGGCCGCCGCGGTTTTGAGGATCTCGTCGATCCGGTCCACGGAGAGCGGCTGGATGGCGCCGTTCCTCGTCGAGTGGAACAACGGCCCGTCGCCGTCGCGCATGGACGGTCCGGGATGGAATTCCTCGAGGTAGGCGGCCAGGTGGGTTCGTGTCCTTTCTCCCAGGGGCACGACCCGGCTCTTGCCGCGTTTGCCGGTGAGCGTGACCCTGGCCGGCTTATCCATACCCACGTCCGCGATGGTCAGTGCGGCGAGTTCGCCGATCCTGGCGGCGGTGTCGTACATGAGGATCAGGAGCATGCGGTTCCTGCGCGATTTGGCGTCGCCGGTGCCCCATGCGGTCAGCAACGCTTTGGTGTGCTCCTCCCCGAGGTGGTCGACGGGTTTGCGCGCGGGTGGTTTGACACGTATGCCGGCCGCGTCGTTGCCCAGCGCGGTCAATGCCGGGTGTTCGAGGCCCGCGTGGTCGAGGAACACGCGCATCGTCGTCATCCTCAGCATGATGGTGCGGTCCGAGTACCCGCGCTCGGTCCGCATCCATTCGACCCACCGGCCCAGGCGCGCCCGGTCGAAATGCCCGAAACCGATGTGGCTGCGCTGCGTGCCTTCCGTGGTTTCGAGCCATCGGACGTAGGATTCCAGGCCGATGCGGTACGCCTCGACGGTCTTCGGCGAGCTGCCCCGCACCTTGGGCAGCCAGTGGTGCAGCCAGTCGCGCGCGACTCGCCAGAAGTCCGGTTCACCGGAGCTGGCGGCCGTTTTCCTTGCCTTGCTCATGGTTCCTCCGTTTCCGGGACCACGCGTTCGGCGTCGGCGACGAGGTCCGCGTATCCGTCCATGAAATCGAGGCTGGCGTGCACGTAGTAGAGGGTGCTGTCGATGCCGGCGTGTCCCATGTAGGCCGCCAGATAGGGCAGCATCGCCATCACGTCCACGCCGTCGCGAGTCCACCGCTCGATGTTCGCGAACGCGAACCGGTGCCGGAAATCATAGGGCCTGGGCCGTTTGCCGGCTTGTGGCCACTCGAGCCCGGCCCGCGTCCAGACGCGGCGGAACACCACGCCGGGCATGCCCGGGGAGACCGGATTGCCGGTGGAGGTGACGAAGAACGCGGGACGGTCGTCTCCGAAGCGTTCGCGGGACCGTTGGTCGCATTCCAGCAGTTCGGCGGCGACCTCGTCGCCCACGGGCAGCCTGCGGCTGCGACCGGCCTTGGAATCGACCACGTCGATGGAACGGGCCTTGTGGTCGACGTGCCCGACGGCGAGTCTCCTGACCTCTCGGGTGCGCAGCCCGCAGCAGGCCATGAGCATGAAGAACGCGCGAGACTGCCACGCCCACGGCGACGGAGACTCCAACGTTCCCGCGGCCCGCAGGAACAGGGCGGCCTCGCGGTCCGTCAGCAGGTACGGCGTCGGACGCGGGGATCCGGCCTTCCACTGGTCGGAGAGCACGTACGCGTCGGGATCGTGGGCCAGTCGCATCCACCTGCCGAAGTCCCTGATGTACGAGAACCACGAGCGGCAACCCCCGGGATTCGCGTCGATCCTATGGGCGATCCATCGCTCCACGACGCCCCGCTCCAGACGCACGGCCCCGTGTTCGAGGCAATGCCGGTCGAACGAGCGCAGGACCTGGACGCGGGTGGCGCCATGCCTGCCCATGGACGCCTTGAAACGGATGTACTCCTCCAATTCGCCGGCGAGCGGGCCGACGAATCCGTGTTCCGTGGGTCTCATGACGATCCGCCTTCCGGCACGGGCAGCACGCACGCGAGCATTCCCCCGCGGTGCGTGGCCATGTAGACGCGTGTGGAATCGGGGTCGGCGTGGCCAAGCACCGCGCTGATCGTCGGCAACGGCGTGGCCGCCTCCAGCATCCTCGTCGCCGCGTTGCGCCGCAACAGCCTGGAACCGCCCCGGCGTCCGAGCCCGGCGTGCCGCATGACACGGCTGATCGCCTCGTACACCGATGAATGACCCCGAAGCGCGACATGGGGCGCCTTGTACCGCACGAACACACGGTCGTCGTCGGTGGCGGGCCTTTCGTCCAACAGCCAGGACGCCAGCCTCGCGGCCAGCGGTCCCGTCATCGGCACGGTCAACGGATTGCCCGTCTTTCGCTGCACCAGACCTATGCTCATGGAATCCCAATCCACGTCGGCGATCCTCAGACCGATCACATCGCATGCCCTCAGCCCGCACGTCAGCGACAGCAGGGTGATCGCCGCGTCCCTCGACGGCACCGACCGCGAGGCGCACGCCTCCAGCAAGCGGCGGTGCTCGTCGTCGGGCAACGTTCCCGCGATCGCGTGGGTCCTGCGTATGCCGGCCAGGCCGATCGCGTCCGCCAGGTCATCCCGCCCGAGCCATCTGAACAACGGGCGCAGGTCCGACGCGGCGTGCCGCATCGACGACTCCGACCAGCGTGAACGCAGCCCGGCCAGGAACCCCAGCACATGCGAGCCATCCGAACCGTCCAACGACACGACCCCATGAGATTCCAGCCACGTGAGGAACAAGCCCGCCATCCGACGGTAATGCCCCACCGTCGCCGAAGCCAGTCCCGAACCGGCGAGATACGCCTCCCAACGCTCCATGACCACGGCCAAACCCGGAACCACCGGCTCCGCAAGCCTGCTCCTGCGCCACTTGCCCAGGTCCACCGAACCGGACCGCAGATACGAGTCGCACAAACGCGCCAGCCTGCCGTAATCGAACCACCGCTGCCTGCTGAAACCGCCCGTCCGCTCACTGAAGGTCGACGCGGCGAACCCCGCGCCCAACCCACGCGTGTACACCGCATCCGGGCCTCCGGCGTACCGTTCCAACGCCCTGATGGACTTGCGGTACTGGCCTATGGTGGATTCCATATAACCGGCCCCGTAAAGCGCGCGGACCACCTCGCCCGCGACATGGCCAACCGTCGTCTCACCCATGGCAAACTCCTTCGTTCGAATCAAATGGGACAAGACGAACATAACCCGGAACGTTAAGCCGGGAAACCACATGGGACACGGCCAGCCACCAAGACCCCGAACCGTTCCCCGGCTTAACAACAAACCCGGCTTAATCGGAGTGCGGGATCGGGTCGGCGTCTTCGGGCAGCTTCTCCTCGAGCATGGCGAGCAGGCGCCGCTGCTGGGCCATGTCGGGATGCCGGCTGACGTCCCAGGCCACGATCTCCTTGGATCCCATATCGTATACGGGAGCCGGATACGCCTTGCCGTCGGCGACCCTGAACTCGGTGACGTCCGTGCCCAGCTTCACCCACGGCCGGTCGGCCGTGAAGTCGCGGTTCAGCAGGTTCTCCGCCCTCGCGCCCGTCTCGTCCCGGTACGAGCTGTATTTCCGGTACGGGTTCGGCCTGCGTATCCGGCATTCCAGGCCCATGCGCCTCATGACCTTCAGCACGCTCTTGTGGCTCACCCGCACCCCGAACTCGTGCACGAGGCACATGCGTATCTGCCGGTGGCCGCACCCGTTGGGCGTGCGCGCGAATATCTCGGCGACCATCGGCTCGATGTCCGGCCGGGTCACGGCGGCCGGATGCGACAGAAGATGGTAATACGTGCTTTTCGCCAGTCCGGCCGCCCTGAGCAGGTGCCGGAGCCGATGTCCCGGCCCCGCCAGCATGGAGACGATCACCGTTCTGTCCCGGTTGCCGATCTCCGCGCCAGCAGGGCGTCGACTTTTTCCAGGTACGCGACCCTCGCCTTGAGGTACGCGTTCTCCTCCTCAAGGAGCTGTTCCCTTGTGGGAGCCGGCCTCGGCTTGGATTTCGCGCCCCTGGGCCTGCCCTTCGGTTTCGGACGCAGCGCGTCCGGGCCGCCGGACCGGTACTCGCGGCACCAGCGCTCCAACGGGGCGGGACCCGCGATCCTGTACTTCTCCATGACTTCGGCCTTCGTCAGCCCATGCTCCACATGGTCGCGCACCGCCGCGAGCTTCGTCTCGTAGTCGTATCTCCTGTTGCCTTCGCGTTCTCCCATGAGCGCCGCCTCCCCGCCAAACCGGTATGACAACACCCATTTTCCCGCGGTACTGACGGGCGCGCCAAGCCGGCGGGCGAGAGAACGCCTCCCGGCCCCGCCCCGGATCAGGTCGGCGACGACCCGCATGAAACCGTCATCGTAATGACGCCTGCGATCCCTACACATGAGAAACCGCACCTCCGATCATCGAATCTGAATTACTTCAGTCCAACAATCGGGGTGCGGTTCAGAATCAGGACCTTTTCGTATATGTTGTCGGTCTTACTCCGCCACGTCCACGGACAGAATCACGGCCGGCTCGAGCGGGCGATCCATCGGATCGGTGTCCAGTGCTTCGAGCTTATCGACGACCTTCTTGGAGTCGTCATCGGCGACCTCACCGAAGATGGTGTGGTGACCGTCCAGCCACGGGGTCGGCACGGTGGTGATGAAGAACTGGGAGCCGTTGGTGCCATGGACCTTACCGTCCATGCCGCGACGCAGACCGGCGTTGGCCATAGCCAACAGGTACGGCTTGTCGAACTTCAGGCTCGGGTCGATCTCATCGTCGAACTCGTAGCCAGGGCCGCCGGTACCGGTGCCCAGCGGGCAACCGCCCTGAATCATGAACTGCTTGATGATACGGTGGAAGATCAGGCCGTTGTAGAACTTGCCGTGGGAAGGCTGGCCGGTGTACGGGTCCGCCCATTCCTTCTCGCCAGTGGCGAGGCCCAGGAAGTTGGCCACGGTGTTCGGAGCCTTGTCGTCGAACAGGTTGATGGTGATGCTGCCCTCAGAGGTATTCATAATGATGGTAGTCATACGTTCCATGTTCTCATTGCCCCACGTCATTGACTGGCATTGCCGCCATCGCTGCTATCGAGTCGGCGATTGTCAGCCAATGAATTTGATGCCGGTTCCGCTGCTGCTACCGGTTGAGGAGCCGCTCGAACCGCTATTACCGGAGTTTGAACTGGATGATCCGCCCGTGGAGCTGGAAGAGGAACCGGAGCCATTGGCTGATCCTGAACCCGATCCGGTTGAACCGTTGCCGGTGCCGGTGGTGCCTCCGGTGGTGCCGGAACCGGTGGAACCGCCAGTCGTGCCCGAATTAGTGGAGGAATCGGTGCCGGTCGAACCATCGGTGGATCCATTGGTGTTGGAATCGGTTGAGGAGTCGGTGCCGGTTGAGCCGGACGTGCTTGAATCGGTGCCGTCGTTGGACGAGCCGGATGTGGAGTCCTTGGTGTTGGAATCATTCGAACCGTCGGTAATGCCCGGCTGCGGCAGTCCGTTATTCTGATTGGACGTGTCGGTCTGCGTTTTGGTGTCGGTTTGCGTGGGCGTGGTGGACGGAGTGATGATATGGTCCGTGCCACGGCCCTGCGTGACTAGCATGACGATGCCGGCGGTTACTGCCACGGCGAGCAGGCCGGATACCAGCGTGACGATAATGGCGGTGCGCTTCGAATTATGGGAGCGGGCCTTGCGCAGTTCATTGACCGAATAGGTTCGTCCGTTCGCTCGATTGGACACGACTTCGCGCGGCTTGCGCGCGGTGGAAACGGTATTGACCATGCCGGTCATCGTCGTATCGGACTCGGATTCGGCTGCCTTATCGGACTTATTATCCGTAGTGTCATCGTCATTGCCGGAAGACGAGGCCGACTGTAGTTTCTCACCGGAGGCGGTGAGTATGTTTTGATAGATTTTGGTGGCCACCGCGGAGACGATGTAGCTGGCTGCCGCGCCGATTACCGAGCCGGCGATACCGATTTTCGATGCCAGTAAGAATGAGGTGACGGCGGCAAGGGTGCCCGCCACGATGGATGAGAGGGAAAGACCTTCGAAAAACTTCTTCACAAGACACGACCGTAAAGTGTCGGGCTGGAAGGTTGCTTAAGGCTCGGTGATACCGAGAGGATGCCTACACGAGACCTTCAAAACCTAGCCAGCGGAATGTGGAATGACTCAAAAATATGGTGCCGATGAGCAGTGGGAATCAGCGCAAAGTGGCGCAAAGTAGCGCAAAGAACAACCGAAATTGGTTCGCTTGGAGCGAAAACGACGTTCAGCAGAACGTCATGCAGCCCAAGCGAAGCTGCCGTTGCCGGCACCCAACTCGAAATGCAGTTTGGCGATGCCAAGTCCGATTTCCGATTGCACGCCTTCAAGAGCCTCGGCCTTCACCGTAACGGTTCAGGGCAATGGAGAACCCATGACCATCCATGGCCGAAACTGAATCGTCAGTTCCGGTGCAGCGACTGTTTGGTCGGCTTGATTACCGACATCAGCACGGCGACGAAGATCAGCGCAAAGCCCACCAGTGAACTCCACATGATTGTCTCGCCCCAGAACAGCGCGGAGAACGTGACAGCGAACAGACTTTCCGTACACATGATGATTGACGCCTGCGAGGCAGGCACGTGAGCCAGACCGATGTTCTGCATGATCTGGGCACTCATCGTGGCGCCGAGGAACAGATAGAGCACGCTGGCCACTACTGAGGGTGCCAGCCAGCTGGCGTTCGGCATGGGTTCGGTGAACAACGCGCCGATGATGAACAATACGCCGGCAACGCCGAACTGCACAAAAGTGACGGCGATAGGGTCGAAGCGTTTGGTGTAGACACCAAGGCAGGTCAGATTGAACGAGAAGATGACCGCGGTGGCGATGGTCAGCCAGTCGCCGGCACTCAGCGACAGCGAACCGCCCGGCTTCAGCGAGACGAAGCCGACGCCGATCAGACAGATCACGCCGGCGACCAGATTGATGGCCTTCGGGCGGTTTTTTGAAATAATCCACGTGGCGAACGGGGTGAGTACGCAGTAGGCGGCCGTCAGGAACGCGCTGCGGCCCGGTTCAATGGTCTGCAGGCCGATGGTCTGGGTGACCATCGTGCCCCAGTAGGTCAGGCCCACCACGAGCGCCGGCACAATGATTTTCGGCGTCAGATACGGCACGATGTGCTTATGGAACAAGGCCAGCATGCACAGGCAGGCGCCGATCATGCGCAGACCCATCAGCCATTGGGGCGGAATCGCCTCCATGGCGAATTTGGCGAGCAGATAGCTGCCACCCCATAATGCAGCGCAGCCCAGCAACATGAGTCGGGCGAGATTCGGGGGAAAGTTGCGGGACCAGCGGCTGCGCAGCTTGCTGAAACGTTCGACCAAACCCATGGTGCACCTCAGGACAGTTAGGAAAACTTGTGGCTCTCTCGGCTCACAGATTACGGGAACTACCGGCCAAAATCGACCGGTCGATGGGTGTCGGGTGTGTGACAGGTGTGTGGCTGGTGCGCGACCGGGGCATGGCATCGCCAAGCAGGCAAAAACCGGATGAAAGCTGTGCGAAGGTGAGGTTACTCACAGCGAACATCCGGGCTAGTCGCGTTCGAAACCGGTACTCTGGAAAGAGTAAGGATACGTTATCCGTATCAATCATGAAAGGATTCGACATGGCAGTCATTACTCCGGAAATCAAGGAATTCATCAAGAACAACCTTGGCTGGATCACCACCGTCTCCAAGGACGGCGAACTGGACCTCGGCCCGAAGATGTCCCTGTTCGTGCTGGACGACACGCACATCGCCTACCACGAGCGCACCGCCGGCCAGCACTATGAGAACCTCAAGAACGGTTCCCCGCTGGTCATCGCTTTCGCCAACCTCGAGAAGAAGCAGGGCTACCGCTTCCGCGGCAACGTGGTGCTGCACGTTGACGACGACATCTACAACGAGCAGGTCAAGGTCGCCGAGGAAAAGGGCACCAAGAAGCCGGCCGTGATTCCGGTTCTCGAAGTCACCGAGATCCAGGACCTTGCCTCCGGTCCGACCGCCGGCAAGACCATCGCCAAGGACTGATTAGCTGACGTATTGATGGCTTCCTCGTCAGAGGGAGCCACTTTTTCGCTTTTTAGTGCGCAGTACTAGGTGACGGCCTTGGGCGTCGGTGGTGGCGAAGAGGTAGGTGCTACCACCGTCCTTGAGTTTGAGTTTTTTGCGCAGCTGGGCCACGGTTAGGGGGAAATTGCGTACGGCGATGTTGGCGTGCGTGAGGCCGGCCAATAGCTGTTTCAGTTCTTTCTTGTTCATGGTGGCGATGGATTCGATGGCGAATGACCTGCCTGGAAAATCGGCAATAGGTTCGGCCGCCACGAACAGGTGGCTATTCGGGCTGATGTGATGCACGGCGAAGCGCTGTTCGAGAACATCAAAGCATCCGGCCTTCATGATTGAGGCGTTGGGCTCGTAAAGGTACTTCCAATGCGAGGAATCGAAGTCGTTCGCGCTTTCCTCAGACAGGGAATCTTCGGTATTGCAAGTATTGCGTGCAGCCAAGGCAGAATCGCTGATAGTGGTGTGATTGTCGCTGTTATCGCCGGCCTTGTACGACAGCACCTGCTCGTCATTAGCACATACCACGAGCGGTGAGGCGTAACGGCCGCGCCCCAACACCAGCAACAATTCCTTGCACTCATTCCCGGTGGAGACGATATGCACCTCATGTACCGCGCCGGCGAAATCGGCGACGGTCTTATGCCAGTCGAGCATGGGGGAGAGCTTGACCATGACCGTCGGTGCCTTGGCCAGCAGCATATCCTTCAGGGTCAGCACATCCGGCATGCAATCGGCAATCGCGTAGGTACGCGAGCCATGATCGTCACGGCGGGCCGGATCGAGGAAGATCATGGAGACTCGGCCAAGCGTGTCAAGCACTGCTGTTGAATCATCATTGATGACTTCGGCGTGGTCAAGGCCGAGTATCGGGAAATTATGGCGAGCGATATCACATAAAATGGATTGTTGTTCCACATATATGGCACGATTGAACACTCGGGACATGTAAGAAAAGTCGACGCCGAAACCGCCGGTCAGATCGACTAGGGATGTCGGGGAGTCGTCGTCGACTGCTTCTTCGGCCAACAATCGCTGTACCAGCCGAGCCTTGTACTGTGCGGTGAATTGGCTGGAACATTGTTCCATTGGGACTTGCGGCGGGAAAATCAGCCCATCATGGGACGCCCAGTCAGGTAGCTTGAGTGAAGCGCGCTGCCAGCCGGCAATTTGCTCCAGCGCGAACGGCACATCCACGTCGCCATCATGCTTGGCGTGCAAGGCCACATCACGCACATCTTCACGGCGGTGTTTGGCGATGAACGCCCAAGTCGACTCAGAAATCTCCATGCCGCCATTCTAGGGGTTGTGCTGAGATGAGTATGGCAAACCGCAAGAGAACGAGGTGGTGAAAACCGATGATCGATGAAGTGATGATGCTGCGTCATGGCCGTACGCAATACAATCTCGAACATCGCTTGCAAGGCCAGATCGATGTGCCGCTCGACATCGTAGGCCAATGGCAGGTTGACCAGACCGGATTCGCGCTCGCTTCACGGTATTACTGGGCCAAGGTGAACCGACTTGCCGAGCATCCCGAAGCCATCGCCCAGCCCGGTCCTGACGCCGCCGAACGCACTGATACGCGCCAGTTCGAGGAGGCTCCCGCCGCTGGCCGGCGCATGGTGGTGATGACCTCCGACCTGTTCCGTGCCCAACAGACCGCACACGCCTTCGCCGATATTTTGGGATTGCCAGTCACCTGTGACCAACGACTGCGTGAACGCAGCTTCGGCGAGTGGGAAGGCATGACCCGCGCCGAAATCAAAGCCGTGGCAGCCGACGACTACGCCTCTTGGAAACAGCACACTGGGGGCGAAACCAAGCATGGTGTGGAAAGCCGTGCCGCCGTGGGGCAGCGAGGTGCCGATGCCGTGCGCGCACTGGTCATCGACTCCGCCTATTCAGACAGCACGCCCACCACGCTGATGCTCGTCACCCATGGCTCATGGATTACCGCCACCATCTCCAACCTGCTCGAACTTGACCCGGACGGCATGAACGCACTCGGCGGCATGCGCAACGCCTGTTGGTGCCGGCTCAAAGTGCGCCACAGCGTCAACGGCACCCCCATCGAACAGCCCCTGTGGGAGTTGGAGGAATACAACAAGGCTCCCGCCATCGCCGACAGCGCCGACTGGGAGAACGGGCCGACCGATCTGCGAGGACCGCACATGCCAAGTTGGCAGCCAATCGTCTGGTGATGGTCGCTATGCGAAACCCCGCTCGCAAATTCGAACGGTGGGTCTAGACTAATCTCGGTTTGGAACCGTACAGCGATAGAACAGTAAGAAAGCGCGGAAGGCGGGTGAGACGACATGCTGAGAATCTTCAGCTCAATCAATGGCCAAGTGGAGCAGATCGAGAAACCGGAAAACGGCTCCTGGTTATGTTTGAGCGAACCCACTGATGTGGAGCTCGCCACCGTCGCCTCGCAAACCGGCATCGACCTGGCCGACCTGCGTGCCCCTTTGGATGACGAGGAACGTTCACGTGTAGACGTCGAAGACGATTACACGATGATCATCGTCGACATTCCCACCGTGGAAGAGCGTGGCGGACGCGACTGGTACGAGACCATCCCGCTGTCGATCATCGTCACCGAAAACCTCATCATCACCGTCTGCATGCAGGACACGCCCGTGCTCCACCCATTCATGGAAGGCACGATCCGAGGCTTCAACACCTTCATGCGTTCGCGCTTCATCCTGCAGATCCTGTACCGCAACGCCACGATGTACCTGCGTTACCTGCGCATCATCGACCGCGAAAGCGACAAGCTTGAACTGAAGCTGCGCCACTCCATGCAGAACCGCGAGATCGTGATGCTCATGGAGCTGAGCAAGACTTTGGTGTATTTCACCACATCGCTGAAATCGAACGAAATCGTGATGGAGAAGCTCACCACCCTGCAACGCATCAAGCAATACCCGGACGACGAGGACCTGCTCGACGACGTCATCACCGAAAACAAGCAGGCTATCGAGATGGCCAACATTTACAGCGGCGTTCTTGCGAACATGACCGACGCTTTCGCCTCGATCGTGTCCAACAACCTGAACAACGTGATGCGCATCTTCACCATCATCTCCATCACACTGTCCATCCCGACCCTGATCTTCTCGATGTACGGCATGAACTTCGATGGCGGCATGATGGGTATGCCGTTCACTGACAAGCCGTGGGGTTTCATGCTCATTATCGTGATTTCCATGGTGCTCTCCGGTGCGGTTGCCTGGTTCCTCACGCGTTCGCGCATGTTCAAGTAAGGCGTTTGACGGTTATGCACCACTGGTCATCGTTCGCCAGCCGTAGCATGCTCCGCGCTCGCCGTCCGATGCGGCGCGGATTTCGCTCCCGACTGATGGCAGGATTCGCCGCGGCCTTTGGCGTGATATTGCCATTATCCGGTCTGGCCGGTTGCGGCCAAATTCAAGTCACCACCGTCTCCGGAGCGCCGGAGGGGCCCACCATCGCCATTGGGGTCGCAGCCGACGAGCCATCGGTGGGAGCATGGCATGACGGCACATACCAGGGCTTCGACATCACCATCGCCAAATACGTGGCCGCCAAACTCGGCTATGCGAACAAGCAGATCGTCTTCAAACAGGTTCGCCCCGAAAACCGGCGCTCCATGCTGGACAATGGACAGGTCGACATGGTCGTCGCCTCTTGGCCTATCACCGATGAGTCCAGCGCGATCGTTGATTTTGCCGGACCATACCTCACGACCAGCGTCGGTTTGCTGGTCAGGTCGGATGAGCGTGGCCGATTCACCAATGACGCAGGTTCGGTGGGTGACGTAGGCGACGGCACGGTGTGCGCAGTGAAAGGTGACGAGACAGTCGGCATCTTCCGCGGCAACCACCCGCAGGCCCGGATTCAGGAGCGCAGCAGTTATGCGCAGTGCGTCACGGCCGTGCAAGTAGGGTCGGCGGATGCCATAGCCTCCGATATGGCGGTGCTTTCCGGTCTTCAAGCGGCCAACGGGCCCCAGTATATGGACGTGATTGCGGACAAGGGCGAGGTCGGTTATGGCATCGCCGTGAGTCAAGGCACCAGCCAATTGGCGCAGAAAATCGCGGAAGCATTGGAAGACATGGTTGAGGATGGCAGCTGGACGGCCGCCAAGGATACGTTCACAAGCCAAACAAAGCTCACGGTTTCGCTGAACGGCGACCCCAAAGCCATCGTCTCGGATGCTGAATAACGATTGACGACGTGTCCAGTTGCGAGGCTACCTTGCTGATTTATGAGTGACAACGAGAAGAGCACGCAAACCGAAGAGCCCAACTTCCGCTACAACGCCGCACTGGCGCAGGACATCGAAAACAAGTGGCAGAAGATTTGGGACGAGCAAGGCACCTTCTGGGCCGCCAACGTCAACGGCGATTTGAAGGACGGCAAGGGCCGTAACGCCGAAGGCCGCACCGCCTACTTCGCCATGGACATGTTTCCCTACCCGTCCGGCAAGGGCCTGCACGTCGGCCACCCGCTGGGCTACCTGGCCTCCGACGTGGTGAGCCGCTACCACCGCATGAAGGGCGAGAACGTCCTGCACGCCATGGGTTACGACGCCTTCGGCCTGCCTGCCGAACAGTACGCAGTCCAGACCGGCCAGCACCCGCGCGTGACCACTGAGGCGAACATCGCCAACATGAGCCGCCAGCTGCACCGTATGGGCCTGAGCTTCGACAACCGTCGTACGTTCGCCACCATCGACCCCGGCTACGTGCGCTGGACCCAATGGATCTTCTCGCGCATCTACGATTCCTGGTACGACGAGGACGCCACCAACCCGTCCGGCTCCAAGGGCTCCGCACGCCCGATCGCCGAGCTCGTGGCCAAGTTCGAATCCGGCGAAAAGGCCATTCCGGGCCACGAGTCCGACGGCAAGCAGTGGTCCGACCTCACTGACGCCGAGCAGCAGGATATCTTGAACGACTTCCGCCTGGCCTACATCTCCAAGTCCCCGGTCAACTGGTGCCCGGGTCTGGGCACCGTGCTGGCCAACGAGGAGGTCACCGCCGAAGGTAAGTCCGAGCGTGGCAACTTCCCGGTCTTCCAGCGTGAGCTACGCCAGTGGTCCATGCGCATCACCAAGTACGGCCACCGCCTCATCGCCGATCTTGACGGCATCAACTGGCCTGAGAAGGTCAAGCTCATGCAGCGCAACTGGATCGGTGAATCCCATGGTGCCTCCGTGCACTTCACCGTGGCCACTGCCGACGGTGACAAGGACATGGAAATCTACACCACCCGTCCCGACACGCTGTTCGGCACCACGTTCGCCGTGGTTTCCCCGGAACATCACCTGCTGGAGAACGTGCCCGCCGAATGGCCGGCCGATGTACCCGAAGACTGGAAGGGCGGCTATGCCAACCCGGTCGAGGCGGTGAAGGCCTACCGTCTGGCCGCCGAAGCCAAGACCGCCAAGGACCGCGTGAACGAGGCCGGTGAGAAGACCGGTCTGTTCACCGGCCTGTACGCCACCAACCCGATCACCGGCGCGAAGCTCCCGCTGTTTACTGCCGACTACGTGCTGATGGACTACGGCACCGGTGCCATTATGGCCGTGCCTGGTGGCGACCAGCGCGATTACGACTTTGCCGTGAAGTTCGGTCTGCCTGTCATCTACACCGTCACGCCTCTGCCGGATTCCGGCGACGACTTGGCCAACTACGAGGGCAAGGCGCCGTTCGTCTCCCATGACGGCATCGTGATCAACTCCTCCGTCGAGGCCACCGAAGCCAAGGGCGACGCGCTGAGCCTTAACGGCCTGCGCGTGGACGACGCCATCGCCAAGGTCAACGCCTGGCTCGAATCCGCCGGCGTGGGCAAGGGCACCGTAAGCTACCGTCTGCGCGACTGGCTGTTCTCCCGCCAGCGCTACTGGGGCGAGCCCTTCCCGATCGTCTACGGCGAAGACGGCACCCCGCACCTGCTGCCGGATTCCGCATTGCCGATCAACCTGCCCGACGTGCCCGACTATGAGCCGCGCACCTTCGATCCGATGGACGCCGAGTCCAACCCGGAGGCACCGTTGAGCCGCAACGAGGACTGGGTCAAGGTCGAGCTCGACTTGGGCGACGGCAAGAAGACCTACTACCGCGACACCAACACCATGCCGAACTGGGCCGGCTCCTGCTGGTACTACATGCGTTACATCGACCCGACCGACACCAAGCACATGGTGGAGAAGGACGAGTTCGACTACTGGATGGGCCCGAACCACAACAAGTACTCGGGTGATGAAGGCGGTGTGGACCTGTACATCGGCGGCGTCGAACACGCTGTGCTCCACCTGCTCTACTCCCGCTTCTGGCACAAGGTGCTCTTCGACCTCGGCTACGTGGACTCGGCCGAACCGTTCCACAAGCTGTTCAACCAGGGCATGATCCAGGCCTACGCCTACACCGACGACCGCGGCCAGTACGTGCCGGCCGACGAGGTCGTGGAAGGCCCGGCCGACGCCTCCGGCGAGCCGACCTTCACCTGGAACGGCGAACATGCCAACCGCGAGTTCGGCAAGATGGGCAAGTCCCTCAAGAACATCGTGACCCCGGACTACATGTACGAGAACTACGGTGCCGACACCTTCCGCCTGTACGAAATGAGCATGGGCCCGCTGGACGAGTCTCGCCCGTGGAACACCCGCAACGTGGTCGGTGGCATGCGCTTCCTGCAGCGTCTGTGGCGCAATGTGGTCGATGAGACCACCGGCCAGGCCCATGTGACTGAGGACACGCCGGACGAAAAGACCCTGAAGCTGCTCAACAACACGATTGCCGAAGTGACCGCGGAAATGGAAGGCATGCGCCCGAACACCGCCATCGCCAAGCTCATCGTGCTCAACAACCACCTGACCGGTCTGAAGGCTGTGCCGCGTGCCGCCGTGGAGCCGCTGATCCTGATGCTCGCGCCGATTGCCCCGCACATCTGCGAGGAGATGTGGAGCAAGCTCGGTCACGCCGAATCCCTGTCCGCCGAGCCGTGGCCGGTGGCCGACGAACGCTACGTGGGCCACGACACCGTGACCGCCGTGGTGCAGATCAAGGGCAAGGTGCGCGCCAAGCTCGAAGTGCCGGTCGACATCGATCCGGCCGATCTCGAGAAGCAGGCGCTGGCCGCCGTCGCCGACCGTCTTGGCGGCAAGGAGCCGCGCAAGGTGATCGTCAAGGCCCCGAAGATCGTCTCCATCGTTCCCGCGGAGTGACTTGTTGCGAGCCAGCTCCCCTCTTTGAGGGAGCTGGCTCGCGTAGCGAGACTGAGGGGAGCGTCAACCGCCCACCTCAATTGTGGATAACTTCATAAGCTAGAACCACATACCCCGTTTCAGCTGGACAAACGCCCATGAATCCATCAGCGTGGATGCATGGGCGTTTCTCATAACCATCGCGCAGACCATGCCGCCAACCGTTTGCGCGCATTCAGCAGGCAGAGCGCAGCCATGCCCCAACCGCGAGTGGAACGGCCCACGACGCCTCCGCCGCCTCCTGGCCATGCACGGATCCGTCCGGCTGGCCACCCGCCCCAAAGGGCGCAGAGCGGCCTGCGGCAGGCGACCCGTGACAAACGTGCGTTATCGGATCTGATTGGCGTACGTTCCGCCGATGCCGTCGGCGAATCAGCCAGACTCACCCGGGATCAGCCGCGATTGTCGTTCACCATTGGGCATGCCTTGGCCGTGATATTGCTGCTGATCGTCGCCCTTGGCATCAGCTTGGCATTGCTGGTCCAACAGTCGATGAATATGGCCATGCTGTCTCAACCGACCGCCATGCAGACCACGGGCGGCTCCGCTGGAGATCAGACGATGCCATCGCAGAACACCACGGACGAGAAACGCACGGATCCGCAGCAGTCGGAGCATTCCGATGCCACAGCGAACCCCGAATCGGATACCACGCAATCTCCGCACATGCAGACGGACGGCAGCGATGCCGGCGCTTCCACGCATGGTCTTATCAACCTCAACACGGCTACCGCTGAGGAATTGCAATCCATCAAAGGTATTGGGCCGGTTACCGCTCAGCGGATCATTGATCATCGCACGGCGATTGGCGGGTATACATCAGTCGATCAGCTGCTGGATGTCAAAGGCATCGGCTCCAAGACGTTGGAGACCATGCGAGGGCAGGTGACGGTCGGATGAGCAGGGATTGGATACTGCGCGAGCAGGGGAGCCGCGATTGGAGGATGCTGCCGATCGCCATAGTGATGTGGGCGGCGAGTCTGGGAGCGCACGCATTATTCGCATGGAGGATGTCTGATGGACTCGGCACCGGTCAGGCAAAGGCCGATGCCGGAGCTGGCATTGACGTCACCATAATCGGCATGGAATGGCCTGTCACACGAATATTGCCTATAACAGTGGCGTCATGTGCTGCCGTGGCGGCGATGATTGTGGTGTCTTTCCGCCTGCGGATCCGGTGGACGGGAACATTGACCGTATGCGTTGCGGTGGCGTGCATCGGCAGTATGACGGCAATCGCGTCGGACACCATTGCCTGGCATGATCCTGCCTCCGCACAAGCTCGCCAATCCAGTTCATACCACGAAGTCATGGCCACGGTGACGACGCCCGTGATCGCTTCGGACCAACGCACATACGATTGTCAGACGGACATACGGCTGAGCGGCATCACTGTGGATGGTACGGATGTACGTTCCACGGTCGCTGTGCGTGTATACGCCGACGAATCGTATTGTGGGCAGTTGCGTCGAGGCGCGGTCCATCTGCTGACAGGCGTATTGCAGCAAGCGCGATATGGACGCATACCACTATGGCTGCTCTTGGAAGGAAAACAGCCGGTAGCACAGGTGCGGGCTCCGCCGTGGCATCTCGCCGCGATTGCGCATGTGCAGGAGGCGTTTTTCACCGTGACCGAACAATTGTCCGATCAGGGGCGTGTGTTGGTGCCGGGATTGACGATGGGTGTGCTTGGCCAGGATTATATCGGCGGCGAGACCGGTCCGATGCCGGTCAACAGCACGTATGCGCAAACGTTGGAGAATCAGTTCCGCCAGTCCGGCATCATGCACCTCATGGCCGTATCCGGCGGCCACTTTGTACTGGTGGCGGGATTGGTGCGCCGGTTATGCATGTGGATGCTGCTTGATCGGCGGCTGACGGCGTTGCTGGTCTCTGGAGTATATGTGCTGCTGGCATTGGCGATGTTCCCCAGTGATTCGGTCACCCGCGCGTTCATCATGGGATTGATAGGTGCGTTGACGTATGCGATGGGGCGGCGTACGCAAGCGTTGAGCGCCCTGTGCTGGACGGTAATCGGTGTATTGGCGGTGAATCCGGATATGTCGGCCAGCTACGGATTCGCCTTGTCTTCGGCCGCCGTACTGGGTATCGTGCTGTTTGCGGGGCGGCTGGCCGGTGCCTTTGAGCGAGCGATGCCGCACGGCATCGCCGAAATGATGGCGATGACCGTGGCCGCGCAGTTGTTCACCCTGCCGATTCAGGTGTTGATGGAACCGGAGTTGCCGTTGCTGTCCGTGCCGGCGAACCTGTTGGTGTCGCCGTTTGTGGGATTGGCCACGATGGCGGGATTGATGGCATTGGCCTGCGCATGGTGCGAGCCATGGCTGGCCGGCGTATTCGCGTGGATATCGTCATGGGGCACGCTGGTGATGGAACGGGTGGCGTTGTGGCTGGGTGGCAGCACGATGGCCGTCATCCCATGGAAAGACGGCGTTACGGGTGCCGTGCTGATTGTGGCGGTGGAAATCGGTATCGGCATGCTACTGGTGTTCGTCAGCCGTTGCCTCCAGCATGTCCGTCGTTATGAGGCCGGAATGCCTGGCGTGCGCTTCGGTTCCGCTTGGCATGTCCGCCTCAGTCTCTGGTGCGAGGAGACGAGACGTCTCTTTACGCGGCGGCAAGCCGAATAGCCAATGCGGTATTCGGTGCAGCAACCATCGCAATAGCCAGCCGAACCTATGCGATAGGCCGCGCGGCATAAACCATCAGCCGGCAAAACTGCGATACAGTTGAGACCAGTTCAACCAGCTGCATGAAGGAGTGCCGGCGATGATGTTGTCTCATAATCCGATAGTCGAACCATTCGCATTGGCCCACGCCACCATCGTCACCGGAGATAAAGCCGGAACCATACTGCGTAACATGACGATCGTGGTCGGAGCCGACGGACGTATCGAACAGGTTGCACCCAGCATCGAAACCAGTATCCCAGCCGAATACCACTATCTTGACGGCACCGGCAAAATCGTGATGCCGGGGCTGATCAATGCGCATACCCATCTGTTCTCCCAAGGCAAGCCGCTCAATCCGAAGCTGGCGACGCCCAAAGGCCAACGTATGGTCGCCACATTCGCGCATTCGCCATTGGGCAAGCCGTACATGGCCGCAACCGTAAAACACAACGCCACAACATTGCTGGAATCCGGCGTTACGACGATCCGCACGCTTGGCGACGTGGGATATGAAGTCGTGACATTACGCGATCAGATTGATGCAGGCCAAATCCTCGGACCGCGTATCTTGGCATCCGGACCGCTGATGGCGATTCCCGAAGGCCATGGCGCCCCGCTTATCGCACTGACCAGCGGCACCCCGGAAGAGGCGCGTACCGCAGTCGCGCAGAATCTCAAGGCTGGCGTCAACGCCATCAAAATCGCCGCGACCGGCGGCGTAACCGATGCACAGGAAATCGGCGAGGCCGGCAGCCCGCAGATGAGCGTGGAACAGATGCGGGCGATTTGCGATGAGGCGCATCAGTACGGTGTTATTGTCGGCGCGCACGCGCAAAGCCCGGAAGGCGTGCGGCGTTCGCTGCTGGCCGGCGTCGATACCATCGAACACGGCAGCGTGCTCGACGACGAATTGATCGGCATGTTCCGGCACAATCCGAATGCGTTGCGCGGATACTCGGCATTGATTCCGACACTTTCCGCCGGCCTTCCCCTGACCTTGCTTGGACAGGACGCGACCGGCATCACCGACATCCAATTGGAGAATTCCAAAAACGTGGTCGGCGGCATGGTTTCAGGTGCCCGTCAAGCGCACGAGGCCGGATTGATGATAGGCGTCGGCACCGATACAGGCATGACATTCGTGCCGCAGTACGCCACATGGCGTGAGCTGGAGCTGCTGGTCGCATACGCCGGTTTCAGCCCGGCTGAGGCCCTGCACGCAGCCACTGCCGTCAACGCCTCCATTCTCGGCGTCGATGCCGAGACCGGTTCTTTGGAAGTCGGCAAATCCGCTGATTTGCTTGTGCTGAATGCCAATCCGCTGGACGACCTGCGCGCGTTGGAACACCCGGCACTGGTCATCGCGGCCGGTCACCCGGTATGGCGTCCCGCTCCCAAGCGTTTCGCGGATATCGACGCCCTGTTGGATGAGGCATACGCCTAATCGCGGAGTGCTGCCGGGCCGTTATGCCGGCAGGTCATTGTCCAACCTGTGTGGCGAGATGGGGGCATGGCGAAAACAGCAGCGAACGTACCGGTAACCGTGGTGCCCGGAGGCGACTCGTATTTGAACGACGCGCGCACCAAGGCACTGTGCGCACAAGCGTTGAAGGCGCGACCCGACGCCGAACTCATCGAGCTCGACGCCACATCGGCCGACCAATATGCCTTCGATGAAGCCGTCAGCCCATCGTTGCTTTCCGACGTTGCCGTGGTCAAACTCGTCAACCTGCAGAATGCCGACGAAAAGCTCGCCGAAGCTCTGGTGACGTACACCAAGCAGGCCGCCAAGGATCCGAACGGCTCCAGCGTGGTGATCTGCCAGCACGAGGGCGGCGTCAAAGGGCGCAAGATCATCGACCAACTGGTGAAAGCCGGCGCTCGCAAAGAGGACGTGCCGGATTTGAAGAAACCGGATGCCCAACTCAATTTCGTACTCGGAGAATTCGAGAAACGCGGTCGTAGAGTCGAACCGATGGCCGCGCAGCAGCTGGTATCCGTGCTCGGCGGCAAAACCGGCGAACTCGCCGCCATGTGCGAGCAATTGTGTTTCGACTTTGACGATAATCCGATGGGGCTCGACCGTGTCAACCAGTATTTGACCGCCAATCCGCAGGTCACCGGTTTTGCCGTGGCAGACAAGGCCGTGGAAGGCAAAACCGCAGAAGCCATCGTCATGATGCGTGCAGCTGTGGAACAAGGGACCGATCCCATCGCGCTGATCGGCGCGTTGGCCATGAAGCTCCGTACCATTGCCAAAGCCTCGGCGGTCCGGGCCGGCACGATTTCACAGGCCGAAGCGAAAACCAATCCGTGGGTGCTGAAGAATGCGATGCGCCAACTTGGCGGCTGGACTTCGGCAGGACTCGCGCATTGCATCCGTATGCTCGCCTGGGCGGATGAGCAAAGCAAAACGAACGGCGGCGACCCGGTATATGCGCTGGAACGCTGCATTGAAGACATCAGTCATAAAGGTCGGTAAAAGTCGATAAAGGGGTATTTATGAGCGAACACACTATTGCGGCTCCCACCAGCGAGGCCATGCAGGAGCTCGGCCGCCGCGTGGCCGGAATGGTACACGGCGGCGATGTATTGCTGCTCTCAGGCCCTCTTGGTGCCGGCAAAACCACATTCGCCCAAGGCTTCGGCGCGGGGCTGGACATTACCGAACCCATCGTGTCTCCTACATTCACCATTGCCCGCGAACTTGACGGGCATTTCGCCGACGGCACTCCGGCTCATCTGGTGCATGTGGATGCCTACCGTCTGGGCGGCTCAGCCTATGCGCCGGGGCAGGACGCCATCGGGCGTTTGTTGGACGAGCTGGAATCGCTGGGATTGGACGAAGAACTTGAAGACCCCGGCGAGAACACGGTGGTGCTTATGGAGTGGGGCGAACAAATGGCCACCGCCTTGGCACCAGAACGACTTGAAATCCATATCGATCGACCTCTCGATTCCTCCGATGTCGCATCCGCTGGATCAGACGGCGAACTCACCAGCAACGGCACTCGTACCGTCGCATTCGTCCCAGTCGGCAAGCGATGGGCCGCGTTCGACCTGCAATAAGCCATGCTCCCATAGACTCCTCGATGTACACTCTCTAGAGGCTTTACGACTAGGAGGATTCATGGGTTGCACGTTGGTGATTGACACCTCATTCGGCTCGACGGTCGGCATTGTGGGGCGCGAGCCCATTGTAGAGACCGATTCGCGCACCCATGTGGAGAAACTGCAGGTCAATATCGCGCGCGCGGTCGAGGAGGCCGGCCTGACTCCTGCCGATATCGAGGAGATCGTCGTGGGCATCGGCCCGGCGCCATTCACCGGCCTGCGCGCCGGCATCGTGGCCGCCAAGGCGTTGGCCTTCGCCACCGGGGCCAAGCTCGTCGGACAGAACGTACTCGACCCGCAAGGCGAGATGATGAACTTCGTGCTGGGTGACAGCGCCATGTTCGACGGCATCGATTTCCTGGCCGACGTGCCGCGCTTGAGTTCGCGCCAATCGGATGGTGACGTCCCGGACGCCGAGGCCAAGGAACACGAACTCGACCGCCACGTCACGCTGTGCGTCAACGATGCGCGCCGCAAGCAGCTGTACTTCTCGCTCAACCACGGCAGCATCAGCCTGCCGGACGAGGACGCCGCCGAACGACGCTGGATCGAGATGGATATCGACTACCCGGAGCATATCGTCGAACGGGTGAACGCGGCGCTCGCGGAACACGGCGAACGCGACGGCGTCAGCTATGTGGTGGATGTGACCGGCCACGGCGCGGCCAAATACGCATCCGTCTGGCAGGGACTGCGTGCGCTGGGCTCCGTGGTGGACGGATCGGTATTGGATGCCGGGAAAGCCGGGCTCGCCGTCTTTGCGACCACCGCGTTGAGCCGCGAACTGCGCGGCGACCAGGTCGTGCCGATCGAACCGTTGTACCTGCGCCGGCCGGACGCCGAAGTACCGAACCCACTGAAGCACGTGCTCGGCCATGCCGGTGCCGATAAGGCGTGAAGTGGGTTGTGGTCCGATGATTGTTGACATCACTGCCGTAAGTCGTGATCTTGCGGTTCGTTCCATCGCACAGTTGGAAGGCGAACTGTTCGGCCGCGGCGCATGGAATGCGAACATGGTGCGAGAGGAACTGGACGCACCGGCCCGCACGTATCTGCTGGATGTGCTGGGAGAGGCGGAACAGGCTGTTGTCCGCGGCTACGCCGGCTTCTGGTACGACGGCGAGGACGCCGAGCTCATGACCATCGGCGTGGGCAAGGCATACCAGCGGCAAGGCATCGCCGCTGCGTTGCTTCAGGTACTGGTCGACGAGGCGAAACGTCAGGGCGCCTCGCGCATGCTGCTCGAAGTGCGTGTGGATAACGACCCTGCGCTGGCCCTGTATCAGCGGTTCGGATTCGAACGCATGGGATTGCGCAAACGCTACTACCAGCCCGAAGGCATCGACGCATACACCATGAGCTTGGACCTGAAACCTAGGGTCGTGGGCTTTGCCGCCCCGCAGACGGCATCGGCGGACATTGAAGACATCACCAGCAAGCAAACGGAGAAGAACGGAGAAGCACGATGAGCGAACCGGTTGTACTGGGTATTGAATCCACCTGCGACGAAACCGCAGCCGCCATCGTACGCGGCCGCGAACTGCTCTCCAACGTCGTGGCCTCATCCATGGAGGAACACGCGCGATACGGCGGCGTGATCCCCGAAATCGCCTCCCGCGCGCACGCCGAGGCCTTCGTGCCATGCGTGTCCAAGGCGCTCGTCGACGCGAACATGACGTTGGCGGATGTGGACGCCATCGCCGTGTCCGCCGGTCCCGGACTGGCCGGTTGCCTGGCCGTGGGCGTGTCCGGCGCCAAGGCGCTGGCCTGGGCTGCGAACAAGCCGATTTACGGCATCAACCATGTGATCGGGCACATCGCCGTCACTCAGCTGCAGTTCGGCCCGTTCCCCAAGGACACGCTGGCTCTGATCGTCTCCGGCGGCCACACCTCGCTGCTGCACGTGGAAGACATGCCGCGCAAAATCGATGTGGTGGGCACCACGCTGGATGACGCGGCGGGGGAGTGCTTCGACAAGGTCGCCCGCCTGCTCGGCTTCCCGTATCCGGGCGGCCCGCACATCGACCGCCATGGTCAGAACGGCGACCCGCACGCCATCAAGGTGCCGATGGGTCTGACCCAAGGCAAGGCCGGTGCCGCGCACCCGTATGATTTCAGTTTCTCCGGTGTCAAGACCGCCGTGGCCCGTTGGGTGGAAAGCGAGCAGGCCGCCGGCCATGAGATTCCGGTGGACGACGTGTGCGCATCCCTGGCCGATTCCGTGGCCACCGTGCTGGCCCGTAAGGCCATGCGCGGCTGCCGGCAGTACGATTCCAACACGCTGATCGTGGGCGGCGGCTTCTCCGCCAACTCGCAGCTGCGCGCCAAACTGCTCGAATTCGGCGAGAACTACGGCGTCGACGTCCGTATCCCGCAAATCAAGCTCTGCACCGACAACGGTGCCATGGTCGCCATGCTCGGCGTGAACCTGGTCGAAGCCGGCGTGGCCCCCAGCGCCCCCGACTTCCCGATTGACTCCGCCATGCCCCTGACCAAGGTCTCGATGTAAGATTTGCGCGGTATTCCCAAACTGATACTGGGAATACCGTGCCTCTCATCGGTGAATTGACAGTGACCTGTCTGCCTGATGTGAGTAGTGGTGAGGTCTTCGCCATGGATTTCCCGGTTGATGATGGGGTGTCGTGTCTGGCCACCAATACGATGAAAATAAAAAAGCCTCGGAGAACCGAGGCTTTCGATGGCTCCTGCGACTGGGCTTGAACCAGTGACCGTCCGATTAACAGTCGGATGCTCTGCCAACTGAGCTACGCAGGAATATTCAATTTTCATCCCGGCCGGAGTTACCCGTTCAGGTGAGCTCCTGCGACTGGGCTTGAACCAGTGACCGTCCGATTAACAGTCGGATGCTCTGCCAACTGAGCTACGCAGGAATATTCAATTTTCATCCCGGCCGGAGTTACCCGTTCAGGTGAGCTCCTGCGACTGGGCTTGAACCAGTGACCGTCCGATTAACAGTCGGATGCTCTGCCAACTGAGCTACGCAGGAATGTCTGCTGTGTTTGAGATTTCTCTCGCGCACAAGTCACATATCTTACATGCCTGCCACGAAAAAGCAAATTACATGCGTGTAGGGCATGTCGCGCTGAATTCCGCAGAATCGGACTCATCGGATACTATCTCATACAGCCAAAAACCGAACGCGGATATACACTAGCGACTAACGGTAGAGGAGCTGGTGTCTGCTTGGCAAATACTGGAATCGGTGAAACGGAACAACCGTCTGAGTATGCGAACCCAGTGGGAACAATCACAAGAGTTCTGATGTTCCGCTGTCACTGCATGGCAGCGGTTGTGACATGGATCGGCCGCGGCTGAAGGTCGAACAACATGACGATGCGGCGATACTGTCACGCGAAATTTCATTGTGGATAACTTCGGAAGCTAGAACCACATAGGTCGTTTTGGCTGGACATCCTGTTTCGGACCCCTCAAGGTGGGTATCACCGGCAAAGAAGCCGGAATCACATCACACTCACACTATGGGGAGGAATCTCATGAATGCACCACTGTTGTTTGATTGGCGTCGCGACGAAGCCCGACGTGCCAGCCGGCGGCGTCAGCAGGCGCGTCAGCGGGCTCAGGAACGGCAACGGCGTATGGATGCCATAATCGCGTTGGCCGCCGTTATCGGCCTGCTGCTTGCCTTGGGAGTAGGGCTGGCATCCACGCCTCAGCATGTTGCGCATGCGGATACTGCGGTGACCGGAGATGCGGCATACACGGTGGAGGATTTCACCGATATGTCTGATTTGGCGTGGCGCAATGGCAATCAGTGCGAATCCCGATTCGACTGGCCGGTCGACGATCCACAGGTCGAACAACAGTTCGAGCGGCCGATCAACCCGTGGGCACCAGGTCATCGTGGAGTGGATCTTGTTGCGGAGCAAGGTACCGTAATTCTGTCACCACAGGCAGGGACCGTGAGTTTTGCTGGCAAAGTAGCTGGCAAAGATGTGGTGAGTGTACGGCATCGTGGAGGTGTCACGTCGACATTCGAACCGGCCGTTACCGAGCTCTCAGTGGGGGATACGATCTCCCGCAGACAGCCCGTAGGCATCGTTGAAGGCAGCTCGGACCATTGCGAAGACCGTTGCCTGCATTGGGGCCTCAAGCGAGGAACGGCCGATTATCTTGATCCACAGCAATATGCGGGGAGTCGAAAAATCGTACTGAAACCGTCATGATTTAACGGTGATTGTCGGCCGGAACAGGGCCGTACGGAAGAGACATCGCAGGCGGCTAGCGGCGTGACGAGTATGAATCACAGACCGGCATCGGCCAAGGAAATATATCCGGGGTCGATCAGCGCGGACTTGAGATTGCTGGCGCTGACAGCCAGCAACGGTTCGCTGATGGTCGGGATCTTCTTCACGCCGCCTACCTCGGAGTTCCTGATTGAAGGCATGGAATTCAGCGCTTCGTCCTTGTTGAGCTTGGCGCAGGCCTGAGCGATATCCGTGGCGATGGTCTGTCTGTCTTCCATGCCGGTCATCCATTGCTTGCCATTGACGATGGATGGGATGTTCGAGACATACGCGCCGTATCCGGTTACTAGAGGCCACTGCGAGTCACGGTCCTTGTCGGAAGCGGAGGTGTCCTCGTCCGCATCGTCATCGGAACTGGATGAGTCGTTTGCGTTGTCGTTTTCAGGGGATTTGATCGGGTCCGGCACGGCGTCGCGGCTGAGATCCTTCTTGCCGGTGATATTGCCGACAATGCCCGAGATGGTGATCTGCGGATTGATATCGGCGGCAGAGCCGGTGTATCCCAGATCGTCCAATTCCTTGACGACCTCGGAGGCGATGTAGTCGTTCATCGTGATGATGCCGTCAATACGGGTGAGTGTGGACTGTCCATCGGTTTTTGCCAGACGCTTGTCAAGCACTTTCGCAGTGGAGCCTTCCTTAGCGGCATCGTAGGCCACGGCTTGCCAATCGTTTTCCGTGGATTTGCCGTCCAAGGTGCCTGAAGGGCTTTCCACAACGCCCTTCTGATAGTAGAAGCCCAGTACCTGCCAGATACCACGGAACGCCTCTTGGGCGAACGTGGAATCGTTGGCGTTGCCTTTTTCGTCCACGGCGGTGTATGGCAGCAGCACCTCAATGTATTTGGGGTTGTCTTTACTGGCCTTATCCAACTTGAGTTTGGACACCATCTTTTCCGCCTGTAGCTTGCCGATGGTCTGGGCGTCCGAGAACTTGACGAAGGCGTCCGGCTTATATCCCTCGATACTGTTGCCGAGCAATACCACATGCATGCCGGATTCCTTGGCCAGCTTGAGCGATGAGACCAGCCGGTCCACGGCCTGCGCCTGCTCGTCCGATGCAGTGCTGTCGCTCTCAGTGTTGGACGAATCGTCTTTGGACGAGTCGTCTTCGGAAGATTCACCGTCAGAAGTAGCTTCCCCATCCGTGGCATCGTTGGTGCTCAGGTTCTGGCTGATGTAATCGCCGTATTGGCGAGTGGAAGCGTCGGCCTCGACTACTGGAGCCACGAGCAATGTCATGTTGTCGGGCGCGATGGCAATGCCGGAATCGTCCGTGGTGTTATTCGAAAGATGATCGACCACAAAGTCTTGGATGGCGCGGCTTTGCTTGGCCAACGAGTCGGACGTCGTATGATCGATATCGCCTTTCTTGAAACCGGCGTCGGCCAGAGCCTTGGCTAGGTCAGGCACCAGCTTCGCCCATTTGTTCAGTGGCGTCTGCTGGTTCAGCGTAATGCCGTCCGAAGGTGTGAACACGGCCACGCCGCCGGCAGAATTGGACGTCACCGTGGTTTGACCATCTACAACGGTCTTATTGTCTGAGGTGCACGCGGTCAGTGACAGCACCATCGCGCAGGATGCGATAATGGCGGCGAGCAGGGTGGTTGAGCGGCGTGCGAACACCATAAGCGGCGAAACCTCCTCAAGCGGGCGTGAAAACAAGCTGAATCACGATTCTAGTAGGCCGTATACGAAAAAGTCCCGGACCAGTGGACAAATCGCCACATATCCGGGAACAATTAGAGGTATTACGTGCGTGCATCGAACAACTGTCATGATTATCGTGCTGAGGAACATTCCAGATGAAGCACGACAATCATGACAGTTTGCGACATGACATGACCCATGTAGGTCCGCACGATGTGTTCGATGATTTACTCGGCCAGAGCCTTGGCCAGGTTCTCGTCCAGCGCGTTCATGAAGCCGTCGGTGTCGAGCCACGGTTCGTCCGGGCCGATGAGCATGGCCAGATCCTTGGTCATCTGACCGCCTTCAACGGTGTCGACGATGACCTTCTCCAGCGTCTTGGCGAAGTGACGGACTTCGGGCGTGCCGTCCAGATCGGCGCGGTGCTTAAGGCCGCCGGTCCACGCGAAGATGGATGCGATTGGGTTGGTGGAGGTCTTCTCGCCCTTCTGCCAGCGGCGGTAGTGACGGGTCACGGTGCCGTGCGCCGCTTCGGCCTCGACGGTCTGGCCGTCCGGGGTCATGAGCACGGAGGTCATGAGGCCCAGCGAACCGAAGCCCTGGGCCACGGAGTCGGACTGCACATCGCCATCGTAGTTCTTGCAGGCCCAGATGTAACCGCCGTGCCACTTCAGGGAGCTGGCCACCATGTCGTCGATCAGGCGGTGCTCGTAAGTCAGGCCGGCCTCGGCGTACCTGTCCTTGTATTCGGTCTCGAACACCTCGGCAAAGATGTCCTTGAACTGGCCGTCGTAGGCCTTCAAAATCGTGTTCTTGGTGGACAAGTACACCGGGTAATGACGCATCAGGCCGTAGTTGAAGCAGGCGCGAGCGAAACCGCGGATCGAATCGTTGACGTTGTACTGCACCTGGGCCACGCCGCCGTCTTCGCCGTAGTTGTAGACCACGTGCTGAATCGGCTCGGAGCCATCGTCCGGAGTGAAGGTGACGGTCAGCTGGCCGGCTCCCGGAACCTTGAAATCGGTGGCCTTGTACTGGTCGCCGAATGCGTGACGGGCTACGACGATCGGCTTGGTCCAGCCGGGCACCAGACGAGGCACGTTGCTCATCACAATCGGCTCGCGGAAGATCGTGCCGCCCAGGATGTTGCGGATGGTGCCGTTGGGGGACTTCCACATCTTCTTGAGACCGAATTCCTTGACTCGGGCCTCATCGGGGGTGATGGTGGCGCACTTGACACCGACATGGTGCTTCTGGATGGCGTGGGCGGCGTCGATGGTCACCTGGTCATCGGTCTCGTCGCGGTGCTCGATGCCCAGATCGTAGTAGTCGAGGTTCACGTCGAGGTACGGCAGGATCAGACGATCCTTGATGTCCTTCCAGATCACGCGGGTCATCTCGTCGCCGTCGAGTTCGACGACAGTGCCTTCGACCTTGATTTTGGCCATGCTTCCTCCTGATAGATGGTGTGAAGATGATTTAGTCATAGCGCATGTTTGTAACGACTTGAAGCAATCGTCCGGTCCGTGGGAAACGGCCTTGTTGGCGTCCCACCCGGGCAATAGGCTGGAAACCATGTCTCAGGAAATTGAAATCGGTTTGGGCAAAAAAGGCCGTCTCGGCTACGCACTCGACGATGTGGCAATCGTCCCCTCCCGTCGCACCCGCGACCCCGAGGACGTCTCCACCTCTTGGCAGATCGACGCCTATGAGTTCGATGTGCCGGTGATCGGCGCCCCCATGGATTCGGTGACCAGCCCGGCCACCGCCATCGCCATGGGCAAGATGGGTGCGCTCGGCGTGCTCGATCTGGAAGGTCTGTGGACCCGTTACGAGGATCCGACCCCGCTGTTGGACGAAATCGCCGGACTGCCGGCCGATCAGGCCACCGAGCGTATCCAGCAGATCTATGCCGAGCCGGTCAAGCCGGAGCTCATCACGCAACGTCTGCACGAGATTCGCGCCGCCGGTGTCACCGTGGCCGGCGCGCTCTCCCCGCAGCGCACCCAGCAGTTCTACTCCACCGTGGTGGACGCGGGCGTGGACCTGTTCGTGATCCGCGGCACTGTGGTCTCCGCCGAGCACGTCTCCTCCGGCCAGGAACCGCTGAACCTCAAGAAGTTCATCTACGACCTTGACGTGCCTGTCATCGTCGGCGGCGCATCCAACTACACCGCTGCCCTGCACCTGATGCGCACCGGCGCGGCCGGCGTGCTCGTCGGCTTCGGCGGCGGCGCGGTCTCCGCCACCCGCCAGACCATCGGCGTGCAGGCCCCGATGGCCACCGCCATCGCCGACGTGGCCGAGGCCCGCCGCGACTACATGGACGAATCCGGCGGCCGCTACGTGCAGGTCATCGCCGACGGCGGCATGGGCGACTCCGGCAGCTTCGTCAAGGCCCTGGCCCTCGGCGCCGACGCGGTCATGCTCGGCGCGCCGCTGGCCCGCGCCACCGAGGCCCCCGGCAAGGGCACCCACTGGGGTTCCGAAGCCCGCCACCAGACGCTGCCGCGTGGCTACCGCACCACGGTCGGCACGGTCGGCCCGCTCGAACAGGTGCTGTTCGGACCGAGCCACCAGGCGGACGGCAAGACCAACTTCATCGGCGCCCTCAAGCGCGCGATGGCCTCCACCGGCTACGTCGACGTGAAGAACTTCCAGCGTTGCGGCATGGTGGTCAACCCGTATTCCGCACGATAATCCCGATTGCCCCCTGAAAATGGGGGTTTGCCCTCCATGCAGGAGGCTTAACTTGCCCGAAGGCGCGCTCAAGTAGTTTGACTTGGCGCGCCTTTCGTGATGTTGTAGTACAGACGCTCGCCGATGATGGTGAGTTGCAAGGGGGCTTGAAGGGGGTCATCATGGAGTATTCGGGATTTTTCCACGGCACATATCAGTACGGGCCGTTGCCGAGTTATGACGGATTCATCGTTGTGGAGCTGTCGGATCGCCCGGTGCGGTATCACATCCAACCCACATTCATAGGCGGGCTGAATGCGAAGGAATGTCATTCCATGGCCATGGCTGCATGCCGCATCGCCTGCACATCGGCGGACGCGATACGTGGCAAACTCAGCGTCGCACATCTCAACAGAGCCATGACAAAACCATGCCTGGACCGGCTGCAAACCATGCAATACCTGCTCGGCACCCACATGGTCACTCATCCGGAGCTCAAAGCGAAATTCTGCTATCTGCCCACTGTCCCCACATTGATCGACGGCATGATCACCGGCAAGGACACGCTGGAAATGGCGGTATTCATGACCATCGGCCAGGAAAATCTGCGAGTCAACCTCAAACTGAAGTACATCGGTTCTCGATGGATGTGCATCTATGCCGATCTGGGCTGACCAGACGGCCCCGCCCGCACACCGATTCCTACGCTGGTAGCGGAAGACGGTTCTGCCGTGTCATAGGCTGGTTCGCCTATAGTAGTGACCATGCGTGAACATGTAGAAGAACCCAGATATGTCACCACCGATGACGACACCGTCTACTCGCTGCTGTCCAAACGAGCAGCTCGCACGCCGGATGACATCATCGCGGAATGGCAGGATGACAACACCCACCAATGGCGCAGCGCCACAGCTACTGAAATGCTGTCCCGCGTACGCGAGGTGGCCAAGGGCCTGTTGGGACTTGGCGTCAAAGCCGGCACCATGGTGCTGATTTACTCGCCTACCTGCTATGAGTGGGGTGTGGCTGATTTCGCTTGCGCGGCAATCGGCGCTGTGGTTGTGCCCGTCTATGAGACCGATTCCGCCCGTCAGACCGCGGGCATCGTCGAGGAAGTCGATCCCGCCATCGCCTTTGCCGGCGACTTCCAGCGCGCACAGACGCTTGAGCAGATCCGTGTCAATCATCCGGGCATGAAATACGTGTTCAATTTCAAGGCCGATGGCCTTGACGCTGTCGTTGACTTCGGGCATGGCGTATCCGATGAGACGTTGGATGCGGCTATCGCTCGTATCAAAGCCGATGATCTGCTCACCGTGGTCTACACCTCCGGTTCCACCGGCAAGCCCAAGGGCGCGATGCTCTCCAACCGCAATTACACGCACATCGTGCTTAACGGCTACGAGATTCTGCGTGGCATGCTGTACGACGACAACCGTCTGCTGCTGTTCCTGCCGCTGGCGCACTGCTTCGCCCGCTACATCCAGTACGTGTGCATCGGTGGCTGCGGCGTGGTCGGATACATTCCCGACGCCAAGCGACTGCTCGCCGATATCCGCAGCTTCAAGCCCACCTACCTGCTGGGCGTGCCACGTGTGTTCGAGAAGGTGTATAACGCGGCCTCGCAGAAGGCTGGTGCCGGCATCCAGGGGCATATCTTCGCCCAGTCGGTCAAGCACTTCGTCAAGTGGAGCAAGGATGAGCAGGCCGGTCGCGGCCATTCGTTCATCGAGCGCATGCGCCATTCGTTCTACATGGCCACGGTAGGCAAATCCATTCGTTCCGCTCTCGGACCGAACCTCAAATGGCTGGCCTGCGGTGGTGCGCCGCTCAACGTGGATTTGGCCCACTTTTTCAACGGCATGAATGACATCACCTTCATCCAGGGTTATGGCATGACCGAAACCGCCGCTCCGATGCTCGTCAATTGGGAGGACGACAACGAGATCGGTTCGGTCGGCAAGCCTGGGCCTGGCATGGGCGTGCGTCTTGGCGAAGACGATGAAATTGAGCTGACCGGCCCGAACGTGTTCCTTGGCTACTACAAGCAGCCCGAACTCACCGCACAGACGATGACTGCCGACGGCTGGATCAAAACCGGCGATCTGGGTCGTATCGACGACCGCGGCTTCACCTTCATTACCGGACGCAAGAAGGACATCATCATCACCGCCGGCGGCAAGAACATCAGCCCCGCCCCGATGGAGGATGTCATCGACACCTGCCCGATCGTGGCTCATGCAGTAGTAGTCGGCGACGGCAAGCCGTTCGTGTCCGCACTTATCGAGCTCGACCCCGAAATGCTGCATTCCTGGCTGGAAGGTCAGGGCCTCAATGCCGACATGACACTCGCCGAGGCCAGCGACAACGACGCGGTGCGCGCCTTTATCCAGCAGTACATCGACCAGGCCAACGCCAATGTCTCCCGCGCTGAGTCCGTGCGCAAATTCGCGGTGCTGGATGAGGAATTCAGTCAGGAGCACGGCACGCTCACCCCGAGCATGAAAGTGGTGCGTCCCAAGGTATTGCAGCGCTACGCCACCGTCATCGAGGAGGATCTGTACGCGCCCAAGCCATCCAACAAGCCGCTGCCCGCCACTGCCAAGATCATCGACAGCACGCTGGAGACCGTCAAGAAATCCTCCGAATCGGTCAAGCAGGCGTCCGAACAGGTCAAACAGGCCTCGGAACAGATGAAAACCAGCGTGTCTGATTCGATTGCTAGCGTGTCGGAGAAGATCAAGAAGTCGAAGGCCGAACCCGAAGAGGGCGAGACCGGCGATTCCGCCGACAATGCCGACAATGCCGCTGACACCGGCAGCAAGCCGGACCGGCCGGCTGACGAGAAGAACGAGGAGTAACGAGAAGTGGCCATCCGTGAGATCAGGGTCGTGCCCGACCCAGTCCTGCGCACCCCCTGCGATGAGATCAAGGAAATCACCCCGGCCGTGCGCCGCCTGGTTGACGACCTGTTGGAAACCGTGGACGATCCGGGCCGAGCGGGCCTGTCCGCCAACCAGATCGGCGTGAGCCTGAGGGCCTTCTCCTACAACATCGACGGCAAAGTCGGCTACGTTCTGAACCCCGTACTCGAGGAGAAGTCCGGCGAGCAGTATGGCGATGAAGGTTGTCTGTCCGTGCCCGGCTTGTGGTATAAGACCCGTCGTGCCGACTACGCTCGCGTGCGTGGCATCGACTTGGACGGCAACGAGGTCGTGCTCGAGGGCTCCGGGCTGATGGGCCGTATGCTTCAGCACGAATGCGACCACCTCGACGGCCACGTGTATTTGGATCGCCTGGAAAAGGAAGAACGCCGCGAAGCCCTGCGCTACATGCGTAATCGTCAGGCGAAGTAGTCCATACTCGGCTCCCGCTGGCGGGAGCCGTCGAACGTAGTGAGACTGAGGGTGGTTCTGCCGGTACCGCCCGTGACTCCCCTCAGTCGCTTACGGCGACAGCTCCCCTCAGAGAGGGGAGCCTGTTTTTTTAGTACCGGCTCCGTGCTATTCTCGAAACTCGTGTGCCACCCGGCAACGGACGCAGTCGCTGGCGTCCAGAGCCACCCAATATTGTCAACCGGCACACAACAAATTCGCGTCATGCTCGCGACGGCTTGTGTCGGTCGGCTGCACAACTCGTGAAACCGGGGGAGCAGCTGCACGCAGGTGCGCATGGCCAGGCAAGAACCGACAATGAAAGGTAGTAATACCATGGCTCAGATCACTATGAGCGATATGCTGAAGGCTGGCCTGCACTTCGGCCACCAGACCCGTCGTTGGAACCCGAAGATGAAGCAGTTCATCCTCACCCAGCGCAACGGCATCCACATCATCAACCTGTTCAAGTCGCTCGACATGATCGACAAGGCGTACGACTTCATCAAGACCACCGTGGCCCACAACGGCACCGTGCTCTTCGTCGGCACCAAGAAGCAGGCTCAGGAAGCTATCGCCAACCAGGCCACCCGCGTGAACATGCCCTACGTCTCCGAGCGTTGGCTCGGCGGCATGCTGACCAACTTCCAGACCGTCTCCAAGCGCGTCAACCGCCTCAAGGAACTTGAGGAAATGGACTTCACCGACGTGCACGGTTCCGGCCTGACCAAGAAGGAGCTCCTCCTGCTCGAGCGCGAGAAGGACAAGCTCAACAAGCAGCTGGGCGGTATCCGCAACATGAACCGCACCCCGTCCGCGATGTTCGTCGTCGACATCACCAAGGAAGCCCTGGCTGTTGAGGAAGCTCACAAGCTGGGTATCCCGGTTGTCGCCATCGTCGACACCAACGCCGACCCGGACACCGTTGAGTACCCGATCCCGGCCAACGATGACGCCATCCGCGGCATCGAACTGCTGACCAGCCTGATGGCTGACGCCGTCGCCGAAGGTCTGCTGGAGCGCTCCGGCGCCAACAAGGCCGAGGGTGAAGCCGCCGAGCAGCCGATGGCCGCTTGGGAGAAGGAACTCCTGACCAACGAGGCTCCTGCCGAGGCTTCCGCTGAAGCCGCCGCTCCGGCTGCCGCCGAGGGCGAAACCGCCGAGGCCCCCAAGGCCGAGTGATGCTCTACGATGGGAAGTGCCTGAATGAGCGCTTCCCATCGTTCATGGGTAAGCAAAATTTCTCAAGGAGAATAATCAATGGCAGCAATTACCGCCGCACTGATCAAGCAGGTTCGTGAAGACACCGGCGCCGGCATGCTCGACGTCAAGAAGGCTCTGACCGAAGCCGAAGGCGACGTCGCCCGCGCCAAGGAAATCATCCGCGCCAAGGGTATCGCCGCAGCCGGCAAGCGTGAAGGCCGCAAGGCTCAGGAAGGCACCATCGCCTCCAAGGTCGTCGAGACCGCCAATGGCGAGACCGGCTACGCCGTCGAGCTGAACTCCGAGACCGACTTCGTGGCCAAGACCCCGAAGTTCGTCGAGTTCACCGAGGAAGTTCTCGGCTACGCCGTGGACGCCGACGCCAACTCCGCTGACGAGCTGCTCGAGGCCAAGGCTGGCGACACCACCGTCAAGCTGGCTGTCGAAGAGGCCGCCGCCCTGTTCGGTGAGCACGTCAAGGTCGGCCAGTTCGCCAAGATCTCCGGCGAGCACGTCGAAGTCTACGCTCACAAGAAGTCCGCCGAGATGCCGCCGAGCATCGTCGCCATGATCGCCACCGACAAGGCCGGCGCCGCCGTGGCTCACGAAGCTGCTCTGCAGATCTCCGCCATGGGCGCCAAGTGGCTGACCCGCGAGGACGTTCCGGCCGATGTGGTCGAGTCCGAGCGTCGCGTGGCCACCGAGAAGTCCCTGGCCGAGGGCAAGCCGGAGAAGATCGTTCCGAAGATCGTCGAAGGCCGTCTCAACGCTTTCTTCAAGGAAGTCGTGCTGCTTGAGCAGCCGTTCGTCAAGGACCCGTCCAAGACCGTCGGCGACCTGTTCAAGGAAGTCGGTGGCAACGCCACCGCATTCGCTCGTGTCGAGGTCGGCAAGGGCGAAGAGGAGTGAGCCTAAGGCTTACTCCACGCGCTTAGCGTAATTTCAACGAAACGCCATCCGGTTATTCAATAATCGGATGGCGTTTCGCTATTCCAAGGGTGTCGTTGCTAGGGGGTGTCGTCGTAAACCGATACGCTTGTCTACGGATAATTTCGCACTTTCGGTTTTGAGAAAGGCACAATATGACTGATAGCGACAATCCGCGCAGAGTTCTGCTCAAGCTGTCCGGCGAAGCATTCGGTGGTGGCAAGGTCGGCATCGATACCCAGGTGATTCGTCGCATTGCCGAGGAGATCGTTCCGGCCGTACAACAGGGTGTGCAGGTGGCCATCGTGGTCGGCGGCGGCAACTTCTTCCGCGGTGCCGAACTGCAGCAGGCCGGTATCGATCGTTCCCGTGGCGACTACATGGGTATGCTCGGCACGGTGATGAACTGCCTCGCTCTACAGGACTTTCTGGAGCAGGAGGGGCAGGCCACCCGCGTGCAGACCGCCATCACCATGGGACAGGTCGCCGAGCCGTATATTCCGCTCAAGGCCATCCGTCACCTTGAAAAGGGTCGCGTGGTGATTTTCGGCGCCGGTGCCGGCATGCCGTACTTCTCCACCGACACGGTTTCCATCCAGCGTTCCCTCGAAATCCACTGCGACGAGGTACTTATGGGTAAGAACGGCGTCGACGGCGTCTACACCGCCGACCCGCGCAAGGACGAGAACGCCAAGCGTTTTGAAACCCTGAGCTACAATCGCGCCCTCGTGGACAATCTGGCCGTCATGGACGCCTCCGCACTGTCCATGGCCCGCGACAACAAGAAGCGCATCCGCGTCTTCGGCCTCGAAGAGCCGGGCAACGTGACCCGCGCCCTCGTCGGCGATGAAATCGGCACGCTGGTCTCCACCGCCGAATCGCGCGTGGCCGAGTAAGCCGCAAACGCCCACAATCGAATCAAGCGTTCATAGACGAACAACACTGACGAACACCAACACACAAGGAGTGAATATGTCTCTTATCGACCAGGCCAAGGAACAGATGGCCAAGACCGTGGAAAACACCAAGGAAAACTTCTCCGGCATCCGCACCGGTCGCGCAAACCCGGCCCTGCTCAACGGCATCACCGTGGACTACTATGGTGCCCCCACCCCGATTAAGGCCGTCGCCTCCATCGGCGTTCCCGAACCGCGCACCCTGTCCGTCACCCCGTTTGACGCTTCCCAGGCCGGTGCCGTCGAAAAGGCCCTGCGCAACTCCGACCTCGGCATCAGCCCGAACCGTGATGGCAACGTCATCCGTCTGACCATGCCGGAACTCACCGAGGATCGTCGTAAGGAATACGTCAAGCTCGCCAAGGGCAAGGCCGAGGATGGCAAGGTCGCCGTGCGCAACATTCGCCGTAAGACCAAGGAAACCATCGACAAGGCCGTCAAGGACGGCGAGATGGGTGAGGACGAAGGCGATCGCCTGCTGAAGGATCTTGACAAGGTCACCAAGTCCGTTACCGACGAGATCGATACTCTGCTGGAGACCAAGCAGAAGGAGATCATGGAGGTCTGATTCAGACCAGGTCCGGAGAATTATGGAACGCAACGAACAACCCCATGAAGAGGCCGAGGAGACGCTCGACCAGATCAACAAGAAGACCGGCCGCAACATGCCGCAGGCCATCGCCACAGGCGCGGCACTGGTCATCCTTATTGTCGCGTGCCTGCTGCTCAGCGTCGACCTCTTCGTGCTGCTGGTAGTCGTGTTCATGATTCTGGCGCTGTGGGAGCTCAGGGTGGACTTCGCCACCGTGGGCCTGCACCTCCCGGTGTTTATGCTGTGGCTGTGCTCGTCCTTCACCCTCATTGCCACCTACTATTCCCCGTACCATCTCATCACGATGTCGCTGAGTATCATCGTGTCGATTATTCTGGTCGCCATCGCGGCCAGCGCAAAAATCAGCGTCGGCAACCGCCTATCTCTGGCGGTTGCCGGCAAACTGTCCAACACGGATGCCAGCGCGCGCCTCGAATCCTCGTTTAATCATGAGGGCGGGGAACAGCATCATTCCCGGCTCAGCCATGTGGCTGTGTCCGTGCTTACCGTGTTGTATATTCCGTTGTTGGCCAGCTGCGTCATCATCTCACTGACTTTTAATGGGCATCCGATTGCACACGCCATCATGCTGGTGTTCCTACCCGCCCTATCCGATACGGGCGGTTTGTTTGCCGGTGCCTGGCTCGGCAAACACAAGCTCAGCCCGCGCATCTCGCCGAAGAAGTCCGTTGAGGGCCTTGTCGGCTCGATGCTCTTCGCCATGGCTGGCGCATTTGCCGTATTCGCATGCACGTATGATGCCTCGAAATGGGCCACTCGTTGGTGGGTGCCGATCGTGGCGGGTATTCTCATCGGTGCCGTGGGCACGTTCGGTGATTTGTGTGCTTCCATGCTCAAGCGCGATATCGGTATCAAAGACATGGGCCATCTGCTCAAGGGGCACGGCGGTGTGATGGATCGTGTGGATTCCATTTTGATGAGTGCACCGTTCACCTGCGCCTTGCTGTGGATCACCGGACTGTGATTCGCATGTCTCGTGCATGAACAATGTGGCATCGTGTGTATATCGCACGGTGCCACATGCCATATATGGGGAAATCATCGTTCAATATGCGTTCGCTATGGGCTAAGACATGGGCCATCTGATTCGTATGCGGCACGCCGTATGGTGGATTCTGATATTACTATTGCATGTTTGACTATTTTCTGATATTGAGAGCGAAGCGAACCCATCATGACCACACAGCATCCTGACACTCCGGAAACCGGCATTACTCCCGGCGGCACATCAGGTGCCTTCCGTGACGTGCTATCCAAGGACCATGCCCGCCGTGGTAAGCCGCCGCTGCACTTTGTGGATATGACGCCCGAGCAGCGCGTCGAGAAAGCGGCCGAACTCGGATTGCCGAAGTTCCGAGTCAAGCAGCTCGCCAACCATTACTTTGGCCATTTCGATGTGAATGCCGCCGAATTCACTGATTTTCCGGCAGCCAAGCGCAGCGAGGCCGCCGCCGCGTTTTTCCCGCGGCTCATCACCGAGGTGACCCGCCAAGTGGCGGACGAAGGCACCACCATCAAGACCTTGTGGAAGCTGTTCGACGGCTCCCTCATCGAATCGGTGCTTATGCGATACCCGACCCGCACCACGCTGTGCATCTCCTCGCAGGTCGGCTGCGGCATGGACTGCCCGTTCTGCGCCACCGGCAAGCTTGGCCTGACCCGTAACATGTCCACCGGTGAAATAATCGAACAGGTGCGTGTGGCCGCCAAGATGATGCGCGACGGCGAAGTGGCCGGGGGAGAGGGCCGCCTGAGCAACATCGTGTTCATGGGCATGGGCGAGCCGATGGGCAACTACAACTCCGTGCTGTCCGCCGTACGACAGATTTCCGCCATGCCTCCCGAAGGCTTCGGCATTTCCGCGCGCAACATCACCGTATCCACGGTGGGCGTGGTCCCCGGCATCAAGAAGCTCACTGCCGAAGGCATTCCCGTGCGTCTGGCCGTTTCCCTGCATGCCCCCAGCGACGAACTGCGTGACGAGCTGGTGCCGATGAACAAGCGTTTCAATACCAAGCAGGTGTTGGATGCCGCGCACGATTATTGGCTGGCCTCCAAGCGCCGCGTCAGTATCGAATACGCGTTGATGCGCGGCATCAACGACCAGGCCGAGCATGCGCAGTTGCTGGCCAAGAGGCTTAACCATTACGGCGACAACTGGGCCCACGTCAACCCGATTCCGCTCAACCCCATCGAGGGCTCGAAGTGGACCGCCTCCAAGCCGGAAGACGAACAGCGGTTCCTGGAGATCCTGCACCGCGCGGGCATCACCGCCACACTGCGTGACACCCGCGGTCAGGATATTGACGGCGCCTGCGGCCAGCTCGCTGCCAAGGAGCGGTAGCTACTTCAGCGCATCCTTGATTGCGCCCACGAAGTAGTCCAGATCGTCGGGCTTGCGGGACGTGATGAGCTTGAAGCCGTTGGCGTCGTCCACGTGCAGCTGCTCGTCGACGTAATGGCCGCCCGCGTTCTCGATATCAGCGGCGATATAGCGGCAGGGCGCGGCGGTCTTGCCAGCCACCAGACCCGCGTTGACCAGCAGCCACGCGCCATGGCAGATCGCGGCGATCGGCTTACCTTCGTGCGCGAACTCCTGCGCCAGCGTGATCGCATCCTCATTGACGCGGATACGATCCACATTGCAGGTGCCGCCGGGCACCACCAGCAGGTCGTAGTCGGCAGCCTGCACGTCGGACAGGCGCGCGTCCGGGGTCAGCGTTTCACCTTCGTAGCGGTCGTGCTGCACCGTCTCACACGGGTCCAAGGTAGTGGCGGCAAGCGTCACCTTGGCGCCGGCGGCCTTGAGATCGCGCAGCGGGCGCGTCAGCTCGGTCTCCTCGATACCCCAGTTGTTGACGATGATCAGTACCTTGCTGTTTTCGACAGCCATGCCAATCTCCTTGATTCGGCGGACAACTTCCACGAGCCATTCTCTCACGCCGAGCGGCTGCCATGTCGGTGCTCAATATGATGATTCTCATATTCCAGAAACAGGTGCGGCGCATGTAACGGGCGGTAGGTAGTCTGAAGGACTGTAATGCAAAGCCGAACAGGGGAGTGAAGCATGTCGTTGGCGGTACGAGTCATCCCGTGCCTGGACGTTGACGCCGGTCGCGTGGTGAAGGGTGTGCATTTCGATAACCTCAAGGACGCGGGTGACCCGGTGGAGCTGGCGGCCGAATACTACCGTCAGGGAGCCGACGAGATCACCTTCCTGGATGTGACCGCATCCAGCTCCCACCGCAACACGATGATTGACGTGGTCTCCCGCACCGCCGAACAGGTGTTCATCCCAATGACTGTGGGCGGCGGCGTACGCACGCCCGAGGACGTCGACTCACTGCTGCGCTGCGGTGCAGACAAGGTCGGTGTCAACACGGCGGCCATCAACGACCCGTCGCTTATCAGCCGTGTGGCCGATCGTTTCGGCAACCAGGTGCTGGTGCTCTCCGTGGATGCCCGCCGCGAAAAGGGTGAGCAGCATACGCAGTCCGGTTTTGAGGTCACCACGATGGGTGGCCGCAAATCCACCGGTATTGATGCCATCTGGTGGGTCAAGCGCGCCGAGCAGCTTGGCGCCGGCGAGATTCTGCTTAACTCGATGGACGCCGACGGCACCAAGGAAGGCTTTGACCTCGAGATGATTCGCGCCGTGCGCAAGGAAGTCAAGATTCCGATCATCGCCTCCGGCGGTGCCGGCAAGGTCGAGGACTTCCCGCCCGCCATCGAAGCAGGTGCCGACGCGGTGCTGGCTGCATCCGTGTTCCATTACGGCATCCTGACTATCGCCGATGTCAAGGCGGAACTCAAGAAGCACGGCTACACCGTTCGCTAAACGAATACACCTTGCTCCCGCTGGGCGAACAATCCAGTGAATTGTTCGTGGCAATGCGCTATGCGCACGTCGCACATAATCCGGGAGCTGTCAGCGAAGCTGACTGAGGGTGGTCCACAAAAAGAAGATAGGTATGACAGACACTACATACGACAATTCCACTGAACTCGATCCCCGTATTGCCGCACGCCTGAAGCGTGATGCCAAGGGGCTGGTCGCCGCCGTCATCCAGCAGTACGACACACGCGAGGTGCTGATGGTCGGCTACATGAACGACGAGGCATTACGCCGTACGCTGACCACCGGCCGCGTGACCTTCTGGTCCCGGTCCCGTCAGGAATACTGGCGCAAGGGTGATACCTCCGGCCATGTGCAATACGTCAAGGGCGTGTCCCTGGATTGCGACGGCGACGCACTGCTCGTCGAAGTCGACCAAGTCGGTGCCGCCTGCCACACCGGCAAGCGCAGCTGCTTCCTCGAAGGCGGCCCCCTGCCCGTGGTCGAAGGCCATCGCCCGGCCGAGCAGTAGAACGGGCTTTCCTGACTGGGGGAAGCCGAGCGACCGCGTACTATGAAACAAGACATCGAGTTGTAAGCAAAGGAGCGAATATGAGCGAATGCAGCGTCAAACACCTGAAGTGGGGCGCCACCTGGCCCAGTCGCGAACAGTTCCACGAACTGGCCGACGCCGGATACCGTGTGATTCCGATTGTGCGCCGTCTGCTCGCCGACTCGCTCACCCCGGTCGGCTTCTACGAGCGTCTCGCCGGCGGCCGATCCGGCACCTTCATCCTCGAATCGGCGGAATACGGCGGCACGTGGAGCCGTTACAGTTTTATCGGCGTCAACTCGATGGCCCAGCTGCGCTCCAACAACGGTCAGGCCGACTGGCTGGGCAAGGTCCCGGTCGGCGTGCCCGTCACCGGTGACGTAGTCGAAGTCGCTCACGCCACGTTGAAGACTCTGAAGGCCCCGCATGTGGAAGGCCTGCCGAACCTGACCAGCGGTCTGGTCGGCACGGTCGGCTGGGATGCCATCCGCCACTGGGAACCGACCCTGCGCGCCGAAGCTCCGGACGAGACCGGCCAGCCTGAGACCGTGCTTGCCCTGGCCACCGATATCGCCGTGGTCGACCACGTATCCGGTTCGGTATGGCTCATCGCCAATGCGGTGAATGTGGATGATAAATCCACTCGCGCCGACGCTGCCTACAACGAGGCCGTCGCTCGACTCGACCAGATGCAGCGCGATGCCGCCACCCCGGCTCCGGACGAGTCTCGCGTCAACATCCTGGACGAAACGGTCGCCCAACCCGAGCTGCGCTTCCGCACCGAGAAGAGCCACTACGAGCAGGCCGTCGAACGAGCCAAGCAGTACATCGTCGACGGCGACGTGTTCCAGGTGGTCATCTCCCAGCGCCTCGACATCGATTCGCCTGCTGACCCGTTCGACGTGTACCGTGTGTTGCGCACGCTGAACCCGAGCCCGTACATGTATTTCATGGCGTTGACCGACGCTCAGGGCCGCGACTTCAACGTGATCGGCTCCAGCCCGGAAACCCTCATCAAGGTGGACAACGGCCACGCGATGACCTTCCCGATTGCTGGATCCCGCCCTCGCGGCGCCACCCCTGAGGAAGACGAGAAATTCGCCAAGGAGCTGCTTGCCGATCCGAAGGAATGCAGCGAGCACATCATGCTCGTCGACCTGTCTCGCAACGACCTGAGTAAGGTGTGCGTGCCGCAGTCCGTGGAAGTCGTGCAGCTCATGGACATCAAGCGTTTCAGCCACATCATGCACATCTGCTCGACGGTCACCGGCAAGGTCGACCCCTCGCTGACCGCATTCGATGTGTTCAAGTCCGCGTTCCCGGCCGGCACGCTGTCTGGCGCGCCTAAGCCGCGCGCAGTCGAAATCATCGACGAGTTGGAACCGGCCGACCGCGGCATCTACGGCGGCACCGTCGGCTACTTCGATTTCTCCGGCAACATGGACATGGCCATCGCCATCCGCACCGCGTTCCTGCGCGACCATGAGGCGAGCGTGCAGGCCGGTGCCGGCATTGTGCTCGACTCCGTGCCCGCCACCGAATGGCAGGAGACGCGCAACAAGGCCGAGGCCAGCGTCGAATCCATCCAGATCGCCGCCCAGTTGCGCGAACTGTAACGTTCAACGCATAGCGATGCCCCCGCTGACAGAAGTTGTCGGCGGGGGCATCGCTGTCTGTACGTTAGTGGGTTTCGCCCATGATGTCGGTGGCGTCGGTTTCGGTGCTCACAGCGGCTTCGATGGCAGCTTCGATACCGTGCGCCATGGTCGCGATCACCATACCGGGCGTCGCATTCTTCACCTTGCCGATCAGTTGCGCGGCTGCGTATGGACGCATGAGCGTCGGCTGAGCCCGGTCGGCATGGTGTTCGCTATGATGGACAGTCGGACTTTGGTAAGAGACAGTATTCGTAACAGGCAAGTAGGTTATTCATGGCTATTGAGGTGCAGGGACTTGAAATTCAGATCGGCGCGCGCACGCTGCTTCACCCCACCAACTTCCATGTGGCCAAGGGAGACAAGATCGGTCTGGTGGGCCGCAACGGCGCCGGCAAGACCACGCTGACCCGCGTGATCACCGGCGACATGCTGCCCACCGCCGGCAAGGTGCGCGTCTCCGGCAAGCTCGGCTACCTGCCGCAGGACACGCATGCCTCCGATCCCACACAGACCGCGCTCGACCGCATGATGAGCGCGCGCGACATCGCCACCATCATCAACCGCATCCGCAAGGCCGAAAAGGATATGACCGACCCGGATCCGGACGTGATGAGCAAGGCCATGACCCGGTACGACAAGGCCATGCAGGACTTCGACAAGGCCGGCGGCTACGCGGCCCAGTCCGAGGCGATTTCCATGGCCGCCTCGCTCGGCCTGCCGCAGGAGGTCATGGAGCAGCAGCTCGGCACGCTCTCCGGTGGCCAGCGCCGCCGCATCGAGCTGGCGCGCATCCTGTTCTCCAATGCCGACACCCTGATCCTCGACGAGCCGACCAACCACTTGGATGCCGATTCCATCGAATGGCTGCGCGGCTACTTGAAGAAGTACGAGGGCGGCTTCCTGGTCATCTCCCACTCCACCGAACTGCTGGACGAAGTGGTGAACAAGGTCTGGCATCTGGACGCGCAGCTCGGCCAGATCGACATGTATTCGCTTGGCTGGAAGGCCTACCTGCACCAGCGCGTGGTGGACGAGGAGCGCCGCCGCCGCGAACGCGAAGTGGCCGAGAAGAAGGCCGACCGTCTCATGAAGCAAGGCATTCGACTGCACGCCAAGGCCACCAAGGCCGTGGCGGCGCAGAACATGATGCGCCGTGCCGAAAAGCTGCTGGAAAACACCTCCGAGGCGCAGAAGGCCGAGAAGGTGGCGGACATCCGTTTCCCCGAGCCCGCGCCCTGCGGCCGCACGCCGATCATGGCCAAGGATATTTCCAAGGCCTACGGTTCCAACATCGTGTTCGCCGGCGTGAACCTGGCCATCGACAAGGGCTCGCGTGTGGTGATCCTCGGCTACAACGGTGCCGGCAAGACCACCACGCTGCGCCTGCTGGCCCACATCGAGGAGCCGGACACCGGTTCCGTGGAATACGGTCACGGCTGCAAGATCGGCTACTTCGCGCAGGAGCACGACACCTTGGATCTGAACGCCACCGTGTTGGAGAACCTGCAGCATGTGGCGCCCGAGCTCGATAACACGCAGGCCCGTTCGATTCTCGGCTCGTTCCTGTTCTCCGGTGACGACGCGATGAAACCGGCTCACGTGCTTTCCGGCGGTGAGAAGACCCGTCTGGCTCTGGCCACGCTGGTCACCTCGCGAGCCAACGTGCTGCTGCTCGACGAGCCCACCAACAACCTCGACCCCGCTTCCCGTGAGGAGATTCTGAAGGCCATTGCCAAGTATGAGGGCGCCATCGTGCTCGTCACCCACGATGAGGGCGCCGTCGAGGCGCTCAACCCCGAGCGCGTGCTCCTCATGCCCGACGGCGACGAAGACCTCTGGAATGATTCGTATCTCGAACTCGTAGCTGAAGAATAGTAGTAAACTCGTAGCCGAAGAATAGTAGTAGGAGAGGTCTGCCATGCCAACCACAACAGGTAAGAAAATCGCCATCGTCACCGGCAGCGCGCTGGGCTTGGGCTACGAGCTCGCCAGCCAGCTCATCGCCAACGGCTGGCTGGTGGCCGGTGTCGACTTCAATGCCGAACGTCAGGCCGAACTGACCGCGCAGTGGCCCGATGACTCCTACCGCGCCTACGTCGGCGACATCACCGACGAAGCGTTCGTGAAGGAATCCGTGGCGGATATCGCCACGCTCGGCCACATCGATTTGCTCATCAACAACGCCGGCCAGCCTTCGTTCAAGGTGCCCACCGCCTACGAGGCCGCCGACGTCGACAAATGTCTCAAGGGACTCAAAGGCATGATTCTGTGGACGGTGGAAACCCTCAAGGCCTGCGGCGAGCAGAACGTGAAAATCGCCCAGATTATGAGCACCGCCGCCACACGCGGCAACGCGAACGAAAGCGTGTACTGCGCCACCAAGTGGGGTGAGAAAGGCTACACCAAGAGCCTGCAGGCCGCATACAAGGGCACCAGTGTCAAGGTGGTCGCCGTCTATCCGGGCGGCATTGATACCGCTTTCTACCGTGACAGTCGCGACTACGTCTCCGAGGCCAAGCAGCACACCTTCATGCAGCCCGGCCCGCTGGCCGAAGTCATCCTCTTCAACCTGATCAACGAGGCCAACCTCACCGTCACCGACATCGAGATCAACCGCAACAGCTGAGCCTGCTAGTCTGAGATTTCAGCGCCTTGGTACATACTTGGTGCCAAGGCATTTCGCGTGTGGAGAGCGAATGCACATCAGTGACGATGAGTTTGAACGGGCCATTGAACAGGTGTTGGATGATTTGCCTGAACGGTTTGCGCGGGTGCTGGAGAATGTCGGCATCGTCGTTGCGGACGAACCCAATGAGCGCGAACTGGCTACAATGAGCAATCCGTGCGGTGAGCTGCTCGGACTGTATGAGGGCATACCCGTCACGAAGCGAACTACGGGCTACAGCGGCGTGATGCCGGACGTCATCACCCTGTTCAAGGGGCCGCATGAACGCGTATGCTCAACGCAGGCCGAGCTGCGCCAACGGATCCGCAAAACCGTGTTGCACGAGATCGGCCATTTTTTCGGCTTCGATGACGAGTATCTGCACTCGCACGGCTACTGAAGCGATGCTAGTTTCACTAGTGGGGAGCCGTCACTGCCGTATGTTGCCAGGTCTACTGCAAGTGGTGCAACGCGCGGATGATGGCGCAACGGTCCTCGACGGTTCCCTCGTTGGCGCACATGGTGGCGTACCAACGCGGATTGCGCAAGGTCTCGACGCCGGTGGCCTCATCCGTGGCGACGAGCGTGTGCAGATCGTTGGCGTACTGGAAATGCAGGTGGCTGAGCAGCCCGCCCTCGGCGAACGCCTTGCGCGAAGGCAGCGGATTGATGGCAAGTAGCCAGCGGAACGGGCTGTCTTCGGCGGCCGGATCGGTGGTGTGGAACACGAAGGTGGGGGAGCCTTCGAGACCGTGCTCGATGACATGGTCGATGGTGTATTCGTAGGTGTCGAGGCTGGTGTCGTCCTCGGCGAACCATTCGATGGCGAGCGCGGCATCGTCCGTGGAGCCGGATTCGGCGGCCGGCTCGTTCACACGCCAGTAGCCGATATGGATGATGTTCTCCGGGCTGGTGGTGGAGCAAGCCATCGACCAGAACGTCCTGATGCCGCGCGCGGCCATCGGGGCCATCTTCGGGTTGGCGAGCACCGCCTGCTCGGCGGCTTCCCAGGTCTGCTGGATGGCGGCGTCATCCGAATCAATGTAATGCTCGAAGCTTTCCCATTCACCGAGCCAGTCGGTGATGTCGAAGGCCGTGGAATCCGTGGTGTTGCTGGCGGTCATTGCGCGTTCCTTTCATGGGTGGATGCGGTGGCGAAATTGGTAGAGGCATTAGGGTTGGGGCTGCTGGCATCTGGGTTACTGGCATGCGAGCCGTTGTTCCCGGAATCGTCGGCGCCAAGATTGACAATGCGGTCGCACCAGCCGGCGGCGAGCTCCTCATCGTGGGTGACCACGAGAATCGCCTTGCCTTGGCTCGCCAGTTGCCGCAGCAGTTCGCCGACCTGCTCCATGTGGTAGCGGTCGAGTCCGCTGGTGGGCTCGTCAAGGATGATGAGGTCCTTGCCGCACATCAATGCCGAGCCGATGGCAACCCGCTGCTTCTGCCCGCCGGACAGGCTCATCGGATGCCGTTCGGCGAACGCTGCAAGGTCAAGATCGGCCATGACCTGATTGGCTTGAGCGGTGATGCCGGCATCCGTCTCGTCGAGTCCGATGAGCAGTTCCTCGCGCACGCTGTCGGAGAACAGTTGGTAGTTGACATCTTGCATGATCAGGAATCCGGCGCGGGTCAGGTCGCGCGGTTTTGCGGGCACGCCGTTGAGCTCGATGCGGCCCGAAACAGGCTTGATGAGTCCGGTCAACGTGCGCACGAGCGTGGTCTTGCCGCAGCCGTTGTTGCCCATGAGCCCGGTGATTTCGCCGGCACGGAACCGCAGGTCCGGGATGGCGCGGGTGAAGCCGTCCTTGCCTTTGTATCCGATGGTGAGGTTATGGGTGCCGAGCAATACTGAAGTGCACTCATCCGCGGCTGGGCTTGAAGCCAGCGCCGCAATCCGGCGCCGATACGGTTGCAGGTCCAACGCCCGCAATCCCATGGCGGCCACGCAGCCGGGGGAGAGGGACAGGAATTCATCGGCCTCGTAATCCTGCACGATATGCCCGCCGTCGAATACCACGTACCGGTCGGCCACGCCGTTGAGCCATGCGAGTCGGTGTTCGGCGATTACGATGGTGAGCCCTTCGTCCTTCATCTGCTCGATCATGGCGCGCATGTCCGCGATGGCGTTCGCGTCGAGATTGCTGGTCGGCTCATCCAATACCACGAGCCTGGGCCCCAGCATGGTGGCCGCCGCCACGGCGATGCGCTGCTTTTGGCCGCCTGACAGGTGGAAGATGCTGCGATGCAGCAGATGCCCAATGCCAAAGCGCTCAGCCACGGCCGTGATACGACGATTGATGTCCTCGGCCGGCAGCCCTATGTTTTCGGCCGGGAAGGCGAGCTCGTCGGTGACGTTCGCGTTGAAATACTGGGTTTTCGGGTTTTGGAACACGCTGCCGACCAGCGGGGTGAGCCGGTCGATCGGCACGGTCTCCACATCCAGCCCGCACGTGGTCTGGTTGCCGGCGAACGCACCATGGAAGAATGAGGGGATGAGCCCGTTGGCAACGCGCGTATAGCTGGTTTTGCCGCAGCCGCTCGCCCCGCACAGCACGATGCACTCGCCTGCGGGCACGGTCAACGTGATGTCGCGCAATGCCGGCTCTGCGGCATGGTCATAGGTAAAGGAGATGCCACGGGAGGCGATGGTTCCCGCAGACGTGTCGAGTGGGCCACCCTTGCCGGTCCCAATAATGGCAGTTGCATTCGGCTGCGATTGGTTTCCACCCATCAGATCACCCCCGCGATATCGAGCGCGAGCGGCAAAGTGACCACAATCATGACCAGCCAGTCGACCACGGTCATACGGATCAGCGTGCGCGAGGTGTGCTCGCCCTCACGCCCGAGCCCCTTGGTCAGTGCCGCCACCGACAGGTCCTGTGCCACATTGGTGGCGTTCATCAGCAGCGGAATCAGAATGTATTCCAACGATTGGGCCGGGTGACGAACCAGCCCCCAGCCGCCGGAGGCGATGCCGCGCAACGCCATCGCATTGCGAATCTGCCGGTAATCCTCGGCGATGGTCGGGAAGAAGCGGATGACCACCACACAGGGAATCACCACGGCCTCAGGCACGCGCATACGCCGCATCGCGCAGATGAACGCGCTCGCGGACGTGGTGGTGAACGTATACGCGCCGGTGATGAAACAGGGCAGCATCATCGTGACGCCCACGGCCAGCGCGGAGACCACATGCAGCCACGGCAGTCCCAGGGCATCGGGGTCGAGCATTCCCAGCGCGGTGAGTACGGCATAGGTCACGCCGAAGTTCAACGCGGTTCGCCATCGGGCGGCCGCCAGCAGGGGTAGCAGGAACAGCACGACCATGACGATTTGCGTGGCGAGCCCTACGTGGAAGAACAGCATGAGGTTCGCCACCAGCAGAAGGTAGAGTTTCGCGCGCGGATCGAGCGTCCGGCGGGCAGGATTCATCAGGCGATACCGGCCTTGATGAAGTGCTTCTTCATCATGCGCTGGCCGAACCAGCCGCCGAGAACCGCGCACACCAGAATCGCGATCATCGAGATGAAGAACGTGCCGGTGTTGATGTTGGCGAATACGCCGTCGATGTAGGCTGCGTCCTTGCCGCGCGCCTGCAGGCTCGCCACGTAGGCGTCCTTCATGAACCATAGGGGCAGGATCGGGCCGGTCAGGCCGTAGGAGAACACCACGTAGCTGACGAGCAGTAGCGCCTTGCTCTTATACTTGCCGGCGCGCGCGATGAGGTCGGCCGCCACCGGGAACACGATGCTGGCGATGAACGAAAGCACGAAATGCCCGGAGATGAACAGGAACAGTCCGATGATCACGCCCATGACGGTGATGCCGCCGAATTTGCCGAGGCGTGCGGCCAGCAGCATGTACACGCAGCCGGAGATGAGGGCCGTGATGGCGGGCAGGAAGATGGAGCCGAAGCCGCCGGTGAACAGGGTGCTCACCAGTGTGGCGATGCACACCATCACGAAGTACAGGGCCGCAAACACGCCGATGGTGATGAGGTCGGAGACCTCCAGTTTGCCGGATTTGGCGGGCTTGTTGAGCTGGTCAGAGGTTTCGGCGGGCGTGTTCGGTGCGGTCACGATGTTTTCCGTTTCGTATGCATTGACAATATTCCTCTCGCCAATCTAACGATGATTTCCCGCAAAGGCAATAGCCTGTCTGTGATTTTTAGCATGGCTTGGCGCCCCTCCCTGTGGGGGGGGCGAAGGGCGTGGCGCGGGCGGGGTGTGGTTCGCGGCTATCGGCTAGTATGGTGCGGTCACGACAGAGGGAGGCATGCTGTGGCCGATGTGATGCGGGAGCTGGAACGGCTGCGACCGGTGTATGAGACGGGCGTCCTGCGGTTGCTGTTGCGCCAGAACGCGATGCTGTACGTGTCGCTGCTGCGTTCCACGTTCGACCCGCTCACCGGCGAGCTGCCGCGCGAGACCGTGGAGGAGCGGTTCGCGCAAAGTCTGAACGCTCTGGCCGACGCCGGCGAATATGCGCCGCGCGAGGACCAGACCTTCGCCGAGGCCGCTCATCAGATCCTCGCCGACCTGACCCGTGAAGGCGAAGGCGACTACGCCTGGCTCGCCAACTCGCATGATGCGGCCTCACACCGATTCCTCTACCGTTTGACGGCCCGCGCCCACCGCGCCATCGAGGCGCTGAGCAGGCTCGAAGACGAATCACGCGCCCTGTCCGGCGCGCAGGCCAACAGCATCATCATGGAAATCGAGCACGCGCGCATGCAGCTGACCGCCGACCCCGGCGAGCGCATCAAACTCCTCAACCGTGAAATCAAGGAACGCAAGCACGAGATCAAACGCATCCAACAGGGCAAGCAGCATGCCACGCTGAGCGAAGCCCAGGTGGAGGACGTGATCGCCGTGATCCACAACACGCTGCGCGGCGTGCCCATCGACCTGCGCGAACTCGTGCTCGACGAGCGGGACAACGGCGACGCCTTGCGCCGGCGCATGCAGGCCGGCGACATCAGCGTGGACGAGAACCTGACCCGCTACCACGATGAATACCGCCGCTCGTTCAGCGAATCAGACAGCGGCCGCCGCTTCGAGGACGCCTTCCAGGTGATCATCACCGACGAGGGCCGCCAGCAAATCGACGAAGCCCTGCGCGCCATCGCCAAAACCCCGTATCTGGCCGGCGAATCCGGCGTGCTGCTCGGCCAGATACGCGACGAACTGGCCCGCATCTACGACGGCATCGAAGCCGTGCGCCGCCAGATGCGCGTCTCCGACGAGGCGATCAGCCGGCTCGTGCGCCAGCAAACCGACACTCGCTACCGCACGATGCTCACCCGCTTGAACCGACTGTACGCGCGCCTCAACGCGGATGCGAAAACCCATATGGGAGACGCCTCGCGCCCGTACGACACGGCCACCTCGGACGCGCTGTTCGCGCCATTGCCGATGCGCCCGGCCAAATCCATGACCCGCGCCACCGCACCCGGCCTGAGCGACCTCGCCGCCGAAGCCCCGCAGTCGACTCCGGTGGCCGATCTGCGGGACATGGTCAACAGCGGCGGCCCCCGACTCCTGCGCATGGTCAGCCTCATCCGGCGCAACCCGGTGACCGTTGACAGGTCCGATGACAGGCCCGGCGCAACCCTCGTGGACATCGCCGCCAGCTTCAACCGGCTGCCCGAAAGCGAACGCCGCGAAAGCGAGATCGTCGGCTTCCTGGGCGGGCTGGGAGCCGTAAGCGGCAACGCCATCGCCGACGAGCCGTCCACTGACGGCGTCGGCGTCGGGGTCGACAGCGACATCGCCACCGAGCCGGCCCCGGCGCAGCGCGGCGATACCGCGACCTGGCATTGCGTATCGATCGACGGCGAGCCCCGGAACTGGATCACTAGACCGGTGCTGGCCGACATGGACGAGCTGAGCATCATTGTGGAGGAAGGATGACCGTGGCCGAGGAACACGAGGAACACGAGGAGCATATGGACAACGCCAACCCGTACGCCCTGTTCGAAGGCGACACCGGCGACATGCCGGCCGAGGCACGCATGGCCGCCATCGCCCTCAAACGTGACCGCTATATCAGCGGGCCCACCTACGACACCGTGCTCGACAACCGCGACGCCGTCGTACGCTCCCTGAACAACGACCTGCTCGACTTGGTGATCAACGAACGCTACCGCATCATGTACGCCACGCCCGTGGCCGGCGACGACGTGACCCTGCGCTCGCTCAAAACCCGTGTCAGCCTCAAACGCGAGGAGGCCGCGCTGCTCGCCTTCCTGCGCATCCGCGTCCTCGAATACGAGAACGTGCACGCCGACCCCGCCGACTGGCTCGTCAGCTTTGAGGAGATCCGCGCCGCGCTCGCCACCGGCGCCGGCTATCTGGCCGCCCGCAACGACGAGGAAGGCGTGGCAAAGCAGATCGGCGCCATCGTCTCCGCGATGATCACCTACGGGTATTTGGTGCGCCTGGACGACGAAGCCATGTACCAGATCACGCCGCTCGTGCCCGTGGTGCTCGACCGCGAACTGGCCGACACCTGGCTCGACGTCGCGGAACACGGCGACGGCGACACGGAAGATGACGATGACGACGAGAAGGGAGCCGAATGATGCAGGCGACAGACGTGCAGATGATCGCGGACCGGTGGATGCTGGAATCCCGCCGACTCATCAACTGGGGCTCCTATGAGGGCTACCACGAATTCCGCCCCTCCACGGACCACAAGCTGCCGGTGACCCTGCTCGCCGGCGCCAGCGAATCCGGCAAATCCACGCTGGTCGACGCGCAGATCTCCCTGCTGTACCCAACCGGCACGCCGTTCAACAAGGCCTCGAACTCCGGCCGCTCCGAACGCAGCGACTACACCTACCTGCGCGGCATGGTCGGCGTGGGCAGCACCGAAACCGGCGACGAGCCGCTCTACCTGCGCGGCCGCGACGAGAACGGCGCACCGCAACCCGTGTGGGGCGCCATCGTGGACACCTATCGCAACCAGACCACCGGCCAGGTGCTCTCCTGCGCCAAATTCCTCTACCTGATGCCCGGCGACGGCCGCGGCGACGTGCGCCGACAGTACGTGGTCTGGGGCAAGCCCGTGGACCCCAGGCGCATGGACCAATACCGTGACGCCCCGTTCACGCCGGCCCAGCTCAAAGCCACCTACCCCGACTGCCTCACATTCCCCAGCGCCGAAGCGTTCCACACACACATCTGGAGCGCAATGGGCCTGAGCGAGGCCGCCTGCCGACTGCTGCACAAGATCCAGTCCGCCGACGCGCCCTCCCGGCTCGACGACATCTTCAAACAAGGCGTGCTCGGCGTGCCCGAAGCCCTGGACCTGGCCCGCACCACGGTCGAGGACTACGAACGTTACGACGAGAACTTCCACGCCATGGACGAGAAGACCCGCCGCATGGACACGCTGCGCGGCATCCAACAGGCCTACGGCGAATACGCCGCCGCACGCGGCAAGGCCCGCGCCTTCGAACCGGTCAAGCCGGCCGTCGACGGCACGGTGCCGGCCGTGCTGCGCGACTGGGCATTGGCCCGCATGCGCGGCGAAGTCGCCGTCCAACTGCCCGCCGATCGCGCCGAACAACAGAACAGCGAGGCGGAAGCCAAGCTGCTGCGCCGCCGAACCGAAGACCTGCGCACCCGTCTCGACATGATCCGAGGCCAGATGCAGGGTCTGGACGGCGGCGACCTGACCCGACTCGAACTCGAACTCGACCAGGCCCGCCGCACCCTCGAAGACGTGCAAGCCAACCGAACACGAATCGAACAAACGTTCGCATCCATCGGCGAGACGCTGCCCGGCGACGAACAGGCCTGGAACGAACGCCGCATCAACGCCGTGAACTTCAAACGCGAATACAACAAACGAGACGGCGAATGCGAGGAAGCCCTCACCGCCGCCATCAACGCGCGGGCCGGCGCACGCGGCGACCTCGAACGACTGCAACGCGACTTCGACCGGCAACGCTCCCAGCGCACCCGCATCTCCCAGCAGATGGACGAAACCCGCGCCATGCTCTGTCGCGCCACCGGACTCACCCCCGCCGAACTGCCGTACGTGGCCGAACTCATGGACGTGAACGAACACGAGGAAGACTGGCGTCTCGCCATGAACGTCGCCTACGCGCCCATCGCCCAGACCATCCTCGTCGACAAGCGCCACGAACAGGGCTTCGCCGCCAAAGTCAGCACCATCGACCCGCGCACCATGCCCCGACGCACCTGGCAGTTCGTGGACACCGCACGCCACTACGACGACACCGGCGCGCACGCGAACATACTCACCGGAGAACAGGACGGCGACTGGCTGTCCGGCAAACTGCGCTACCGCGACGACTCGCCCTTCGCCGACTGGCTGCGCTCGCAGACCCAGGACGAACGATTCGACGCCCTATGCGTCACCGCCATCGACGACACCGACCGCACCAACCGTCAGGTGCAGGCCGACGGTCAGATCAAATCCGGCGCACGCGGCCAGCACGGCACCAAAGACCGCGCCCAGGTCATCGGATTCGTCAACGAAACCTACCTCAACGCGCTCGCAGCGCAGGTCGACGCCGCCCGCAACGCGCTCAGCCAAGCCGACACCGACTACACGGCCGCCAAAACACAGTCCGATAACCTCCACCGCGAACTCGAACTGGCCAACCAGCTCGCCTACACGTCCTGGGAGCGCATCGACATCGCCGGCGCGCAACGGACCATCACGGACACGCAGGACGCCATCGCATCCATCAAAAACGATCCCAAGCTCGCCGAACTCGCCAAACAGCGCGACGAACTGAACGCCGAACTCGACCGTGTGGAACGCCAGCGCATCGAATCCGACCAGGCCGCGGCCCGCGCCGGCAGCGCCGTCGAAGCGGCGCTCATCTGGCTGCGCGACCATGCCGACACCGGCACGACGGACGCCGCCGGTGCCACCGCCGACAATGACGATGACGCCGCGTCCGGCCCGCTGCCGGACGAAGTCACGGCGGCGCTCGCCGAATCCTACGACAACCGATTCGCCGGACTGGCGGACGCCGCCATGCGCGCGCACATGATCATCGGCGCGGGCGCGGCAGGAACGCAGGCTCCGGGGGAGAGCTTCCCCGAACGCACCATCGCCGGCATCGGCAAGGACATGGCCTCCCGCATCAACCTGCTGAACGGCCAGGCCGATGCCGCACGCACCGGCGTCGAATCGAAAATGAGCACCTACATCGCGCTCTACGCGGCCGACGATGATTCGCTGACCGCCAGCGTGGAGGACTACCGGTACTATCTCGACGAACTCGCCAGCCTCACCCAGCTGGCCGCGGTTGCCGCCACCGACGCCGAATACCGGCGCTGCCTCGAACAGCTGCTCAGGAGCTTCCTGACCATCAAACGCGCCATCGACACGGATGCCAGCGACATCCACGACCAGCTTGACCGCATCAACGCCATGCTCAAAGGCCAGCAGTTCGGTCCCAAGCACGGCAGCCTGTCCCTGCACGCGGACGTGCGCCGTCCCGAGCGCACCTTCTGGGCGCAGTTCATCCGCGTCATCGGCACCCTGAACGATTGGAAATCCGCCGACGTCAACGATTCCGACGCCTCGCGCAAGGCTTTCGCGGCCTGCGCGCCGATGGTCGGGCTGCTGCGCGCCGAACTCGCGCAGGTCAAGGACGCGAACGGCGTGAAAAGCTACGGCGCCCGCAACCTCGACCCGCGTTGCCGCTCGTCCTTCTACGCCATCGTGCATCATGCCGACGGCCCGGATGAACGCATCACCTCCACCGGCGGCCGTTCGGGCGGCGCCTTGCAGGAGCTTACCTCATTCGTATACGGCGCGGCGCTCATCTACCTGCTCGGCGGCGGCCTGACCAGCGAGCCCTCGTACACCACGCTGTTCCTCGACGAGGCGCTCATCAAGGCCGACGGCCGTTACACGCAGCGCGCCCTCACGGTGCTGCCGCGCCTCGGATTCCAGGTCATCGTCTCCGCCCCGGAAAGCAAGACCGGCGAAATCCTCGAGGTCTCCACCAAGGCCTACGTGACCTACAAGGACCCCGACACCGGCCTCACCTCCCTGCGCGAGGCCGTGCTGCATCAGAATGACATGGACGATGAATCATCGTCGGATATATTGAAGGATGACGGGGTTGCCGAATGAGCAGTCCTGGCGTCGCCGGTATTAAGACGATTCGGTTCGACTCGACGATGTTCGAAAGCAGGTGATGGGAACTATGGCCGGCATGAAAGACATCGCTGCGATCACCACATGCGTGAAGAAACATATGCGTTCACATATGTACGACATCGAACCGGCATGGCCATTTCCCGTGCCGGTGGGATTGCCGGACCAAGCATTTTTGGAAACCAATGCGATTGCGGTGCATGACAACAACAATGAGATACGGCAATGGGCAAGCAAGAATGGTTGCGAAATCATAACCAAGCATCGCACCATAGGCACCTCTGTCGAGCTGATCTCCAAAGTCGTCGTTCCTGACGAATCAATAGCCATGCGTGTGGTTGGTCGTACGCTGGCGGCGGAATGTCGCGAAGCGCGCCGCCGCATAGCATGTCTGGTTGCTGCTTGTGACGTTGCTCCGGAAACAATCGAATCGGCCGCTCGCATGACAGGCCATGAACAGCCTGACGACTTCGATCTGCTTGTCAGCGCAGTTCGATATTTCAGGCATCATGACGTGACCGGTATGACGCCGCGACAGATTCCACTGACAGGATTCAGCGGCAAATGGCTGAATGAGTCAAAAACCAATCGTCGTAAGGCCATTTGCCGACTGCTCGGTGTCGAAACGTTGGGTCTGTCAAAACGGCCGACCGAACTGCGGTTCCGTTATCTCGATCCGGTCCGCGACGATGCTGAGCTCGAACGCATCATATGGTGTCCGTGGGAAGGCGAAGCGTTATCCGGCATTAAATATGCTGTCATCGTTGAGAACAAAGACACGTATCAGACTATGCCGCCGATTGCGCAGGGCATCTGCATATGGGGTTCTGGTCGCGCTGTAAGCGATGCTGTACCTGCGGTTCCTGCACTGCGTGACATGCGTATCGTGTATTGGGGTGATATGGATGCGGATGGACTGGAAATACTTTCGACATTACGTGAATCAGGTATCGAATGCGACTCCATCCTGATGGATTGCGATGCATACGATCGGTACCACAGATTTGGTACCGATCGTACTGAACGCAGCGCGAAGATTGCTATGCGGGAGCCTAAGCCGACGCCCGGCCTTCAATCGGCGGAGCGACGTCTTTATGAACGACTGTGTGCTGACAAAACCATCGCTTATCGGCGCATCGAACAGGAACGCATTCCCATGCGTGATGCAGTTGACGAATTACGCAAGCTTGGCATCCCCGTGGAGTCCATTGAAAATCAGGATTTGCCGATTTAGGCTGAGTGATTGGGGATGTTGCCAAGAGCTAGAACGGCTTAGCTTTTTCTCGTCTCACATTATGCCTTCCGATTAATAATGCAACGGCATTGCATAGCTGCAAGGTCCGGCACTGCTATCCGATACTATCGAACTGTTGTTTTGCGTTGCGCGAGAAGGGACAAACATGGCAACCGCTTGGGGTGACGAGAGTGTGCGGAAAACCGGAGTTCCCTCGCCTATGTACTTGATGGGCGCATGCGTATGTGATGATACGGAAACCGAAACAAGGCAAAGATTGGCGTTGCTTAAGCCCAAAGGAGCAAGGAAATTGCACTGGCGAGACATGCGGCCATCATTGCGTGGCAAAGTCGTTGATGCCATGGCTGCAATGGACATTGATCATGTCATTGTGGCTGCGGTACCAATGAGCCAGTGGAATACCGCCGAACGCGCTCGCCGTAAATGTTTGGAACGTCTTCTGCCTCTGCTGGAAACAGAATACAACGTGGACACGCTTGTGCTTGAACGGCGCGAGATTTCACAGGACAGGAACGATATCCGTTTCATCGATGGATTGAGAAGCCGCAGATTTATCGGGCCAATTCGTGTCGAACTCTGTGCAGGGGAGACTGATGCAAGGCTATGGCTCCCTGATCAGCTGCTAGGAGCGTACGGTGATGCCCAGGCCGGTACTGGAAGATACGATGAATTCCTCGGCCATGTTCGAACAGTGTTCATCGACAGTGATTGATGTCCTAAAACCGTGTATACTTCATGGTAAGCCAACCCCGCTGGGGAAATGGAAGTGAGAGCCGGACGCCCCGAGTATCTTGGGGGCCGGCTCTTGCGTTTCGGTCCACTGATGGTCCGGAATTTTGCATACTCTGGTTCAGTTTTCCGGCCTGACACGCCATCGAACAAGCGTTCGAATTTGGTCGTGTGTTCGGGTATCCTTGGGACAGATTTGGCGCGCGCATGACCGTGCGCGCGGGAACGGTGAGATGGAAGGTGGGGTGTGGCTGTGGCGGCAATGCAGACTGGCGCAAGGCGCGCAACAAGCGCAACGGGCGCGAAAACCGGCAAGGGCAAGAACGGTGAGGTCATCGTCGAAAAGGTGATGACCAGCGACTCCTTCCTGAGCCGGGAGATCAAAAAGGCGCCGCTGATTGAACACGATGGTTCGCTGGTAGCTGATATCTCGCACATCCCGAACGATCTCAAGATCACGATTCAGGGTGCGCGCGAACACAACCTCAAGAACGTCGACCTGGCGATTCCGCGCAATCGCATGGTCGTGTTCACAGGCCTGTCCGGTTCGGGCAAATCCTCGCTCGCGTTTGACACCCTGTTCGCCGAAGGCCAGCGACGCTACGTCGAATCCCTATCCGCCTACGCCCGCCAGTTCCTGGGTCAGATGGACAAGCCCGACGTTGACTTCATCGAGGGCCTGAGCCCGGCCGTCTCCATCGACCAGAAGACCACCAACCGCAACCCGCGTTCTACCGTCGGCACCATCACCGAAATCTACGATTACCTGCGACTGCTCTTCGCCCGCACCGGCATCCCTCACTGCCCTGAATGCGGCGAGCCCGTCGCCTCCCAGACCCCGCAGCAGATCGTCGACACACTGCTCGGCTACCCGGAGCGCACGCGATTCCAGATTCTCGCGCCCGTGGTCAAGGGCCGCAAGGGCGAGTTCGTGGATATGATCGAGCTGCTGCGCTCCGACGGCTACGCCCGCGCGCTCATCGACGGCGAGATGACGCAGCTGTCCGACGACATCAAACTCACCAAGCAGAAGAAGCACACCATCGAGGTCGTGGTCGACCGACTCGTGGTCAAGGACGGCATCCGCCAACGCCTGACCGACTCGGTGGAAACCGCCCTCAAGCTCGCCAACGGCAGCATCGTCATCGACTTCGTGGACGAGGAGGAAGGCAGCCCGGCCCGCCGCCAGCCGTTCTCCGAACACCGCAGCTGCCCGAACGGGCACACGCTCGAACTCGACGAGGTCGAGCCGCGCACCTTCTCCTTCAACGCCCCCTACGGTGCCTGCCCCGCCTGCACCGGTCTCGGCTTCAAACTGGAAATCGACCCGGACCTCATCATCTCCGACCCGGACAAGTCACTGGCCGACGGCGTCATCGAACCGTGGAGCGGCACCAAGATGACCTCCCAGTACTACGGCCACATCCTCGAAGGTCTGGCCAAGGAAATGGGCTTCTCCATGAAGACCCCTTGGAAGGGCCTGCCGGACGACGTCAAGCACGACATCCTCTACGGCCACGACTTCAAGGTCAACGTCTCCTACCGCAATCGCTGGGGACGCCTGCGCGAATACTCCACCGGCTTCGAAGGCGTGATCCGCACGCTCATGCGACGCCACGACGAAACCGATTCGCAGTCCATGCGCGAATACTACGAGTCGTACATGCGCGAAGTGCCCTGCCAGGTCTGCCACGGACGCCGTCTGAAGCCCGAAGTGCTCGCTGTCACTGTGGACGGAAAATCCATCTTCGACGTGTGCGACATGCCCGTCGTACGCGAACTCGCCTGGATCAACGGCCTGGAACTCGAAGGCTCGGCACAGCTGATCGCCGGCGAAGTGCTCAAGGAGATCAAGGCCCGACTCGGCTTCCTGAACGACGTCGGCCTCGACTACCTGACCCTCTCGCGCGCGGCCGCCACCCTGTCCGGCGGAGAAGCGCAGCGCATCCGACTCGCCACGCAGATCGGCTCCGGTCTGGTCGGCGTCATGTACGTGCTCGACGAGCCGTCCATCGGCCTGCACCAGCGTGACAACGAACGCCTCATCGAAACCCTGCACCACCTGCGCGATCTCGGCAACACGCTGATTGTCGTCGAACACGACGAGGACACGATACGCCGCGCCGACTGGGTGGTCGACATCGGCCCCGGCGCCGGCGAACACGGCGGCGAAGTCATCTACTCCGGCCCCGCCAAGCACCTCATAGAAGCCAAGCGCTCCATCACCGGCGACTACATCGCCCACCGGCGAGAGATCGCCGTGCCCGCCAAGCGCCGCAAGATCCACAAGACCCAGGTGCTCAAAGTCGTGGGTGCCCGCGAGAACAACCTCAAGAACATCGACGTGAGCTTCCCGCTCGGCGTGCTCACCGTGGTCACCGGCGTCTCCGGCTCCGGCAAATCCTCGCTGGTCAACACGATCCTCTACCCGGTGCTCGCCGACAAGCTCAACGGTGCACGCATCGTACCCGGCCGCCACACGCGCGTGGAAGGCGTGGACCAGGTGCGCAAGGTGATCCACGTCGACCAGAACCCGATCGGCCGCACGCCGCGATCCAACCCCGCCACCTACACCGGTGTGTGGGACAAGATCCGCACCCTGTTCGCCAAGACTCCCGAAGCCCAGGTGCGCGGCTACGGCCCCGGCCGCTTCAGTTTCAACGTCAAAGGCGGCCGATGTGAGGCCTGCCACGGTGACGGCACGCTGAAGATCGAAATGAACTTCCTGCCCGACGTCTACGTGGACTGCGAGGTCTGCCACGGCAAACGATACAACCGCGAGACCCTCGAAGTCACGTACAACGGCAAGACCGTGGCCGACATCCTCAACATGCCCATCGAGGAGGCCGCCGACTTCTTCAAGGCGTACACCGGCATCTCCCGATACCTGAAGACCCTCGTGGACGTCGGCCTCGGCTACATCCGACTCGGCCAGCCCGCACCCACCCTGTCCGGCGGTGAATCGCAGCGCGTCAAGCTTGCCACCGAGCTGCAGCGCCGATCCGACGGCAAAACCGTGTACATCCTCGACGAGCCGACCACCGGCCTGCACTTCGAAGACGTGAACAAGCTGCTCAAGGTGCTGCAGTCCCTGGTGGACAAGGGCAATACGGTCATCGTCATCGAACATAATCTGGATGTGATCAAGGAGGCCGACTGGCTGATCGATCTCGGTCCGGAGGGCGGCGACGGAGGCGGCACCATCGTCACGCAGGGCACGCCCGAACAGGTTGCCGAATGCGAAGCCTCATGGACCGGCAAGTTCCTGAAACCCATGCTTTAGCCTTCCATTGCAGCTGACCTCGGGTGGGTTGGGGTGTTTGTTGCTGGACATGCTCCGGGCCGCTCAGGTCAAGTCTTTACGGTCCAGCAACACACACCCCAACCCACCCAATCCCTGATGATTGGTTTTGCTTAATAGCGAGGAGGATTATGACGAACGATATTGAGCGGCATAGTCCGGATGAGTGGCGGAAGACTGCGGCGGCGTTAATGTCGGAAAGCATAGCTGTGGGTGCCGGGGAAACGACGGCGAAGGTGAATGCGAATGGGGCACCTTTGCTGGGGGATTCTCGCGACCTGTTCCGACCCAAGACCTCGGATATTCCCGCCAAACCCGGTGTGTACAAATGGCGCGACGGGGAAGGGCGCGTCATTTATGTGGGCAAGGCAAAGAACCTGCGCAACAGGCTCACCAATTATTTCCAGCCGCTGTATCTGCTGCATCCGCGCACGCAGACCATGGTGCTGACCGCACGCAGCCTGGAGTGGACGGTCGTCGCCACCGAACTGGAATCACTGACGTTGGAATACACGTGGATCAAGGAATTCGACCCACGGTTCAACGTGCAGTTCCGCGACGACAAGACCTATCCGTATCTCGCGGTCAGCACGGGGGAGCGAATTCCGCGCGTGTGGGTCACGCGGTCGCGCAAACGGCGGGATACCCGGTATTTCGGCCCCTATGCCAAAGTGTGGGAATTGCGGCACAGTCTTGACCGGTTGCTGCGCACGTTCCCGGTACGCACCTGCACCACCAACGTGTTCCATAAGGCGCAACTGACCGGACGGCCATGCCTGTTCGCTTCCATCGGCAAATGCTCCGCACCCTGCGTGAACCGCATTGAAGCGGACGAACACCGGAGGCTGTGCGAACAGCTGGTCGGTGTGATGACCGGACGACTCGGACGGCCATACATCGCCCAGTTGACCCGCGACATGAAAGAGGCCAGCGCCGAACTCGAATTCGAGAAAGCCGCCCGACTGCGCGACCAGATCCAAATGCTGGAAACCGTGGTGCAACAGAACGCCGTCGTCTTCGACCAGGATGTGGACGCGGACGTGTTCGGCTTCGCCAGCGACGAGCTCGAAGCCTCCGTGCACGCTTTTTATGTGCGCGCCGGCTCGATTCGCGGCGAACGCAACTGGAGCGTCGAACGAGTTGAGGACATCGATGACGCCGACTTGATGGCCGACCTTCTGGTGCAGGTGTATTCGGACGCCGCCGGGGACAATCACCCCCAGTCGGCCGCGACCATCTCCACTAATCGCGAGGCCATCGGCTCCACGCAAACCATCACGGCCACGGACGCTGTGGCACGCGCCCAGGCCACCCGAGAACGCAACACCCGTCAGGAGACCACCGGGCGCGCGGACCTGCTGGCACCCATCGCACCGGTACCGCGCGAAATCATCGTGCCCGTCGAACCGGCCCGCCGTGAGGAACTCGAAGGCTGGCTGACCAATCTGCGCGGGGGAGCGGTGACCATCCGTGTGGCCTCGCGAGGCGACAAGAAGCAGCTTATGGACCGCGCCAACGAGAACGCCAGCCAAGCACTGCAACGCAGCAAGATGAGCCGCATCTCCGACATGGGCGCACGCACCCAGGCCATGAACGATGTGGCCAAGGCATTGGGACTCGCGGAAGCCCCGCTGCGCATCGAATGCTACGACATTTCGAACACTGTGGGCGGTGCCTTCCAGGTGGCCTCCATGGTGGTGTTCGAAGACGCGATCGCCAAGAAATCCGAATACCGACGCTTCGCCATCCGAGGCAAGGACGGCAAAGGCGCGGTGGATGATCTGTCCGCGCTTTACGAGACGCTCACCCGCCGCTTCAAGCACGGCAACATCGCCGGCGACTCCGGCGAAAGCATCGACGCGGAACAGCGTGTGGCCTCGGCCGCCGGCAAGATGACCACTGCCGTGGCGGCGGAGACAATCGCTGCGAACGGTAACGACAATGGTGAGGGCGGTTCCGGCATCAGTGGCAAGGGGCACGCGGTGCCGGTCGGAGTGCAGAACGATGCGCGGGAGTCCCCGCCCGACATCGTCCAGCAGAACACAAACCGGCATCACTTTGCCTACAAGCCGAACCTGGTGGTGGTCGATGGCGGCAAGCCGCAGGTCATGGCCGCCGCCAAGGCGCTTGAGGACTGTGGCGTGAACGACGTGGCCGTCTGCGGACTGGCCAAACGCTTGGAAGAGGTGTGGGTGCCGGACGACGACTATCCGATCATCCTCAAACGCCAGTCCGAAGGCATGTATCTGCTGCAGCGTGTGCGCGACGAATCCCACCGCTTCGCCATCACCTACCACCGCCAGCAGCGGCGCAAAGGCGCCCTGCGCAGCGCGCTCGACGAGATTCCCGGCATCGGCGAAAGCTACCAGAAGCGGCTGCTCAACCACTTCGGCTCGGTCAAAGCCATGCGCGAAGCCAGTGTCGAGGACTTCGAGAAGGTCAAAGGCATCGGCCACGCCAAAGCCGAAGCGCTGTACACCGCGCTGCACGAGCAGTGAGCCGGCCCGGTCCAGCAGCCCAGAGTAAATTTTCGGTTGCGGGGCCTGTGGTTGACATATTCGAAGCAAAGTGTCGGCTAGCATGGGAACAGACATCAAGGAGGGGATATGGCCAATCATCGTTGCGCTGTACTCGGCAAACCCGTCGCACACTCATTGTCACCCGTGCTCCACAACGCGGCCTACCGTTCGCTGAAACTCGACGATTGGCTGTACGACAAGCACGAGGTGGGGGAAGACGACCTCGACGCTTTCCTCAAAGGCCTTGACTCGACGTGGGCTGGCCTGAGCCTGACCATGCCGTTGAAGAAGACCATCCAACCGTACGGTGTTCCGGAAAATTTGTGGGCCAAGGAACTGAAGGTGGCGAATACCGCGGTATTCGACTGGAGCGTGGCTGCCGATGATCCCGCTTGGCCGAACGGCAAGCCGGGCATCAAGCTATACAACACCGATGTCATCGGCATCCAACTCGCCTTCGACCATGCCAATCGCGAACTCGGCGAACACCACACCGCGTCGAGAAGCGGCACCGCGCTGATCATCGGCAATGGCAACACCGCCACTTCGGCGTTGGCCGCATGCTGCATGATGCCCGAAATCGGCCATATCGTCGTCGCCGCCCGCCACCCCGGAAAAAACACCGGGCTTAAACCAGTGGCCGAAAAGTTCGTCAACGTGCATAACCCGTACAACGAAATCGAATTAGGCGACGATCAGGCCCTGCTCGAGGCAGCCCGCAACGCCACCTATGTCATCAACACGATTCCCGGACACGCGGCCGACAACGTCGCGGATGCCCTCGCCGATGCCGGAACCGAGCCATTCTCCGGACTGCTGTTGGACGTGATCTACGATCCACGCCCCACCAAGCTCATGGAAGCCTGGCGCGCTCATGGCGGTCACGCCATCGGCGGCGAAGAAATGCTGCTGTACCAAGCTCTCGTACAGGTATTGCTGATGACCGGTATCTGGGATGACGACCCGCCCAGCGATGCCGACCAGCGTCTGCAGGACACCACCACCGAAGACGACCAGCTGGAGATCGCGATGCGCAAAGCTCTTGAGGAGGCGCTGTAATGAATCAACAGACAACGAACCGCGATACCGGCGAGGCGGCCGCCACGAATGCGCCGGCGAATTCCGCGACATCCACATCGACTCCGGACAACCAGCCGACCCCGCTTGATGCCTTCGAAGTGCTGCTCATCACCGGTATGTCCGGCGCAGGCCGCTCTCATGCCGCTGACTGCGTGGAAGACATGGGATGGTATGTGGTCGACAACCTGCCTCCCAAACTGCTTATCCCGCTTGTCGACATGATGACCACCTCCGGTTCCGGATCGGAGTCAGGCGTCCACAAGCTTGCCGCCGTCATCGACGTGCGCTCCAGCTATTTCGACGAGCTGGCCGCCGTGCTCGGCCATCTGGATGATCTCGGCGTCAAAACCCGTATTCTGTTCCTCGACGCCAGCAACGAAGTGCTCATCAAGCGCTACGAATCCGTGCGCCGCCCGCACCCGCTGCAGCACGGCAACCGACTGGTCGACGGCATCCTTGAGGAACGTCACCTGCTGGAAGACCTCAAGGAACGAGCCGACTGGGTCATCGACACCAGCTCCCTGAGCATCCACCAGCTGTCCACCAAACTCTACGAGGCGATGCTCGGCTCCGGCCCCACCACCGTGGCAGTACACATCTTCAGCTTCGGCTTCAAATACGGTATGCCCATCGACGCCGATTTCGTGGCCGACGTGCGTTTTCTGCCCAACCCGTTCTGGGTGCCCAGCCTGCGCGAGCTTACCGGGCACGACAAGCCGGTCGCCGACTACGTGCTTTCCAGCAAGGGAGCCAAGGAATTTCTCGACGCTTATGAGAAAGCTATCGAGATTGCGTTGGAAGGATACGCCCAGGAAGACAAGCACTACGTAACCATCGCCGTCGGCTGCACCGGTGGTCAGCACCGGTCGGTGGCGATGAGCGAAGAGCTGGCTCGCCGCTTACGCGCACATGGGCTCAACGTAACCGTTTCCGCGAGAGAACAGCACAAGCGTCACTCATCGTAAGCAGGCGTCGAGCGGTCATCGGGCAAGCGTTCGGTGACCACACTGCGAGAAAGCAGAGCCCATAATACGTATCAAACGGGTTCGCTTGTCCACCAGATTAGGTATCACAGAAAGCCGATGGCTTCCGACCGTGTGACAGCAGATAACGGCACGAAGCGCCTGAAGCATTGAGAAGAACGGGACTGTAGGAGGTAGATCTTGGCTCTTCTGGACGATGTCAAAAGCGAGTTGGCAGCCTTTGAAGGCGATTCGCCAGCCGCGATCAAGGCCCAAGCTGCGGCCATGATCCGTTTTGGCGGCGGTCTTCGACCGGTACAGAATACATACGTTATCCAAGCCGTATTCACCTCGCTTGACGTTGCAGAATGGCTGAAGAACACGTTGAGGAACACGTTCGGGCACGAAGCCGAGGTCAATCACCTCACACGTCAGACCCCGAACGGCCCTGTCGAGACCTATGTGGTGCTCGTCACCCGCAACGTAGTGGCCTTGGCTTTGCAGACCGGACTGGTCGACCGCCGCAAGCAGCAGGTCCGTGGACTGCCGTCTGAAGTGGTCAACGGATCCATCGCCCAAATCAAAGCGGCATGGCGCGGCGCCTTCATGGCCCGTGGCTTCCTGTCCGATCCCGGTAAGGCCAGCTTCCTGGAAATCGCTTGCCCCACGGAAGAGGCCGCCATGGCCCTGTGTGGCGTGGCCCGTCGTCTAGGCATCCAGGCCAAGCATCGCACGCTGCGTAGCTCCGAGCGCGTGACACTCAAGGATCCCGACGCCATCGAACGCATGCTCAAGCTCATGGGCGCCACCCGTTCGGCCCGCGAATGGACCGGCAAGCGCTCCGACGGCGAGGCCCGCGGCAAGGCCAACCGTCTGGCCAACTTCGATGACGCCAATATGCGCCGTTCCGCCAAGGCCGCCGCCGAAGCCAGCGAAAAAGTGCAGCATGCTTTCGAAGTACTCGGCGATAACATTCCGGACAACCTCCGTCAGGCCGGCCAGCTGCGCATCGATCACGTGGACAAGAGCCTCGAGGAGCTCGGCAAGATCGCCGAACCGCAAATCACCAAGGATGCGATTGCCGGCCGAATTCGCCGACTGCTTCAACTTGCCGAGAAGACGGAGAAGGCTCGCGCAGCCGAAGGCAAGTAACCCGACAATCCGATTTGCCGTGCCTATTCGGCAAAACGCGACAACGATGTGACAAAACACCGCATTCAGTCAGTAGACGAATGCGGTGTTTTGTTCCGGAATGCCTGTAATATGCAAAGTGGCAAAATTGGCCACTTTGACGTGCGATTCGTCAAGGAAAGGATATTCATGAAGACACTCAAGGACCTTGGAGATCTCAAGGGCAAGCGCGTTCTGGTTCGCGCTGATTTCAATGTTCCGCTGGACGGCACCACCATCACCGATGACGGTCGAATCAAGGCTGCTCTGCCGACCATCAAGACCCTGCGCGAAGAAGGCGCCAAGGTCATCCTCATGGCCCACCTTGGCCGCCCGAAAGGCAAGGTCGTTCCTGAGCTGAGCCTGGCCCCGGTTGCCGCCCGCCTCGGCGAGCTGCTCGGCACCAACGTGCCGCTGGCCAAGGACACCTACGGCGAGGACGCTCAGGCCAAGGTCGCCGCCATGAACGATGGCGACGTTGTGCTGCTTGAGAACGTTCGTTTCAACCCGGAGGAGACCTCTAAGGACGCCGACGAACGCGCCGCTTACGCCAAGAAGATCGCCGCCCTCGGCGAGGCCTTCGTTTCCGATGGCTTCGGCGTGGTCCACCGCGCTCAGGGCTCCAACTACGACGTTGCCGCCGATCTGTCGGCCGCCGCAGGCCTGCTGGTCGAGAAGGAAGTCAAGGCCCTGTCCAAGGCCACCGAGAACCCGGAGCGTCCGTTCACCGTGGTGCTCGGCGGTTCCAAGGTCTCCGACAAGCTCGGCGTCATCGAGAACCTGCTCGACAAGGCCAACCGTCTGGTCATCGGCGGCGGCATGGTGTTCACCTTCCTCAAGGCCAAGGGCTACGAGGTCGGCACCTCCCTGCTTGAAGAGGACCAGCTTGAGAAGGTCAAGGGCTACATCGAGACCGCCGAGAAGAACGGCGTTGAGCTCGTGCTGCCGACCGACGTCGTCGTGAACGCCGGCTTCCCGGCCGGTGACACCCCGGTTGCTCCGGAAGTCGTTGCCGCCGACGCCATCCCGGCCGACAAGATGGGTCTGGACATCGGCCCGGAGTCCCAGAAGCTCTTCCACGACAAGATCGTCGACTCCAAGACCGTCGTGTGGAACGGCCCGATGGGCGTGTTCGAGGTTCCTGAGTTCGCCGCCGGCACCAAGGCCGTGGCCCAGGGTCTGGTCGACGCCACCGCAGCCGGTGCGTTCACCATCGTCGGTGGCGGCGACTCCGCCTCCGCCGTGCGCAACCTCGGCTTCCCGGAGGACGGCTTCTCCCACATCTCCACCGGTGGTGGCGCTTCCCTCGAGTTCCTCGAAGGCAAGGAGCTCCCTGGCCTGAAGGTGCTTGAGTAATCCATTTTCTAGCTCCCCTCCTTGAGGGGAGCTACGTTTTTTAGAAGGGAAACATATGGCGTCCAAACGCATTCCGTTGGTGGCCGGCAACTGGAAGATGAATTTCGACCATCTTGAAGCCACTTACTTCGTGCAGAAGCTGGTATGGCTGTTGCGTGACGCTCACTTCGACTTTAAACGCTGCGAAGTCGCGCTTTTCCCCTCGTTCACGTCATTGCGCAGCGTGCAGGTGCTGGTCGAAGCCGACAAGCTCCATGTCGCCTACGGCGCACAATCCGTTTCCGTGACCACCCAAGGTGCCTTCACCGGCGATGTGTCCGCGGACATGATCGCCCATCTCGGCTGCTCATACGTCATCGTCGGCCACTCCGAACGCCGCAAATACCATCCTGAAGATGACGCCAATATCGTCGATCAGGTACGTGCCGTGCTCGCCGCCGGCATGCAGCCGATTTTGTGCGTCGGCGAAAGCTTCGAGGAACGACGTCAAGGCATTGAACTCGATTTCGCCGTGGGCCAGGTACGAGACGTCACCCGCGATCTCAACGAAGAACAAGCCGCCAAACTCATCGTGGCCTACGAACCTGTCTGGGCCATTGGCACCGGCATGGTGGCCACTCCGCAATCCGCCCAGGATGCCGCAAACGCCATCCGCAACGATTTGAAGACCACTTTTGGCACGAAGGTATCCGATAGCATACGTATCCTGTACGGCGGATCGGTCACCTCGAAAAATGCGGCGGAACTCATTTCCCAGCCCGACGTTGACGGCTTCCTGATCGGAGGGGCGGCCCTGGACGTTGAGGAACTCGCCAAAATCGCTCGACTGGCACTGAAATCCACGAAATCACGGAACTAATACCACGGTTTTCCCGTGTGTGCGCTATGCTGGTCAACAGTCCAATCAATCCGGAGGTACCCTGTGACCGCTCTTAAGATCACGCTGCAAGTCATCGTCGTGCTGCTCAGCTTCGTGCTGACCCTGCTCATCCTTATGCACAAGGGCAAGGGCGGCGGTTTGTCCGACATGTTCGGCGGCGGTCTGACCCAGAACGCCGGTACTTCCGGTGTCGCCGAAAAGAACCTGAACCGTTGGACCGTTATCATCGCTCTGGTGTGGGTGGCCTTGATTATCGGCCTCGACATGATGACCAAGTTCAACCTCGGCTGATCGGCTTGCACGCCATATAGACTTGTCGCTCGCGACCCATGACCGTTACCGTCGGTCATGGGTCGTATGCGTTCTATCGAGTATTACGAAAGGACATCACCATGGTCACTATGAACCGCAACAAAGTCGTTATCGTCGGCACCGGCCAGGTCGGTGCCACCGCCGCCTTCGGCATCGTCACGCACGGCCTGTGCAATGAGCTTGTGCTCATCGACTGTTCCGCCGCCAAGGCCCTGGGGGAGGCCCGCGACCTCGATGATGGCAGCGAATTCCAGGACCGCCACGTCAAGGTGCGCGCCGGCGACTACGCCGACTGCAAGGATGCGGACATCGTCGTCATCACCGTGGGCCGCAAGCCGCCGGCCAACTCCAACCGCATGGCCGAACTCGGCTTCACCGTGGGTCTTGTGGGCGAAGTGGTCGACAACGTCATGGCCTCCGGTTTTGACGGCGTGATCGTCATGGTCTCCAACCCGGTCGACGTGATGGCTTGGTATGCCTGGAAACGTTCCGGTCTGCCTCGCACCCAGGTGCTCGGTACCGGCACCGCGCTCGACACCTCGCGTCTCAAGACCATCATCGGCGAAGAGACCGGCCTCGACCCGCGCAACGTGGGCGGCTTCGTGATGGGCGAGCACGGCGACTCCCAGTTCACCGCATGGTCCACCGTCTCGCTCGGCGGCAAGCCATTCGCCCGCTTCCTGGCCGACAACCAAGACCGTTTCGCCTCTGTGTCCACCACCGAAATCGAAGAGAAGACCCGCACCCGTGGCAATGAGATCGTCGCGGCCAAGGGCGGCACCAACTTCGGCATCGCCTCCACCGTGGCCGGCATCGTACAGACCATCCTGTGGGACGAACGCCGCATCGTGCCCGTCTCCACCCTGTTGGACGGCGAATACGGCGAACATGACGTGTTCCTCGGCGTCCCCACTGAACTGCGCGCCAATGGTGCCAACGAGATCGTCGAACTCGATCTGAGCGAGGACGAGCGGGCCAAACTGCACCATTCCGCCGAACTCGTGCGTGAACACTGCGAGGGGCTGCTGTGATTCTCGACGCCATCACGCCGAAACAACCCCGACTGCTGGTCGCCGACCTCGACGGCACGTTGCTGCACGACGCCGAGGTATTCGAGGACCGGTTCATCACCCAGCGCAGCATCGACACCATCAACCGCGCGCACGATGCCGGAATGCAATTCGCCATCGCCACCGCGCGGCCGGTGAGTACCGGTCTCCAGTTCGCCGAAAAACTGCCGGTGGACGCCGTAATCTATCTGAACGGCGCCCTCATCGATTTCGACCCGGCCCACTCCGACTTCGACCTGCTCACCTCAGGTGCCACGCCGGCCGATGAGAACCATTTGATCAAGATTGGCTTCTCCTCACGGCGTGCCTGCGAAGTCTGTCTGTTCCTGCTCGATCGCATGCCCGGCCTGAAGCTCGGCATCGTGATGAACGACGTGCGCTACACCAACTTCGATGTGCGCGTGTATTGGAAAACTCAGGCCTTCCAATACACGAACTTCCACGACGTGCCCGAAGGCGTGGCGGACAAGATCACCATCTTCCCCGAGCCTGAACAGTGGAACGAGCTGCGTGCGCTGATTCCGCCGGACTTCGACATCTCCATCAGCGAAGGCGTGATGTGGATGCTCATGAACCCGCAGGCCAACAAGGAGCACGCGCTGCACCTGCTGTGCGAGCGACTGGACGTGCCGCTTGAACAGACAGCCGCCTTCGGCGACGACCTCATCGATATCAACATGATGAGCGAATCCGGCCGGGGCGTGGCCGTGGCCAACGCGAACCCCAAGGTGTTGTCCATCGCCGACGAGATCTGCCCGTCCAACAACGAGGACGGCGTCGCCCAATGGATTGAAGCGCAGTTGGGCTGAACCGGTCGAGACTCGAGAACACGCCAAAATTGAACTTGTGTTGAACCGGGGGTATGCTTTGAACCGTTGTTCAAAAGATAAATTGAACTCCCGGTTGGAGGCATAAGGATATGAGCGTATCGGTGTTTGCGGAACGTCTGCGCAATGCGATGAACAGCAGGGGACTGAAGCAGGTCGATTTGGTGCACGCCGCCGAACATCGTGGTGTAAAGATGGGCAAGAGCCACATCAGCCAATACGTGGCCGGCAAGACCATGCCCCGCGAGGACGTGCTCGAATTCCTGGCCAGCGAACTGGACGTCGACATGAACTGGCTGCGCGGAGAGGAATCCACCACGCAATTGAACTCGGACGCCTCCAACAGCGTCACGGACGGCGAACACGCCGCCACACCGCTTGCCACGGGTGCCTCCAAGCCCCAGACGGACAGCGAGATTCCCGTGGGCCGCCGCCGCACCTTCGGCAAATCGCACAAGCTCGACAACGTGCTCTACGACGTGCGCGGCCCGGTCGCCGACGAGGCGATGCGCATGGAGGCCAACGGCACCCACATCCTGAAATTGAACATCGGCAACCCGGCACCCTTCGGCTTCCGCACGCCGGACGAAGTCGTCTACGACATGGCCCACCAGCTCACCGACACCGAAGGCTACTCGCCGTCCAAGGGCCTGTTCTCCGCGCGCAAGGCCATCATGCAGTACGCGCAGCTGAAGAACATCCCGAACGTCACCATCGACGACATCTACACCGGCAACGGCGTCAGCGAGCTCATCAACCTGTCCATGTCCGCGCTACTCGACACCGGCGACGAAGTGCTCGTGCCATCCCCGGACTACCCGCTGTGGACCGCCTGCGTGAACCTGGCCGGCGGCACCGCCGTGCACTACCTGTGCGACGAACAGTCCGAATGGTATCCGGACATCGACGACATCCGCTCCAAGATCACCAGCAACACCAAGGCGATTGTCATCATCAACCCGAACAACCCCACCGGCGCACTTTACCCAAAGGAAGTGCTCCAGCAGATCGTCGACATCGCGCGCGAACACCAGCTCATCATCTTCTCCGACGAAATCTACGATCGCCTCGTCATGGACGGCCTGCAGCACATCTCCATCGCCTCGATGGCCCCGGACCTGTTCTGCGTGACCTTCTCCGGCCTGTCGAAATCGCACATGATCGCCGGCTACCGCATCGGCTGGATGATCCTGTCCGGCAACAAGCGCATTGCCAAGGACTACATCGAGGGCCTCAACATGCTCGCCAACATGCGCATGTGTTCGAACGTGCCCGCCCAGTCCGTGGTGCAGACCGCGCTCGGCGGCCACCAGAGCGTCAACGACTACATCGTGCCGGGCGGCCGCGTGCACGACCAGCGCGACCTCGTCTACGACATGCTCAACCAGATCCCCGGCATCACCGCCGTCAAGCCGAAGGCCGCGTTCTACATCTTCCCGAAGATCGACGTCAAACGCTTCAACATCCACTCGGACGAGCAGTTCGCGCTCGACCTGCTGCATGACAAGCACATCCTCATCAGCCACGGCGGCGCGTTCAACTGGCATCGCCCCGACCACTTCCGCGTGGTGTACCTGCCGCGCATGGGCATGCTGCGCGAAACCATGGGGGAGATCTCCGACTTCTTCAGCTACTACTGGCAGAGCTGATCCTTGGCGCAAACGAACACGCTCGATTGTTTCGTGATATAAAGGAGATCTTATGCCGGTGGTGTCGCGTCGTGCGCAGGAAGCGCTGTATCCCAGCGATCGCGCGAACTGCGGCATGGTGGTCCGCGCTATGCCAAGGTGAAGGCGATGACGAAGGCCGTGGCGGACAGTGCGGTTGCCAGGAGCAGATAGCACACGGCGGCTGAATTTCGAGAGCCATCGGCATTGGCAGCGTTACCGCCGTTATTTGCGTTGCGTGCAGCCAACGTGATGGCCGTAATCGCCGAAAGCAGGGAGAACAATGGCAGCACGCACAACACGACGGTCAGCAGTCCCAAAGCTTCATGGCCGATGCAATAAGCGACAAGACCTGCATTGTCAGTTGCCGATAGCGCTGGGCAGAAATCGGTGTGTCTACCAGTGTTGTAGCTGTAGGTAAAGAACGTGATACCTGACCAGAACAGGGCAACGGGAACAGAGCAATTGCGTATGGCGGATGCGTTGATGCTGATGGTGTGGAACAGGTCGTGCAAGGAGGTAGCCCGTATACCACTGCGTTCTGGCGTGATTCGATTACTGTTGTTTTGCGAGTCGATGGTAAGAGAGGCGTATTGCACCAGCGCATATGCCGCAAGTCCAAGTCCGCAAGCGATGGTTGCGCCGCCGCTGAAGTTGACCTCGTCGGATACTGAATATTCGGTGACGAATACCGGCATCACGCCAATCTGCCATACGAACAACAGTCGCGCGATTCGTATCCAACCGTTGCTCAGATATGAGGTGACTATGGCGTGCACCAGCCACGTCACCGCATACATCGCCCACAACGTTACAATCTTGGTATTCGCACTCAACACCAATATGATTGCAACAGCCACTGCCGCAATAAGAACACTAAACACCGAACAGAGCCGATGGCGCGAAAAGCCCTGTACTCCCGCAACAGTCAGACAGAGAATCGCGACAACACTCAGCGCAGTCACCGTCATAAACCACAGTGGTGAGGTGACGCAGGCTCCATAATCGTCAGTTGCTTGGCCCGAGAGATAGTAGGTCATTCTGCCAATCGCCGGACAATTCGGATGCAACATCATGCCGCCCCAAATGCGCTCATATAATGGCGCGAACGATACACCGGCACCACTGAGCGTCGCAACAACCGCCATCACCATGGCCGGAATCAGCCCAAGCTCGCGATTCCGGCCGGTTTCCGCTACCTGTCTATCACTGGTGTCCATGACTCGCCCCACCTTATGCTGTTATCGCCGTCGTCGATGATGCCAGTATAACTATGGCAGATGGGCGGAGACCAGCGGCATACAGGAATTCTGTATGCCGCTTTATAGGAGGGATACTGCGGCAGCCGCCATCACCGACCGACCGCCAGACTCCGGCACAGACCGGGAAAACTACCGTCGCGGAGCATCGGCGATACCAATGGCAACACCGAGGATAGCCGGGACCACCCAGCCGAGCTGGTATTGCTGCAAAGGCAGCATAGCCAGCGCCGCGTCCAGCCAGCCGATGGAACCGCCGAAGACGGCGACCAAACTGGAGATGCAGGTGGCGAAGGATGCGATGCCCACCAGCAGCACAGTCCAGAAATAGACGCGCGGGAATCGCGCGCCGAGCGACTTGTGGGTCAGCGTCAGCAGTACCAGCACGATGGCGATCGGATACAGTGCGGACAACACCGGCACGGAAACCTTGATGATCGCGCTCAGCCCGGCATTGGACACGATGAAACTGAACACGGTGAAGATGACCTGCCAGGTGCGGTAGCTCAACGTTCGGCCGGCGACGGTCCGGAACCGAGTATGGAAGTAGGTGGCGCAGGTGCCGATCAGTCCGGTGCATACGTTGAGGCAGGCGATGACGAACACGACGCCAAGGAACGCGGTACCGAACGTGCCGAACAGGGAGGAGGTGAGGTTGGTGAGCACGGTCGCGCCCGTGTCTTTGGTGGGGTCGATGGTGGCGATGGCTCCGGACACCACGCCCACGTAGCTTAGCGCGCCGTAGATCACGATCAGCAGTACGCCGGTGCCGAGCCCGGCATACGCGGTCTCCTTCTGCACTTGCGATTCGTCATCGACTTGTTGGGCGCGGATATTCGCGGAGATCACGATGCCGAAGTAGAGCGCGGCGAGCAGGTCCATGGTCTGGTAGCCGTCGAGGAAGCCGCGTGCGATCTGGTTTGTGGAGTAGTCGCCCATCGGGTTGGCCGGGATGCCGATGCCGTGGATCAGGCAGGCGATGAACAGGACAGCAATGAGCACCAGCAGCAACGGCCCCATGAATCGGCCGAGCACTTTGGAGAGTTTCTCGGGATGCTGGGCGAACAGGAACGCCAGTGTGAAGAACACGAGCGAGTAGATGAGTTGGGCCAGCCAGCCATAGGAGGACGGTACGAAAGGAGCCACCATCATTTCGAATGAGGTGGTCGCCGTACGTGGAATCGCAAAGCACGGGCCGATGGTGAGCATGATCGCCACGCCGAGGAACAAGGCGAATTTGGGGGAGACCCGGCTGGCGAGTTTGTCGAAACCGCCGGCGAAGGTGACCGCCAGCACGCCGAGAATCGGCAGGCCGACTGCGGAGACGATGAAACCGATGGCCGCCGGTATGGTCGCGGAACCGGCCTGAGCGCCGACGAACGGCGGAAAAATCAGATTGCCCGCTCCGAAGAACATCGAAAAGAAGGTGAAGGTCATCACCAACCGCTGGCGTGCGACAAGTTTGTTCATTACGGTTCGGCCTTTCTCTCATATGCTCGTACCACTGTAGCAACAAACGAAAGAAGCCCCGACCGGTTGGGGTCGGGGCTTCTGTGATCTAATCAACTAGTGCGCTAAACACGCATCAGTCGTCAAATCTCAGGCGTTCACGCGGTCGATGCCGGACTGGACGTCAGCCAGCACGGAATCCCAGGACTTGATGAAGGCAGCGACACCGTCGGCCTCCAGCTTGTCGGTGACGTCCTTGAGGTTGATGCCGAGCTCAGCCAGCTTGTTGATGATGGCGTGGGACTCTTCGTAGGTGCCCTCGATGGACGGAGCGCCGTTGCCGTGGTCGGCCAGAGCGTTCAGGGTCTTCTCCGGCATGGTGTTGACGATGTGCTTGGCAACGAGCTCGTCAACGTACTTGCAGTCGGAGTAGGCGGCGTTCTTGGTGCCGGTGGAAGCCCACAGCGGACGCTGAACCTTGGCGCCCTTGGCAGCCAGGTCGGCCCAACGCGGATCCTCGGCGAACTTCTTCTCGAAGAGTTCGTAAGCCAGGCGAGCGTTGGCCACAGCGGCCTTGCCCTCCAGAGCCTTGGCCTCGTCGGAGCCGTTGGCTTCCAGCAGCTTGTCGACAGCGCTGTCCACGCGGGACACGAAGAAGGAAGCGACGGAGCCGATGTGCTTCAGGTCGTGGCCGTTGGCGGCAGCCTGAGCGATGCCCTCGATGTAAGCGTCGATGACCTGCTCGTAGCGCTCGAGCGAGAAGATCAGGGTGACGTTGACGGAGATACCCTTGGCCAGGGTGGCGGTGATGGCCGGCAGGCCTTCGAGGGTTGCCGGAATCTTGATCATGGCGTTCGGACGGTTGACCTTCTCCCAGAGTTCCACAGCCTGCTTGGCGGTGTTCTCGGTGTCGTGGGCCAGACGCGGGTCGACCTCGATGGAGACGCGGCCGTCGACGAAGTCGGTAGCCTCAGCGATCTCGCGGAAGATGTCGGTGGCGTTGCGCACGTCGGTGGTGGTGAGCTCGCGGACAGCGGTCTCAACGTCAACCTTGCCGAGCTCCTTGAGCTGAGCGTCGTACGGGCCGACCTGGCTCAGGGCCTTCTGGAAGATGGACGGGTTGGTGGTAACGCCGACGACGTTCTTGTTGGCGATGAGGTCCTGCAGGGAGCCGGACTCGATGCGGGAGCGGGACAGGTCGTCCAGCCAGATGGAAACGCCGTTGTCAGACGTACGCTGAGTTGCTTCAGTCATTTATTTTCTCCTTGGATTCAAGCCCTAGGCTCCCCTCTCCTGGGAGAGGGGAGCTGTCCGCAACGCGGACTGAGGGGAGTGGGCTCAAGCATTGCTCCCCTCAGTCAAGCTTTCGCCTGACAGCTCCCCTCAGGGAGGGGAGCCAACAATTATTGAATTATTGCTTAGTTGCTCACTTGGCGGCTTCGACTTCGGCGATGGAGGCCTTGGCGGCTTCCACCACGTGCTCGGCGGTGATGCCGAGGTCGATCATGTTCTGAGCGCCGTCACCCTGCAGGCCGAACTGCTCGATGGAGACAGGCTTGCCGTAGGAACCGAGGTACTTGTACCACGGCATGGCAACGCCGGCCTCGACGGAGACACGAGCCTTGACAGCGGCCGGAAGCACAGCCTCCTTGTACTCGGCGTCCTGCTCCTCGAACCATTCCATGGACGGCACGGACACGACGCGAGCCTTGACGCCCTCGCCGGCCAGGGTCTTGGCGGCAGCCACAGCCCACTGGACCTCGGAACCGGAAGCCATGAGGATGACGTCCGGAGTACCCTCGGTGTCGACCAGGATGTAAGCGCCCTTCTTGACACCGTCCTTGGCCTTGGCAGCGGTCTCGGCAAGAACCGGGACACCCTGACGGGTCAGAACCATGGCGCCAGGCAGGGTGTTCTTCTTCTCGAAGAAGTAACGGTAAGCCTCGGCGGTCTCGAAGGCATCGGCCGGGCGAATGACCTCAAGCTGAGGAATCGCGCGGAAGGAAGCAAGGTGCTCAACCGGCTGGTGGGTCGGGCCGTCCTCGCCGACGGCGACGGAGTCGTGGGACCAGATGTACAGGTTCGGGATCTGCATGAGGGCGGCCAGACGAACGGCGGAACGCTCGTAGTCGGAGAACATGAAGAAGGTGCCGCCGAACGGACGGGTGTGGGAACCCAGCAGGATGCCGTTGGTGATGCAGCCCATGGTGAACTCGCGCACGCCGAAGTGCAGCTGGCGACCGAACTCGTTGCAGTTCGGCCACTGCTTGGTGGCGCACTCGGCCGGGGCGAAGGTGGCAGCGCCCTTGAGGTCGGTCTTGTTGGAGCCACCGAGGTCGGCGGAGCCGCCCCAGAGTTCCGGCATGACGGCGGCGATGGCGTTGAGCACGGAGCCGGAGGCGCCACGAGTGGCGACACCCTTGCCGACTTCGAAGGTGGCCTCAAGGTCGTCAAGGGCCTTGTCGAAGCCTTCCGGCAGTTCACCGGCCTTCAGACGGTCGTACAGGGCGGCCTTGTCCGGGTTGGCCTTGCGCCAGGCGTCGAACTTCTCGTCCCAGGCCTTGTGGGCCTCCAGGCCGCGATCGGCGACCTTGCGGGCGTGGGCCAGGGCTTCTTCGTCGACGTGGAAGGACTCCTCCGGATCGTAGCCGAGGAGTTTCTTGAGGCCGGCGACGGCCTCGGCGCCCAGCTTGGAGCCGTGGGAGGACGGGTCGTTGGTCTTGCCCGGGGTCGGCCAGGCGATCAGGGAGTGGACCTTGATGAGCTTCGGCTGGTCCGGGGCGGCGGCTTCGGCCTTGGCGATGACGTCGGCCAGACCCTCGATGTCCTCCTTGTAGGAGCCGTCGGGCTGGATGAAGCTGAACTCGTCGGTGTACCAGCCGTAGGCCTGGAAGCGCTTGAGCACGTCCTCGGCCAGCACCAGGTTGGTGTCGCCTTCGATCTGGATGCGGTTGGCGTCGAAGATCACGGTCAGGTTGCCGAGCTTCTGGTTGGCGGCCAGGGAAGCGGCCTCGCCGGAGATGCCCTCCTCGATGTCGCCTTCACCACAGATGGCCCAAATCTTGTGGTAGAACGGGGAATCTTCCTTCGGGGTCTCCGGGTCAAGCAGACCGCGCTGGAAACGCTCGCCGTAGGCAAAGCCGATGGCGGAGGCGAAGCCCTGGCCCAGAGGGCCGGTGGTCATTTCGATGCCCGGGGTCAGGCCGTACTCCGGGTGGCCCGGGGTGCGGGTGGCAGCGCCGCCACGGAAGTTCTTAAGGTCGTCCAGGGTCACGCCGTAGCCGGAGAAGTACAGCTGGACGTACTGGGTGAGGGAGGCATGGCCACCGGAAAGGATGAAGCGATCGCGGCCTTCCCAGTTGGGATCATTCGGATCGTGCTTGATGAAGTGCTGGTACAGCGTGTAGGCGACGGGCGCCAGGGAGACGGGGGAGCCGGGGTGGCCGGAGCCTGCCTTCTCAACCGCGTCAGCCGAAAGGACCTTCGCCATCTTGATGGCGCGCTCGTCGAGCTCGGTCTCCTTGAATTCGGTCATGGATTACTTTCCTTCCAATTGGTCGGGCCGCGTATCCGGCTTGTGCCGGGCGCTTGACGCCCTCACATTGCGATTACCATGCTAGCGTCGGTTTGCGACGTTGCGGTGCAATTTTGGCGTGTTTTGGTAGTTTGTGTTCTGTTAGCGTTCACAGTGAACATTGCTACGCTGCAAACGAACGCATTAGCACTCAAGCCTAAGGAGTGCTAATACAATGTTCTAAGGTGAAGTGCGCCACCTGCACGTGGCGGAGCCAAGAAAGAGGCAATATTTCTGGGTTCCCGCGTGTCGCGGCGTGGCGAACCGACCGTCGGGGTACGCCCTGAGTGAACCGTGACTGATATGAATATGTATGCATATATAAGGAGGCGCGCATGACGCAATCAAGACGCATGCTGGTGCTGCGCGCCGTGGTGGAGGATTACATCCGTTCTCAGGAGCCCGTGGGCTCCACTTCGCTGACGCGCGACCATGATCTCGGCGTCAGTTCGGCCACCATCCGTAACGACATGTCCGCTCTGGAGGATGAAGGATATCTGATTCAGCCGCACACTTCGGCCGGTCGTGTGCCCACCGAAAAGGGCTATCGATACTTTGTGGACCGACTTGCTACCGTGGTGCCGCTCAGCGAGGCGCAGCGCCGCGGCATCAACAGCTTCCTGTCCGGATCGGTGAGTCTCAAGGACGCGCTGCAGCGTTCGGCACGACTGTTGTCCGAAATCACCGGTCAAGTGGCCATAGTCACCTCGCCATCGCTGGCCAAGGCCACATTGCGGCACGTGGAGATGGTGCCCGTTGCCATGACCACGTTGCTCGCGGTGGTGATTACTGACACCGGCCGCGTGGCCCAGCACGGCCTGACCATCGCATCCATGCCCGCCGTGGACGAGATCAACCGGCTCTCCAACACCGTCAACGAACAATGTGTCGGACTGTCCCTATCGAAATCCGCGGAGACCGTGCGATCCATCGCCGCCAGCGCCGGCTACGAGTCGGTGCGCGGCGTGGCCGACGCGCTGGCCGACGCCTTCGAATCGATGGCATTGGACGAACGCGCGGACGAACTGTACATGTCCGGCACCTCGCACCTGGCCCACTCCCGGTCCCTGGCCGATCTGGCCCCGCTCTTCGACGCGCTGGAAGAACAGGTCGTGCTGATGAAGCTCATGAGCAACCTGAGTGAGGAGACGAATGCATCCGGCGTGGGCGTGGCCATCGGCTCCGAAATGCACACTCCCGGCCTACTGCATGCCTCCGTGGTCAGCAGTGGCTATGGGCGCAGCGGTGCGGCGGGCGAACCGGCGGGGAACGATCCCGTAGGCGAACCCGAAACCGAATCCGAGACGGAGAGCCAGACGAACGACACGGAACCCATCGCCTTCGTCGGCTCCATAGGGCCGACCCACATGGACTATGCGGCCACTATGGCCGCCGTCAGGGCCGTAGCCAGATATTTGACCGCCTTCCTCTCCGAGGGCCGGACCCAAGACTGACCGCCGTCTGTGGCACAATGACCCGCAGACCAAACGAACACAAAGGATCAATCAAGTGGCAGATTATTACGAGACGCTGGGTGTGGAACGCGGCGCCAGTGACGACGAGATCAAGAAGGCATACCGCAAGCTCAGCCGTAAGTACCACCCCGACATCGCGGGCCCTGAATTCGAGGACAAGTTCAAGGAAGTGAACAACGCCTACGATGTGCTGTCCAATCCGGACAAGCGCCGTATGTATGATTCGGGCGTCGACCCGAACGATCCGAACGCCGGTGCCGGCGGCTTCTCCGGGGCGGGCTTCGGCGATATGAGCGACGTGTTCTCCACGTTCTTCGGTTCCGCGTTCGGTGGTGGCTCACAGGGCCCGGTGCCGCGTACCCAGCCCGGCCGCGACGCCCTGGCCTCCGCGTCCATCGACCTGAAGACCGCCGTGTTCGGCGGCACCGCGCACGTCAAGATCAGCACGTTCTCCCTGTGCCAGGAGTGCGGCGGCTCCGGCGCCCAGGGCGGCGCACAGCCGGTCACCTGCCCCGACTGCCACGGCCAGGGATTCATGCAGAAGGTCGTGCGCACCATGCTCGGCCAGATGATGACCTCCGCCCCCTGCGAACGTTGCGAGGGCCACGGTACCATCATCAAGAACCCGTGCCCCAGCTGCATGGGCCACGGCCGTGTGCGTACCACACGTACCGTGGGCGTCACCGTGCCCGCCGGCATCAACGACAACGCGCGTCTACGTTTGGCCAACCAGGGCGAAGTGGGTGAGGGCGGCGGCGCTGCCGGCGACCTGTACATCGACATTCGCATCAAGGCGGATAAGCAGTTCACCCGCGATGGCGACGACCTGCACTGCTGGATTCAGGTGCCGATGAGCTGGGCCGTGCTCGGCCACGATCTGTCCATTGACACGTTCGATGGTGAGAAGACCGTGTCCATCCCGGCCGGCTGCCAGCCTGAGGACACTGTGACGCTTAAGGGACTGGGCGTCACGAACATCCGCAACAAGGACGAGCGCGGCAACCTCATCGCCCACGTCAATGTGCTGATTCCCACCAAGCTCAACGAAACCGAGCGCGGCCTCATCGAACAGTTCGCCGCCTCGCACGATTCAGGCGCCACGCACGTCTCCCAGGCATCCCGTCCACAGGCTGGCCAAAAGAAAGGCTTCTTCAGCAAGTTGAAGGACGCGCTGAGCTGAGAGTGGATGCGTTCTTGGCTCCCCTCAGAGAGGGGAGCCAAGTCTGTTACTTCAGCATGGAGCGGCACATGGAGCGGTATTCGTTGACGTAGCCGCCGCCGAAGAAGACACAGTGGCCGGCGATGGGGTAGAGCTGCCAGAGCGTGATACGCTCCTGCCATCCGGCCTTCAACGGATGCACGGACTGGTAGCCCTCGGTGATTTCGCTCAGATAGCTCATGCCGAACAGGTGCAGCATAGCCAGATCCTCCTCGCGATGACCGCCATGTGCCGCCGGGTCGATGAGCACAGCCTCGGGCTGCCCGGAATCGGCGGTCCACATCACATTGCCGCTCCACAGATCACCGTGGATGCGCGCCGGCTTGTCGGACGCGGCTCGGCCCATCAGATCCGGCAACGCTTCAATCACGCGCTCGGTCAGTTCGACATCGCGCTTATCCAGCTCGCCACGCCTCACACCAAGGTTGACCATCGGGCGCAGACGTCCATCAGCGAAATAGCTGATCGGGTCGGTCCACTCGCCGGTATCCATTTTCACTGGGTCCTGCAATGGTCCGAAATAGCATGTGCCGTTATATCCGTCAGGCGCAGACCCGAAATATTCGGCACCCACATCATGCATATGGGCCAGAGCCGCACCAAAAGCTCGTGCCGCCTGAGGCGTGGGGGACGCGCTGCCCACACGTTCGATATCCAGATAATCCTTGCCCCAGCCGTATACCTGCACCACGCGCGGGCCGCCCTGCGCATGAGCCGCTCCCAACCATTCGAGTCCTCGACCCTCGCATTCGAAGAATCCTTCCGGTGCGAATGCCCTGCTTTTGCGATACGTGGCCATAATGCTCCCTTCGTCGCTTACGTACTATATCCACTTTCATTGTAGAAGCCGTGGATGTTACCGATTCTTAGTGTTGTTCTACACCCCCTTGGATAGGGTGTTCATCGTCATAACACATCAAATACTTAGAAATCACGAGGGGTCATGAATTTTTTCCAAGCGATCATTCTCGGCATCGTTCAGGCGCTGACCGAGTATCTCCCGGTATCCTCCAGCGCGCATATCCGTATTTTCGGCGATTTGATGCTGGGCTCTGATCCCGGTGCGGCGTTTACCGCCATCATCCAAATCGGCACCGAACTTGCGGTGATTCTGTATTTCCGTCACGACATCATCAATATCCTTACTCACTGGTTCAGCTGCCTGTTCGGCAAGAACGGCAAGGATTGGAAGGCCCGCATGGGCCGCGGCGACAATTACGCCACACTCGGCTGGAACATTATCGTCGGCTCGATTCCGATTATCATCCTCGGCTTCACTCTGCAGAACGTCATCGAGACCTCGTTGCGCAACCTGTGGATTACGGTAACCGTGCTGTTGGTATTCGGCATTCTGCTGTGGATGGTGGATGCCAAGGCTCGCCAGAACAAAACCATGAATGATATGACGTATCGTGATGCGTTCCTCTTCGGTTTGGGCCAGTCCATGGCGCTGATTCCTGGTGTGTCCCGCTCCGGCGGCACCATCACCGTCGGTCGCGCACTGGGCTACACGCGTGAGGCCGCTGTACGTCTGAGCTTCCTGATGGCCATCCCCGCGGTGTTCGGCTCAGGTTTGCTCGAAGCCATCAAGGCCGTGAAGAACTACAAAACCGATGCGATGTTCCCCGGCTGGGGGCCGACCCTCGTAGCCATGGTCATCAGCTTCGTACTCGGCTACATCGTGATCATCGGATTCCTGAAGTTCGTATCGAACTTCTCCTATAAGGCCTTCGCCATCTACCGCATCGGTTTGGCTGTGGTCGTCGCCTTGCTGCTGATTGTGGGCGTGCTGCCGGCCATCGATCCCTCCGTGGCGGCTGCGGCATAAGACGGGTCGATAGACGACTCCAATATAATGGTGCTCCCGCTGGCGGGAGCCGTCAGCGAAGCTGACTGGGGGTGGTCACTGGAATATGCCAGCAGAACCACCCTCAGTCTCGCTACGCGAGCCAGCTCCCGACATTTTGTGCGACGTGCACATGGTGCACTGCTATGAACAGCCCACAGGGCTGTTCATCCAGCGGGAGCACACCATATATGGGCTAATTGCCCATCTGGCGCAGAAACGCTTCTGCTTCTTTGACTAGTTGTTCGGCCTGGGGCGCTCCCAAGGAAGCCTCCGCCTCGGCTTTCTGCTGCAAGTCGTAGTCGTGCTCCAAATGCTCCACGTAATCGTGAAGCTGGTCATTACAACGAACCAGTATCGAGGCTTGCGCCTTCCACTGTTCGGCTTTCTGCTTCAGATCTGCCGTATCGAAGGTGAAGCCGATATGCTTGCCCAACGCATCCAGCAATCGCATAGTGCCGGCAGAACATTCGTCGCTGCCCAAATATTGGGGGATGGACACCCACATCGAGGAATGAGCAAAACCTTGCTGCGCGGCGGCCACATCCAAAACGGTAGGAATGCCTACCGGGCCGTTATACGACCGGTCTCCTTCGCATTGACAGTCTCCGTCGCTGACGGCGATGGGCAACGGACGGGTATGCGGGCAATCGGAGAACATCGAACCTAACGTAATGATCCGATTGACATCCAGCTCATCGGCAATGGCCAGACTCTGGCTACAGTATTCCTTCCACCGATAGTTCGGTTCGGGGGCGATCTGCGCATAGATATGCTTGCCTGCGTCCAACGTGATGTCGTAGAACGTGGTCTGCGGCCAGATAAGATTGGTGCGTCCCGAAACATGGCACAGCATAGGACGGGCAACCTGATAGTCATAGAAATCATCACATCTAATATGACGAATCTCGCGGGACTCATATCGCTTGACCAGATGGCGCACCGCGTTCGTCGCCGCCTGACAGGCATCATTCCATCCCTCGAATGCGGCGATCAATACTGCGCCGGTGTCCTTCGCTGCTTCACTCATACCTCTAGAGTAACTGGAGTTCATTGCCCGAAGCGCACGCTTTAGCCATAAGCGAGAGTATGCAATTACAGGCGACACGCCGCAGCTGGACGAACTACACGCATGTGTGTATAGTAAACACTCGTGCTTCGGCAGGGAGACCTCGCCAAGGAAACACACGCGGACATAGCTTAGTTGGTAAAGCGCAACCTTGCCAAGGTTGAGACCGCGGGTTCGAGTCCCGTTGTCCGCTCTAGGTCCGTGAGTTGACAGACCTTACGGTGGGTTAGCCAAGCGGTTAGGCAGCGGCCTGCAAAGCCGTATAGACGAGTTCGACTCTCGTACCCACCTCTCAGACCAGCGAAGCAATTCAATGGAATGAAATATGACCCGGGCGGTTGGCGCAGTGGTAGCGCACTTCCCTGACACGGAAGGGGTCACAAGTTCGAATCTTGTATCGCCCACGAAAGTCGAAGCAATTCGACTGGATATAACTAAAGAACCGAATATTCGGGCGATTGGCGCAGCGGCTAGCGCACTTCGTTCACACCGAAGGGGTCGTAGGTTCGATTCCTACATCGCCCACTGGATTCCGCTTCTCACGGCGGATTCCTTTGCGGACATAGCTTAGTTGGTAAAGCGCAACCTTGCCAAGGTTGAGACCGCGGGTTCGAGTCCCGTTGTCCGCTCCACAACGGAACCTCGCTTCGGCGAGGTTTTTTCGTATTGGTTCAGATGCTGGTGGTATTTGTCGCACGCCCAACCTATCGTGTCCTACGTTGATTAACCAGTCCAGGCCTGCACATTAGTACCGCGGGCCCCGATAGCAAAGGACAAATCATGGCGCAAGCTACCATCTCCATAACCGTCAACGGCGAAGCGAAGGAGGTGGAAGCAACCACCACCGGCGTAGAACTGTTCGCGGAAGACAAGAACATCATCGCGGTCAAGATCAACGGCGAGAACCGTGACCTGTACACGCCGCTGAACGATGGCGACACCGTCGACCCCATCGCCCTCGACTCCGAAGACGGCCTCGCAATCATGCGTCACTCGGCCACCCACGTCATGGCCCAGGCCGTGCAGGAAGTCTACCCGAACGCCAAGCTCGGCGTCGGCCCCGTCATCAAGGACGGCTTCTACTACGACTTCCAGGTCGACCAGCCCTTCACCCCGAACGACCTCAAGGACATCGAGAAGCGCATGCAGCGCATCATCAAGTCCTCCCAGTCCTTCCGCCGCCGTTCCGTGACCGAGGAAGAGGCTCTGAAGGAAGAGGCCGACCAGCCCTTTAAGATCGAACTGATCGAAGACAAGGAAGCACACCTCGACCCGGCCGCCGCCACCGAGATCTCCGAAAAGGAGCTCAGCTTCTACGACAACGTAGACCGTGATGGCAATGTGGTTTGGAAGGACCTGTGCCGCGGCCCGCACCTGCCGAACACCCGCTACATCAAGGCCTTCAAGATCGAGCGTTCCGCCGCCGCCTACTGGCGTGGTTCCGAGAAGAACCCGACCATGCAGCGCGTCTACGGCACCGCATGGGCCACCAAGGAAGACCTCAAGGCCTACCAGACCCGCCTGGAAGAAGCCGCCAAGCGCGATCACCGCAAGCTCGGCGCCGAGATGGACCTGTTCTCCTTCCCGGATGAAATTGGCCCCGGCCTGGCCGTGTTCCACCCGAAGGGTGCCGCCGTGATCAACGCTATGGAGGACTACTCCCGTGAGATGCACCGCAAGCACCACTACAGCTTCGTGCAGACCCCGCACATCACCAAGGGCGGCCTGTACGAGACCTCCGGCCACCTGCACTGGTACAAGGACGGCATGTACCCGCCCATGCACCTCGACGAGGAGAAGGACGTGGACGGCAACATCACCAAGCCGGGCGCCGACTACTACCTCAAGCCGATGAACTGCCCGATGCACAACCTCATCTTCAAGTCGCGCCAGCGCTCCTACCGCGAGCTGCCGCTGCGCCTCTTCGAGTTCGGCACCGTGTACCGCTACGAGAAGTCCGGCGAGGTCCACGGCCTGACCCGTGTGCGCGGCCTCACCCAGGACGACTCCCACATCTACTGCACCCGCGAGCAGATGAAGGACGAGCTCACCAGCCTGCTCACCTTCGTGCTGAACCTGCTCAAGGACTTTGGCCTGACCGACTTCTACCTCGAGCTGTCCACCAAGGACCCGAACAAGTACGTCGGCTCCGACGAGATCTGGGAGGAGGCCACCAACACGCTCGCCGAGGTCGCCAAGGAATCCAACCTCGAGCTCGTCGACGATCCGTGCGGCGCCGCCTTCTACGGCCCGAAGATCTCCGTGCAGGCCCGCGACGCCATCGGCCGCACCTGGCAGGTCTCGACCATCCAGCTCGACTTCAACCTGCCGGAGCGCTTCCAGCTCGAGTACATCGCGAAGGACGGCACCCACCAGCGCCCGGTGATGATTCACCGCGCCCTGTTCGGCTCCATCGAACGCTTCTTCGCCGTGCTGCTCGAGCACTACGCAGGTGCCTTCCCGGCGTGGCTGGCCCCCGTGCAGGTGCTCGGCGTGCCGGTTGCCGACGAGTTTGCCCCGCATCTGGCCGGCTTCGTCAAGTCCCTTGAAGATGAGATGGTCCGTTGCGAGATCGACTACTCCGACGATCGCTTCGGCAAGAAGATTCGCAACGCCTCCAAGTCCAAGGTGCCGTTCATCCTCATCGTCGGTGAGGAAGACATGAACAACAACGCGGTCAGCTTCCGCTTCCGCGACGGTAGCCAGCTCAACGGTGTGCCGGTGGACACTGCTCGCGAGCAGATTCTCACCGTCATCAAGAAGCGCGTCCAGGTGAACTCCGCCGACGACTTCAACGCTGCTGTGGCTGAGTGATGTGAATGGTACTGGCTCCCCTCTCTGAGGGGAGCCAAGAAAGGGTGCGAAAATGACTGACGTGCGTGTCGATAATCCGGCGGACTTTCCGCCTCAGGAGGACACGGTCGAACGACTGTGGACTCCGCAGCGCATGACCTATGTGCTGCGCAACAGCGAGGATCGCCCAACCAAGCCCAAGACGAAGGAATGCCCGTTCTGCGCCGGACCCAAAAAATCCGACGAAGACGGCCTCATCGCCTGGCGTGGCACGCACGTGTTCGCCATCATGAACCTCTACCCATACAATGTCGGGCATCTCATGATTTGCCCGTACCGTCACGTCGGATTCATCACCGAACTCGACGATGCCGAACTGTTCGAATTCGAGAAGGCCACCACCCTCGCCATGAAGGTGATGGAGACCGTCTCCCGTCCGGACGGATACAACATCGGCATCAATCAGGGCGAGGTCGCGGGTGCCGGAGTCGCCGCGCACCTGCACCAGCATGTGGTGCCGCGTTGGAATGGCGATGCGAACTTCATGCCCATCGTCGCCCAGACGCGTACCATGCCGATTCTGCTGTCCGACCAGCGAGACGCCTATGCCCAGGCATTCGAACAGCTGGCCCCGCAGTATCATTTGCCGCTTGCCTGACCGGGTGCGGCACCCGCGCAACCGGTTTTATCGGTACGCGCAATAAGACAATCATCGGAAACATTACGGGTATGTCTGATTAACGGCCTACAATCGTTTCGTTTGACATCATCCGTTTCAATAATTGCTAGGAGCATTATGTCAGGTCATTCCAAGTGGGCGACCACCAAGCACAAGAAGGCCGCCATCGACGCCAAGCGCGGCAAGCTCTTCGCCAAGCTCATCAAGAACATCGAAATCGCCGCCCGCCTCGGCGGCGGCGACCCGGACGGCAACCCGTCCCTGTACGATGCCATCTACAAGGCCAAGAAGGCCTCCATGCCGGCCGACAACATCGCTCGCGCCGTCAAGCGTGGTGCCGGTGCTGAAGATGGTGCCGCCAACTACGAAGACATCGTCTACGAGGGCTACGCTCCTGCCGGCGTTGGCCTCATCATCGAATGCCTGACCGACAACCGCAACCGTGCGGCCGCCGAAGTCCGTTCCACCCTGACCAAGGGCAACGGCTCTCTGGCCACCTCCGGCTCCGTGTCCTTCAACTTCGAGCGCAAGGGCCAGATCGTGGTGCCGTCCGAGGGCGTGGACTTCGACAAGCTGTTCGAAACCGCCGCCGAAGCCGGTGCCGAGGACGTTACCGATGACGGTGAAGTGTTCACCGTTGTGACCGGTCCGTCCGACCTGTTCACCGTGCGCAAGGCTCTGCAGGAAGCCGGCTTCGACTACGATTCCGCCGACCAGGTCATGCAGCCGAAGAACGAGGTCGAGTTGAGCCTTGAGGATGCCCGCAAGGTGTCCAAGCTCATCGACAACCTCGATGACCTCGACGATGTGCAGAACATCTACTCCAACTGGACCGCTTCCGACGAGGTGATGGCCCAGCTCGACGAGGAGTAATCCTCGTGATTATCCTTGGCGTCGACCCCGGGCTCACACGTTGCGGGGTCGGCGTGATCGAAGCCGGCGAGCACCGCCGGCTTTCGTTTATTCACGTGGACGTGGTGCGGTCCTCACCGGATATCACCCAGGATCTGCGTCTACTGGCCATCTACAACGGCCTGTCCGAGAAAATGGATCGCTTCGCACCCGATGCCGTATCCATCGAACGAGTGTTCGCACAATCCAACCGCAACACCGTACTCGGTACCGCACAGGCCGCCGGCCTCGCCATGCTCGCCGCCGCGCAACGCAATATTCCCGTGGCGTTGCATACGCCTACCGAAGCCAAGCTGGCTATCACCGGTAACGGGCAGGCGCAGAAGATTCAGGTGGAGCGTATGGTGACACGTATTTTGAACCTCACCAAAATGCCGACTCCCGCCGATGCCGCCGATGCCTTGGCTTTGGCCATTTGCCATGCGCTGCGCCCGGCAGGCGCATTGCAGGGCGGCGAACGCGAACAACATCTGACCGCCGCGCAACGCCAGTGGGCTGAGGCCGCACAGAAATCCACGCGCCGCCGCATCAACCACGACCGAGGCATGTAGTATACTTTCGAACAGTTGTTCGAGTCTTGAATCCTGGAGCCCTGAAGGAGTACCTGTATGATCGGCATGCTGACCGGGCGGGTTGAATCGGTCGAAACCGATACCGCATTGATTGATGTTGGGGGAGTGGGCTACGAAGTGCGCATGTCCGCCACCGACCTGAGCCGTCTGCACGCCGGGCAAGACACCCGCGTCTTCACCTATATGAACCTCTCTCAGGATGCCATTACCCTGCATGGATTCCTGGATCGGGACGCCAAGAAAACCTTTCTGCAACTCATCAAGGTCTCCGGCATTGGACCTAAAGTGGCCCAATCGTTACTCTCCACACTGACGCCGAGTCAGCTGGCCCACGCCATCGCCGACAACGACGCCACCGCGCTGGCCAAGGCTCCGGGGCTGGGCAAGAAGGGCGCACAGAAAATCATCCTCGAGCTTAAGGGCTCTATTGATTTGAGTCAGATCGAGGGTGCTTCCGCTCAGGCGGCAATATCCAAGTCTCCGGTGGATACCGGTACGGAACAGGTTGTCGAAGGACTGATTTCACTTGGCTGGCGTCAGCAGGACGCCCAACAGGCCGTTGCCGAGGCTTGCGCCGAAAACGATATTCCCACGCCGCTTGCCACCGACGATGTGCCGCGTGTGCTACGTCTGGCTTTGGCGCTGATGGATAGGGGCCGCTGATGAGCGAGACAACGGATTACGGAGCCTCCAACACCGGTGCCAACGAAGAGTCGTTGCGCATGGTCTCCTCCCAGCCGATCGGCAACGAGCCGGTCAGCGACGAGGAGCTGCGCCCCCATGTTCTCGAAGGCTTTATCGGACAGCCACGGCTCAAGGCCCAGCTGCAACTGTTCCTGGACGCGGCCCGCAAACGCGATGTGCCACCGGACCATATTCTGCTTGCCGGCCCTCCTGGCTTGGGCAAAACCACGTTGGCCATGATCGTTGCCAATGAGCTTGAAGTGCCGATTCGCGTGACTTCCGGCCCTGCGGTTCAACATGCCGGTGATCTTGCTTCGATTCTGAGCTCCCTCGACGTCGGCGAAGTGCTGTTCATCGACGAGATCCATCGTCTGCCGCGCGCCGCCGAAGAGCTGCTGTATATCGCGATGGAGGACTTCCGCGTCGATGTGATGGTCGGCAAAGGCCCGGGCGCAAGCTCCATCCCGCTGACCCTGCCGCGATTCACCGTCATCGGTGCCACCACGCGCGAAGGTATGCTGCCAAGCCCGTTGCGCGCACGCTTTGGCTTCACCGCACATCTCGACTTCTATCCGCATGAGGAGTTGGAAAAGCTCATCGAACGTTCGGCCAACGTACTGGGCGTAAACCTTGATGCGGGTTCCGCTCATGAGCTTGCGTTGCGTTCGCGCGGCACGCCGCGTATCGCCAACCGATTGCTACGCCGTGTACGCGACTGGGCCATCGTCCACGACCTGATCGTGGTGCGGCCGGACGACGTCAAGGAGGCGCTGGCCCTGTACCAGATCGACTCCGAAGGCCTCGACCGGCTGGACATCGCCGTGCTCAATGCCATCGTGCGCAACTTCAACGGTGGACCCGTGGGCCTGAACAATCTGGCGGCCATGGTGGGCGAGGAATCGGAAACCGTGGAAACCGTGTGCGAGCCGTATCTCGTGCGCGAAGGTTTTATGATTCGCACGCCCAAAGGCCGCGTGGCTACCGAGAAGGCATGGCAGCATTTGGGAATTACGCCCAAAGATGATGTCAGCAAGCTCTTCTAGACTTTCTCCTGTTTGCACACTTGGCGGCGTTTCGTCAATGTCGCTCGTTTGAAGGAGTTGTTTCGTGGAACAACAGTACATTATGCTCATCGTGATCGTCGTCGTGTTCGGCGGCATGATGTGGTGGCAGTCCAAGAAGGCCAAGCAGCAACAGCAGGAGAAGCAGGACTTCCGTCGCAACCTGCAGCCCGGCACCGAGGTCATCACCATCGGCCAGGTGATCGGCAAGGTCGTCGAAGTCGACGAGCAGTATGAGGAGATCGTCATCGACTCCGAAGGCTCCAAGCTGCGTTTCGGCTTCAACGCCATCGCCCGTGAGTACACCCGCCCGGCCTATGTGTCCGATGATGAGGTCGACGAGAACGGCAACCCGCTGCCCGACGAAGACACCGAGGCTCCGGCTAACGATGAGGCTGGTCAGGTTCCGATCGAGGCGTCCGTCGTGTCCGAGGAAGACACCGCTGACGAGACCGGTGACGACAACGAAACCAAGACGAAGTAAGCTGTTCGATTCGGTAGCACCATCCGCGTATCGCATCGCAAAGGCATAAAAGGGGCGAGCACTATGGCACAGTCGGACATCACCATCGACGCATTGAGCAAGGTAGGGCAACAGGACGCCGAATATCTGGTGTCCTTGGTGCGTTCCGTACCGGGGTTTCCCAAGGAAGGCATCATCTTCCGTGATTTCATGCCAGTGCTCGCCGACCCCAAGGGCTTGAAGATTCTGCTCAAAGCACTTGAAGAGGCCCTGCCGGTGTCCCCGAGCGAATTCGACTCCATTGCCGGTCTCGAATCGCGCGGGTTCCTGTTCGGCCCGGCCATGGCCGCCCATTTGGGCAAGGGTTTCATCGCCGTGCGTAAGGCCGGCAAGTTGCCGCCTGAAACCATCGGTGAATCCTATGACCTCGAATACGGCACGGCCAGTGTCGAAATCGAAACCGACGCCGTACAGGCAGGGAAGCGAGTGCTCATCGTCGATGACCTCATCGCCACGGGCGGCACCGCCAAAGCCGCCACCGACCTTATCGAAAAGGCCGGTGGCACCGTGGTGGGCTTCAGTTTCGTGATGCGGCTCGATGGCCTCGACGGTCTGGATAAGCTCGACGGCAAGCCCAGCAGCTCGCTGATCGCGATGCCGGCCTGAGATTTCGTCTCACCCAACGTACAGTCAGTTTTCAAGGTCCGGCATGTACTGTGTACAGTTACATGCCGGACCAATTACATAGTCAGGGAAGGATCGATGGATCTTTACGAATACCAGGCGCGTCAGCTGCTCGAGGAACAGGACATTCCCACCCCGGACGCCATCTTTGCCCAGAACTCCCATGAAGTCGCAGAAGCGGCGGACAAAATCGGCTATCCCTGCGTAATCAAGGCGCAGGTCAAGATCGGTCATCGTGGTCAGGCCGGCGGCGTCAAGATCGCCCATAACCGCGACGAGGCGATTCTTGAATCCGAGTCCATCCTGCCGATGACCATCCACGGGCACAAGGTTTCCGGCGTGCTTGTAGCCGAAGCCAAGAACATCCTGCACGAATACTACGTGTCCATCTCCGTGGACCGCACCTCGCGCGACTTCGACGTGCTGGCCACCGCTAACGGCGGCACCGAAGTCGAGGAAATCGCCAAGGAACATCCGGAGGCCGTCAAGCGCCTGCACATCGATGCGCTCGGTGACTTCGACCTGGCCGCTGCCACCGAAATGGCACAGAGCATCGGCTTCTACCACGCGGACGTCGATCAGGCCGCACAGATTCTGCTCAAGATGTGGCGCTGCTTCAAAGACAACGACGCCACGCTCGTGGAAATCAATCCGCTCGCCAAGATCGGCGACCCGGATGACGAATCCACCAAGCAGCTGAGCGCCTTGGACGCCAAGATCTCCTTGGATGACAACGCCTCCTTCCGCCATGACGGCTGGGCGCGTTTCGTGGATCCCATCGTTCCCGACCCCTTCGAACAGCGCGCCCGCGAACACGGCCTGCACTACGTGCACCTGCACGGCGAGGTCGGTGTGATCGGCAACGGTGCAGGACTCGTCATGAGTTCCCTGGATGCCGTCTCCGGCGCTGGCGAGGAACAGGGCACCAACATCAAGCCCGCCAACTTCCTGGACATCGGCGGCGGCGCCTCCGCAGCCGTCATGGCCGAAAGCCTGGAGATCGTACTGTCCGACCCTCAGGTCGAATCCGTGTTCATCAATGTCTATGGCGGCATCACCTCCTGCGTGGAAGTCGCCAACGGCATCCTCGAAGCGGTCGCCAAGCTCGGCGGTTCCAAGCCGATCGTTGTGCGCTTCGATGGCAACGCCGCCGCCGAGGGCCTGCATATCCTCGCCTCCGCCAATAACCCGAATATCCATGTGTCCGAAACCATGGAAGGCGCGGCAGCCAAGGCCGCGCAGCTCGCCGGTGAGGCGACCCAGTCCAAGGAGGTTCGCTGATGCTGTTCATCGAAGACGGCGCTCCCGTTATCGTCCAGGGCATGACCGGCCATCAGGGCATGACCCATACGGCTCGCATGCTCAAGGCCGGCACCAATATCGTCGGCGGCGTGAACCCGCGCAAGGCCGGCACATCCGTCACCTTCCCCGGTGCCAAGAACGGTGCCGACGCGGACATCCCCGTGTTCGCCACCTGCGGCGAAGCACGTGAAGCCACCGGCGCCAAGGCCAGCGTGGTGTTCGTGCCGCCGAAGTTCGCCAAGTCCGCCGTGGTCGAAGCCGTCGAAGCCGGCATCGAACTCATCGTGGTCATCACTGAAGGCATTCCGGTGGCCGATTCCGCATACTTCGTCGAACTGGCGCTCAAGAAGGGCGTGCGCATCATCGGACCGAACTGCCCTGGTCTCATCACGCTCGGCAACCCCGGCGTCAATCTGGGCATCATCCCCGACGGCATCGTCGGCCGCGGCCCGCTCGGACTGGTCTCCAAATCCGGCACCCTCACCTACCAGCTCATGGGCGAATTGTCCGATATCGGCTTCACCGCCTGTCTCGGCGCCGGCGGCGACCCGATCGTCGGCACGACGCTGCTGGAAGCCCTGCAGGCATTCGAAGCCGACCCCGACACCAAGGCTGTCATGATGATCGGCGAAATCGGCGGCTTCGCCGAACAGGACGCCGCCGCATGGGCCAAGGAGCACATGACCAAGCCGGTTGTCGCCTACATCGCCGGTTTCACCGCCCCCGAAGGCAAGCAGATGGGCCACGCCGGCGCCATCGTCTCCGGAGGCAAGGGCACCGCCCAGGACAAGAAGAACGCGCTCGAGGCGGCGGGCATCCCCGTGGGCAAGACCCCGGGCCAGGCCGCCGAAATCATGCGTGACGTACTCGCCAAGGCCAACATCGACTGATCGGTTCCAACCAATCGTGATGAAAGCCGTGATTCGCCAATGGGTGCGGGGAGCCATAGTCGCCCTCGCATCCATGGCCATCTATGCCGTTGCATTAGGCTGCTATACAGCGCTGATGTTATTGGTCGTCTCTATGGAAGAGGGCGGCGACAATCTCACCGTCGGCACAACCTCGCTGACACAGGCCGTTGTGCTTCTGAGTGAGGGATCGGGCTTTAGAACCGATTCGTTCACCCTCACCATCACGCCATTGCTGTTGACCATACTGCTGATATGGCTGATCAATGCACTCACCATGCGAATCAAGGCATACGGGCCGCATGCGTATGTTGCCGGATTGATTGTTTGGCTCGGGTTGAACGAGGCATTCCGGCAATCCGTGCACCTAGGTCTTGTCGATGACCAGTGGCTGGTGTTGCTGAAAGCAGCCATCGTATTCTCGATCGGTTTCCTATGCGCAGCCGTACCGGAATCAGCCAAAATGCGAGCATTCAGGGACTGGACTCGCAAGCAGGTGCCGGCGGACATACGCCACTGCCTGAAAATCGGCGTCGCCTTGGCCGTCGCGATACTGAGCATATATCTGGCAATTGGATTGATTACCGTCATCGTATGGTCGGTACGCAACCATGCCGCTGTCGTATCGTTGTTCGAATTGTCCGGGATGGAAACAGGTTCACGAATTCTCACCACCGTCGCCATGCTGATCTGGCTACCCAACGTCATGCTCTGGGCTGTTTCCTGGCTCTTCGGCGGCGGATTCGCCATCGGTGATTTGGCCAGTTTCACATTATGGCTCGGCCAATCCAAAGAGCTTCCTGCAATTCCGGTATTCGGTATTCTGCCCGAACCGGTCAGCAGCGAACTATGGCGTACCGTTGCCTTGAACGCGCCTCTCGCCATCGCTGCGCTCGTGGGCCTGCTGGCTGTATTCCTACCGCAAGGATTCGCCTGCAGACCGTTGAATGTACGGGATACGTCCACCCGCGGCCCGGTACTGGTTTCGCTGATCTACTCCGCCGGGGCATTCTGCCTGAGCGCGATGCTGATCTCACTGGCATCCACATTGCTGTTCGCTCTGTCCAATGGATCGCTTGGCGATCATCGTCTTGCTCACATAGGCGTCGACGTCATGGCCTCCACCAGAGTCGTCGGTCATTCGACCGCACTGGGACTTACCGCGGCATGGCTGCTCGCGCTGATTGGCACAGCGCTCGTTTTTCCGATAGTCTGGTTGGTTGAGAGAATCAAGGATTCCCGCACCACCGCCGCGACATCGAAGACCGCCACCGTTCATCAGGCGCGGTTCCTAGCGTCACAACCACAAGAATCCAAGGAGGAACAGGATGACAAACACGAACCGACCGATACGTCGAGCACTGGTCTCGGTCTTTCATAAGGAAGGCATCGAAGTACTCGCGGAAGCGTTCGTGAAGGCCGGCACCGAAGTCGTTTCCACTGGTTCGACCGCCAAGAAGCTTGCCGAACTGGGCGTCAAAGTAGCCGAGGTGTCCGATGTCACCGGATTCCCCGAATGCCTCGACGGCCGCGTCAAGACGCTGCACCCGTACATTCACGCCGGTATTCTGGCTGATATGACCAACCCCGAGCATGCCAAGCAGCTCGAGGAGTTCGGCATCAAGCCGTTCGACTTGGTGGTCGTCAACCTGTACCCGTTCGCCGACACCGTGCGCTCCGGCGCCAACGAGGCCGATACCATCGAGAAGATCGACATCGGCGGCCCCTCCATGGTGCGCGGCGCGGCCAAGAACCACGCCACCGTGGCCATCGTCACCGACCCGGCCGATTATGCACTGGTCGCCTCCCGCGTGGCCGACGGCACCGGCTTCTCCTTGGACGAGCGCAAGTGGCTTGCCGCCAAGGCCTTCGCGCACACCGCCGCCTATGACGCCACCATCAACGAGTGGACCGCCAAGCACTGGCCCAAGCCGGCCTCTCTGGACGCCGTCGAGGTGGACAAGGACGATCAGGGCACTGAAGTCGATTCCGCCAAGTTCCCGGCCCAGTTCACCCGCACCTGGGATCGTGCGCACACCCTGCGCTACGGCGAGAACTCCCACCAGCAGGCCGCCCTCTACATCGACCCGCTCAACCAGACCGGTTTCGCCCACGCCGAGCAGCTCGGCGGCAAGCCGATGAGCTACAACAACTACGTGGACGCGGACGCCGCCTGGCGCACCGTATGGGATATGGCTCCCGCCATTGCCGTGGCCGTAGTCAAGCACAACAATCCGTGCGGTCTGGCCATCGGCGCGACCGCGGCCGAGGCCCACAAGAAGGCTCACGCCTGCGACCCGATGAGCGCCTACGGCGGTGTGATCGCCTGCAACTCCAAGGTCACCCTTGAGATGGCCGAAAGCGTGCGCCCGATTTTCACCGAAGTCATCGTCGCCCCCGACTATGAGCCGGCCGCGCTCGAACTGCTGCAGACCAAGAAGAAGAACCTGCGCATCCTCGAGGTGGCCGAGCCGCCGAAGGGCCACGAGGCCATCCGCCAGATCGATGGCGGCCTGCTTGTGCAGGACACTGATCTGATCAACGCCGTCGGCGACGATCCGGACGCCTGGAAGCTCGTGGCCGGCGAGGCCGCCGACGCTGACACGCTGAAGGACCTCGTGTTCGCATGGCGTGCAATCCGCTGCGTGAAGTCCAACGCCATCCTGCTGGCCCACGACCAGGCCACGGTTGGCATCGGCATGGGCCAAGTCAACCGCGTGGACTCCTGCCATTTGGCCGTCGAGCGCGCCAACACGCTGGCCGATGGTGCCGATCGCGCCACCGGTGCGGTCGCGGCATCCGATGCGTTCTTCCCGTTCGCCGATGGTGCCCAGGTGCTTATCGACGCGGGCGTCAAGGCCATCGTGCAGCCTGGCGGCTCCATCCGCGATGAGGAGGTCATCGAAGCGGCCAAGAAGGCCGGCGTGACCATGTACCTCACCGGCACCCGCCACTTCTTCCACTGATCGGGACTCTCTGAGGGGAGCAGCTCAGCCAAAACGCACAAAGGTGGGATTCCGCCTGACCCGTCAACGGGTCCAAGCGGAATCCCACCTTTGCTATTCGCCTGCTATTGTGGTCACGTAACCGTTCGACAGAAGGAATCGCAACATGCACAACCATCCCTATGTATCCGAAGCACATGAGGGCAAGCCATGGTTTGAATGGTGCGTACTCGGCGTCGTCGCCGTCATCACACTGCTGGTTGCTTTCGGATATACGATGGCCGCCACGGTCATACTTGCCGTGACGGCCATCATCACCGGGCTTGTTCGCCTGATTCTTCAGGACAGAAGCCCATGGAAAGTGCGCTCAGTGGCGTTCGACTCCTTCATCGGCATCGCCTTGGGAATCGGCCTGCTGATTACCTACTTCAGCTTCTTTGGACTCTTCGGCAACATCTTTTTCCGCTGAATCGCCATCAGACGAGGCGGCCTGATCGAAGAATTCGCCATCGTCGAGCGTGTCCGCGTTTGCATCGGCATCCGTCTGCGGAAGATCGGCGGCAGCCGGCACTTTGGGAGTGGTCATCATCTGCGCGATGATCATGACCAACGCCACCACAGCGGCGGCCAAGACCGGGCTAATCCAGAATACCCACAGCTGCTGCAGCGGATTTTGCGTAAGACCCTCATTCATCGCGGCCAGTGCGATGCCGGTGGAACGGGCGGGATTGAGACCGGCACCGGTAACCGGGTAGCTGATGGCGGTGGCCAGACCATAGGCAAGACCCATGGCAATGACATGACGGTCCGAGGACTCGCCGTGATCACCCAGAGAAGACATGGCGGTGGCAACGACAATCAGAGAGGCAACGACCTCGACGACAATCGCCAGCGTAATCGAGAACGTAATGCCATACTGGGTCAGCAGCGAGTAAGACACGGAGCCGTTTTCGAAACCGTTAACGGCCGGAGTCAGCCACACTTTGGCAGCTACCTGCTCGGATGTGGGCAGCAGCTTGACCACGGCGAAGCCGGCGGCGATGGCACCGATGACCTGAGCGATCACATAGAGGATGCCATCCAGGATTTTCGTCTTGGAAACCAGCACGGAGGCTACGGTGATGGCCGGATTCAGCTGGCCACCGGACACGCGGGAGAAGATGGCGGTGACTGCGGCATATGCCAAGCCGGTAGCCAACGCGAAGAACACGATATTGATGCCATACACGGCCGAACCCCATGTGGAGAAGGCGTAAATGGCAAAGCACAGCAGGAAGCTGCCGGCCAATTCGGCGCACACGCGCAGAGCCAGCGGCTGTTGCTTGGTTTCTTCCATGATTGTTCATTCCTTTTCATCTGTTGGAAGACGGGCGAACCCGCACAAACGGTTGCCAGTCTAGCAGCAGTCCTACGTTGCGGTATGATATATAGGTTGGAATTGACTGGGATTCCAGTCCGCCAACTCTGAAGTATGTATACAAATCGACAGTCTCTGCGATGACAGAATCTGTCCGGCCACGTTGGGAGAACGATGCCAAACGCATATTCCCGCGCTGCGAAAGCGCAAGACGATTCCAATTCCATTCGACTCCAGAAGCTGCTTGCCCAAGCGGGATTCGGTTCCCGCCGCAAGTGCGAGGACATGATCACCGAAGGCCGTGTCGAGGTCGACGGTGAACTGGTCACCGAGCTCGGAACTCGCGTTGACCCTCATAAGCAGCAGGTGCGCGTAGACGGTTCGCGCGTACGCGTCAATCCGAACCACGTCACTCTGGCGCTGAACAAGCCCCGCAAGGTGCTCTCCGCCATGGACGACCCGAAGGGCCGCTACACGCTGCGCGACATCGTGGGCGACAAGTACGAGCGCATCTTCCACATGGGCCGTCTCGACTACGATTCCGAGGGTCTTATCCTCATGACGAACGACGGCGAGCTCTCGCAGCACGTCATGCACCCCAAGTACGAGGTCGAGAAGACCTACGTCGCTACGCTGGAAGGCAAGATCTCCGGCACCGTGTGCCGTCGACTCGTGACCACCGGCGTGCAGCTCGACGACGGCTGGATCAAGCTCGACCACTGCGCGATCATCGACTCCTCGCGTGACCACACGATGGTCAAGGTCGTGCTGCACTCCGGCAAGAACCGCATCGTGCGACGTATCTTCGGCTCAATCGGCTTCCCGGTCAAGCGCTTGGTGCGCACCCAGATCGGCCCGATCAAGCTCGGTGATTTGAAGCCCGGTTCCTACCGCGTGCTGTCCCAGACGGAAGTCCGTTCGCTGTCCAAGGAGGTTGGTCTGTGATTCGCGTTGCCATCGACGGCCCCGCCGGCGTGGGCAAGTCGTCCACGTCCAAGGCGCTGGCCAAGTATTTCGGATACGCTTACCTTGACACGGGCGCGATGTATCGTGCCTGCGCTTGGTGGTGTCTGAAGCAGGACATCGATCTGGACGCCGAAACCGTGGATGAGCGTGTCATCACCGAAGCGGTGGGCGAGTTCTTCACCGGCGACCATTTCGATATCTCCGTGGACCCGGACAACCCCCGCGTATTCGCCGACGACGAGGACATCTCCGAGGCCATTCGTTCCTCCGAAGTCTCCAGCCATGTCTCCAAGGTGTCGAACGTCATCCCGGTGCGCAACGTGCTCATCGCCGCCCAGCGCGCCTACATCGCCCGCGAAGCGTCGGCCGACTCCTTCTCCGGGGGTTTGGGCATCGTGGCCGAGGGCCGCGATATCACCACCGTGGTGTCCCCGGACGCCGAGGTGCGCGTGCTGCTGACCGCCCGTGAGGAGGTCCGTCAGGCCCGTCGCACCGGCCAAGCCGTCAAGGGCGTGGGTGCTGAGGATGTGGCTGCGCGCGACAAGGCCGATTCCAAGGTCACCAGCTTCCTGACCGCCGCCGATGGCGTTACTACCATCGACAATTCCGATTTGGACTTCGCCCACACGCTCGATCTGCTCATCGGTCTGGTCGAGGACGCCATCGAGAACCAGGAGTACGAGCAGTATGCCGCCAATCTCGAAGGCTATGAGCTGGACGAAGGCGATGAGGATCTGATTTCCGGCCGCGGTTTCACGGAAGGCGCGCGCAAGGCCGGCCCCAAGCCGGTGGGTGTGCTGGCTGTTGTAGGCCGTCCGAACGTGGGCAAATCATCCCTGGTCAACCGTATCCTCGGCCGCCGTGCCGCCGTTGTGGAAGACACGCCGGGCGTTACGCGAGACCGTGTGAGCTATGACGCGGAATGGGCCGGCACTGACTTCAAGCTGGTGGACACGGGCGGCTGGGAAGCCGACGTGGAAGGCATTGAATCCGCCATCGCCTCACAGGCACAGGTTGCCGTGACCTTGGCCGATGCTGTGGTATTCGTTGTCGATGGTCAAGTGGGCATGACCACCACCGATGAGCGCATCGTCAAGATGCTGCGTGCCGCCGGCAAGCCGGTCGTGCTGGCCGTCAACAAGATCGACGACCAGGCCAGCGAATATCTTGCCGCCGAATTCTGGAAGCTCGGCCTCGGCGAACCATACTCGATTTCCGCCATGCACGGCAGGGGAGTGGGCGACCTGCTGGACGTCGCGCTCGACAAGCTCAAGCAGGCCGAGAAGACTTCCGGCTACCTCACGCCTTCCGGCCTGCGCCGCGTGGCTCTGGTGGGCCGCCCGAACGTGGGCAAGTCGTCTCTGCTCAATCAGCTGGCGCGCGAAGAACGTGCCGTGGTCAACGATTTGGCCGGCACTACGCGCGACCCCGTCGACGAAATCGTCAACATCGATGGCGAGGACTGGCTGTTCATCGACACGGCCGGCATCAAGCGACGCCAGCACAAGCTCACAGGCGCGGAATATTATTCCTCTCTGCGCACGCAGGCCGCCATCGAGCGCTGTGAATTGGCGCTGATCCTGTTTGATGCTTCGCAGCCGGTATCCGATCAGGATTTGAAGGTCATGTCCACAGCCGTGGATGCGGGCCGTGCGATCGTGCTCGTGTTCAATAAGTGGGATGCGATGGACGAGTTCGACAAGCAGCGTCTCGAACGCCTGTGGAACACCGAATTCGACCGTGTGATGTGGGCCGAGCGTGTGAATCTGTCCGCCAAGACCGGCTGGCACACCAACCGTCTGACGCGAGCCATGGATAAGGCCTTGGAATCCTGGGATCAGCGTATTCCTACAGGCAAGCTCAACGCCTTCCTCGGCAAAATTCAGGCCGCCCACCCGCACCCGTTGCGTGGTGGCAAGCAGCCGCGAATCCTCTTCGCCACGCAGGCATCCACGCGCCCGCCGCGTTTCGTGATCTTCGCCACCGGCTTCCTCGAGCACGGCTACCGCCGCTACATCGAGCGTTCCCTGCGCGAGGAATTCGGCTTCGAAGGCACGCCGATTCAGATCTCCGTGAACATCCGCGAGAAGAAGAAGCGGAAGTGACACGCGCGTAATTTGCCAGATTTCAAATATCTGGTAAATTATCTACTCGGTGCTTTTGCACCATCGGGCCGTAGCGCAGTTTGGTAGCGCACTTGACTGGGGGTCAAGGGGTCGCGGGTTCAAATCCCGCCGGCCCGACCGATTAGCCCCGGAATTCTGCCACTTTTGAGTGGTTGTCTTCCGGGGTTTTTCCGTTTTCAGACAATATGAGACAACATGACGACGGACTTACCTTTGTAAGCCATTCGTAATGAATTATCACCGACAATTCACCGCCTCCGCACCCCCGTCGTATGCGTTTGCCCCAAACAGGGGCTAGACTGGTTCCTATTGATTTGACGAAAGGGACCCGAATTGACCGAAATAAACGATAAGGCCCAACTGGATATCGCCGCCGCTGACGACACCGACGCCGTCACCTCGGACACCCCCGAAGAAACCGTAAACACCCCCGAAGTGGATGAGACTTTCGAGCTTTCGGCCGCCAAGATGCGCGAGCACGGCATGAGCGAAACCGCCATCAACCAGTTCCACCATTTGTATGACGTATGGCGCCATGAAGAAGCCTCCAGCTGGATTCGTGAGGACGACATCGAGCCGCTTGGCCACGTGCCCAGCTTCCACGACGTCTATGAGACCATCAACCACGACAAGGCCGTGGACGCCTTCGCCAAGACCGCATTCCTCAAGCTCAATGGCGGTCTGGGCACCTCCATGGGATTAGACAAGGCCAAGTCGCTGTTGCCGGTGCGTAGGCACAAGGCCAAGCAGATGCGCTTCATCGACATCATCATCGGTCAGGTGCTTACCGCTCGCACCCGCCTGAACGTCGAACTGCCGCTGACGTTCATGAACTCCTTCCACACTTCGGCGGACACGATGAAGGCGCTCAAGCATCATCGCAAGTTCAGCCAGCATGACGTGCCGATGGAAATCATCCAGCATCAGGAACCCAAACTCGTGGCCGCCACCGGCGAACCGGTGAGCTACCCCATGAACCCGGAGCTGGAATGGTGCCCGCCCGGCCACGGCGACCTGTTCTCCACCATCTGGGAGTCCGGCCTGCTTGACGTATTGGAGGAGCGCGGCTTCAAGTACCTGTTCATCTCCAATTCCGACAATCTCGGTGCACGCCCCTCGCGTACGTTGGCCCAGCACTTCGAAAACACAGGTGCCCCGTTTATGGCTGAAGTGGCCATCCGCACCAAGGCCGATCGCAAGGGAGGCCATATCGTGCGAGACAAGGCCACTGGTCGCCTGATCCTGCGTGAAATGAGCCAGGTCCATCCGGATGATAAGGAAGCGGCCCAAGACATCGCCAAGCATCCTTACTTCAACACCAACTCGATCTGGATTCGCATCGACGCTTTGAAAGACAAGCTCGCCGAATGCGATGGTGTGTTGCCGTTGCCGGTGATTCGTAACAAAAAGACCGTGAATCCCACGGACCCGAACTCCGAACAGGTGATTCAGCTGGAAACCGCCATGGGTGCCGCAATCGGTCTGTTCAACGGTTCCATCTGCGTCCAAGTGGATCGTATGCGCTTCCTTCCGGTGAAAACCACCAATGATTTGTTCATTATGCGTTCCGATCGCTTCCACCTGACGGACACGTATGAGATGGAAGACGGCAATTACATCTTCCCGAACGTCGAACTTGATCCGCGATACTACAAGAACATCCGCGATTTCGACGAACGGTTCCCCTACGCCGTGCCATCTTTGGCCGCAGCCAACTCGGTTTCCATTCAGGGCGACTGGACATTCGGACGTGACGTCATGATGTTCGCCGACGCCAAACTTGAAGATAAAGGCGAGCCAAGCTATGTGCCGAACGGCGAATACGTTGGTCCGCAAGGCATCGAACCGGACGATTGGGTGTGATTTACAACACGGTCGAACGATAAAAAAGATATTATTTTTGTGAAATGGCGCTCAAGTGCGGAAAAAGCCTCTAAGATAGAGTGAGTGTGAGGAAACTCATACGCACTTATAACGAAACAATAACTATACGTGAGGACTAATGGCAGAGGGCACAAGCGGACGTCGGCGTTTTTCCGACAAATGGGGCAAGCACGAGCTGGACGTACTGGCTGTGTTGTCATCCGCGTTCCCGCAATGGCTCACATCCCGCCAAATTGCGCAGCGCGTCAAGGCTTACGCCGACTCGTATGGAGAGCTGGCAGATCAGGCCGCCAAGGCCGCGTTCGCCAAGCAGTTCCAGCGTGATCGCGCCAAGCTCGCCGCTATGGGCATCGCCATCGAATCACGGCAGCCTGAGTATTCGTCCAAGTCGGAAGGCCAGGACTTCGCGTCCTACCGTCTGCAGTTGGGCGACGAACCGCGCATCCGTCTGATGTTCGAGCCGGAAGATATGCCGGTGCTTGCCGCCGCCAACTATCTGGCTCGTTCGATGTCGATTTCCTCCGAGCCGGATCAGTCCCAGCTCGCCCAACATGCGTCGCGCACCACGCCGCGTGTGCCGCAGACCCCTATTCCCGGTCTCGGTTTGGATTCGATTGCGCCTGGCTTGGGCACGCAGCCCATTCCGGACTCGCTGGTCAAGGTTATCGATTCGCGTCGCTTTGCCGCCACCGTTGATGTGGACGGCGAACACCTGAACGTGGCCTACACCGATTCCGACGATTTGGCCATGTTTGTGCTGGAGCATCCGGGTGCCACGATTGTCAGCCCGCAGGAGGCTGTGGACGCCTATCATCGCCGCCTGCACGCCGCCAGCCGATTCACTCTGGCTGACGAATCCGCCAGCCCTGTAAGCGCCTCGGTGGTTTCCCCGTCGATTAGTCGCGATGTTCGTGAGCCGGGTGATCCCGAGTCGATCAAGGCCCAGAACAAGAAGAACGGCCCCGCTTTCCAAACGGGCAGCGAGGTGGATCGTCGCCTGCGTCTGATGCTGTTCCTCTCCGCTCACCTGGGTGAGGAATTCTCGATGAGCGAGCTGGCCGAGCGCTTTATCGGCAAACCGAAGAACGACGACGAGCTCAAGAAATTCGTTAACATCATTCATAAGGACATCAACACCCTGACCACCGTTTCCGACGATGGTGAGATGGCTGGCAGCCAGTTCTTCGATATCGACTGGCCGCTGCTGGATGCCGAGGGTATTGTTTCCGCCACCAATTCGTTGGGCCTTGAACGTCTTGCCGGCATTTCGCCGCAATACCTCAGCATGCTCACCGCCTCGGTCAGCTACTTGGCGCATTCGCCGTTACTGCCGGACAAGCAGCGTGGGCAGGCCGAATCCCTGTATGAGCGTTTGCGCCGCCATGTCAGCCCGGGCCAGACCCCGTGGCTGAGCCTGACCGGCTATGAGCTGGAGCCCCGAAGCTTCTCCATCGTCAAGCGCGCGATCAACACCGATTCGCTGTTGGACATGGAGTACTCCGACGGTACCGGTAGTACCCGTCGCAAGCTGGTGGCCCCCGCCAAGATTTTCATCGACGAAGGCGTGTATTATGCCGCCGTCTACACGGATGTCGGTTCCGCCGCCCCTAAGGACAAGAAGGCCTACGTCTCCAAAGACAAGACCATCGACAAGGCGAACGGCAAGCCGCGCATCTGGCAGGTGCTGCGCTTGGCCCGTATCGAAAAGGCGGAACTGGTCAAGCCCACCAAGCAGATCAACATCCCGAACATGCCGGTGAGCGAACTGCGCAAGTGGAGTTTCGACAACGGTACCGACGCGGTGTTCATCACCGATCAGCGCGATCTGGCATTCATCAAGACATTGCCGGGCGCTACCGTCGAACAATGCGGTGCCGGTGAAAAGGTGCATCTGACCGTTTCCTCCGACTCCTGGTTCGTGGCCTTCTGCATCGCACACGCGCGTCATATCACGGCGGTCGCCCCGGAAACGTTGCGCACCATGATCGTGGCACGCGCCGAACGCGAACTGAGCATCAGCGAGAACAAGTAAGGAGCCTTTCATGCCTTGGTGGATATGGCTGATTCTGGCCCTGTTCATGCTGGCCATGATTGTTGCCGGACTCATCTATGCAGCCCTTCATGGAATCCGTGCCTTGAAAGACATGTCCGACATCGGCGGCCAACTCGGTGAACGCGTGGCCGCGATGGGGGAGTCTGGCACCTCTGCCGACACCAGCGAGCCGCCTCTGTTCACTCAGCCGCTCAGCGTGGCACAGAATCGTTATGCCGAGGCCCATGCGGACGTGATTCGCAGCAAGGCCGCCAAGCGCGAACGCCACACCCAGGCATGGGCCCGCTGGAAGCGATTCAACAACTAACGGAAAGCAGCAATGGCACGTCACCAACACCATAAGGGCAATGCCGATTCCCAGACGCTGAGCCCTTCGCAGCGGTACGCATCATTCCAAAAAGTCCAGCGCCATCGGGCGTCCGCAGCAGCGCGATTCGCCGAATCCCTGCCCTTCGAACTGGACGACTTCCAGACCGAAGCCAATGACGCGCTCGAAGCCGGCAGCAACGTACTGGTCGCGGCCCCAACCGGTGCCGGCAAAACCGTAGTGGCGGATTTTGCCATTTATCTCGCCCAGGAACGCAACGTCAAAGCCTTCTATACCACACCGATCAAAGCGCTGAGCAATCAGAAATACCATGATCTGGTCGACGTGTACGGCCCGGACAAGGTAGGCCTGCTCACCGGCGACACCTCGATCAACTCCGAGGCGGACATCGTGGTCATGACCACCGAAGTGCTGCGCAACATGCTCTACGAGCGTTCCACCACGCTGAACGCACTGCGCTACGTGATTCTCGACGAAGTGCACTATCTGGCCGACCGGTTCCGCGGGCCCGTGTGGGAGGAAGTCATCATCCACCTGCCCAAGACGGTCAAGATCGTCGGCCTGTCCGCTACCGTGTCCAACGTGGAGGATTTCTCCAACTGGATTGCCTCGGTGCGAGGCGACACCAAACTGGTGATCAGCGAACACCGCCCCGTGCCTTTGGAACAGCACGTCATCGTGCAGGCGGACGAACACACCGAGCCTGAGGTGCTGGATCTCTATCGCCGCGACGGCAACGGCGAGCAGACCACCAAGCTCAACGCCGAACTCATCAACCGGCTCGACCAGTTGGACCGCAAGGCCGCACGCCGGCGCGGCGAGGAACGCCCCGATAAGCGCAAGGGCTTCGGCAGAGGCCGCGGCGGCAAAGGCGCCAAGGGCCATGCCCCGAAAGCGGAACGCCACACCCCGCGCCGCTGGGCCGTGGTGGACGAGCTTAACTTTCTGGGAATGTTGCCCGGCATCTACTTCATCTTCTCGCGCAACGGTTGTGACCAGGCCGTGGAACAGTGTATCAACGCTGGACTGGAGCTCACCACCGATGAGGAAGTGACCAAGATTCGCCGCATCGTGGATGAGATGGTGGAGGGGCAACTCACTCAGGAAGACCTGAAAGCCCTGCAGTTCTCCAAGTTCCGCTTTGCGTTGGAAGAAGGCTTCGCTTCGCATCATGCCGGCATGATTGCCCTGTTCCGCCAGATAGTCGAACGATTGTTCGAAGAAGGTCTGGTCAAAATGGTGTTCGCCACGGAAACACTGGCCTTGGGCATCAATATGCCGGCCCGCTGCGTGGTGGTAGAGAAACTCGAGAAGTTCGACGGTACCGGTCATGTGGGCCTGACGCCCGGCGAATTCACGCAGCTCACCGGTCGTGCCGGTCGGCGCGGCATCGACACCATCGGCCACGCCATCGTGGTTGACCATCACGGTTTTGTGCCCGCCACGGCCGCCGCGCTGTCATCCAAGCGTGTCTACCCGCTGCACTCGAGCTTCCGACCCACGTTCAACATGGCCGTGAACCTGCTCAACTCCAGCGACTACGAGACCGCGCACGTTACCCTGGACCAGTCGTTTGCCCAGTGGGAGGCCAACGAATCGGCCTGGCAGCTGGAATCGCAGATCAACACACTGAAGAACGCGCTGGCCGGATACGAACAGGCGTTCGCATGCGAACACGGCGACTTCAAACAGTTCATGACCCTGCGTATGGAGCTGAGCGACATCGAAAAGGAAGGCCGCCGCAAACTGAAGCACGAAGTGTTCCTGACCGATCAGGAGCGTTCACGCGCCTTCCAGAACCTTGACCAGCGCATTCGCGATTTGCGCAAGGCGGAGCACGAGCATCCATGCCGCAACTGCCCGGACCTCCAGCAACACCTCAAGTGGGGCCACCGCTGGGCCCGCGAGACCCGCGAACTGCAGCGCGTCACCGATCGCTACGACTCCCGTACCGGGTCCGTGGCCCGTCAGTTCGATCGCATCTGCGATATTCTCACCGGGCTTGGTTACCTCGAACGTCATGTCAATGCGGCCGGCCACATTGACATGACGTTGACCGAAAAAGGCTCGCTGCTGCGCCGCATCTACAGTGAACATGACCTGGAACTGTGCGAGGCGCTGCTCGCCGGCACGTTCGACAAGCTCGACGCCAACGGACTGGCCGCTGTGCTCTCTTCACTGGTATACGAGGCCAGACGCGGGGGAGACGGCGAACCGAGGCACTACCCGGGCGGCATCTCCGGGCCCATCGCAATCGCTTCGTCCAAGCTCAAGGGCATCTGTGAAGACATCGATATCCTGTGCGAGGATCACGGTCTGGACGAGATGCAGCGGCCGGACTTCGGCATTCTCGACATCATGTATGAATGGGCGGATGGCGGTTCGCTGGGATCGTGCCTGTACGGCACCGACATGACCGGCGGCGACTTCGTGCGCACTGCCAAACGACTGGCTGACGTGCTGCAGCAGATCGCTGTCGCCCAGCCGCTGCCGTTCGACGGGGGAGAGCGGCTGGCAGGCCTCGCCCACGAAGCGGCCGACCGGGTCAATCGTGGCGTGGTGGCCTACTCCGGCGTGGACTGACGGGGGGCCGTTTGATGGGAGTTTGTCAGCCGACGTCGGAAGCTTGGAATAGCGGCCAAGTCCGAACTGTTGCGTAAATTAGTAGGGTTAAAGATCTTTCAAGGAGGATGCCGATATGGCAGAACGTAGCCTCAGGGGCATGAGCATCGGAGCGAAATCGCTGGAGTCCGACGACAACGTCGATTTCGCCGCACGAAACGATGTGGCGTATGTATGCCCGAAGGGCCACCGCACCATCCTGCCGTTTGCCGAGGGTGCCGAAATCCCGGACGAGTGGGAGTGCCGTTGTGGTTCCGTGGCCCACCGTGAGGGCGACGCCGACCGTGAGGGCGACGAGATCAGCAAACCCACCCGCACCCACTGGGACATGCTGCTGGAACGCCGTAGCGAAGAGGAACTGGCCACCCTACTCGAAAAGCGCCTGCAAATGCACCGTGACGGTTGGATTCCTGACTACGAGTGATCTCCTACTGAACAACACGTGAACTTGATGCCCAGTCATCCCGACTGGGCATAATCATTGTTGGAACAAGTCGCATATCGTTTGACGACCATTCAAAGCAGTCGACATGAACAAAGGGGAGTGGAATCTCAATGGCACAGCATCCGATGAAAGTGGTCCTGTTGGACCTCGACGGCACGCTTACCAAGTCCGACGGCGGCATCATCGCCTCCGTCGTCAAGACGTTCGAGGAATTGGGTCGCCCGGTTCCCGACGATGCCGAGCTGCATCGTTTCATTGGTCCGGCCATCATCGAATCGCTGCGACGCAACCATGTGCCGGAGGATGAGCTTGACCGGGCGGTCACCATCTACCGCAGCTACTATGCGGATCGCGCCGTGTTCGATGATCCGAACGAGCCCGGCAACAAAGTTCCCGGCCGCTTGGTGAACGTCGTGTTTCCCGGTATCCGCGAACAGCTGCTCAAGCTGCGTGCCGACGGCTATTATCTGGCGTTGGCCAGCTGCAAGCCCGAGTACCAATGCGTTCCGATCTGTGAGCATTTCCATCTGACCGAGCTGTTGGACGGCATCTATGGCGCATCCAGGGATAACTCTCGTTTGGACAAGGATCAGGTGATTCGGTACTGCTTCGACAAAATCGGTTTTGATGCTGCAGCGGGGGACAAGGCCGTGATGATCGGCGACCGCTACACCGACATCGACGGCGCCCACGCCTGCAATCTGGACGCCATTGGCTGCCGCTGGGGCTACGCTCCGGCCGGTGAGATGGAAGAACACGGTGCCTACGAAATCATCGAGAAGCCCGAGCAGATCGAAGAAGCCGTAAACCGTTATTTCCAAACACACTGAAACACAACGGCGAGGACTTCTTCATGATGGGATGCGATGGAGCCTGCGCCGCGGGCTTCGACCTGGTTTTCATCGGTTTGCCATTGCTGTCGCTGTATGAGATTCCCATGCTGATATGGTTCATTTGGCGAGCATTCCACTGGAAACGAGATGACAAGGATTGGCTGAAAGGCACGGCGATTCTTGCAATTGCGGTGGTCGCTCCGGTGCTCCTTTGGCTGTCGGCCTGGTATGCTCCGGTGCTCCTTTGGCTGTCGGCCTTGGTATGCGTGGACTAGTTGATACAGGCGACCGAATCCTTGTCAAGGATAACTAATCTGACATAACGTACACTAAGTCAGCCGGCACCACGGAATGGCGGAATCACGCGCATCTGGAGAACATCATACACGGCATGTGTGCCTAAGTGTGCCTATCCGTGTCGGACTCACAGCAAGGCCACCCAATCCTCCAGATCCGACCTGCGGATCCTGGCGGTCGTGGACCCCTTCTCGAAATGCCTCAGATCGCCGTGCACGACCGCGGCGCGCACCACCTTCTCCGGAATGCCGCACAGGGCCGCCGCCTCGGGGACGGTCAGCGCGAGACGATGCTCGACGGGGACGAACGGCTTGTCGGCCATGTCAGGCTCCTTACGACGGGAAACACGATGGACACCCATGGATATGCGTTTCCCGCAAAGGACGTCCGGGACCCGCGTCCGGAGGCGGACGGACGCCATACGTCACATGACGGCCGACATGGACGCCCTCTCCCTCAGCTGCGCGTACGCGTCATGCAGGATGAGATTGCCCGGCACGGTCGCCAGCAGGAACGCGAGCACCGCGGCCACGATCGAACGGACCAGGCCCTTCACCAGCCTGACCGCCACCCTGAACGCGATCCAGGCGACGAGCAGGCCCACGGCCAGCGTGACCGCGCCCCTCGCCCCGACGGGCAGCATGCCATACCAGGCCACGACGGAATCAAACATGACGGAACCCCTTTCCGGACGTCCTCCACCGAACCCGTCATATGCGTCCCGGTTCTGACGCATACGCGCGTGCATGGAAACCCCATTGCACGACTACCAGAAACAGGCCATCCGGTTCGCCCTGAAGGCGTTCGCCTCCCCGTCCCGCGGATGCGGCCTGTTCCTCGAACCCGGGCTCGGCAAGACGCTGACCAGCATCGCCGTCATGGACATCATGCACGCGGCCGACCCGCACGCCCGGTTCCTCGTCATAGCGCCCGCATTGGTGGCCCGCAACTCGTGGCCCGACGAGCTCGAACGCTGGAAGGGCATGCACTCCCTGACCTGGGCGGTCGCCGTCGGCACGCCGCGGCAACGGTCGCAGGCGCTGGACGCCGGCGCGGACGTGACCGTCATCGGGCAGGACAACCTCAAATGGCTGGACGGGAAGGTGGGGGACTGGCCGTGGACGGGCCTCGTCGTGGACGAACTGTCCGGCTACAAGACGCCCCGCTCCAACCGGGGGCTCGTATTGCGCCGTCATGCGAGGAAGGCCCGTTGGGCGCTCGGACTGACCGGCACGCCCGCCACCAAAAACCTATTGGACCTGTGGGGCGAAATCGCGGTCATCGACCGGTCCGAAACGTTGGAACGGTCCATGACCCGCTACCGGGAACGCTGGTTCACGCCCACCCGGTACATCGACATGGGCGGCCGCCGGCAGCCCATCGACTACACGCCCCGCGACGGCGCCCAACAGGAGATCCTCGACCTCATCGAACCGTTCTGCCTCTCCATGAAGGCAAGCGACAAACTGCCCGGACTCCCGTCCCTGATCGAGACCGACCATTGGCTCGACATGCCGAAACCGACCCGGGACACGTACGACCGGCTGCGTCGGCAGATGGTCGCCGACCTGGATGACGGGACGACCGTCACCGTCGCCAACGCGGGCGTCCTGACCGCGAAGCTGGCCCAACTGACGTGCGGCTGCCTGTACCCGGACGCGGACGATCCGGAAGGGACGATCCGGCACGTGGACGACGTGAAGCTCGACGCGTTGGCGGACATCATATCAGCGGCGGACGGCCCGGTGCTCGTGTTCTACCAGTTCACCGACGAATTGGAGCGCATGCGCGCACGCTTCCCCGGCATGCGCGAGGTGCATGAGCAAGGCGTGCTGGAGGAATGGCGCAACGGCCGCGTCCCGCTCCTGGCCGCCCACCCCCAGGCCGCGAAATACGGGCTGAACATCCAGGACGGGGGACACGAGATCGTGTGGACCAGCCTGCCCTGGTCGTTCGACGACTACCGTCAGGCATGCGACCGATTACACCGTCAGGGGCAGAAAAGGACGGTGCGCGTCCACCGGTTATTGGAGTCGAACACCGTGGACCGTCGCAAGCTCGACGTATTGACCGGCCGCATGATGCTGCACGAGGCGGTCATGGACGCATTGGAAGGAGAGACGGCGGGCGTTAATATTTGATATGCGAATCAAGCAGGGAGACCAGTCCGGGCGGGATCGCGGCGAACATGTCCGGAACACACACGGAATCGATCATCGCGCGAAGCGATGGTATGTCCATGCAGGTCACGCCACCCGGCCATACGGCAGTGGTCATATCGGGGGTCCCATGCCCGCCCGGCGGGGTCACGCACACCACCCAATACGATACGACGCCGTATCGGGCCAGCAGACCCTGCCACCGTTCCCGCTGCTCCCACATGTTCGGGCTCATCGATGTCCACGCGCGGCCCGCGGAGTCAAGCACGAACGCGCGTCTCGCCCGGCTGACGCGCGCCAGATGCCACGCATCCACATTCACGTAACTCGTGTCCGAACCGCCCTTGTACCGTTTCGCGTCGACGAACCATGCGACAGGCCTGCCGTCGGGACGAATCCCGACCAGCACGCAGTCGATGTCACTGTCCGACAGGCGCAGGCATTCGTCGAAACCGTACAGGCTCCACCATGACAAGACTCGCGGCCGGCCGGCCATGATCGCGCGGGCCAGCAGGCTTTCCCCCCATATGCCCGCGCCTATCTGATCCGCGGTGAACGAGGAGTCTTCCAGACCCGAGCCGGGCACGCCGCGCACAAGCCCATATGTCGCCAAGCCGTTCAGATCCACGGTCGCGGCGACCCCGCGGATGTTGTCCCCCATGCCGCCCGCATCATGCGTCACGCACCGCCATCCCATCCATCCACGCGCATCGGGCATTATCCCGTATCGTGCGGCGACGTGCGCCACGTCCGCGGGCGAAGGCTCCATGTTCGCGTATTCGCTCCGATGCGAGACGAACACGCCTCCTTGCGCGCGTTTCCTGTTATGCCGACGCTGGAGGATGATCGCGATGACGGGGATGAACGGCAGGGCGATCATGCCGAGAAGGAACAGTAGGGCAAAGATCAGTATGAATCCGGTCACGGTCGCCCATGATACCGTTTCCCTCCGTCATGGATCTCCGTCAACGTCGTTTCGGCATGGGATATGTCCTGTCGAACCAGTCGCCTGCCTGTTCGGCCATGGCGTCCGGATCATACCCGTCGCCCCACGCCCCGGCATCGTTGCGCGCCGATTCGACGAGCATGCCGCGCGCGTAGTCGCGGGCCTGGGAGCGGGTCATGGTCTCGCCCTCCAGCGTGTAGGTGCGGCGGCGCGGATGACGCACGAAGTCAGCGTACAGGCGCGCGTTCGGGCCCGGGTACGATCCGGCGACGCTCGAAACGCTTCCCTCGACCGGATCGTCGCCCAGAAGACGGCGCAATTGTCCTGCATGCGAGGTTTCGGAGGGTGGACGCTGGCACGTGCCGGTCGGCCGGTCGGCGCGTTCCGCCTCGCCCATGCGCCCGTCGTAATAGGAGGAGGGCGGCGTCACGTCCATGCCCCCGGACGCGCCCGTGCCCCCGTCATACGTGCCCGCATACCCTTGGGGCAGTCCGGACGGCCTGTGGCTTCTCCCATGCGCGTCAACGGTCATGACCGGTCTCCTTTCCCTCGGGAAAACAACGTTCATCGCCTCGCTATGCGAGGGCGTGGGCCTTGTCGAGAATGTCGGACACGGCGCGCAGATACTCGTCGTACGTGCCCCCACGGCCCGGGATCCGGTCCCATGCGGCGCGCAGCATGCCCGGATCGTGCACGTCCCCGGCCCGCGACCAGCGGCCGAGCCGCATGCCCGCCCGGATCATGCCCACATCCATGCCCAGCGAGTGGAGGATCTCCACGGCCCCCAGCATCGGCCGGCCGGCCGCCAGGGCCTGGCTCGCCCGCGGATCGTCCAATATGAGGTCGAGGCGGCCCGCCACCCCGTCCAGGACGCCGCCCGCGGATTCGAGGCGCGCGGACCTGACGTCCACGCCCAATACGGCCAGATCCGTGTCGGTCAGACGGTTCAGCATGGCGGGCGTGATCCCATGCCGTTCGAGCCATTCCGCGGTCACCTCGAACGGCATGCCGCCCGTATGGTCCATGAGCGCCGGATCATGATCCTCGTCCACATCCTCCAACGGGGCGAAACGACGCCGCTTCGATCCGAACAGCGCCTCCCATTCCGGCAGGCCGCCGCATGCGAGCAGGTTCGACGAGCCCGGATGCGAGTTGCGCCCGTCATGGTAGGGCAGGAACACCATGCTGCTCACGCCGCGCTCCATCTGACCATGGATATGCGCGTCCACCGCCTCGTCCCACAGGCGTTCCCTGACCGGCCGGGAGGGGTGGGCGGACGCATGATCGTTACGGTATTCGGCGAGACGTTTCTCATAGGCGGCGCCGGCGCGCAGCAGTTTGACGCTCACGCCCAGCTCCCTGTGGAGGATCGCCTCCTTGCTGCACCGTTTGCAGATCATGGTCAGCAGCGTGGGCGTGACCGTCTGCCCCTTCGCCATGCATCGCATGGCCTGGTCCTCGACCCATTCGCGCACCAGGTCGGAGGCGCGCGCGTCGTCGCGCAGCAGGGCGGCGACCCGGCCCGCCGGCGAGTTCGACCGGGCCGGGTCGGCGTATCGGCTGATGATCCGCTCCCATTGCGCGGGAGTGCATGCGAGGTTATCGTCTGACATGCGGGCGCGTATGCGTCCCGGGACACATACCATGCGTTTCGCCACCACCCCGCATCCCGGCCGGCGCAAGGCGACACGCCGTACGCGGACGACCCGCATAGCCGGCCGTCATGTTCGACGCTTTCGACGAATCATGGTGGTCGGCGGGATCGGCCCTCAACTGGTGGGACAGCCGCGTGGCCGACCCTCCCGCATGGCTCCCCGACCGGGAGAGGGCGCTCGCATGGCTGGAACGGCATGCCCCCGTCACGGGGGCGGCGCTCGCGCTCATCCGCTCGCACAGGACCTGCGAGACAAGCCAACTCCACGAGCTCGACCCGCGGCTGCCCGCCGACCCGCGGTCCACGCTGTGGATGATGCTCGCCGGCATGCGCCTCATCGACCTGGGCTTCCCCATCAACGTGAACGGGCGCGGCGGATGGGGGCCGAAAAGCGCGGGCTTCATGGCCGTCCGCCTGCCCGTCCACCACGCGATCGACCCGGAACTGCGCCGGCTGGGCCTCACGCCCGTCGAGATCGCGGACATCGGGCCGGGCCCTTTGCGCGGGCAACGCCAGTACGACCGGCACAACCTGATCTGCACGGGGCTCGCCATCCGCGCCCGGCGCGACGGGTGGCTGACCGCGGGGGAGGCGTGGTGCCGGTTCGACCGGATCTGCGATGATCCGATCATGGGCCATGGCGGCCCCGATCTGGCGCTCATCGGCGAGGGCCTGCTCGTATGCGTGGAACTGACCGCGTCCACCGGACAGTCATTGGAGACGAAGTTCCGCCGGTGGGACAGGGTGCTCGACCATCCGGCCTGCCGGAACACGCATGTCCTGTGGCTGTCGGCCGGCCGCGGCGACGGGAACACGGGGATCCTGGAACGGTTGGACGGCTTGTGCGCGGCACGCTCCCGCCAGCATGCGGGCGACGCGGCGTCCGTCATGGCCGGCGGTTTCATGACGGACGGGTGGACGCCCTCACCCGGCATTCCCGTCCCCCTGGACGGGTGGACGGGACATGACATGGACAGGCTCGGCCGCGTGTTCGGCCTGCCGAACGCCGCCTCATGGCGGCTGCCGGAGCGCATGCGCGGGCATTGGCATGGCTGAGCGACAGGCGGGTGGCCGGAACGCATATACGGGGGCATGACCGGAATGGATTGGGATCGCGCGGCGGAGAGCATCAGCCGTGAGGGCGGGACGCGCATGATGGACGCGTACGCCATGCTGGAGCATGATGCGGAAGTGTTCGCCCGCGCCGCCAGATGCCTGGAAACACTGCCCGGAACGGACCGGATTCTAATGGAGGACGCGTTCCGTCTCATGGGACGGTTCGGCGGCGGCCTGACGCCCGCCCAGGCGTCGATCATGTGCCGTGCGGGCATGCTCGCCACCAGGCGGGCCGCGGCCCTCGACCCGGCCGCCTAGGGTTATTCGGGATGAGGTAGTTGTGGTTCCTGCCATAACTGCATGGCAACGCTGGCCCGTAGTGTGACGGTGGTTGTCTGCTTCCTTTTATTCCGGATAGTCGCCGTCGCCACTCCTGGTAGTCCTTGGGAGTGGAAGGATGCCGGCCCCTCACCGGCTTGCCGTATGCGACCGTCAACCGTTCCACCTGCGTGTTCATGCGAACGATGTTCCCCTCACTGTCACGCACATAGAACACGAGCTTCCCCTCGGGGATCGGCTTGCCTTGACGTTCGGCCATGTACCGGTCGATCTCATGCGGATCGTATACCTTCTGACCACCCGGTGTCACCTCATAACGGATACCGCCCTGTTTGACCAACAGTGTGAACATACGCGCGGGAAGGCCGGATGCGGGGAGAACACGCGCCCCCCGCATCCGGCCTTCCCGCGCGTATGGGTATCCGGATCACATGGTCGCGTCCGTGTCCCCGTCCGGATCATGCGGCTTATGCCGGGACGCGAACCATGTGCCGGCGGCCGCCAGGACGGCGGCGACGGCGATCATGATCACGCCCGTCACGCCCGCGCCGGTGGCGGCGAGCCCCGCATCGTATTCGACGTGCACCCTGTAGACGACGGACGTCAGCCCGTCGGCGCTGGTCACGGTGAGCGTCGTGTCCGCGCCGTCCACATGCTTGGTGACGCTCATGCCCGTCTGCTTGTCCCACGACGGGGTGACCACGTAGCGTTCCGGGTTGGCGACCCCGACCGTGTATTCGAGCCTGTCCGGCGAGAACCCGTCCACGTCGCGCCCGTCGACACTCAACCCGGTCAGGCCCGCCCTGTGGGTCGCCTCCGTCAGGTAGGTGACCGTGACGGTACGCGTCCGGTAGGTGACGCCGTCGGGGGCGAGCACCCCGATCCGGTATTTCCACGTCATGCCGTGGTCGCGGCCCGGCGTGATCTTCACGATCTGGCCCAGGTACGATTCGTAGGCGAACGAGCCGCCCTCCGGGATCAGGTATTCGTCGCCCTTCTCCGCGTGGTACGTGCCGTCCTTCGTCCAGCCGACGCTTTTCAGCGTGGCCGTGTCCGGGCCGGGAGCCTCCCGGGTGCCGCCCGTGTCCTTCGGATCGGAGGGTTTGAACGCCTCGTCCGCGGTGGGGGTCCTGTGGTCGCGGACGAGCGTGACCGTGTACGTACGGTTCCCGCCGTCCGGCCCGGTCACCGTCCAATGCTGGACGGTGCTGTGCGCGGTCAGGGTCGTGTCGGACGCCTTCACCGTCTGCCCGGCCTTCGCCCTGGGACTGACCGTGACCTTGTCGTCCTCGCCCGCGGTGATCGTGTATTCGAGGATGTCGGGATCCCACCCTTGGATGGGCTGGCCGTTGACGAGCAGCCCGTCCAGTGCGGCGTCCGGCGCGCCGACGGTCCTGGACGGCTTGTCGAACGGCTGGCGGATCGTGAACCTGCGGGTCACGATGGTGCCGTCCGTCCTGGTCGCCTTGACGGTGCCGGTGAACACGCGCATCCCGTCATCGCCGAGCCCGGTGGGTTTCAACGTGACCGTCGCGTCGTCGCCGCCGGTCACGGCGGGCGCGTACTGGTCGCCGGCCGCGGCGTAGGGGAGCGTGGGCAGGGTCACGTCCAACGGGGTGTCCGCGGCGGTCGCGTCCTCCAGGTCGACGCCGGGGATGAGGGTCGTGTTCCCGTCGGCGGTCCGATGCTCCACGCCGATGCTGAGTTTCGCGTCCCAGGCGCGGCTGGCGGTCAGGTTCACCGTGAGCGTCTGCCCGTTGTCGAGCGTGCGCGTGGCCTTCCCGCTCATGGTCCATACGGGGCCGGCCGCGCCCGACGGGTCGAGCGTGGCCTTGCCCCAGGCGACGGGGAGCGTCGATCCGTCGGACAGTTCCACCTTGTCCGTGTCGGGCATGTTGTCCTTGTCGAGCCGGTGGCCGGTGTCGGTGACGGTCCATTCGGAGCCGTTCTCCGAACCGGTGAAACGGGTCCCGTCCTTCAACGTGATCTCCGTGCCCTGGACGATGCGTATGGGGATGCGGAACGATTCGCCGCCGTGGGACGCGGTCAGGACCTGATCCGTTTCGGTGACGCCGGCCAGCGTGTTCCTGACGTCGGGTGCGGAGGCCGTGGTCGACACTTCGATCCGGTTGGACGTGCTGCCGCCCGTGATCTTCTCGTCCGTGCCGGGCGCCTGGCCCAACGGGGTGGCGGGCGTCCACGTCTTCGACGCGACGTCGTAGGCGAGGGTCTGGCCGTGGAACGTCCAGTTGACGACGCGCAGGCCCGCGACCGCCTGGTCGAGGCCGTCCGCGGCCTTGGCGAGCATCTGGTCGCCGGCGGTGTCCGCGTCCAGTTTCCCCGCGTCGCCGATCGCCTTGCCGAGCGCGTCGAGGCTCGCCCGGTCGTACGCGTCCGTCGCGTCCCTGTCGTCGCGGATCGTTTCGGCCTTCTTCAATGATTCCCTGAACCGGTCGGCGGCGGACACGGCGCGGAACGTGTAGGTGCGGGACTGGGCCTGATCGGGCGCGGCGAGGGTGACGGTCAGCGGATCGTCCTTGGAGACGGATTGGGTCCATCCGTCGGGCAGGCCGTCAAGGGTGACCGCGGTCGTGCCGGCGGGCACGTCGCCTCCCCTCCCGTTGGCCGGATCGAATCCCGTGACGGGGCCGGTGCCGCCTTGCGCGTCCCTCCACCGGGCCGTCACGCCGGCCAGGCCGGCGATGGGCGCGCGCTGTCCGGTGCGGGTCGCCGCCCCGCCCGCCGTCGGCTGGTCGGCCCAGACGGGTGCGGCCGTCCCGCCGGCCAGGGTGGCCGCGGCGAGCGTCGCGGCCAGGGTCCTGCTGATTCGTTTGTCCATGGTTCTCCTTTTCCGAATCGTCGTGCGGGCCTGGAACCGGCCCCGCACGCGTCGGAATGCGTCTATGCGCAACCGCGCAACGCATACGATGGGGCATGGATGATTGGCATGACAGGGTCCTGGCCCTGCTGGACGGGTCGGGGGACGCGCGTCGGGCCGCGTTCGACCCGAATCCGGTGGTGCGCGCGCATGCGGCGGGCATGCCGCTGCCCGACCGTGTCGTGGAACGTCTGGCGGATGATCCGGCGGCCTGCGTGCGCGCCCGCGTGGCCGCCCGGCCCGGCCTGGACGCGGCGCTGATGTCCACGCTCGCCCATGACCGGGATGCGCGCGTGCGCCGCGTGCTCGCGACCCGGACCGATCTGGACGCGGAGACGCTGCGCGTGCTCGGCACGGACTTGGATGCGCGCGTCCTGGAGGCGGCCGGCTTCCCGGAACGGGCGCGCCTGATCCGCATGCTCCCCGTCGAGCCGGACGGGCCGGACGCGCGGAGGGGGTTCGGATGGCGGCGGTGAGGGAGAACACGGTGGAACGCCGGTTCAACATGCTGGCGAGACGGCATGGGGGACTGTCCCTGAAATGGGTGTCGCCCGGACGGTTGGGCGTGCCCGACCGTCTCCTGTTCATGCCCGGCGGCAGGCTGTATCTCGTGGAACTGAAACGGCCGGGAGGAAAGCCCAGGGCCAGCCAGAGCGCCATGTTCGCGAAACTCGAAACACGCGGCTTCCACGTGTGGGTCGTGGACGATCCGGACGCGTTCTTCGACATGATCATGGGGGATGAGGTCGGATAGTCCGGGGCGCGTCTTCACGGCCGCAATGCATGCGCGACGGCCCCGCCTCCCTTCCGGAATGCGGGGCCGTCGCGGTTTCCATTGGCACTACCGGACAGGGACAAGCCGCAATGCTCGTCATTGCGGTCGTTGACATCAGGCGAGATCGTCGGCAAGCGTCCGGTCGGTGAACCCCCAGTCCGCCACGTTCTCCAACGAGGGATCGTCGATGACGCCGGTCAGGTCCCGGTCGGTGGCGAAATCCATGCGATGATTCACCCACGTGTTCTCCCTGATGGTCATGATGTCCAGATCGTCGTCGTCGGATTCGCTTTCCATGATCGCGTACACATGCCACCCGGCGGGCACATGCTCGCGGGGGAGGCGTTCGCAGTCCATCGCGTACCCGTTGACATGGCTGCCGTCCGCGAGCGTGAAGTCGATTTGGCGGGCCAGGTCCGGCCGGTCGAAGATCGCGGCCAGATCATGCGGGTCCGGCGTGTTCCGGGGCGCGGCCACATCCCCCGATACGCCGGCGGCGTTCTTCGGCTCGTACCGGCCGCCGTCGGGCGTTCCCTTCGGCCTGTGGCTCCTGTTGTTCCTGTCCATGACCATGATGGTTTTCCTTTCCTTTTCAGCGCAGGCCGCTCAGGACCGGATTGCCGGCCAGTATGGCATGCATGTCGGAATCGTCCGGATACCGGTCGCGCAGCACCTTGAGGCTCGCCAACGGCAGGCTCGGATTGCCGGCCAGGTTCAGGTCGGTCTGACGGTCGCCGCGTCCGGCGAACGAGCCCAGCAGCTCCGACGGCGTCCTCGGATTGTAGGCGAGCCGCCTGTCCACATCCGGATTGTTCAAGGATGCAAGGCTTGAGGCGAGCGCGAAGTCGAGCTTCGGGCTCATGGCCGCGCCGAACGCGGCCTCGTACCGGTCGTAGGACACGTGGCTCTTCCAGTCGGCGAGCGTCGCCATGTCCATGCGCGGATGGCTCCACACGCGTTCTCGGATCCACGGGTCCGTGGTCCTCTCGTCGATGGCGTGCAGCGCGTCGGGGCCGCAATGCGGATGGCGGAGCACCTTGCCCGCGAACACGCTGCTGTCGCGCGGGTGGATGTTGACGGCGAGGGCGAGCGTCGAATCGTCCGCCGCCGGGTTCGCGGCCACGCGGACGGCCTGCCGCATGCACGGGTCGGCCCACAGGCTTTCCTTGACGAGTTCGGGAGCCGCGTGCGGGTTGGAGCCTATCGCGTCGATGGCCGCGTGCCTGATACGCGGGGTCTGGTCGCGCATCCAGCCCACGCAGCGGTCGCGGAACGCGTCCGACATGACGGGGCGCATGCAGGCGCCGGACACCGTGTCCGCGCGTGCCGAATTCGACTTCTGCCGGAATACGAGCCTGTCCACGTCATCCTCCGTGAGGTTCGGATTCGACGCGAGGCACGCGTCCACCTCGGGCCGGTGGGCGGCCATCAGGCCGATCGTGTCGGGGCCGGAGACGGTGCGAATGTACTCGATGTCATCCCCGGTGAGGGGTTCGTGCGAGCCGATGATGCGGGCCGACGGGTCCGCCCCCGACGGTTCGGCCACGTCATCCGACCCGGCCGAACCGTTTTTCGCCTCGTATCGGCCGCCGTCGGGCGTGCCCTTCGGCTTGTGGCTCCTGTTATGCCTGTCCATGACCATGACGGCCTCCCTCCGGTCGGTTGCGTTTTCGCCATGCTCCTATGCGTCCCCGAGCAGCAGGCGGGGCCAGTCCGCGTCGGACGGCACGGTGAACGCGAGCATGTCGAGATCATGGTGCTTCGGTTCGGATTCCCCGTCGGCGAGCATGAAGCAGAAGACGCCCGGGCTGGCGGGCAGGAGGCCCTGCATGACGCCGACGCCCCACATGGCGGTCGCCGTCTCCGCCACGTTGTCCGGATCGCCCTTGTATTCGCGTCTCGGATCCGGGTAGCGGACCTGGCAGACGACGCCGCAGCAGGCGCCCGGGCTCGCGTGCCATGCGCCTTGGCAGGCGCGCATGGCACGCGTCTGCATCGCCTTGCGCTCCCGGGCCGTCATGCGCATGTTGCTGGTCAGCCACGAATCCTCGCCGAACGTGGCGCGCGCCAGGGTCGCTTTGGAGCCGGGCACGCGGGCCAGCAGCCGGGCCAGCGGGTCGACGCCGGGGGCCAATGGGATCACCCAGATGAACAGTTCCGCCCGGCCGCCCGGCAGGGGGCGGGGATCCCTCAGATAGCAGGTCATCACGCGATGGTACGGGTCGTCGTCCGGCCACAGGGCCTCGTCCGTGCCCGCGTCGATCAGGGGCTTCAGGGTCTCGGCGGCGAGCACGGGGCTTTCCGGGCGTCCCCCCACGGTGACGAGCATCATGTACCGGTTGACCCGGGGCGCGCCCGCGGTCTTCGCCTCCCGCCACACCTGCCGTCCGTAGGCGCGCAGGCGTCCCCGCCGCCGTTTCCGTTCGATCACGTCCTCGTTGTTTTGCTTCAATGTTTGTTCGACAGGTTCGGCAGTGTTTTTCCGTAGTGTGGGCTGATGGTTTTCCCCGGTGTCGTCATCGTTTCCCGGTGATGTGATAGGCATCGGTGCCGCCGCCTGTATATTCCCGAGTTGCCAATCGGTTTTGATTCGGCCGGTTGCCGCCGGCCGGCGCTCGGGAAGGAAAGGAACATGGCGATACCGATGCCCATTGTGCAAGATATCAGGAGACTCGACCGGCAGGGAATGTCGCGCGCGCAGATAGCGCGGCGTCTTCACGTGGATCGCGGGACGGTCGCGAAGTACGCGGATATGGAGGATTGCTCGCCCAAGCCGAAGGCGGATCGCAGGTACGGGTCGAAGATCGACCCGTACGCGCATCTGGTGGACGAGTGGCTGGAGGCCGATCGTCTGCTGCCCAGGAAGCAGCGGCACACGATCAGGCGCGTGCACGACCGTCTGCTGGCGGAGACGGATTACGACGGCGAGTATTCGACCACGATGCGTTACGTGCACCGGTGGCGCGAGGCGAACCGCGGCGTGCCGGATCGCGAGGGGTACGTGCGGCTCGAGTGGGCGGCGGGCAGCATGCAGGTCGATTTCGGCGTGGCCCGGGCCCGGATCGCTGGCGAGATGGCGGACGTGCATTGCCTGGTGGTCTCGTTGCCGTATTCGAACATGCGGTTGTGCGTGGCGTTGCCGGGCGAGAACGCGGAGTGTCTGTGCCATGGCCTGATGCTCGTGTTCGAGCATATCGGGGGTGTTCCTCCCGTGATCGTGATGGACAACGCGACCGGTGCCGGCCGGCGCAACGCGAAGGGCGAGGTCGCGTTGACCGGGGTGTTCTCCGCGTTCGTGGCGCATTACCGGCTCGAGGTCCGGTTCTGCAACCCGTATTCGGGCAACGAGAAGGGCAGCGTGGAGAACGCGGTCGGGTTTTTGCGGCGCAATCTCATGGTGCCGCCCATGCGCGCGGAATCGTATGGGCAGTTGAGCCGTCTCCTGCTGGAGCGGTGCGACGGGCTCGCCAGGGACTCGTATTGCCCGAGGTTGCTGGACGTGCCCGTGGCCGAGGTGTTCGACGAGGAGAGGGCCGCGTTGATGCCGTTGCCGTCCACGGCGTTCGACCCGGTTCGCTGGGAAAGCCGGACGGCCGACAAGTACGGGCTGGTCGACATCGACTCGAACCGGTACCTCGCCGGCCCCGATTCGGCGCGTTCCAGGGTATTGGCCGCGATCCGGTGGGACACGGTCACGCTCACCTCGCCCGCCACCGGCGAGCTCTTCGCGGAGTATCCCAGACAGTACGGACGGTCGCGCAATGTGGAGGATCCCGCGCTCGTGCTTCCCCGGCTCGCGGTCAAACCCCGCGCGTGGCGGGAAAGCTCGATCCGCCCGGACGTGCCCGACGATATACGCGCGTGGCTTGATTCCATGGACGAAAAGACGTTGAGGGAGAGCCTCAAAGCGATCGGGGACGCGTGCCGGGCGGCCGGGTTCGATCCCGCGATGCAGGCGTGCGGCGAGATCCTGCGCTCGAACAGGGACATGGGCCTGCACGCGGACTCGCTCACCCCTATCGCGTTGCGCATGCGCGACGGCGAGTGGGAATACCCCGGCGGGATCGAGGAGCCCGACCTGAGCGGCTACGACCGGTTCATCACCGGCACGGACGACGGAGGGGAAGAACGGTGAGCGTCAGACCCGATCCGGTGATCCCGGAGACCCGCCGCCGTCGCGCGTCCACGACCGAGAAGAGCGAGAGGATCCTGAAGATGAGCCGCAGCCTGACCCTGACACGCAGCGTGCTCGCGGGCACGCTCGCCGAGGCCACGCCCAACCAGCTCGACTTCATCGAACGATGGTTCACGGCCGAACTCGACTCGCGCGAGCGATCCAAACGCCTGCGCCTGCTCAAACAGGCCGGCTTCCCCGCCGACAAGACCCTCGACGGCTATGACTGGACCAACCTGAAGATGCCCGCCGACTGGGGGCGCGCGCAGCTCGAGAACCTCGACTTCGTCGCCGGATGCGAGGACCTCGTGCTCTACGGGCCCGTCGGCACCGGCAAGAGCCACCTGGCCATCGCGATCGGACGGCTCGCCTGCGAGCGGGGCGTCCCGGTGCGCTTCTTCACCGCGACCGGACTGCTCATGCGTCTGCGCCGCGCCCAGCAGGAGAACCGGCTCGACCGGGAACTCGCGAGCATCGGCAAGGCCCGACTTCTCATCATCGACGAGTTCGGCTACCTGCCCATAGACGAGGAGGGCAGCAGGCTCCTCTTCCAGATCATTTCCGATTCCTACGAGACAAGGAGCATCATCTACACCACCAACATCGAATTCAGCGGATGGGGACGCGTGCTCGGCGACAAGAACATGGCCGCCGCCCTCATCGACCGCACCGTCCACCACGGACGGCTCATCAGATTCGAGGGCCGCTCCTACCGAAGCGAACACGCCCTCATGACCAAATAACCAACACAACGCAGACAGGCAGCGGCCGATACCGCACACCCTGCGGAAAACCCGCTGCCTACACTGCGGAAAAACACCGCTCACAAAGCGGACGCCAACTTGCTAAAACACACCTCGTCGCCGGTGGTCGTCATCCACAGGGAGGCGGACACCGTGAACCGGACCGCGTATGGTCTCAAGCCGTTCATGCGGCGCGGCTATGCCGGCCCCGGGGCGCGTATGCATTCCGGGCGGGCTGTATGCATCCGTATGCATCAGGGGATGCATACATCTTTTCTTTCCGTTTCGGCTTGTTTCCGACGTTCCGGGGATGGTCCGGGGGCGTGTATGCATTGTATGCATCATTCCCTTATAGAGGATTCGGGAAAAAGGGAAGAAACCCCTTATATTGATGCATACAATGCATACAAGAGAAAGGAATTCTGTTTTTCCCTTTATATATAAGGGTTTTCGGGCTTTTTCCGGGCTTTTTCTGTATGCATCCCCGGATGCATACAAATGCATACACGCGAACCGGAATGCATACACGGTCCCGCGCATGCGGCTCCACAGCATCGCGAACCCCCGGGGAGCCCGGCGAAACGGATCGGAGGATCGCTTGACGTCCTCCCCACGCCTAAAGGCGGGGCACCCTCACGGCAAAACGGTGGCCGGCGGTCGCCGGCCCCGGGCCGTGTATGCATTCCGGCCGGCCTGTATGCATCCGTATGCATCCGGGGATGCATACATCTTCTCTTCCCGTTTCGGCTTGGTTCCAACGTTCCGGGGATGGTCCGGGGGCGTGTATGCATTGTATGCATCATTCCCTTATAGAGGATTCGAGAAAAAGGAAGGAAACCCCTTATATTGATGCATACAATGCATACAAGAGAAAGGAATTCTGTTTTTCCCTTTATATATAAGGGTTTTCGGGCTTTTTCCGGGCTTTTTCTGTATGCATCCCCGGATGCATACAAATGCATACACGCGAACCGGAATGCATACACGGTCCCGCGCATGCGGCTCCACAGCATCGCGAACCCCCGGGGAGCCCGGCGAAACGGATCGGAGGATCGCTTGACGTCCTCCCCACGCCTAAAGGCGGGGCACCCTCACGGCAAAACGGTGGCCGGCGGTCGCCGGCCCCGGGCCGTGTATGCATTCCGGGGCGCGTGTATGCATCCGTATGCATCCGGGGATGCATACATCTTCTCTTCCCGTTTCGGCTTGTTTCCGACGTTCCGGGGATGGTCCGGGGGCGTGTATGCATTGTATGCATCGTTCCCTTATAGGGGATTCGGGAAAAAGGGAAGAAACCCCTTATATTGATGCATACAATGCATACAAGAGAAAGGAATTCTGTTTTTCCCTTTATATATAAGGGTTTTCGGGCTTTTTCCGGGCTTTTTCTGTATGCATCCCCGGATGCATACAGATGCATACACGCATACAAAACGGGCCGGAAAACTATACAATATTGTAAAGTCCGGGGCCGGGGCTTTACAATAATGTAAAGCCCGACGGAACCCGTCCGCGGGGACGCATGCATCCCTCCATGAACGATCGCATCGCATTCTCCACAGAACACTTCACCGTCCACCGTCTCGACGACCCGGAACGCCCATACCGGATCGACAACGGGACGGACGCCACGCGCCTCGGCGAACCGGCCTGCGTGACCATCCGCATGGAATACGGCAAGGCCCGCATCGCATGGACCGGCATCGGCGCCCGCGACGCCGGCGACGCCCGCCTGTTCGCCGGTCTCGTCCGCGAGGCGTGCGACGTGGCCGACCGCATCAACCACAGCCGCGAAGGCCGGCAGGCCGCCCGGCTCGGCGACGACTACCTCGAATCGTTGGGAATCGAACGATGAACCGTTTCGAACAGGCGCTCGCACCCCACATGGCCCGTCGCGTGCTCGCCGCATGGGTGGGCGGCAGCCACGCGCACGGGCTCGCCCGTCCGGACAGCGACATCGACCTGAGGATCGTCATCGCGCCGGATCCGGAGGACATCCTCCTGGATCGCGCGGACGCGACGATCGGGCTGCACGATCCCGACATCACCATCATGACGCCCGTCGCGTTCCTGAAAGGCGTCGCCAAGGGATCCCCGAACATGCTCGAGGCCCTGTCCCTGCCGGACGGGTGCCTGCTCCTCGACGCGGGGCTGCCGGACGGTCTGAAGCCCCTGGCGGCCGGTCTGGCGACACGGCGGACCGTGGACATGGCGTTGGGCAACGTCGCCTCGAACCTGCATCTGCTGGAACGGGACATGGACGCCCGGCGGCGGCGGAAAATGCAGGCGGAATCGATGCGGCTCATGCTCGCCGCCGGCCTCGTCTGCGCGGACCCGTCCGCCCCATGGCCGTGCCGCCTGCCGGACGACGACCTCGCGGAATTGCGGCGCATCCGCGCGCACGGCATGCATGACGACGAGCTGGCGCGCCAACTGCCCGTCATGCGCGAGTACGCGGCCGCGCACCGGCGTCCCGCCTCGAACACGAAAGCCGTCCGGGAGGCGGAGCATGTGGCCGCGAACCTGTTGAAGGGCGTCATCCTCGGCACGACGGCCACGTTCCCCATGGAAGGCGTGCCCGCCATGCTCGAAACGTTCGAGAAACGCGAGGGGAACGCATACCCGACGGCATGAACGGACTGCTCCCGCATAATCGGACCGCATTGCGCGGACTGGAGGCCATGCTCGACATGACGGACAGGGCGGCCGTCATCCAGCCGACCGGGACCGGCAAATCCTACGTCGCCGCCGCGCTCATCGCCGCCCGCCCGTCATGGGACGTCATCTGGTGCACTCCGTCAAGGACCATCACCGACGGCCGGCTGCCATGCCTGGAACGGGACATCCCGGGCTTCCGGGCCGACCGGGTGACGGTCCTCACCTACGCGAAGCTGATGATCGGCACGCGCCGCGGGAACCCCATGCCGCATGCGGACCTGATCATCCTCGACGAATACCATCATTGCGGGGCCCGCCATTGGGGCGCGGGGGTGCGCCGTCTCCTGGACGCGAACCCCGGGGCGAGGATCGTCGGACTGTCGGCCACGCCCAGACGGTACGGGGACGGGGCCAGGGACATGACCGACGAGCTGTTCGACGGGCGGGTCGCCTCCCGCATGACATTGAGCGAGGCATGGGCGCGACGGATACTGCCCGTCCCCGAATACGTCATCGCCGGATACGAGGGGGATGCGCTCATCGGACGCGTCCGCCCCCGCGTGGAACGGTGCGGGACGCCGGACGCGCGCCGCCTGTTCGAACGGCTGCGCCGCGCCGTGACGGGCATGGCAGGCGTCGACGCCATGTTCGCCCGCCGCCTGCCGCCGGACGCGCACGTCATCGTGTTCTGCACCGACCTGACCCGGCTGGAGGGGGCGCGCGCCCATGCCCGCGAATGGTTCGGCCCGGATGCGAGGGATTACGCGATCCACAGCCGGTACGGGCGGCCCGACGGCGCGATCCGCGCGTTCGAGGCGGATTCGGCGCCGGGGCGGAAGATCCTGTACTGCGTGGACATGCTCAACGAGGGCGTGCATCTGGACGGCGTGGACGCGATCGTCATGCTGCGCGCCACCACAAGCCCGCACGTGTACCTCCAGCAGTTGGGGCGCGTCCTGGACGCGACGGGCAACCGGACGCCCCTCGTGTTCGACATATCGGACAATTATTCGGGGCTGGGATGGCTGCTCGCCCATGGAACCCCCGCGGATGCGGCCGGCGGCGCGGATATGGATGCCGGAAACCCGCTGGCGGGCATGCGGATCGTGGACGAGACGGCCGACATCCGCATCCTCGCCTCCCGTCTGGAGGACATGCTGGGCATGAGCATGGACGGGAAGATCGAATACGTGATCCGACGATTGGGGGAACGCCGTGGCGACAAGCGTTGAAGCCAGACGATACCAGGCGTATGCGGCGCGGATCCGCGACGCGTGGCGGCATGGCCGGCTCGACGCGGGGCAGACCCGTCGTCTGGAGGCCGCGGGATTCGAGTTCGAGCCGCGACGGTTGTCCGGCGTGGTGCGCATCGAGGACGGCAGACGGTTCGACACGCTGAAGGCCGCCCATGATGAGACCGGGGCGGCCGTGGGCAGGATCAGCGTGGCGGCCAGAAGCGCGCAGCCATGGCGTCGCAGCGCCGGCGGCGCGCACTGGATTTCCGCCGGACGCTGGGATGCGCTGGGCGAACAAGGCCGCCGCCGGCTGCGGGGGCTTGTGGAGGGGGAGCGGCTCAGGGGACTGTGGGTGTGCGCCGAAACGGGGGAGGCGTACGACACGATGACGCTGGCCGCCGAAGCGCATGGCATGCCCGTATCCCGGTTGCAGAAGCGCAACCGGCTGGACAGGCGGAACGGGGGCGTCCACTGGGTCGACGGCGTCACGTACGGGCGGATACGCCGCCGGCATCCCGGCCTGCTCGCCGCCTGGCGCAGGACGATGCGCGAGACCATGCTGCGCGGCCCGGTCGTATGCGTGGAGACGGGCGTCGAATACGGGGACGCGATGCGCGCCGCCGAAACCCTGGCCCTGACGGGCCGGACAAGGAACACGCCCGGCATGCGCGACCTGATCAACCATGTGCGAGACAATCCGGATCGCCGCGCCGGCGGCTTCCATTGGGCGAGCCCGGAATGGCTGGCCCGGCTGGCCTCGGCTGATCCGGCGCTCCTGGCCCGGCTGAGGGCGGGATCCGCGCCGAAAGGCAACCGGCACGCCATCCGCTGCGTGGAGACGGGAACCATATACCCGTCGTTGCGCGCCGCCGCAGTCGCATTGGGACTGCCCGCCGGGTCGGCCACCAACATCGGGCATGTGGCGGGCGACCCGGATCACGTCGCCTACGGATACCATTGGGCGAGCATCGCCGACGACGGGACGCCACGGGACGCTTATCCGGCGCATGGATGACCACCGGCCGGGGACAAGGCGCATGCGCTAGCATCGGAAGCCGATACGTTGACGTCCTCCCATGCCTGAGGCATGGGAGTCCCGTATCAGTGCGATACGGTCGGTTTGCGCTTCTGAACGGCCGGCCTGGTACATGCATGATGATGATCGGATCGTCGTTTGGCTGGCCGATTGGAACAGGATGGGCCCGGAGACCGGGATCCGGATCAGCCCCGGCGCATGATGCGCGCCAGTTCGGCCGCGTCCATGAGCGGGCCGGACGGTTCCGGGCCGGAGGCGGCCGGTGCGACCGGTCGGCCGGCGGGTGCGGTGCCGTCATCCCCGTTCCCCCCGGATCCGGCATCGGCCGGGCCGCCCCCGTACTCGTCGAGGCTTTCATCCCACTTGTCCTTGATGGCCTGCAGGAACGGGAAACGCAGATATGATTCCGCCTCGGGGAACCGGATGCGTTCCATGACCCGTTGTTCGAACTCCGGGTTCGAAGGCGTGTCCTTGTCCAGGGAGTCGAGGTATTCGTCCATGCCGATCCCGTCGGGCAGGCCGATCCGTTCGGCCAAAGCCTTGCCGAGCGCCGCCACGCCCGCATGATGCCCAAGCATGGGGAACGAGCTCTTGAAATCGTAGGGCGGCTGCCCCTCCATCTCGCTCAGGCCCGCGCCCTTGGACACGCCCTCGTCGATCACGTTCGCCGGAATGTCGGGCACGTCCTTCGCGATGTTGAAGATCAGGTTCTTCTGCGCGTCGTTGACCTTCGCGCCCATGATGACCTTGTTGCCCAGGTTGCCGCGCAACGCGGGCGGCATGCCCGTCGTCGACGACGCGATCTGGGTGGCGACCACCACCCGGTAGCCATAGGCTCGGCCGATCTGAAGGATGCGGATCAGGGTGGACAGGATGAGCGCCTTCACCTGCTGTTCGAACATCTTCTCCATGACCGGCGGCAGCGGGTTCTTCGGCAGGCTGGTCGCATCCTTCGCGCCGACCGTCAGCTGGGACAGCTCGTCCACGACGATCAGCCGGTACGGGTATCGTCTCTTGTCCTCGTCTGACAGGTCGTCGTACCAGTTCTGCCAGCCGTGGCTCTTCCACGCCCTGGCGCGCTCGCCGCCGTCCTCGATGTCGTCGAGCAGCCATTTCAACAGTCCGGCGGTCTGGAGCAGCGAATCCGCGCCCCAGCCCCGGTCCGCGATCCACGGCCGGCACCAGTAGTAGTCGGTGGCCTTCGTGGAATGGTCGATCACGTACAGTTCCGCGCCCGTGCCGATGCCCAACGTGGTCACGTCATTGATGGTGACGCTGTTATGCGTGGGCACGAACCCGCCCATGAGGAACAGGTGGTCGTCGGTCGCCACGTTCAGGCAGCGGACCGGCTCCGTGCGCCCCGTCGGCTCGCAGGACGTGATGTACAGCCAATCCTGCGTGGAACGGGTGTCGGTCTTGAGCCGTGCCAGTTTGCGGGGCAAGCGGAACACGGGTTTGGAGGTGGTGAAACGGATCCGATACCGGATGCCGGCCTCCACACGTTCGCCGTCTTTTGTATAGCCCGCCCGTCCGGAGTGCATGCCGGCGGCGATGCCCAGGGAGCGGATGAGCTCCAATGCGGTTTCGGCAAGCCGCTGATTGGTGAAGCACAGTTCGCATGATCCGCGACTGGAAACCGAACCGTCCGTATCCATGAGCCCCTGGAGCAGGGCGAGGCGCTGGCTCTTGGAGGCGCGCAGATAGACGGCGGGGATGTGCTTGTCCATGTACAGGCCGAGCCTTTTGAGTTCGGTTACGAGGATGCGCCCGTCATCCATGTCATAGAACCAGGTATGCGCCCCGTGTTCAACTTTTCCGCGACGGATCGAACCACCCAGACTGGAGAGAATGTCGGGTTGCATATGCGGTTCGTCGTCATCGTTGAGACAGATGGCCCCGGCACGGGAGATGCCGTCGCCAAGCCAGGTGCCGAGGAAATACGGGCCGAGCGGCAGGTTGGCGTCCGGATTCTCGATGGGATTGGCAAGGCGGATACCCCAGCATTTGCCGTGAGGTTTCGGATTCTCCGATATCTCGCGTGCAGTGAGGATCGTTTCGACGGTGTTCGCCCATACGCCGCCGGGCATGACGTAGGATTCGCGTTCGTCGGCGATGGCGTGCAGCAGTTCCGCCTCGTCGCACAGGCCATCCGACCCGACCAGATCATGCCGTTCCGCGCAGTTCTGGGTCACATTAGGGGGCAGCCCGTGGTCGATGGCGATATGGCGTCGGTTGGCTCTCACGCCATCCCCGACCGTGGCCGCTTCGTCACGCAAACGATTCACGAGCCGGATGGTCTGTTCGCGTCGCTCCCGGCCTCGTTCGTCGGACATGGCCTGGCGCATGACGGAATCCGATACGGTCCACAGATGGTTGTCCGCGCATTCCAGAATCTGGCCATCGGACAGGGTCAGACGGTAGATGGGCAGCTCCTCCACGTCGCTGAAGTCCTTGATGGGGATGATCCGCCCGTCGCGCCCGTACACCGGATCGCCTTCTTTGAGGTCCCGGTTCCTAGCCCAGCCGGCGGGGAAGCGTTCGGAGACGGGCACGGGGATACGCGCATCCAAGGGAAGAGCCTTGCCGCCACCTGACAATCCGGCTATAAGGAGGCCGAGGGATTGGGTCCAGTCGACGAACGCGGGTTCGCCGGTCTCGCCGGGGCGGGCCAGTCGGATGCCGAACGGGGTCTTGTCGCGGACGGTCGGGTCGCCGATCCGGTCGAACGGGAAGGGGACGAGTTTGGGGAAGGTGGGCGGCTCGCCGGGATGGATCTCGATGACGCCGGTGTCGGGGTCGGCGTCAAACCACCAGCCGAGCCGGCCGACGGTCAGGCAGGCCTTCTCCATGCGCGTGTCCATTTTGGACGGCTGGTAGGTGATGCCCTCGTCGAGGAGGACCTTCCATCCGCCGTCCTCCAAAGGCGTGACCCTGAGATCCCAGTCGTGCAGGCCGAGTTCGGTGGCGATCTGGGCGCGGGCCGTGGCCTGCGCGTCCGTGAGCCGTTCGAGGAGCGCCTTGCCTTCGTACGGGTGGAACACGGTGAGCCGGTATCCGGGGTATTTCGTCTCGTATACGGCCTGCACCTCGGCGCCCTTGCTGGGTTTCGAATGTTCGGCGCTCAGATTGACTTCGAGGCTGGAATCGTCGCGCATGTCGACGCTGGACGACTGCCGGTCGACGAGGACGGCGACATGCCGGTCCCGGTCGATGAATTCGAGGCGGGCGGCCTTGGCCTCCGGATACCCGGCCTGCCATTTCGCTATCTGCCGGTCGAGGAGCGCCCGGTGGCCGCCGTTGTTCGCCGGGTCGAATTCGACGCTGTCGCCTGCCTGGGTCTTCACGCGGACGGGGTATTCGTATTCGAATCTGATCATGCGTGCCGGCTATGCCGGGCCCGGACGCTTACGGGAGGGCGTGAAATCCTGGAGTGCGCGCCGTCCGACGTTTTTTGCGCGGTCACGGTCCGGGCCATGCGGAACGCCGGCCGGCCGACCGTTGCGGTCCGGTGCCGGCCGGCGTCACGTGCGTCACCCGGGATGTCGCGTATGCGACGGGCGGCGTATGGCGGATACGCGACGCCGTGTTCTAGGCGAACAGCCGGTCGAACACGGTCCCGATCTCATTCCACCGGCCCCGGTAGGGGGCGTACGCCCAATCCGTTTCGTAATGCCCGCCGTCGGAGAGCAGACTGTTTTCGGCGCCGTCGAGTCGCATGTGCAGCCAAATCTCGCCCGCCCTTGCGAACGCCTCCGCGGGGGCGAGCCACCGGTCCGGGTTCGCGCCCTTCATGCGCGCCGTGTCCACGGTCTCACGATAGTGGTCGAGCAGGGGGCGGAACAGCGGGTCGAGGCTCAGGTCGGTTCCGCCCCACGTGTGGTCGAGGTGATGCATGAGCTCGTGGCCGAACGATTCGGGGTGGCGCGGGTCTATCGCGATCGCGCGCAAACCGGTGTGGTAGACGCCGTCCGCCCGGTGGCGTCCCGTGTAGCGGAAGCGCAATGCGGCGCGCGTCCCGGACATGGGGACGGCGGGCTTCAACGCCTCCCATTCGGCTCCCAGTCGGGCGAACAGGGCGAGGTCCACGTCGTCCTCGACCTCGATCCGGTCGAAGTCCATGGCGAACGGGCTGGCCTGCCCGGCCTTGTCGTGCTTCGGATCACGGTGTTTCTTGTCCTCGAACACGGTCGCCGATACTCCGGCCTCCGTGCGGCGGGCGAGATCCCGGTTCATGCGCCAATCCGATTCGACGCGCAGGATGGTCTCGGCCGCAAGCCGCAGCTCCGCCGTCCACCGCACCCATTCGAGGCGTTCCGCCAGCAGCCTTTTCGCGCGTTCGTCATCGCAGTCCAATCCGATCAGTCCCGCCCCGACCGTCCATGCCAGCAACGCCTTCGCATCGCCCGCCTCGGGCGGGTCGGGGAGGCTCACGCCGCGGGTGTTGCAGGAGACGACGAGCCCGTCCACGCCTTCGAACCGGCGATCCATGTTCGTACGGAAATACTGCCATGTGTGCCGGTCGTCGGTCAGCAGGTCGCGGATCGGCCCCTCCGGATCCGGGTTCGCCATATGCTCCATGATCATGCGGGCGGCCAGCAGGCTCGGCAGGCTCACCGTGTCCACGGTGCGCTTCGAGAGACGGTACCTGTAGTCGATTCTCGCCAGCATGGGTTTGTGCGGGCCGAGCCCGATGATGAGAATCCGCCCCGCCGGATGCCGCAATGCGATCGCGGGGCTGCCGGTCTTTGATTCCGTGCGCCTCAGGTCGCGCGCGACCTCCGCGTCCGTGTCGCGGTCGATGGGCGTGCAGCCCGGCCAGATCGCGTTCGCGGTGGCCTTGGCCACCGCCTTGCGGTCCGTGTCCTTCTCCAATGAATCGTACAGGTAGCGGCCCAGACGGCGGCGGACGGCGACCATGTCGTCCTCCGGCCGGATGGCCGGCACCTTCAGACGACGGTCCGAATCCACCGGGAGACGATCCTGTAACAGTGTGGTGATTCTTTCGGCCATGACGGGCTCCTTGCATGCGGAGAAATCCTTTATGGCATCCCGCATGCGTCCCCGTCATTGTCGAATATCACATATCGTCGTGGATCGGATCATCCCCGTTTTTCTGCGCCGAAGTCAGCCCATTGTCCACCAGACGTCCGACCGCATGGTATTTCAGCCAGTCGATGAACGGTCCGCGATCATCGCTTTCGTAAAAGCCGATGAGCCTGTCCCTGAACTCGTCATCCATCCGTTCCGGAGGCAATGCGAATATGCCGACCCCGTCATGGATGAGGCAATGGTTGGCGGCCATCGCCGAAGTCCGCTTGTTGCCGTTGCTGAACCATTGGCCCCGGCTGATGGATGCGAACAGGTTCAACGCCCTATCCTCCGGATCGTCAAGCCCGAGATCCTTTCCGATTTGATCCCTGACCCCATCATACGAGGGAACAGGGGGAACATATCTGGTGCCTCCGATGGTGACCATGTCGTTCCTCAGCCTGCCGGGGGAGGGCTCCAGCCCGTCACCTACAAGCCGGTTGTATTCGGAAAGATACTGCCAGTCGACCGGCCAATCCGTGTTGTCGAAAAGGAACTGCCAGGCGTGCTTCAGATTGTTCAGCACCATCACATCCCTGGCCCTCGCATCCCCGGGCGTGATGCCCTTGAACACGTCGCGCGTATCGGGGAACGTGAGACCCCTGACCTCGATGCTCGCGGTCTTCCACAGCAGGTCGATGGTGCGGCGTTTCGCCAGATTGACGCATGCCTCCGCATTGGAAACGGTTCCCGCCCCCATGGGAGGGGCGACATCGGCATCATCCACTCCGGATACGGTCGTATCGAACGTGCCGGCCACGCCTTGTGGCAGTCCGGCGGGACGATGACTCCGGTTGTTCGCATCCATGGTCATTGTGGCATCCTGTTCCGGGTGAGGCCTCCGGGAAGAAGCTCTACCGCATTGTCGTGAATATAGGAGATGGCGGCTTCCTTGGAATCCCCTATGGCGGATTCCAATGCCGGAAGCTGGTCGGGGTAGGTTCCGAACAGGCCGATGCCGCCTTCGACGAGAAGATGGTTCGCGCACACGGCGGCGAGGATCCTATCCTGATTCCAAAGCTCCATAAACATGTCCGTGGCGTTTTCCTCCGTCGGATTGGTGTGATCCGGCAGGGGAATGTCCTTCGAAGCCCCCAACTGCTCCTTGAAGCAATCGAACAGGTCTTCATCAAGTGGATGATCTGCATTGGCGATGGTCGTCTCCAATGCGTTCGACAGACGGTACAACAACACCGTCTCCTCGACGGGACGGCCTGCAAGACCCTTTCCGTGGTGGACGATGCCGGCGGCTGCCTTGTAGGGTATGACGGTGCCGGAAAGATTGGAAATCTTCCACACCGAATCATCTTTGAGCCGGATAGCGAGCCGAACGGATTCTTCTTCCATCACGTCCTCCTTCGATTCCAATCCTACGGCATTCCGCATGCGTCCCCATTAGATTACGTCGGTTTCGGCGGGCTTCCATTCGCCGCCGTTCGACTCCTCGAACCGGGTGCGGGTCCGCGCCTCCCATTCCGGCGTGCCCGGCTTCTCGTTGTGTATCCAGCTCATCACGCTCGCGGGTTTGATCCCGTTCGCCGTGATGACCGTGTGCCCGATCGGATAGGTGGAGCCGTCGCTGTAATACCCGATTCCCGGCCGGTCATGCTCCATGCGGAACGTGTGGGTCTTCGCGTCCGCCGTCACGTATTCGATGCCCGGATCCCAGCGTGCCAGGGCGAGCGCCCCGGTGACGCCCCGGTGTTTGGCGGCCAGGCGCAGCATGGCGGCCTGGCCGACGTCGGGGCCGAGTCCGGCGAACGGCTTCACGATTCTCTCGTCCGGGTCGAACACGTCAGGATCCGCGGCCATGAACGCCCGGTACCCGTGTTCGTCGTCGCACAACGCGTCGCGCAGCTGCCGGTATCGTCGGGTCGGTTTCCGCCCGTCCAGCAGTTGTTTCTCCAGTTTCCTGAACTCCTTGGATTTCCGGTATTCGCGCCCCGCCTGCGGGTTCCAGCCATCCTCCTGCAATTCGTGCAGCGTGTCGGCGAACGCCATCCTGTCATCGAACGCGCTGCCGTTGATCAGTCCACGGTCGACGTTCGTCTTGTACAGGTCGCGCATGTCATCGTTCAACGGTGACAGGTGTTTCTCCGTCGCCGCGGCATATCGGGCCTGTTTGGTCCGGGTGCCTTTCCATGCGGCTTCGTGGCGGCGTTCGGCGGTCTCCTCGTCGTAGTCGCTTACCCAATCCTCCGGCTGCGGTCCCGCGTATGCGTTCGTGTGTTCGTCTGGCCGTACGGGCTCCAATCCGAGCTTGCGGAGCTCCCGGTTCGGATCCAACGCGGTCTCGAGGATATGCTGTCGGGTTTCCTGTTCCAATTGCGTACGGTCAGGCGCTTTGACCGGTATGCCGTCATAGGCGGCCTCTATATGGTCGGCGATATAGTCGGCATGGGAGCCGCCCGGGGCCTGCGGATCGTATCGCAGGTTTTCAATGATCAACGGCATGTCATCGGTTTCGCCCGGTTTCGCCGGACGGGCGATGAGCTCACCCAATCGTCTGGCGGCGTATCCCGCGCAGTCGGCTACATCCGGATCCATGATGATGTATGTTTCGGCTGTGAGCATCGCATCGTCCAGCCGACGTCCGCCGGCCGACGGCGGGACGACGTCGTCGATCCCCGCCGTCACGGCCGTCGTGTCGAACGTGCCCGCCACCCCCTGGGGCAGGCCCTTCGGCCTGTGGCTCCTGTTGTTCCTGTCTGCCGTCATGGTCGTCTCCGTTCCACGAATACCGGATCCTGTTCCGGCTGCTGCCTGCTATACGGGGCGGGACCGCATGTTCCGGCCTGCATGGATACGATGAGGAATTGTTGTACGGGCGCGCCTGGAGGTGGAATCGTTGCGTCGAATCGTTCGAGCGGTTCCGCGACCTATATGCAGGGCGCGAATGTCCCATCTGCCACAAGGCTGTGATCGTCACGGCCGGATATGACGGGGATGAGGATGCGCTTCGCGTCCACGTCGACTGCGACTGCACCCGATCCGAAGGGGCGGACGTGTCCCATGCGGTGAATCTTTGGCTCGACCGTCATCAGGGCAAGGCGGACCGCATCGAACGGGCGAACCGTCAGGCTGCGGACATCACCGCGAGGATTCCCGGCGCAAAGTCGGACGAGTATGAGATCGGCGAGCCCGCCGATTGGACCGTCCGTTTCAAACTGTGCTATCCCCAAGGAAGCAAGCCCGACCGCGAGGGGCTTCTCGCCGACCCCGACCTGGACCTGACCAAGGGCGAGGGAGGCTACCATTGCACGCTGACCATCAAAGCGTACGACGACAGCGACCTACGCCGTTTGGCCGACAGGACACCGCAGGGCGTCGCCGCCGCACGCCATGGGTTCCATCTGTTCGACGATAAGGTGGAACGCGTCGAATAGTCGTAAGGAGGCCGCCCCACGGGATTATCCCATGAGGCGGCCTCCTGTCATGTTCGGCAAACGGTGCGGGACTTCCGGCTTATTGGCGGCGGCCCGTCGGCGTATCCGCCCAGGACGGGCCGTGCCGCCAAAGGCTTCGGCGGCACCTTTCCTTTCGCCGCGACGCATAGCGCCCGGTATGGGCAACAACCAACTATCAGCCGCCAAGAAGGCCAAGAACGACGAGTTCTACACACGAATGCCGGACATCGAGAACGAGCTAAGGCATTACTCGGAGCATTTCAAAGGCAGGACCGTGCTTTGCAACTGCGACGACCCCTACGAGTCGAACTTCTTCAGGTACTTCGCCCTGAACTTCAACCATCTGGGACTGAAGAAGCTGATGGCGACGAGCTACTGCGGCTCGCCTATCGCCGGGGCCGAGTACCAGCCGTCGCTGTTCGGCGACGAACCGGACGCGCCGTCGCGTCACGCCTACAAGGCCATCGTCACCCACGTGGAGGATACGACCGGTGACGGCGGCTTCGACATGGAGGACGTCAAAGTGCTGTTGAACGCCCCGGGCAACGAGGTGGCCGAGCTCCACGGGGACGGCGAATACGGAGCCGGGGACTTCCGCAGCCGTGAATGCCTCGAACTGCTCGACGAGGCCGACATCGTCGTGACCAATCCGCCGTTCAGCCTGTTCCGCGAGTATGTGGCGACGCTCGTGGAACATGGCAAGAAATTCGTGGTACTGGGCAACAAGAACGCCATTACCTACAAGGAGATCTTTCCGCTCCTACGCGATGACAAGGTCTGGTTGGGCTTCACCTCGCCGTCCGACTTCACCATCCCCGGCGAGGGGACCACCAAACAAGTCAACGGCCTGTGCCGTTGGTACACCAACCTGGACATCAAAAAGCGCCACGAGGACCTGCTGCTCTATCGCCGGTACAAGGGCCATGAGACCGACTACCCGAAGTACGACAACCACGACGCCATCGAGGTGTCGAAGGTGGCCGACATCCCCGAGGATTACTACGGCGTGATGGGCGTGCCCATCACGTTCATGGACAAGTACAACCCGGACCAATTCGACATCGTCGCGTTCCGCAAGGGCGATGACGGACGCGACCTGGTCTTCACCCGAGAAAGAGAGAGAGAGTACAACCGTACTTTCGCATACTCGTCCGGCGACGGCGATAGCCGGGCTGTTCAACAATCCGAAGGACACGATGGTCAACGGCAAATCGAAGTACGCCCGCATCACCATACGCCGCAGACCGAGCCGATAGACCGCGACTATCCGAACATGACCCGCCGTGCGCCCGGTCTGATGAACGGGCGCATACACGGCCAGGAGACATACAGGCGAATCCTCATCCGCCGCAAGGAGGCATCCAATTGAACGTCGAACCCATCACCGTCGCGGTGCGCGACCTGAGCCAAGGCTACACGGACAATGCGGTCGGGGGCGTGACCGCCTACGGCGGCGACCTGGACGTGCGCCCGCCCTACCAGCGCGAGTTCGTCTACCGGGACGACCGGCGCGACGAGGTGGTGCGCACCATACTCAAGGGGCTCCCGCTGAACGTCATGTACTGGGTGGACCGGGGACCCGACGCGCGGCCACGCTACGAGGTCATGGACGGCCAGCAGCGCACCATCAGCGTCTGCTCATACGTGGCCGGACAGTACAGCCTCGACGGGCGGTTCTTCTTCAACCTGCCCCGCGACGTCAAGGAGCGTATCCTCGGCTACCCGCTGACCGTGTACGTATGCTCCGGCACCGAGTCGGAGAAGCTCGACTGGTTCCGCATCGTCAACATCGCCGGCGTCCAGCTGAACGACCAGGAGCTGCTGAACGCCGTATACGCGGGCCCATGGGTCGCGGACGCCCGCGCCCGCTTCAGCAAGCCGGGCGGCCCCGCGGTCCAGGTGGGCGGCGACTGGCTGAAGGGCTCGGCCATCCGGCAGGACTATCTGGCCACCGTGCTCGGCTGGGCGGCCGCACGGCACGGCGCGAGCGTCGAGGACTACATGGGCACACACCAGCACGACCCGACCGCGCAGGCGCTGTGGAGCTACTTCCGCAGCGTGCTCGACTGGGCGCAGGCCGTGTTCCCCGTCTACCGGCGGGAGATGAAGGGCCTGCCATGGGGTCCCATGTACGATGCGAACCGGGACCGTACCGACCTGGACCCGAACGCGCTTGAGGCCCGCGTCCAAGAGCTGATGGCCGACGAGGACGTGACCCGCAAGAGCGGCGTCTACCGGTATCTGCTCGACGGCGACGAGCGGAGACTCAGCATCCGGGCGTTCGACAAACGCACCCAGCGCGCCGCCTATGAAGCCCAAGGGCACCGGTGCGCCGTGTGCGGCGGCGAGTTCGGCCTGGCGGACATGCATGCGGACCACATCGTCCCGTGGAGCCGTGGCGGGCACACCGTGCCGGACAACTGCCAGATGCTGTGCCGTGACTGCAACCTGCGCAAGGGCGCGCAGAGGTAGGACGGAAAGGAAAAGGGGCCGCCCCGGAGCCCGCGCCTTTGCGGACCCCTGGAATGGCCCCGTCCGTATCGGAGCGCAGGACGGGTCATGGCGTGCACGGCTGGTTCACGTCGAAACCGTATTCGTCCCCGCATGACATGCCGCCGACCGGCATCCGGGGGTGAGACTGCAACGGTCCCGCCGTCTGACAGCCGACCGGAAAACCGTGCCCCTGACGCATACGACGGGGCATGGGAACACACAAGCATCACCGGTACCTGACCGGCGCGCGCAAGGCGAAGGCCGACGAATTCTACACCACGTACGACGCGATCGACAGGGAACTGTCCCATTACCGCCATGACCTGGCCGGCCGGCATGTGATCTGCGACTGCAATGACCGGCCCGGCATGAGCATGTTCGTCCGATGGACGCTCGACCACATGAGCGAATACGGGATCGCGTCCCTCACCTGCACGAGCTTCCAACCCGACCATGACACCCTGTTCGACGACGGGACGCCCGCCATGCAATGGCATGTGGACAACGACGGCCGCGAGGGAAGATATTCGATCGCGGACCTGGCCGCCCGCCCATTGGACGGCGACGGCTCGTTCGACTCGCCCGAATGCGAACGCCTGCTCGACCGGCCCGGCGCGATCGTCGTCACCAACCCGCCGTTCAGCAAGGCCATCCGGTTCATGCGCATGCTCCGCCGGCATCCGGACACCGATTTCCTGATCGTCGCCAACCTGAACCTCGCCACCGCCAACGACGTATTCCCCATGGTCAAGGGGGGACGCTGCCTCGTCGGCCTGAGCATCCACTCGGGCAGCATGTTCTTCCGACTGCCCGACGACCGGCCGAAGACGGGAAGCATGATCCGGCCCGACGGCACGGTCGGCGTCAACAGCATCCGATGGCTCACCAGCCTCGCCGCCGCACGCGCCGACAAGACCCAGCCTCCCACGGGACACACGTACCGGGGACATGAGGACGAATATCCGGAATATGATGCCTACGACGCGATCAACGTGGACTCCATGCGCATGATGCCCGACGATCATGACGGGCCGATGGGCGTCCCGTTGAACTTCCTCGAACATTGGGCGCCAGGCAACGGGTTCATGCTGCTCGGCAAGCTCGACGATCCGACGGTCAACGGACGCCGACTGTACAAGCGGCTGCTCGTCAGACGGACGCGGGACGCATGATCCACGCCGCCCGCGCATGCAGACGGGAAAACAGCACGCCGGACGAGGGGACGATGACGCCCCTGTTCTAGAACCCCGTGTCGGCGAACACGGAAGCCAATCCCATCGAATCCACGCGATCCCACACCATATCCGGGATTCGGACCGTCCGGCCGTCCGGCGCGACCACATGATCCGACCGGTAGCGTCCCGCACGCGCGCAATCCATCAACGCGCACGCCACATCCACGCCCGTCACGCCCGGCATGAACGCGGGCGACGCCCACACGCTCCACAACCCCGACAACGGGCCCACCGGCACAAGCCGAAGCGAATCGGCCCGCACGCGCGCCGGATCATGCTCCAGCAGGGCCAGCGTCCATGCGCGCGCATCCAACCGGGCCATGCGCGCGCACCAGGCCAACGCCAGCGCGCACCAGCCCGCCCGGCGCACGCCCACGCGCTTCGCCAGCATGGACGCGAACATCATGCCCGACCCGTAGGCGGACACGTCGAACCCCAGCAGCCCCGCATGCCCGCGCGCCCACAGCCAATCGTCCCGGCCGGGCGGCGACGGCATGCCCACGTCGGGCAGACGCGAGGAGGGCGGCGCCCAGTCCAGCCAGGATGATTCCAGCAGGCCGGGCAGCCGCCGCGCGTCCATGCCATGGATCCGGTTCGCCGCGTCCGCGATCCGAAGCAACGGCAGGTCGTCCGGCCCGGCCGTCGTGTCGTCGAAACTGACGGTGATCATACGCCTTCCCCTTCCATCGTCCCTTGCGGATCGGGTATGCGTCCCTCATGAAGGGGAAATCCCGGCGTCCGGGCATGGAAACCATGCCGAAACCCGGTTTTTTGCAAGGGAAAACGGTCCCTCCCCTTGATGTGATGCTGTTTTGTGGTGTGATGTCCGTCGCGTGTGTTCCTGGGTGTCGGTGTCCTGTCTTTTTTCTTTTCCGATGGCTGATGGGATGGTGTCGTATCGTGTTTTCCTCTTTTGCTCTTTTTCTCTTTTTCCTTTTCTTTGTCTCCTTTTTTTCGTTTTCGTCCGCGGCGTGCGCCGGACGGCGCGCATGGCGCCCCCTGTCAGTGGGCGCGCCTGGATTCGCGGATGATGCTGGACACGCCCTGGAACAGTCCGGTGAGGAACCGGATCCAGGCTTGGCGCATGCGCGGGTCGGAGGCCGGGCGTCGCGGCCTGTCCGCTTCGTCGGATCGCCCGGGCGGATCCGGGTTTGGTTCCGGTTCCGGTTCCGTGTCGGGTCGGGGGTCGTGCGGGCGCGTGTCTTCGCGTGCGTGCGGCCTGTCGGCGGGGCGTGGGGGGAGCGGCGGATCGTCGTGGATGACATGCCATCGTCCGTCGGCCGCATGTTCGATGCAGGCTCCGTCGGGGAGATGCGCGATGTTCGTTCCGGTCCGGTAGGAGCGGGACGTGTGGGTCGTGTCGTCCACGCATTCGACGTGGGTTTCGTTCCCCGTGCGGCTGACGCGCGTGGGCGTGTATGAGCGTCGGATGTCGAGGTGGGCGGCGCAGTCTTCGGCGATCATGCGCGTGTCGATGGGGTGCGGCCAGACGGGGCGTGTGTCCGGCCGGCCGGGTTCGTGTCCGGGTTCATCCCAGGGGTCCGGTTCGGGGATGATGATGCATGCGCGGTCTTTGAACAGGGGTGTGGCGTGGCTGCGAATCCAATCGTGGTCGTGCATGCGTGCGGCGAGCATGCGGCGCGTGTCCTCGTCCGCGTGGGTGAGGATGACGAGCCGTTGGAGGCGTATGTCGTCGCGCCCGTAGCGCATGTCGATGGCCTGCTGGGGGATGGTGTGCGTGCCGAAACGCCATGCGATGTCGCCGGGCCGTGGTGCGGGCATGGTGCGGGCGAGGCGTTCGAGTTCCATGAGTTCGATGCGGTCGGGTGGTTCGGGCGGTCGTATGCCGGTCTCGTGGCCGCCGCATGCTTCCGGTTCGAATGTTCCGGCCACGCGTGGGGGCAGGCCTTTCGGCCTGTGGCTCCGGTTGTTCCTGTCTGTGCTCATGCGGTGCGCCTATGCGTATGGGCTGGGGATGGGATGGTTGGGGATGCGGGTGGCGACGCGGTTCCAGGGCGCGTCGCGTTCGAGCGGCGTGGCGGGCGTGCCTTGGATGCGGCGTAGGCCGGTCCGGTCGCGTATCCACATGGTGTTCGGCCGGTCGGCTTCGTGGTAGATGCCGTAGCCCATGGTGTCGGGCGCGTCCAGCGGGGTGTCGAACCCGGTGATGAGACGGGTGTCGTCGCCGTGGATCAGGTAGTGGCGGCCGGGCTTGTTGCGGATGATCATGCTCGCATGGTCGGGTTCGAACAGGATGCCGTGGACGCGTCGGCTCCGGTATTGCATGCGTGGTTTCATGCGCGTCCCTCCAGGGCGCGTGCGATCGCGTCGGCGATGTCATGGCGCGCCATGGGGTCGGCGGCCGTGTCCCATCTGGTTTCGACCATGATGCTGGCGAGCCGTATGTCGTGTATGCCGTCGGGGGTGATGGCGCCCCGGTGTGCGGTGTTGACGCCGACGGTGAGGCCGCGGCCCATGAGGAGCGCGGCGGCGCGTGCCCCGATCGCCCGGGATGCGGGATCGTTGTTGTGGCCGATGATGGTCTGGGTGCGCGGCTGGTCGGCGTGCGGTTCGAACGGGCGTGGTTCTCTGGGGTGGGTGTGGACGTCGATGATCGTGCATCGTCCGTACGTGTCGAGCATGGTCCGGCATTGGGCTTGCAGCATGCGGTGCCATGGCGTGTACAGGAGGCGGAACCGTTGTCCGCGTTCCCTCATGCCGGGTGCCTGTCCGGGCTTGTAGAGGGGATGCCCGTCGATGTCGCGTGTGGGGATGGCGCCCATGCCGGCCGTGTTCATCTCCTCCCGGTCGTCGGGGTATCGTTCCGGGTCGCACCACATGCGGGTCGTGTGGTCGAGCATGATGGTTGCGTGGAGCCGGGCGGCGATCATGAGGCCGAGCGTGTCCGCGTGCCGGTCTCGTACCTGTTCGCATGTCTGGTCGAATGCTTCCGCGTCCGTCAGGCGGGTGCGGTCGAATCCGTCGGGGACGAGCCGGCCCGCGTGTGGTGTGTGGACGAGCATGGGCGTCGTGCCCTGCCGGATTTCGAAGAGAGGCTTATCGTTCATGATGGTTCCGGCTATGCGTCCCGGGCGCGCGGGGGCGCATGCGCGATCGCGGACAGGACGGCCGTCCTCTATCCGGCGGTCCGGCCGCGGCCGTGCATGTCTCTGCTCATGCGGGACGGCTATGCGTGCCCCCGCATGTCGATGCGCGTAAGGCTGTCTGCGACGGATCGTCGGCGGACGTCCCGTTCGCCTTGAGGATCTCCTTTATCTCCTCTTCCGTCCATTCGCGGCCCAGCGTGTCCTGCATGTCCAGGATTTCCTGACGGCTGGTGATGTGCCCGTTGAGTTTACGCATCATCATGACGCTGAACTTTGCCATGCCTACGGCTCCGGTCTTCGGATCGTATAGGCCTTCAAGCTGTCGTGCCATTGTCGTTCTCCTTGTTTATTGTCCTGATCGCGCGTCTGGATTCACGATGACCTCTTCACCCAATTGGATGTCCCAGAAGGCTATCTGATCATGTTTGGCACATGCGTCCCGGACGTCATGCGCGTCCATGTCGCAGACGGAGACGTCGACATATAATCTGTCGTCGGCCGGGTTGCGCCATAATCCCAGATAGTTGCCGTCTTTCGACAGCAGATCGCGATTGTCCATGAGATATTCCATGGACAGTCGTGCGAAATCATCGGTGGTGGAGGGCATTGCCACGACCCTGCTCCGTTCGGGGTATGGTGAATGGCAGAACCCGACAACGGGAGTGGCGTCGTTTCGCGGACTCCATGTCCCGCCTCCTGTTTCGCTGAGTGAGCGGAACATGTCGGCGGCGGTGGCATGCTTCTCTTTCGATTCCATTTGCCTCAGTTCGGCGCGGGCGAGCCTGGTGCGCAGCCCGTCGTATTCCGGACCGTCCCGCTGGGGGATGGATGCCAGTTCGCGGCGCAGTATGTCCGGATCGTCGTGGACGGGCATGGGCGGGGCGATGTCGTCGCCGTTCGTGCCGGGATTCCTGTCGTAGGTGCCGGCCACGCCTTTCGGCAGTCCGGCGGGCCGGTGCGTCCGGCCGTGCGTGTCTTTGCTCATGCGGGATGGCTATGCGTGCCGTCGGCCGGCTTCCCGTTTCAGTCGGTCCCGCACCAGTCGGCGGCGGCGTCGAGCAGCTGGTCGTCATTGGCGGCGTGCCCGCGACGGATGGGGATCCATGTCTCCGCGTTCCCGTTGATCCGGTCGGACATCCAGCCGAATACGCCGAACGGGTGGATGCCGGGCCCGTTGTATTCGCGTAATGTGGGTTTCCTCCATTCCCGGTAGACGAGGTCCCAGCCGCCGTGCCCGTCGGGTTCCGCGTGGACGCGCCGGTCGCCGTGACCCCGCGCGTCCAGGTTGATGCTGCGCCCGTTCTCGCTTCGTCCGGCGAGCAGATCCCAGTCGAGGCCGCGTTCCCGTGCCCGGTCGAGGATGTCGGACGCGTTTTCGGCCGTGGTGGGCGGCCTCACGTCATCCGGGCCCGTGGCGCCGCCTTTCGTCTCGTATCGGCCGCCTTCGGGCGTGCCCTTCGGCTTGTGGCTCCTGTTGTTCCTGTCCACGGTCATTACGCCGTTTCCTCCGCCCGTTCCGGTTCCCGTTGCGTGCGGAGGCTATGCGTGCGCAACGGGGCATGATGCATCGCCGGCCGCGGCCCGCGGGTCGGGTCCGCGCAGGCGCGCGTTTTCGTCGAACACGCCCGCAGCCTCTCGTTCCACGCCCGTCACGGGCCGATCCCGTCCATCGGCATCCGCCATCATGTCCCTCGCCCCCCCGGGGGCCGTCGTCCCGTACGACGGGCCCCTTTGGGGCATAGGGGGAGGCCATGAGCATTGTTGATATCGGCGTCACCGGCTGGCGCGCATTCTGGTCGAGCGTCACCGCGCCGGGCGCGTTCGGCGTGTACTTCATCGTCCTCATGATCGCGCTCCTCGTGGGCTTCGCGTTCAACCGCGCCCAGTCCGCGCTCTCCATGGGCCTGCGCGTCCTCGCATTGCTCCTGTCCGCGATCATGATCATGGGCGTGCTCGGCGTGCTCGGCCTGAACATGACCGGATTGACGCCCGCGATCAACTGGCTGCTCGAACAGGTGCAGGCCCCCGTCTACATCCCGGAGGCGTGACCATGCGACGTGGCGATGGGGGAGGCCCGTTCCGGCAGCTGCTGTCCATGATCGCGACCCTGGTCATGGTGGGCGTGCTTGTCGTCGTGCTCGTCTCCTCGGGAGGCTGGCGGACCGTGTCCGAGACGCTGGGCGTCGGGAACCCGGACGCGTCCACGGCCGCATTGGCCGAATCGAAGAAGGGGGATGCGGGACGCAACCCGGATGCCAAAAGCCTGTCGGGCCTGCTCTCCCTGTTCGGCGTCCATACGGGCGGGGAGACGGACGCGGGGGCGAAGGGCACGGGGAGAACCCCGGACACGGCCCCGACGGGGGATGCGGCCGCATGGCGGGCCCAGTTGGACGCGGCCGGCCGGATAGGCACGGCGGACGCCAGGCCGGGCGGCTACGACCGTGAGACGCGGTTCGGCGGCTGGGCTTCGTCCGGCTGCGGGAAGGCGACCACGAGGGACACGATCCTCGCCCGTGACATGACCGGCGTGAGGAAGGACTCCTCATGCCGGGTCGTGTCGGGCACGCTGCGCGACCCGTACACGGGCGGGACCATCGGGTTCAGACGGGGCGTGAAGACGAGCGCCGACGTGCAGATCGACCATGTGGTGTCCCTGTACGACGCTTGGGCGTCCGGCGCCCGCGACTGGGATCAGGCGAAACGCGTCGAATACGCGAACGATCCGGACGTGCTCCTCGCCTCGGACGGGCCGGCGAACATGGCGAAGGGGAGCGGCATCGACGTGAACGGACGATCCGGATACCTGACGCAGCATACGGGCGCGCCCGACATCTGGATGCCGGACAACAAGGCGTACCGGTGCGACTACATGGCGAAACGCGTCAGCATCAAAACGAAATACGGTCTGACGATGACTCCGAGGGAGAAACAGCAGACCGTCACCTACCTCGCCGGCTGTGTGGCCGGGAAGAACCAGTAAGGAAAGGGGAACGGCGTCTTGACCGTGGACAGGAACAACAGGAGCCACAAGCCGAAGGGCACGCCCGAAGGCGGCCGATACGAGGCGAAAAACACGGGCGCGGCCCCGGATGACGTCGCCGCGCCCACGCCCGTGACGGACGATGGGCACGCCCGGTTCGTCTCCCTCATGGAGGGGCATTACGGTCGGCTGCTCGAACTGGAGGAACGGGACGTCAGACACCGCACGACCCGCCGGTGGGCCGCCGCGTTCGACCGATGGCGGGCGGGGCATGCGGACGAGGCGGGCGCTTTCGTCGCCCGACGCCGCGACCCGATCTCGTCGGACCGGGAGGCGGCCGCGTTCATGCTCGCCCGCCGCGACCTGCAACGCGAACGGGATCCCGAATTCGGCGAACTCGACCGGTGGGTGGACGCGGAGATCGAACGGTTGAGGCAGGAGCCGAAACCGTCGAAGAAGCATGTGGACGCGATCGACGCGTTCGAACGGCATCGACGGAGGCATCCGGACGAGATCCGCGCCTATGAGGAGAAACGCGGCAAGGAGATCTCCGGCACCAGGGAGGCGGCCGCCTACATGCTCGCCAAAGCCCGCCAGCTCAACGAGCAGGTCCGGCGCGACAACATGCTCGCCCTGGCGGACGAGAAGGAATGGGACGCGTTGGGCGAACGCATCGCGGAGGGGGACGGCGTGGGACAGTATTCCCGTGCGCTCGCCGGCCGCTACGGGCTCGATCCGGAACGGGAGCGGATCCTTTTGGAGGACACGGACGCGCATATGGGCGAGGAGGCGGATCCGGGGACGGCGGCGCGCGGGATGGACCGCCGCTACCGGCTCGCCGCCCGACTGCTCGGCAACATCGACTGAAGGCGAAGGAGACACGCGCGATGGCGATGCTCATCATCGGCGGCGAACGCACCGTCCTGCACGGATCGGATCCGGACATGCTCGCGTTGTCCGTCCTGCATGAGGCGAGACGGCGGGGCATGCGGGCCGCCCTGGCGGACGATCGGGGCCGCAAGGTCATGATCGTGCTGCCCGCCGGCCCCCTGGGACCCGCATGCGGACGGGAGGATGCGGCTTGACCGGACAAAAACCACTACGGGAACACGCCATACGGGCCATCCTTCCGACCCGGACACCGTCCGCCGCGCGGGCGCGGGGGCCGTTGCCTCCGGTGAACCCGTATCCGCCTCAGGTGCCCGGTACCGGCAATGGCATGATCCCGCCGCCGGACGCAGGCCAATACGCGCCTCCACAGCAGGCGGCCCAACCGCCCGTAACATCAGGCAATACGCAAAACCCGTACGCCAACAACAACCGGTGACAAAGAAGGGTCGACGCGCGTCGTTCGGACAGAGAACCGGAAAACGCGCGCCGACCCTTTCCACACAGTATAGCGTGCCCTAGCCGAGCAGGCGATAATATCCCATGCCGGGCATGACGGCCGTGACCTTCGTGCCGTCGACCGGGTTCATCGCATGGATCATCAGACCGTTGCCGATGTAAATGCCCGCATGCCCCGCGTTTGCCATAAGATCACCCGGCTGCGGGTCAGTAACGGGCGTGCCGATCGTGGCCTGCATGCCGGACGGGTGCGGCAATTGGATGCCGAACCGCGCGTACACGTATTGGGTGAAACCACTGCAATCCCAGCCGGCAGGCGTATTGCCCCCGTACACGTATGGCGCGCCCTGGTATTGGAGCGCGTAGGAGACCAGGGCGGCGGCCGTATCCGAGGCGGGTTTCTCCTTGTCACCTGTCGTCGGCGCCGATACGGCCGGTGTGCGTGGCTCGGCGCGTGACGCGGCCTCCGACTGTCGCGCCTGTTCGGCCTGGATGCGCGTGGCCTGTTCCTCGGGGCTTTCCGCATGCGGCACGTCCAGGGTTTCGATGCCTCCCCATGAGCCGTCCACGTCGGTCGATACGGCCTCACTGAACGAACGATGCGGAACCAAGTGTTTCGGGAACGATCTGACACTGCTCGCCATGTGGATTGGAGCCGAATCGGCGGCGTCCGCCCATGCCGGGATCGTCGGCATGGCGAGCATGACGATTGGCAGGAGAACCGTCAGGACAATGGGAGCTCTTCTAATAGTGGATGTACTGGTATGCATGCGTCTGTTTCGCCTCGATGGCGCGTCGGAACGGGCCGACCTGCCCGTTCACGTTCGCTTCGCTGATCTCGATGGAACCGTCGCCGTTGACCTTCTCCACGATGGCGACGTGCCCCCATGCGTTGTTGACCTGCGCCGGGCTGAACACGATCACATCCCCTTGTCGGGGAGTATCATCCACCCAATAGCCGAGCGCCTTGGCGGAATCGGCCCACATGCCGCCATCCCCCAGCCGGCTGCCGACCGGCAATCCCAGTTGCGTGCGCCGCACATACGCCCACCATGTGCATTGCCCGTACGCGTACGCGTTGCCCGTGTCGCCGGTCGCATGGTCCGGATTGAATCCGGTCGGAGTCTGATCCTCGTCGCGCCCGTTGATCAGGTCACGGACCGTTGGATTGTCCGCGTGGATGATGGTGAGCTTGCCCTCCGGCCGGTCGCCCATATCCCATGTGCCGTCCACCGTCAGGTCCGTGCGCGTCCGGTCGCGGTCCGCGGCGGGGAACGGGTCGGGACGGCCCTGCACGCCGATCGAGGCGCGGACCGTCGTGTCCGCCGTCGCGGGCGCGGGGTTCGCGAGCCATGCTCCCATGCCCGACGCCGCGAGCGCGAACAGGAGGAGCAGGGCGACATGCCGCTGCCTGACGCGCCCGCGCCGCAGTCTGGTCCGATCCCGTCTCGTGTCCGCCGTCATGTCCGTCCTCCCATGCCGGACCCGGGTATGCGTTCCCCTCATTTCGCCGCGCCCCCCGTGCCCGCGGACGCGGACGTGTCGGATGACGCGTCGTGCGCGGGGCGCGCGCCGGGCGCCCGGTTCCCATGCTCCCTGAGGGTCGCGCCCGTGCCGGGAGCCCCCCAGGCGAGGATGCGCGGCGTGCCGTCCGGGTCGGCGACCAGCAGATCGTACGAGTATTGGGATTGGGCGGCCGAACCGTCGCCCGCGTCCGCGTGCGCGACGGTGACGGTGACCCTGAGCGCCGCCCGGTCCGACCTGCGTTCGTTACGGTCCACGTTCCCCTTGTCCAGGTAGGCGCCCCCGTCGATGGTGGCCGCCGCCGCCTTGCCGAGCCCCTGCGCCCGATACCAGGCGTTCGGATCCGGATCGTTGACGAGCACGGTCAGCATGTCCGAATCGGAGCCCATGAACGCGTCCGCCCATTTGCGCACGGTCGTGTCCAGCATGTCGGACGCGGTCAATTGTCCGAGCGTGTCCTTCCACATGCCCGTATCGCCCCTGTCGTCCGCGCCCGCCAGGCCGAGTCGTTCCACGCTCGGCCAGCCGGACAGGCGCCCGTCGGGCGTGACCGTGGTCCTGACCCGCCACCAGCCGGCCGCGGAGTCCACGATCAGCGTGTTCACGCTCAATGTCATGTCCTTGGACCCGTCCGACACGGTGGCGTGGGATTGTCCGTTCCAGCTGACGATCCGCGCGTCCGCGCCCAACGCGCCCTTGGCGAGCCATTGCTCCGTCAACGCCCATGATTCGACGCGTCCCGCGGGATCGAGGTCCGCGGCGGGGGCGGGCTTCGACGCGTCCGGCGGGTTCGACATGAGATAGGCGACGATCAGGAGCAGCATGATCGCGATCCACCGCTGCCATCTGAGCAGCCGCAGGCCGGTGAGGCGGAACGCGCGCCTCGAGAACTGGCGGTCCGGGTCGCCGTCGCGTTTCGGGTCGGGGGCGCGCCAGCCCGCGTCCTCGTCGATTCTTTTCCTTCGCATGATGCACGCCCCCTATGCCGCATAGGGGGCGTGCATCATGACGTCGGAAGGAAAGGATGGAAGCCATGCGAAGCGTGGAAGTCGCCGCCGCACCCCAGATCGTGCGGCCCATCATGGACGGCGTGGCGAAACTGTGCGGCTTTGTGACGGGCAACGCGGCGCTCGCGACCCTGCTCGTCCTGCTCGGCGCGGTCGTGATCATCACCTGCGTCGTGCTGCTCGTCCTGCGCAAATGGTGGCCGTCCACGCAGATCGGGCAGGCGCTGCAGGGGGGAGGCACGGTCGGATGGTGCTGCGCGGGCATCACGCTCGGCCTGTGCGGCATCCTGCCCTCCCAGATCCTCCCGTTCGCCGCCGGACTGGTCGCCATGCTGTTCCAGATCGTGTTGAACGTCATCTCCCAGGTGTTCGGACTGTAGGATCATGCTGTTCGATCTGACGTCGGTCAGCGGCCAGCGCGTCTCCCAGGTCGACGAACTGCACCTGGGCGGACGCCAATGGGTGTCCAGCACGAACCTGTTCATCGCCGTGGCGGGCGCCGTGGCGGGCGCGGCGCTCGCCACGCTCGTACGCGTGCTGCCGGCCGCCGCCGGCCAATGGTGGCCGTACCTGCTGATCCCCGCGGGCATGGTCGCCGCGCTCGTCCTGTTCGTCCGCCGGCGCAGCGTGGAGGGGGAGCGCAACATGCGGCGCATCGACCGGATCATGGCGCGCCGGCACGGCATGGACGGCCGGTTCGTCCGTCCGGGAAGCCTCGAACCGTACGATCCGGGCGGCTACGAGCTCATCGAATTCCACGACCACGTGATCGACCGCTGACAACGAAGGAGGATCCCGCATGGGATTCATGTCGGACATGATCGTGCTCGCCACGCAGGACGCGGGCGGCGGGCAGGGGGCGGGCGTCACGCCGGGCGCGCCCGCCAGCGCGGACACGCTCAACACGGACGTGGTCTGCAGGGCGCTCGACTGCCTGCCCGTCGACCGGTGGGCGACGGCCACCATATCGGGCACCAGCCGCGAGGATTTCGCGTCGAAGATCGTGAACATGCTCAACTTCACGGACGCCATCGGCAACTCGCTCGGCCACATGCTGAACGCGGTGGGCAACGGCATGTGGGCGGCGGCCGCGAACCTGGCCGACGGCGGCGTCCTGGCCGGGTCGGACAAGGCGATCGCCCTGGCCGGCCCGGCCGCGAACACGATGGCGGCCGGCATCTACAAGGCCCTGTTCGATCCGGCGACCATCGGCTTCTTCCTCGCCATCCCCGTCCTCGTCGCCATCGTGGCGGGCGTCGTCGCCGTCTACATGCGGCAGGGGGCGGGCGTGCTCGCCAGACGGCTCGTCTGCCTGTTCCTCGCGCTCGGCCTGTTCTACATGATGGGCGCGACGAGCGCCGCCCATCCGACGGACGCGTACCCGGGCACCCCGTACTGGCTGGTGTCCACGGCGAAAAGCGTGGTCGACGAGGCGGGCGGCGGCGTCACGAAGGCGTTCAACGGCGCGTTGGAGAAGACGGGCGGACTGGTCGCCGACCCGTCCGACCAGTCGAACATGGCGTCCTGCCGACGGTACACGTCCGTATTGAACCAGGCGGCCCGCAAGAACCGGAACGCCATGTCGGACGGCGTGAACCTCATGTGGGAGGAGACCGGATTGCGCGTGTGGATGCGCGGCTCCTACGGGGCGGGCGCGAACGCGAGCAACGTGTTCTGCCGGATCCTGGAATACCGTGCGGGCGCGGACGCGAAGGCGATGAGCGACATCACGACCGCGGGCATGGGCGGCTTGAACGCCGTCCAGCAGAACGCGATCGCGTTCTGGCCGACCATGATGAGCACGGCGAAGGACCTGCGCGTCCAGTACACGCTGAAACTGCCCGCGGATTCCACCACCCAGATGCTCGACCGGTGGGTCATGCTGTGGAACGTGTGCAAGGTGGATGCGGACGGCTCGTTCAAGGCGCGCGCGGGCTTCAAGTTCGTCGGCGCGATCGAGAGGAAACCCCTGGCGGGCTCCGCGGCGGGCGTCGTCAGCCGGGAAGCGGGAGGGCCGCTCGCATCCTCCTGCGAGGCGGCTTTGACCGGCATCGACCCGGACGGGAACGACACGTATTATGTGACGCGCGGCGACGCGGACAAGGCGAAGCCCGTCACCGACGATTCGGACAAGACGAACAAGCGCAGCGAGATCGCGAACCTGACGCTCCTGTTCGACGTGAACACGGCGACCAGCGGCTGGCAGCAGCTCGTGTTCACGAACGGCGGCGGGAACATGCAGCAGAACACGGCCGCCTACCGGCTCATCGACCAGCAGCACGGGAAAAGCTCCCTGGGCACCCTGTCGGAGGGGTTCCTGAACGGCGTGGCCGGCGAGGTGAACCTGATCGTCTGGGGATTGCTGTGCGGCAGCCTGCAGACGCTGAGCATGCTCGTCGCCTGCCTGGCCGCGCTCGGCCTGTTCCTCGCATTGCTCCTGCTCGCCGTCAGCCCGGACGCGGGCCGGCGGGCGGTCGGCAACGCGCTCGTCCAGATGCTCGCATGGGTGGCGGGCCCCACGGTCGTCGCCCTGTTCGGCAGTCTCGGCATCCTGTTCACCAACATCGGCATGGCCCTCCTGGGCCTGGTCGACGCGGACGGGAACACGCAGGGCGGGGTCGCGGGCCTGCTCGTCGCGGCGATCTTCCTGCCGATCCTGTACGTGAAGGCCGTGAAGCTCCTGTGCGTGAAGGTGTGGAGGATCGGCAACCCGTTCAGCCTGCCCGGCCTCGCCCAGCTCGCCGGGTTCGGCAACGGCATGAAACGGGGCCTGACCATGGCCGCGGGCGCCGCGATCGCGGCGGGCGTGTGCGTGGCGACCGGCGGCTCGGCCGCCATGGCGCTCGGCTCCGCGGGCATGGCCATGAAGGACGGTGGGCGCGGCGGGTTCGCCGGGACCGCGATGAACGGGGTGAAGGCGGGCATGGGGCCGGCCATGCATGGCATGACGGGCGGCGGCCGGTCGGCCGGCGGGCACGGGCCCAGCCAGGCGGACAAGGCGGCCATCGCCGCCAGAGACAAGGAGGCGCGGGCGAGAACCGAATATCTCGCGAACCGTCCCACCCCGGACGAGAACCGGCTGGCGACCGTCCGATACGAGAACAAGGTGCGCGCCGAATTGGCGAAATCCCTGCGGGGCGACGAGCTCGAAAGCCAGGTGAGGAAGATCATGCGCTCCGACACGGCGGCCGAGGACATCGGCCAGCTCGCCGAGGACATCCACGAGCAGGCGAAGGCCCCGCGCCCACCGTCCCGGCCCGCGTTCGCCCAGGGTTCCCCGCAGTCGCGCATGCGCGCCGCGAACGGCCCCGCGAGCCGGGCGGACGCGTCCCGGCCCCCGGCCGGCCGTCCGGGGGCGCGCCCCGACGCGCCCGCCCGGCCCCTCGCCCCGTCGAAGAACGCCCTCCTGGCCGGCTTCGGGAAAGGCTACAAGCTGACCGTGAACAACGGGTTGGACGAGCGGACGCTGATACGCGTCGGCGAACGCCTCCTGAACGACATGCGGCGGCGCGGCCGGACGAACCGGCCCGCGTCCGGACGCGCCGCCACGCCGGCCCGTCCGATCCGCATACCCGCGTCGAACAGCGAGGCGACGCGCGCGCTCCTGGAACGCGAACGGGCGCGCAGCACGGAGGAGCGGCGGTTCAGCCGCGCCGAACAGCGGGGCGACATATCAGACGAGAGCAACGATCCGAACTACCGGAGGTTCCTCGCCGAACAGCGGGCGAACACGGCGCGGCATAGGAGGGGCGCATGAGCGAACACAACCCGTATCTCCTGTCCGACCCGCGACTGCTCGAAGCCAACC